>CAJYJO010000016.1 GCA_913774845.1 uncultured Microbacterium sp. | reverse complement strand
CGGAAGCTAAGCCTCTCAGCGCCGATGGTACTGCAGGGGGGACCCTGTGGGAGAGTAGGACACCGCCGGACTTCTTTTCAGCCGAAATGGCCACCCAACGCTGGGTGGCCATTTCGCATTTTACGGGTAGTTTTTTCCCGGGGAGGAAAGTCATGTCGAACGACGCGAACGACTCGAGCAGCAGCGAAGGGCGCTCGGGGGAGCGCTCGTTCGGACAAGGACGCCCGTCCCGGGGTGACGGTCCCGCTTCCCGTGGGGACCGTCCCTTCCGTCGTGACGGCGACGGTGGCGGTCGACCCCGCCGGGACGGCGACCGCCCGTTCCGCCGCGAGGGCGACCGTCCTGTTCGGCGTGACGGTGATCGTCCGTTCCGCCGCGACGGGGAGCGTCCGGAGCGTCGTGAGGGAGACCGCCCGTTCCGTCGCGAGGGCGGTGACCGCCCGATACGTCGCGATGGCGAGCGTCCCGTGCGTCGTGACGGTGATCGTCCGTTCCGCCGCGACGGGGAGCGTCCGGAGCGTCGTGACGCCGGCGATCGTCCGTTCCGCCGCGAAGGCGACCGCCCCGTGCGTCGTGACGGCGATCGTCCGTTCCGCCGCGAGGGAGACCGTCCGGTTCGCCGTGACGGTGACCGCCCCGTGCGTCGTGACGGGGACGGTCGTCCGTTCCGCCGTGAGGGCGAGCGTCCCGACCGCCGTGACGGTGACCGTCCGTTCCGCCGTGAAGGCGACCGCCCGTTCCGTCGCGACGGCGAGAGCGCCGGTCGTCCGCGCCGCGACGGGGACGCGCGTCCCTTCCGTCGAGAGGGGGATCGTCCCGAACGGCGTGACGGAGAGAACCGGCCCTATCGCGGGCAGGGCGAGGGGCGGCCCGCCTACCGGGGCTCCGACTCGCGTCCCGACCGCCGCGACGGACAGTCGCGCGGCGCCGGGGACCGTCGGCCGTCGGGCGATCGCCGCCCGGGTGCTGGTGCCCCCAAGCGCTTCGACCGTGAGGACGCTCGCGCGACCCGGCCTCCGCAGGACCGTCGCGAGCGTGGCCCGGAGATCCCCGAGGACGTCACCGCCTTCGACCTCCCGGGCGCGGCGCGCAACGAGTTGAAGACCCTCAGCAAGGACAACGCCGACAACGTCGCCCGACACCTCGCGATGGCCGCGCGGCTGATCGACGACGACCCCGAGCTCGCGCACCAGCACGCGCTGGCCGCCTCGCGCAGCGCCGGCCGCGTGGGTGTCGTGCGTGAGACGGTGGCGATCACCGCCTACGCCGTGGGTGACTTCGCTCTCGCTCTGCGCGAGCTGCGCACGCACCGTCGCATCACCGGCTCGGACGAGCAGCTCCCGCTGATCGTCGACAGCGAACGCGGCGTGGGGCGCCCCGACCGCGCGCTGGAAGAGGGCCGTGCGGTCGACCGGTCGAGCCTGTCGACGCCCGTGCGTGTTCAGCTCGCGATCGCCATGTCGGGCGCGCGCCTCGATCTCGGTCAGACCGAGAGGGCGCTGCAGGAGCTCGACATCCCCGAGGCCGACCCCGACCGGGCGTTCGAGTGGAGCCCCGCGCTGTTCTCGGCTCGGGCGGCCGTGCTCGAGGAGCTGGGGCGTGACGACGAGGCCGTTGAATGGCAGCGTCGCGCCGAGATCGCCTCCGACGCGCTCGACGCGGCATCCGGGGTCGCCGACCGCGAGGTCATCGTCGTCGAGGAGATCGACCTGATCGACGACGAGGGCGGTGTCGACGTGGCATCCGGAGTCATCCCCGTCGCCGACCCCGAGGACGAGGCGCCCGTCGCCGCGGACTCCGCGGCCGAGGACGACGAGGCGGTCGACGCAGGAGAGTCCGCCGCGGGAGACGGCGCGAGCGCCACGGTCACGGGCGACGACGACGCGGAGGAGCAGCGATGATCTTCGGGCGGCGTGCGCCGGAGGCGACGCCGCTGGACGGGGTCGACGTGGTCCTCGCCGACCTCGACGGCGTGGTCTACGCCGGGCCCGGTGCGCTTCCGCACGCGGTCGAGAGCCTCAACCGTGCCCAGAGCGAGGGACGGCGGCTGGGGTACATCACGAACAACGCCTCGCGCACCGACGCCTCGGTCGCCGAGCACCTCACGTCGCTGGGGTTGCGCGTCGCGCCCGACGACGTGACCACCAGCCCGCAGGCGGCGATGCGTCTGATGGCCGAGCTCGTCCCCGCCGGGTCGACCCTGCTCGTCGTGGGCGGGGAGGGCCTCGTCGTCGAGGTCGAGAAGGCGGGATTCGTCGTCACGCGCAGCGCGGACGACCGCCCGGCCGCTGTCGTGCAGGGCTTCGCGCCCGAGGTCGGCTGGAAGCACCTCGCCGAGGCGGCGTACGCGCTGGCCACGCCGATCGAGGACGGCGGCATCCCCTGGGTGGCCACGAACAGCGACTGGACGATCCCGCAGGCGCGGGGGATCGCGCCCGGCAACGGAACCCTCGTGTCGGCCGTGCACACGGCCGTGGGGCGTCTGGCCACCATCGCCGGCAAGCCCGAACGGCCGATCTTCGACGTCGCGGTCGCGCGCACCGGCGCGCAGTCGCCGCTGTTCATCGGCGACCGGCTCGACACCGACATCCAGGGGGCACGCACCGCGGAGATGCCCTCGCTCCTCGTGCTCACCGGCATCGATCGGCCGAAGCAGGTGCTGGCCGCACCGCCGTCGCAGCGACCCGACTACATCGTCGAGGACCTGCGGCAGCTGTTCGAGCCCTACCCGGCCACGATCGTCAAGGGCGACCGCACGCGCGTCGGCGACGCGATCGTCGAGATCGACGGGGTCGACCTGCGCATCGTCGCGGCGGGCTCGCGACAGATCGACCTGCTGCGTGCCGGGGCGGCGGCCATCTGGAACTCCGGGCGCGCCATCTTCGGCTTCCGCGTTCCCGAGCAGCTCTACGCCGACCCGTTCCGCGTGCGCTGACGTCGGTAGCATGGCATCCATGTCGGACAGCGCCGCCCCGGATGCCGCCCCCGAACTGATCGACCGCCTGCGCCTCATCGAGGAGCAACCGCTCGAGACGCGGGCGCAGGCCTACGCCGTCGTGCACGACGAGCTGGCTCGGCGTCTCGAGTCCGCGCCGACCGACGCGTCGTCGCGCCCGTGAGCCCTCGCCTCGACGCCGAGCTCGCCGCCCGGGGTCTCGCGCGCTCCCGCTCGCACGCCGCCCAGTTGATCGCCGGCGGTCTCGTGAGCGTCGACGGTCGCCCCGTCGTCAAGGCCTCCGCCCCCGTCTCGGACGACACCGCCATCGACGTCGCCGGCGACGATCACTACGTCAGTCGCGCCGCGCACAAGCTCCTCGCCGCCCTCGACGCCTTCCCCGTCGAGGTCGCATCCCGTGTCGCTCTCGACCTCGGCGCCTCGACCGGGGGCTTCACGCAGGTCCTGCGCGAACGCGGGGCGCGTCCGGTGATGGCCGTCGACGTCGGCCACGGGCAGTTGTCCACCGTCGTGGCATCCGACCCCGAGGTCGTGTCGGTCGAGGGGTATAACGTGCGGTTCATGACCGCCGACACGCTCGCCGCCGCCACGGGCGTCGAGGCGCGCCCCGACGTGGTCACGGGCGACCTCTCGTTCATCTCGCTGGAGCACGTGCTGCCGGCGGTCGCCGCCACCGCCGCACCCGACGCCGACGTGCTGCTGCTGATCAAGCCGCAGTTCGAGGTCGGTCGCACCGCCGTGAAGGGCGGGCTGGTGACCGACCCCGCCCTGCGCTCCGATGCGGTGCACGGCGTGCTGTGGTCCGCCTGGGATGCAGGGCTGCGCACCGCCGGTCTCATCGCGTCGCCAATCGTGGGAACGCACGGCAACCAGGAGTACGTCGCGTGGTTCTCGGCCGCCCACGGCACCGAGCCCTCAGAATGGGAGAGCACCGTGACCCGACTGACCGGAAGCCGATGACCCCCAGCGATCGCCGAATCCTCCTCGTCGTCCACGCGCGCCGCGACGACACCGTCCACGCCGCCGAGCGCATCATCACCGCGGTGCGGGCGGCCGGGGCGACCCCCGTGGTCTCGGCCGAGGACCGCCCCGAGCTCGCGGAGCGTCTCACCCTCGAGGGCGTCGCGACGCTCGGCGACGACGTCGCGATCGACGACGTCGAGCTCGCCATCGTGCTCGGCGGCGACGGCACCATCCTGCGCGCCGCCGAGATGGTGCGCGGCGGGACCGTCCCCATCCTCGGCATCAACATGGGACACGTCGGCTTCCTCGCCGAGATCGAGCGCGACGACATGGACGACGCCGTCCGCCGTGTCATCGCCCGCGACTACACGGTGGAGGAGCGCCTGGCCCTGGCCGTCCGCGTCCTGGATGCCGACGACTCCGTCATCTACGAGACCTGGGCCCTGAACGAGGCGACGGTCGAGAAGGCCAGCCGCGAGCGCATGCTCGAAGTCGTGATGGAGGTCGACGGGCGCCCCCTGTCGTCGTTCGGGTGCGACGGGGTCGTCGTCGCTTCGCCCACCGGGTCGACGGCCTACAACTTCTCGGCGGGAGGCCCCGTGATCTGGCCCACCGTCGAGGCGATCGCCGTGGTGCCGCTGTCGGCGCACGCTCTGTTCGCCCGTCCGCTGGTCGTGGGCCCCGACGCCATGGTGGCCGTCGAGGTGCTCGAGCGCACGAGCGGGAGCGGCATCCTGTGGTGCGACGGTCGACGCTCGCACGAGCTGCCCCCGGGCGCCCGCGTGATGGTGCGTCGGTCGTCGCGGCCGGTGCGCCTCGCGCGTCTGCACCCGGCCGCCTTCACCGACCGGCTCGTGCGCAAGTTCCGCCTCCCGGTGACCGGGTGGCGCGGCTCGGCGGGGGGCGCGGCGTGATCGAGGAGATGCGCCTCAAAGACCTCGGCGTGATCGCGGACGCGACGCTGCCGATCGGTCGGGGCTTCACCGCCATCACCGGCGAGACCGGCGCCGGCAAGACCATGGTCGTCACCGGGCTGGGGCTGCTGCTCGGTCAGCGCGCCGACTCGGGAGCCGTGCGCTCGGGGGCGGCCCAGGCCGCCGTCGAGGGCGTCTGGATCGTGCCCGAGGACGGCCCCGTCGTCGAGCGCGTGCGCGAGGCCGGGGGAGACGTCGAACCCGTGGGCGACGGCGCCGCCGAGCTCTATCTCGGCCGCACCGTCTCGAGCGAAGGTCGCGGCCGCGCGACCGTGGGCGGCCGTACCGCTCCGGCCGGCGTGCTCGCCGACCTCGCCGACGACCTCGTGGTCGTGCACGGTCAGTCCGACCAGCTGCGGCTGCGGTCGGCCTCCGCCCAGCGCGACGCCCTCGACCGCTTCGGCGGCGAGGCCGTGGCGAGCGCGCGCAGCCGCTACCGTGCCGCGTGGGACGAGTGGCGCGCACTCGACGCCGAGCTGACCACGCTCACGACCGACCGCGACGATCGAGCGCGCGAGGCCGCGCAGCTGCGTGCCGCGATCGCCGAGATCGAAGCTGCGGCGCCCCTCCCCGGAGAGGACGAGGAGCTCGCCCGTCGGGCCGAGCGCCTCGCGAACGCCGAGGAGCTGCGCGTCGCGGCCGTCACCGCCCACGCGGCGCTGTCGAACGACGACGGCTCTCCCGACGTCGTGACGCTGCTCGCCGAAGCCCGGCGCGCACTGGAGCGCATCGCGGGCAGCGACGACGCCCTCGCCGCCATCGCCGAGACCGTGGCCGACCTCGGCTATCGGGCGACCGACGCCTCGGTCGCGTTGTCGGGCTACCTCGCCGACCTCGACGAGTCCGGCCCGCACGAGCTCGCGGCCGTCGACGAACGCCGCGGCGTGCTGGCGGGTCTGGCCCGCACGCATGGATCGGTGGACGCCGCGATCGCGCTGCTCGAGACGGGCTCGGCTCGTCTGGTCGAGCTCGACGACGACGGCGACCGCATCGAACGCCTCGGCGTGCGTCGCGACGAGGCGACCGCCGCGCTCGACGCGGCTGCCGACGCGCTCACCGCCGCGCGGCGGGAAGCCGCCGCACGCCTCGGCGCGGCCGTGACCGAAGAACTGCACGCGCTCGCGCTGCCCGACGCCGCGCTCACGGTCGAGGTGGCCCCCGCCGCCCCCGCCGGCCACGGACGCGACGAGGTGTCGATCCTGCTCGCCCCGCATCCCGGCGCCGACCCCCGGCCCGTCTCGCGCGGAGCATCCGGGGGCGAGCTCAGCCGGGTCATGCTCGCGATCGAGGTCGTCATCGCGGGCGTCGACCCCGTTCCGACGTTCGTGTTCGACGAGGTGGATGCCGGGATCGGCGGCGCCGCGGCGATCGAGGTCGGGCGCCGCTTGGCGCGTCTCGCCGAATCGTCGCAGGTCATCGCGGTCACCCACCTCGCCCAGGTCGCCGCGTTCGCCGGCAACCACCTCACCGTGGTGAAAGGCAACGACGGTGCGGTGACGGCATCCAGTGTCCGACGGCTCGACGGAGCCGAACGCGAAGCCGAGATGGCCCGCCTGCTGTCGGGACTCAGCGACTCCGAGGCCGCGCTCACCCACGCGCGCGAACTGCTGGAGACCGGGCGCAGCCGATGACCGACGCCCCCGACGCCGCGCTCACGGCGCCGCCGGAGGCGACGCATCTCCCCCCGCCACGGCACACCCCGCTGTGGGCCGCGCTGTCGCGCCTGCTCGAACGCCTCGAGTCGTGGCTGCGCTCGCACGGCGGCACACGACTGCGCCGCGGCATCCAGATCTTCTGGGCGGCGGTGACCGCGGTCGGCATCCTGTTGCTGGTGGGTCCGGTCGTCAACGCGCCCCTCACGTTCGAGGACATCACCTCATCGGCCGGCGAAGCCACGAGCACCTGGATCGCGAAGGACTTCTCGGCCGATTACACCCTCGCCCGCGGCGACGAGGGCGAGTTGGTCGTGACCGTGCGCGAGAGCTTCACGGCGGTGTTCCCCGACGACGTCGACGAGGACGCGATCGAACGCGTCGTCGCGACGCAGTACGAGGGGCACGACCTCGCCCCGAGGCTCGTCGGCGCCCGCCTCGACGGGAGCCCGATCGACCCGCGCGTGACGACGGGGCCCACCCGGACGACGTACACGATCGACGCGGGAGGACGCTTCACCGGCTCGCACCCGGTCGAGCTGACCTACGTGCTCACCGATGTCGCCCACGACGACCGCGACCTGTCGTTGGAGCTGCCGTACCAGGTGCTGGAGTGGGACGTGTTCGGGCCGGAGTGGCCGCACGGGGTGTCGGGGAGCGCGCTGCGCGTCACCGTCCCGCGCGACCTCGCCGACGCCTTCGCCCGGCAGCCCACCTCGGGGATCGCCTGGTTGCTCGTGAGCGGGTCGGTCACCATGGAGCCGGAGGACGCGGCATCCGAACCGCTCGTCTACGAGGTCGACAACGATCAGAACATCCCGCCGCACGGGTCGTTCTGGTTCACCATGCGCTTCGCGCCCGGGACCTTCGCGATGCCGGGGCCGTCGCCGCTGTTCTTCGTGCAGGCGTACGGGCCCTTCGTGCCTCTGCTGCTGCTCGCGGCCGGAGTGCTGTTCGCCTTCGCGGCGCGCGCCGTGGCCTGGGGCGACGCGCGAGGCCGCGCCTGGTTCGTCGCCGAGTCGGCGCCGCGGCGAGCGAGCTCGCTCGCCCTCGACGCGCGCCTCTGGGGTGCCTGGCGTACCACCGCGCTCGCCGAAGCGCTCGACGCGTGGCGGCGTTCGCCGACCGATCCGCGCCTGACCCGTCGTCTCGCCCGTGCCGGGTACCGGGCGGGCCGGTGGGGTGACCTCATACCTTCGTGGCGCGCCTTCCGCTTCTCTCCCCGCCTGGAGGACGCAGTTCGACGACGGGCTGCGCCGGGTGCCGAGCGGGTTCGTCCGGGACGCCTTCCTCGGCGGTGCCATCGCCCTGACCGCTCTGCAGCTCGGGCTTGCTCGGCAGCTGTCGCATCAGAGTGCGCTCACGCTCGAGTGGTGGCCTCCCGTCGCCGCGGTCCTGGCCGCGGTCCTCGCCATCGTCGTCTTCGCCATCGCCCTCGGCGCCCGCCCGCTCACCCGCGACGGCGCCCTCGCCCGTGAGCACCTGCTCGGCCAGCGCCTGCACCTGCGAACGACGCTCGCGGCGGAGCGCACCCCTCTGCGCTCGGCCGACCTGCCGTACGTCGTGCTCTTCGAACGGCCCCGCGCGGCCGGCCGGTTGATCCTCCGCCTGCTCGCACGGGAGGGCATCGGCCGACGAGCCGGCGCCGACCCCGCGTTCTTTGGCCCCGGACGAATCGGCGTGCGCGCCCTGGCCCTCGCCGTGGTGGCCGGGGCGGTGGCGCTGGCGTTCCTCACCCCGGCGGCGACGAGCCACGCCCCCGACCAGGGCGACGTCCTCGAGGGGCTGCCGGGGGACTACGGGGTGGGCGTCACCGACGCCGACATCGAGGCCGCGCTCACGCGCGACGACGACGGCGCAGCGCGACTGGAGGTCGTCGAGCGGCTGCAGGCCACGGTCATCGGCAACCGCCGCGCGGTCCCGCAGGTGACCCGCGTGTGGCGCGATGTCGTCGATGGTCACGATCAGGGGCTGCGCGTCGAGGCGATCACCGTCGACGGCGAGGACGTCCCCTTCGTGCAGAGCCGCCGCCTGGGCCATGCGGTGGTGCAGACGCGCCTCGCCGACGACCGGGCGGGCGAGCACGAGGTGGAGGTGCGGTACGCGCTGGAACGGCCCGTGGTCGCGGCTGACGGGCCCGTCGACCGGCTCACCTGGACGGCCCTGATGCCGTGGTGGTCGTCGACATGGGAGCTCGTCGACGTCGACACGGAACGGTTGCGCGTCGCGCTGACCCTCTCGGACGAGCTCGCCGATCGTCTCGTCGACGGATCGGGGTGGCTCGACCAATCGCCGTATCGCCCCTCGGCGCCGCCCGTCCCCCTGGGCGAGAGCCTGCAACGCGGGGCGGACACCGTCATCGCCTTCGACGAGAGGAGCGACGACGAGGACGAGCGGAACGGGCTCTGGCCGTCGTCGTCGCAGTTCGTCGGGCTGGAGCTGCGTTTCACGGCGGACACGTTCGCCGCGTCTCCGCCGCCGGGCATCGGGCATCGTCTGTGGACCGCCCTGCCCTGGGTGATCGGTCCTCTGCTCGCCGTGCTGGCGATCGTGCTCGGGCTCGTCGGGGCGCCCGCGGGCGGCCGGATCGGAGTCCGACGTGACATCGCTCGCTGGCTCCCCCTGAGCCTCACCGTCGCTCAGGTGTTCCTCGTCGGCTGGGCCTCCGGCGAGGCGACGGACGAGGATCCGATCGTGCCCGTCGTGCTCGTCCCGCTGGGGCTGTCGATCGTGGTCGTCATCATCGCCTTCGTGGCCACGCGGCGACCGAAACCCGACACGGGACGACCGCCGACCGCGTCCTCGTCCCCACCGCCGAGCACGGCGCGGCCCGGCCGGAAGAAGCGACGACGCGGGATCGACACACGGGCGTGACGCCGATGTCGGACGGTGCTGCCAGACTTCCGGACGAACCCCCGAACACGACTGATAGGATCGAAGCCCGTGATGCAGACTTCGGACGCGGGACACTCAGACGACACGACCTTCACGACGAAGCACATCTTCGTCACCGGAGGAGTGGTCTCCTCCCTGGGGAAGGGCCTGACGGCGGCCAGCCTCGGCAACCTCCTCACCGCTCGCGGACTGCGCGTGGTCATGCAGAAGCTCGACCCGTACCTCAACGTCGATCCGGGCACGATGAACCCGTTCCAGCACGGTGAGGTCTTCGTCACCGACGACGGCGCCGAGACCGACCTCGACATCGGTCACTACGAGCGCTTCCTCGACATCGAGCTGAGCCAGGCTGCCAACGTCACCACCGGCCAGATCTACTCGCAGGTGATCGCGCGCGAGCGCCGCGGCGAGTACCTCGGCGACACGGTGCAGGTCATCCCGCACATCACCGACGAGATCAAGCGCCGCATGCGCCTGCAGGCCAGCGAGCAGCCGCAGCCCGACGTCATCATCACCGAGATCGGCGGCACCGTCGGCGACATCGAGTCCCAACCCTTCATCGAGTCGGCCCGCCAGATCCGTCACGAGCTGGGTCGCAAGAACGTCTTCTTCGTGCACGTCTCGCTCGTGCCGTTCATGGGCGCCTCGGGCGAGCAGAAGACCAAGCCCACCCAGCACTCCGTGGCCACGCTGCGCTCGATCGGCATCCAGCCCGACGCCCTGGTGCTGCGCAGCGACCGTCCCGTCACCGAATCGAACAAGCGCAAGATCGCGCTCATGTGCGACGTCGACGAAGACGCGGTCGTCAACGCGATCGACGTGCCGAGCATCTACGACATCCCCACGATGATGCACGACCAGGGCCTCGACGCCTACATCGTCGACGCGCTCGACATCGCCAAGGCCGCCGACGTCGACTGGTCGCGCTGGAACCGCGTGCTGCAGGCGGTGCACAACCCCAAGCACGAGGTCACCATCGGCCTGGTCGGCAAATACATCGACCTGCCCGACGCCTACCTCTCGGTCACCGAGGCGATCAAGGCCGGTGGTTTCGGGCAGGAGACGCACGTGAAGATCACGTGGATCCCCTCCGACCTGTGCGAGACGCCCGAGGGCGCGGCCAAGGCGCTCGGCGCGGTCGACGGCATCATCGTGCCCGGCGGCTTCGGCATCCGCGGCATCGAGGGCAAGCTCGGCGCCCTGCGCTTCGCCCGCGAGCAGGGCATCCCCACGCTCGGCATCTGCCTCGGCCTGCAGTGCATGGTCATCGAGTACGCGCGCACGGTCGCGGGCCTCGAGGGGGCGTCGTCGAGCGAGTTCGACCCCGACACCGCGCACCCGGTCGTGGCGACCATGGCCGAGCAGGTCGACATCCTCGAGAGCGGCGACCTGGGCGGCACGATGCGCCTGGGCCTGTACCCCGCGGCGCTCGCGGAGGGCTCCCTGGCCGCCGAGGTGTACGGCGCGAACAACATCTCCGAGCGCCACCGCCACCGGTACGAGGTCAACAACGCCTACCGTCAGCAGCTCAGCGAGGCGGGTCTGGTGTTCTCGGGGCTGAACCCCGACCTCGACCTCGTGGAGTTCGTCGAGCTTCCCCGCGACGTGCACCCCTACTACATCGCCACGCAGGCGCACCCCGAGCTGCGCTCGCGTCCGACCGAGCCGCATCCGCTGTTCCGCGGCCTCGTGGGCGCGGCGCTCGAGCGCCACCGCTCGAGCGAGCTGTTCGACGTCGAGGAGGACTGACGTGGAAGAACTGCGCGACGAGCGCGTCGACCTCGAGGTCGTCTCCAGCGAGCTCGTCTACGAGGGGGCGGTGTGGGATGTGCGGTCCGACACGGTGCGCTACGGCGACGGCGAGATGACGCGTCAGTACGTCGAGCACCCGGGGGCCGCGGCCGTCGTGGCCATCGACGACGACGAGAACGTCGTGCTGATCCAGCAGTACCGCCACCCCATCAAGGAACGCGATTGGGAGATCCCGGCGGGTCTGCTCGACGTCGAGGGCGAGCCGCCGCTCGAGACGGCGAAGCGCGAACTGACCGAGGAGGTCGACCTCGAGGCCGACCGGTGGCAGCACCTCGTCTCGATGCACACCACCCCCGGCGGCAACGACGAGGTCGTGCACCTCTTCCTCGCCCGCGGCCTGCGCTCCGTCGAGACCGACTACGAGCGTGAGCACGAGGAGTCCGACATGCGCGTCGAGCGCGTGGCACTCGCCGACGTGATCGACGCCGTGCTCGCGGGGCGCCTGCGCAACGGCATCCTGGCCACCGGCGCCCTGGCCGCCGCCGAGGTGCTGCGCCGCGAGGCCTCCGCCCGCTGACGTGGAGCTCGAGCGCGCGGTCGAGACCTATCTGCGGCACGTCGCGCTCGAACGCGGGCTGTCCGATCACACCGTCGCGGCCTACCGTCGCGACCTTGCGCTGTACACGCAGTGGCTGGCCGCGCGCGGGGTCGACAGGGTGGATGCCGTCACCCCCGCGCTGATCGCCGACTTCGCCGCCGAGCGGGCCTCGGCCGAGCCCCCACCGGCGTCGTCGTCGCTCGCACGGCTGCAGTCGTCGGTGCGGGGGCTGCACCGCTTCCTCGTGCGCGAGGGGCGGGTCGACACCGACCCCAGCTCGCGGTTGCGTCCGCCCAAGGCTCCGCAACGCCTACCGAAGGCCCTCACGATCGCGCAGATCACCGAGCTGCTGGATGCCGCCGGCCCCGCGCCCGGGACGACGGACGCCTCCGCGGCGGAACCGGCGGCGGTGCGGGACCGCGCCCTGCTCGAGCTGCTCTATGCGACCGGCGCGCGCGTGTCGGAGATCGTGCAGCTCGACGTCGACGATCTCGCCCACGGCGACATGCTGCGGGTGCGGGGCAAGGGCGACAGGGAGCGCGTCGTCCCGGTCGGCTCCTACGCGCGGGCGGCGATCGAGGCGTACCTGACGCGCGTGCGTCCGGCGCTCGCGGCGAAGGGACGCGCCACCCCGAAGCTGTTCCTCGGGGTGCGGGGAGCGCCGCTCTCGCGCCAGAGCGCCTGGCTGATCATCCAGGCCGCGGCCGAGAACGCCGGGCTCACCGCCCACGTTTCGCCGCACACCCTGCGGCACTCGTTCGCGACCCACCTGCTGCAGGGCGGCGCCGACGTCCGGGTCGTGCAGGAGCTGCTCGGGCACGCCTCGGTCGCCACGACGCAGATCTACACGCACGTATCGGTCGACGCGCTGCGCGACGTCTACGCCGGGGCGCACCCGCGGGCCCGGTGACGAAGACGGGAGCAGCTGCGGAGGGGACCGCTGCGCGCTCGGGCGCGAGGTGAACCTGGGAAACTAGAGGAATGACCGCCACCCTCGTCGCACAGGGCCTCGCCGGGGGCTACGGACACCGCACGCTCTTCGACGGCGTCGACCTCACCGTCGCGCCGGGGGACGTGATCGGTGTGGTGGGGGCGAACGGCGCGGGCAAGTCGACGCTGCTGCGCCTGCTCGCCGGGGCGGACGAGCCGCAGGCGGGGACGATCAGCCTCGCCCCCGCCGACGCGTTCGTCGGCTGGCTCCCGCAGGAGCACGAGCGCGTGCCGGGCGAGACCGTCGCCCGGTACATCGCCCGTCGGACCGGCTGCGCCGACGCGACGCAGGAGATGGATGCCACGGCCGCGGCCCTCGGAGACCCCGACGCCGTCGGCGCCGACGACGCCTACGCCTCCGCCCTGGAACGCTGGCTCGCGAGCGGAGCCGCCGACCTCGACGAAAGGATGCCGGTCGTGCTCGCCGACCTCGGTCTCGACGTCGGCCCCGACGCCCTCATGACCGGGCTCTCCGGAGGTCAGGCGGCGCGCGTGGGGCTGGCCGCCCTGCTGCTGTCGCGCTTCGACATCGCCCTGCTCGACGAGCCGACCAACGACCTCGACCTCGACGGGCTCGAGCGTCTCGAGGCGTTCGTGCGGGGGCTCCGCGGCGGCGTCGTGCTGGTCAGCCACGACCGGGAGTTCCTCGCCCGCTCGGTCACCCGCGTGCTCGAACTCGACCTCGCGCAGAACGCGCACCGCGTGTACGGAGGCGGCTACGACGCATACCTCGAGGAACGCGCGACCCTGCGGCGCCAAGCGCGGGAGAAGTACGAGGAGTACGCCGACACGAAGGCCGATCTCGTCGCTCGCGCGCGGACGCAGCGGGAGTGGTCGAGCCAGGGCGTGCGCAACGCGATGAAGAAGGCACCCGACAACGACAAGATCCGGCGCAAGGCGGCGACCGAGTCGAGTGAGAAGCAGGCGCAGAAGGTGCGGCAGATGGAGAGCCGGATCGCGCGGCTCGAGGAGGTCGAGGAGCCCCGCAAGGAGTGGCAGCTCGAGTTCACCATCGGGTCGGCGCCGCGGTCCAGCTCCGTCGTCTCCACCCTTTCCGGGGCGCTCTTCCGGCAGGGCGAGTTCACCCTCGGACCCGTCTCGCTCCAGGTGAACGCCGGGGACCGGATCGGCATCACCGGTCCGAACGGTGCCGGCAAGTCGACGCTGCTGCGCGGCATCCTGGGCCGCCAGACGCCGGATGAGGGGACGGCGAGCCTCGGGGCGAGCGTCGAGATCGGCGAGATCGATCAGGCGCGGTCGCTGCTGGTGGGCGAGCGGCCCTTGGCCGAGACGTTCGAGGGCTTCGTGCCGGAGCTGAACTCGGGCGAGGTGCGCACGCTGCTGGCCAAGTTCGGGCTGAAGGCCGACCACGTCACCCGGCCCGTCGACGGTCTCTCGCCGGGGGAGCGCACGCGAGCGGGGCTGGCGCTGCTGCAGGCCCGCGGCGTCAACGTGCTCGTGCTCGACGAGCCGACCAACCACCTCGACCTGCCCGCGATCGAGCAGCTGGAGCAGGCGCTGGAGTCCTACACCGGCACGCTGCTGCTCGTCACGCACGACCGGCGCATGCTCGCCGCCGTGCAGACCGATCGGCGCTGGCGCGTCGAGGCCGGAGTGGTCACCGAGCAGTAGGGCTCGTGCAGTCCGGGGACCACCGATGAACGCCCGGTGCGGGGAGAAACGCCCTCCGAGAGCGTTTCTCCCGGGAGCGAGCGTTCATCGATCGGGGGCTCAGCGGCCCTGGCGCTTCTTGTAGGGCTTGGGCTGGCCCTTCACGATCGGGGCGCGACCCTTGCCCTTGTTGGCCTTGGCCTTGCCACCGCCGGGAGCCTTCTGCTTCGGCGCGGGCGGCGGGGCGTCGGCGATGCGGCGGTGGGCCTCCTCGAGCAGAAGCTCGCCGGCGGGGAGGAGCCGCGTCGGCGCGGTGCGCTGCACCAGCGGCTGGCCGACCTCCTCCTCGAGCTTGTCGAGGGTCGTGTACAGCGATGCGAGGGGGATACGCAGCTTCTCGGCCGCGCGCGGGAAGTGCAGCTCCTCGGCGAGGGCGGCGAACCGGACGAGGTGCTCGAGCTTCATGGCATCCATTCTCCCGTGCTCTCGCGCGCATCGTATGACGTGGCGGGACGGGCCGGCGCTGCGACGCCGGGGCCCGGCCCCGCGGGGCGAGCGGGGCGCGGGACCGGGGCGTCGTCAGGCGGCGGTGGATGCCAGGAGGCGGTCGGCCGTGCGCAGCGACAGGGCCATGATCGTCAGCGCGGGGTTGGCCGCGATCGCGGACGGGAAGACCGAGTTGTCGCAGATCCAGAGGTTGGGGATCTCGTGCGAGCGGCCGTCGGCGTCGACCACCCCGTCGGACGGGTCGTCCGACATGCGCGCCGTGCCGATCGTGTGCGCGGTGCGCGCGAGGACCATCGTCTCGCGCGCCCCCGCCGCTTCCATGACGCGCAGCATGAACGCCGTCGCGTGCCGATCGATCGCCTTCTCGTTCTCTCCCGCCGTGAAGGTCACCCGCGCACGGGGGATGCCGAACTCGTCGGTCTCGTCGGCGAGGGTGAGGCGGTTGTCGTCGGAGGGGAGGCAGTCGGCGTTGATGCCGATACCCGCCATGAACCGCGACTGCTCGAGACGCTGCAGCAGCTCGGGGCCCCACAGCCCGCCGCCGCGCACGAGCGTGGTCGAGAACGTCAGCGGCATGACCCCGAGGCTCTGCACGAGGTAGCCGCCGGCGAAATCGGCGTCGTCGGGACGCATCATGTCCTCGCTGATGAGCGACGAGGGATAGCCGCGGTGTCCGCGCACCGGCTCGTCGAAGCGTCCCCACACCTGGGTGGCGCCGTGCGCGAGGAAGTTTCGGCCCACCTGGCCGTTGTCGTTCGCGAGACCGGTGTGCAGGAGCAGACGCGGCGTCTCGACGCCGCCCCCGGCCAGCACGAGCGCCCGGCAGCGCTGGCGCACGTCCACGCCGCCCTGTCGGTACACCACCGCGGCGACACGGCCGCGGGCGTCGAGCTCGATCCCGTGCACCATCGCCTCGCTGCGGATCTCGGCGCCGGCGGCGACCGCCGCGGGAAGGTACGTGTTGGCGGTGGAGGCCTTGGCATCCGCTCGACAGCCCTGATGGCACTCGCCGCAGTTGATGCACGCGCCACGCTCGCCGTGGTGATCCTGCAGTCGCGCGCGGGTGAGCACGGCGGCGGGAGCGTCGGCCCACCGGACGCCGAGCGCGTCGCAGCCCTTCGCGACGAGATTCGCCGGGGCGTTGCGCTTCGCCGGGGCGTAGGCGTAGGTGCGCGACGGGTCCCACGGGTAGGGGGTCGGCCCCGAGACGCCGATGTCGCCCTCGACGCGCTCGACGTACGACAGCAGCTCGTCGGGGTCGACGGGCCAGTCGCGGCCCACGCCCGACTCGGTGCGCAGGGCCAGATCGCGTCGGTCGGGGCGCGGGGTGAAGGCACCCCAGTGCAGCATCGAGCCGCCGACACCGCGACCGCTGTTGTTCGGGCCGAAAGCGGTGGGGTCGTCGCCGCCGCTCAGGCGCTCCGACATCCAGTTGATCTCGACGGCTTCGGTCTCGTCGGGGGTGAGGTCGTCGAGCGAGAAGTGACGCCCCGCCTCCAGGGCGACCACGCGGAGACCCTTACGGGCCAACTCGGCGGTCAGCGGAGCCCCGCCCGCACCCGTGCCCACGACGACCACGTCGACCGTGTCGTCGGTGCCGTACGTGAGCATCTGCTCGAGGTTCATGCCGCGTCTCCCGTCGCGATCGAGCCGCCGACACCGGCGGGCTCCCAGTCTTCGCGGCGCCCCAGGCGCAGCTCCACGTACCCGCGGATCGGGCTGCCGCCGGTGGCGAACCCGTCGTATCCGACGCGCGCCATGCTCGCCGGGTGCGCCAGCCACTGCCGCACGAGATCGTTGCGCACGTCCTCCAGCCACAGCTTCAGCCGGGCGGGATCGAGGGGGCCGTCGGCATCCGTGGTCCCCTCGATCGCGGCGCGCAGGACCGCCTCGCGATCGGCGGGGTCGGTCGGCCAGACGGCGGCGAGCGTGTCGAGGCCGGCGCGGTACGCCTCGGGGTCGGGCGGAAGATCGGCGTTGCGCCACCCGTCGCCCTCCCCGCGGGCGAGCTGCGCGTCGACGCGGCCGGCGAGGTCGATCGCCGGGCCGTCCTGCGGCACCACCAGATCGGCGATCTCGCGCAGCAGCGTCAGCTGGGCGAGGTCGAGCACCTTGGGGGCGTAGCCCCGGTCGTCGGGGATCGCACGCCGGTTCAGGATGCCGCGCACCCGGTCGTCGACGCGGTCGCCGGCGATGAGCTCCGCCCAGTCGTCGGGCACGACGGGACCGACCCGCACCTCGTCGTCGACGAAGCGCGAGATCGCCTCGGCGGCCTCGGCGTCGCGCTCGAGCGGGATCAGGTGGCCGGTGTCGGCGAGCGACACGAAACGCGCACGGGGATACACCGAGGCGAGGAGTCCGGGCTGTGCCGCGGCACCGAGGTCGGCGTCATCCTCTCCCGCCAGGACGAGCACGGGGAGGTCGAGGGTCGCGACCTCGGCGGTGGCGTCGATGCGGCTGCCGGTCTCGAGCCACGCACGCCACGCCGTGGGCGAGGTGCGGCGCAGGTCGGCGAGGGCCATGGACTGGGCGCCCGCGTCGAGGGGTTCGGCGGTGTTCTGGTCGAGGAAGGTCTGCGCGTCGCGCTCGCCGATCGCGCCGTCGGCGACCCACGACAGCATGAGCTCGCGGCGCTCCTCGTCCATCGGTTCAGGGCGCGGCGGCGACGGTGCCATGAGCACCATCCCGCGCAGCCCGACCAAGGGGGCGTCGCCGCGGAGTACGCGGGCGGCCACGAGAGCGGCGATCTTGCCACCCATGCTGTGCCCGCCGAGCATCCACGGTCCGCGCTCGTGGGCGGCCAGGTGACGGATGACGTGCTCGACGGTCTCATCGAGGGTCGAGTCGGGGGCGGTCGCGGCCGAACCGAAGCCGGGCAGATCGATGCCGCGCACCTCGACTCGTCCGGCCAGCCGCTCGGCGAGGCGGTCGAAGGAGGCGGCGCTGGCGCCCAACGCGTGCAGCAGGTACAGGGTGAGGGGCGCCTCGCCGGAGGCGGCGGCGGAGTCGGTGGGCATGTCTTCACGCTCGCCTACTCGGGGTGCCGGGACGGGTCGCTTGCGGATCGAGGAGATTTACGCAAGGAGGTTGTGAGAGCGATGGGGTGCGGGGCGCGGCCTCGGTCGCGGAACTTCGGAGAAGCGCGGGCGCGGGGGCGGCGCGGGGCGCGCCGTTCGGCGGCGCGCGGGACGGCGGGAGGGCGGGTGACGGCCTGGGTCAGGGGTTCGGCGGGTGGGACGCGGCGCCGCGCACGCCCCCGGCCGCGCCGTCCGCCGCAGCGCCCCGCGCGCGCCGAACGCCCCGGCACCGTGCGGCGGGCCGGGGCGATCGGGCGGGGGGATTACGGGGTGACCATGCCGCCGTTGACGTTCAGCGTCTCTCCCGAGACGTAGCTCGACTCGGCCGAGGCCAGGAAGACGAAGGCGGGCGCGATCTCGGCCGGCTGACCGGCGCGCTGATAGGTGCTCTCGTCGTCGAAGTGCTCCATCTGGTCGTCGGAGACGCCCTGGCTCACCTGCAGCGCCGACCACGTCGGCCCCGGCGCGACGACGTTCACGCGGATGCCGCGCGACGCGAGCTGCTGCGCCAGCCCCTTCGACAGGTTGTTGATCGCGGCCTTCGTCGCGGCGTAGTCGAGGCGGTCGGGCGCGGGGACGTACGCCTCCAGCGAGGCGGTGTTGATGATCGTGCCGCCCTCGGGCAGGTGGGCGAGCGCCGCCTTCGTGATCCAGAACGGGGCGAACACGTTCGTGCGGAAGGTTTGCTCGAACTGCTCGTCGGTCAGGTCGTCGACCCTCTCGACCATCACCTGCTTTCCGGCGTTGTTCACGACGATGTCGAGGCCGCCGAGCGCCTCGGCGGCGTGGGCGACGAGCTCGCGGCACGCGCCGGGATCGGTGATGTCGGTCGCGATCGAGACGCCGGTGCGGCCGGCATCCCGGATCTGCTCGAGGATGTGGTCGGCGTCGCGCTGCTCGTCCGCGAGGTGCACGATCGCGACGTCGGCGCCCTCGCGCGCGAAGGCGATCGCGACCGCCCCGCCGATGCCGGAGTCGCCGCCGGTGATGAGGGCCTTGCGCCCCTCGAGGCGACCGAGACCGCGGTAGGTCTTCTCGCCCAGGTCGGGGACCGGGGTCATGTCGGCCTGCACGCCGGGCTCGGGCTGGTGCTGCAGGGGCGGCTCGACGCGGGCGTAGCGGGTGACGGGGTTGTCGAAGGTGAACTGGTCGCGATCGGTGGTCATGGTCCGACGCTAGGCACCGGGGCCGGGCCCGGGCGGGGCCTTGACGTCATCCGGATGCCGAGGCCCGTGGTCGTGACGCGGGGCACGGGCGGGCGGATGCCGGGGCGGCGCGGTCGTGACGCGGGGCACAGCCCGGTGACAGGCCGGACGGATGCCGGGCCCCCGGCCGTCACGCGCGGCGCAGCCGGGCGGATGCCGGGCGCCGCCGTCTCGACGAACGGCGCCGGCGGGGTCAGGCGACGCCGCCGCGGTCGACCAGCCGCGTGGGCACCAGTTCGGTGTGCGACCCCGTGGCGGGCCGGGCGGCGCGGCTGAGGAGCGTCTCGGCCGCGCGCGTGCCGAGGGCGGCGACGTCGTAGTCGACGATGCGGATGCGTCGGGGGAGAAGGCGCGACAGTTCGAAGTCGTCGAACCCGGCGATGGCGACGTCGGCCCCGCGGGGGAGGACCGCCTCGAGCGCACCGATGGTCGCGCGGTTGTTGGCGCAGAACACGGCGGTGGGAGGGGCGGCGGAGTCGAGGAGACGCTCCATCGCCTCTCGCGCGACGGCGGGGGTGTGCAGCCCCTCGACCACGAGCGCGGGGTCGGGTTCGAGGCCCGCTGCGGCGAACGCGTCGACGACCCCCGCCCAGCGCTCGCTCATCGTGTAGATGGTGCGGGCATCCTGCAACACGGCGATGCGGCGGTGCCCGGCGGCGAGCAGTTCGGCCACCGCCTCGCGAGCGCCCCCGCGGTTGTCGAGCAGGATCGCGTCGGCCGGGATGCCGCTGCCGGGGCGGTCGAGGAACACCACGGGCGTGCCCAGCTCCACCTCGCGCGCGAGGTAGGAGTGGTCGGCCGCGGTCGGCACCACGATGAGGCCGCCGACCTGGCGCTGGCAGAGATCGAGGGCGAGGGCGCGCTCGGTGTCGGCGTCCTCCTCGCTGGATGCCATGACGATGTGCATGCGCTCACGCGCGGCTACGGTCGACACCGCCGCCGCCACCGCCATGTAGAACGTGTTGGACAGGTCGGCGGCGATGAACCCGATCGTGTCGCGGTTGCCCGAGCGCAGGCTCGCCGCGAGCGCGTTGCGGTGGTACCCCAGCCGGGAGACGGAGACGTTGACGCGCTCGATCATGGCGGCATCGACGTTGGGCTCGCCGTTGATGACACGCGAGACGGTCTTCAGGCTCACGCCGGCGTCGGCGGCGACGTCGACCATGGTGGGTCGGCCGGTCTTGCGCATGCGTCTCCTCGCCGGGGCCGTCGGGTGCGGCATCCTCCGAGCATATTGAGGGGAGCGGGATGCCGAGCGGATCCGGCTCCCGGCTCGTCGCCGCGGCCCGTGCCCCGAACGGTCGCGGCGCGGATCGGGGCGCGTTCGATGCACCGGGGCGCACATGGTCCGCCCCGGTGCACCGAACCCGCCCCAAGGTCGGTGCGACGCCCCGCCCGGCGCGCTCGCCGCGGGCGGGTCAGGCCTCCGGGGCGACGAGGACGCCCGTCTCGTGCGAGGCGATCGCCGCGGCGAAGAGGCGGTGCGTCAGCGCGGCCTCCTCGGGCCGGACGCAGCCGAAGCCCTCGCCGAGCTCGCCCAGGTACTCGGCCAGGTAGGCCGCCCACATCTGGAGGATGGCGTCCGAGAATCCCGACTCGAAGTTGGGACCCGTCACCGTCGGCCAGACCGACTGGCTGCCCGCGTCGATCTTCTGCCAGCTCTGCTCGCGGCCGACTCCCGGGACGTCGACGAAGGCGAAGACCTCGACCTGCTTGGGGTTCTTCGTGCTGAAGCGCACCCCGCCCGACATGCCGATCGCCTCGAACTCCCACGTGTTCTTCTGGCCCGGGGCGATGCGCTTGGTCTCGGTCGTGAGAGGGAACGGCGCCCCCTCGTGGCGTGCCCATGAGTGGATGACGGCGTTGTCCCAGGTGTCGCAGGGCTGGGGCGTTCCGTCGGGGCCGGGGCGCTCGGTGACGATGTCCTGCAGGATGCCGACGACCTTCTCGGGCGTCCAGCCGAGGCGCAGCGGCACGTGCCAGGTGTGCATGCCGAGGTCGTTGAGCACTCCGGCCTCGCCGCAGAACTGCTTCTGCCGCTTCCAGTTGAGGGGCTTGTTCACGTCGATGTCGCTGGCGTGCAGGAACGTGCACTTTGCCTCGACGATGCGGCCCAGCGCACCGGAGCGCACGTAGTCGACGGCCCACTGCGCGCCGGGGAAGAACGGCATCTCGCTCGAGACGCGCACGAACGACTGCGGGTTCTCCTCGATCGCGGCCACGACCGCATCGGCGGCGGCGCGGTCGATGCCGAAGGGTTTCTCGGCCAGCAGCGCCTTGCCGGCGCGGACGGTGTCGACGTAGAGGCGCTCGTGCAGGTCGTGCCGCACGGCGATGTACACGACGTCGACCCGCGGGTCGGCGAGGAGCTCGTGGTGGTCGGTCGTAGTCAGCTGCACCGTGTCGATGCGCTCGAAGAACTCCAGCGCCGTGGGATTGATGTCGCACACGGCGACCAACTCGGGCTCGGCCGGGTGGTCGATGAGGGCGGGCCAGCGGCGCAGGGCCGCCGCGATCTCGCGCCCCATGAGGCCGCCGCCGATGATGCCGACGCCGATCTTCTTCCCGGTCATTCCGCGCCTCCGATCAGGGTGAGGGCCTCGTCGACCGAGGCTCCCTCGTGCACGACGGCCATGAGGGCGGCGGTGATGCCGGCCGGGTCGTCGTGCTGGATGACGTTGCGGCCGTAGACGATGCCGCGCGCGCCCTGCTCGAGGACGGCCTGCGTGCGCTCGAGGAGTGTGCGGTCGTCGACGCGGCCGCCGCCGCGCACGAGCACGGGGGTGTCGCCTGCCGCCTGGATGACCTTGTGGTAATCCGTGATGTCGTCGGTGGGGTCGGCCTTGATGAGGTCGGCACCGAGCTCGCGGGCCTGGCGGACGAGGGTGACGATCTTGGCGGTGTCGCCGTCGACGCCGTAGCCGCCGGTGCCGGGCTTGGTCTGCATGACCAGCGGCTCGACCATCAGCGGCATCCCGTACCGCTCCGCGTCCGTGCGCAACGCCAGGATCGAGCGGATGCACTGCTCGCGCACCTGCGGCTCGCCGGGGAGGTCGAGCAGGTTCACGCATACCGCGACGGCGTCGAGGCGGACGGCGACCTCGATGGCATCCGGGACGAGGACGCTGTGCAGGGGCGACTCGAGCGGGTCCCCGTAGACGTTGGCGATATCGGTGCGCAGCACGAGGCCGGGCTTCTGCTTGCCGGGGACCGACTGCAGCAGGGGGGCCTGGCCGAGGGTGAGCTGCACGGCGTCGGGACCGGCGTCGACGAGCGTCGCGACGGTCTTCGCCATGTCTTCGATGCCGGTGAGGAAGTGGTGCTCGTGGAAGGCGCCGTGGTCGACGGCGACGTCGAGCGCGCGGCCGGAGCGCGCGTTGAAAAGGCGGTGGAGGCGGGGTTTCGACATGGGGTGTGGGTCTCCGAGACGTCGGGTCGGGGCGCTGCTCTGCGCTCGACGGTCAGTATGCGGGGCACAAGACAACGTTGTCAATCACTGCTAGCGTGGCCCCGTCACGGCGAGGAAGGCGGGGCTCATGGGCGAGCTGTATGGGCGATCGATCGACGAGGCGCGCCGGCGCGCGGGGGCGATCGCCCAGATCGCGGCGGTGGAGCATTCCCTCCGCACCGACGGACCGGATGCCGGCACCCGGCGTCTGCGCATCATCGCGGGCGAGATCGATCTCGACCTGCTGCCCGACCGCGGCCTCGACCTCGGCCAGCTCCGCCATCGGGGCATGCCCCTGGCGTGGGTGTCGCCGACCGGGTGGCCCCGGCCCGGAGCCGCCGGCTTCGCCGCGTCCTTCGGCGGAGGCCTGGTGACCACGTGCGGACTGCTGTCGTTCGGCCCGCCCTCGGTCGACGCCGAGGGGGAGCATCCGCAGCACGGCCGCTACAGCGGGCTCGCGGCATCCGTCACCCGCGCGGAGGTGACCGCGGACGCCGTGGTCGTCGAGGGGGTGGTGGTCGAGGCGAGCGTGCTCGGTGCGCACCTCGAGCTGCGGCGCCGCGTGCGGGTGCCGCTGGGTGGATCGCGCATCGAGCTGCGCGACGAGATCGTCAACCGCGGTTCGCGCGAGGTCGAGCCGATGGTGCTGTACCACGTCAACCTCGGCTGGCCGCTCGTGGATGCGGGCTCGGTGCTGCGCTCGCCGGCCACGCGGGTGCATGCCCGAGACGCCGCCGCCGAGGCCGGCCTGTCCACCTGGGCGGAGTTCCCCGCCCCCGTCGCCGCGTACCCGGAACAGGTGTTCCACCACGAGCTGCCCGACGTCGGTCGCGTGAGCGCCGAGGTGAGGGCGACGTCGGGGCTCGGCATCCGGATCTCGTTCGACACCCGGGAGCTGCCGGCGATGTTCCAGTGGCGGGTGGCGCAGGACGACGGGATGGTGCTCGGGGTGGAGCCGGCCACGGCGGCGACCATCCTCGGGCGGGAGGACGCGCGGGCTCGCGGGCTGTTGCGGCCGCTCGCACCGGGGGCGTCGTGGGAGCTCGGTCTCGACATCGATGTCATGCGTGACGAACCCGTGACTTGACAACGTTGTCCCGGGGCCTCATGCTCATCTGCATCGAGGCCCCTTCCGAGCCTCCCTCCCGAATGACAACGATGTCGGAGATGCGATGACGCACGACGAACGAGAGACCGCCGAGGCGGCCGCACCGCGGCCCCGCGCGCGTCTCATCGACGTCGCCCACGCCGCGGGCGTGAGCCCCAAGACGGTATCGCGGGTCATCAACGACGAGTCCGGCGTGCTCCCCGACACCCGCGAGCGCGTGCAGGCGGCGGTGCGCGACCTGGGCTTCGTGCCCGACCGCAGCGCCCGCGAGCTCAAGCGCCGCGAGGCCGACACCATCGGCATCCTCATCGACGCGATCAGCGATCCCTTCTTCGCCGCCTTCGTCAGCGTCGTCGAAGAACTCGCCGTCGCCGAGGGGCTCAGCGTGATCTTCGCCAGCACCGGCTACGACGCGGCCCGCGAGCGCGCCCAGCTCGACCGCCTGACGGGGCACCGCCTGGCGGGGCTCATCGTCGCCCCGGTCGCGGTCGCCGCCGCGACCCTGACGGGACTGCGCACGCGCTTCCCCGTCGTGAGCGTCGACCGCGTGCGGTCGGGGATCGACGCGGTCGTCATCGACGACTTCGGCGCCGCCGCCGAGGCCACGGCCGCCCTCATCGCCCAGGGCCACCACCGGGTGGCCTTCATGGGCGAGGACGTGCCCTACCCGACGGTCATCGACCGCCTCGCCGGCTACCGCTCGGCGCTCGAGGCCGCGGGGCTCGCCTTCGACCCGCGTCTCGTCGTCACGCACGAGCGCTTCGGCCGCGGCGAGGCCGCTGAGGCCTCGCGGCTGCTCGAGCGCGACGACGCCCCCACGGCCCTGCTGTGCGCGACGAGCCTCGCCGCGATCGGCACCGTCCGGGCCATCCGCGCCAAGGGGCTGCGGATGCCCGCCCTGATCTCGTTCGGCGACTTCACCCTCGCCGACCTGCTCGAGCCCGGCATCACCTACGTCGACCACGACCCGCGTCTGCTCGCCACCGCCGCCTTCCGCCTGCTGCGCGAGCGCGCCCTTCGTCCCGACGCGGGCCCCGAGCGCATCGTCGTGCCGACGCGTCTCGTGCCGCGCGGTTCGGGAGAGGTACCCGCCCCGGCGGCGGCCCTCGTCGCGGATGCGGAGGAGAGCCGCGGATTCGGACGAGAGGCCGGGATCGATCCGCATCCATTGCAGGGCTCCGCATCCATCACGCCCCCGGTGCCGCGACCGAGCGCCGACCTCCCCGTGTTCGCCGAGCCCGACCCGACGCTCGTCGCCACCGCCCTCTCGCTCACCCACACCGAGTCGACCGGCGCCGCCGCCGGCCCGGCCGGAGCCCCGATCGGAGCCCGCCCATGAAGCCCGTCCTGCTGCCCCCCAACCCCGTGCAGCACTTCTACCTCGGCGGCGACCGCATCGCGGCGCTGCGCGGGATCGTGCCCGAGACCGACCGCCAGCCCGAGGAATGGCTCGGCTCCACCGTCTCGCGCTTCGGCTCCGACACCGTCGGCCTGGCCGTGGCCGAGGACGGGTCGTTCCTGCGCGACCTCGTCACGGCCGACCGCGCCGGGTGGGTGGGAGCCCGGGGCGGACGGGATGCCGCGGACCTCGGCATCCTGGTCAAGCTCCTCGACGCGCGTCAGCGCCTCCCCGTGCACGTGCACCCGGGCCGGGAGTTCGCCACCTCCCACCTCGACTGCCCGTACGGCAAGACCGAGGCCTGGTACGTGCTCGAGACCGAGGACGACTGCGCCGTGCACGTCGGCTGGAACCAGGACGTGGACCGCGACGAGCTCGACCGCCGCCGCGACGCGCAGGACAGCGAATGGATGCTCTCGCGCATGAACCGCGTGGTCGTGCGACCCGGGATGGGCGTGCTCGTCCCCGCCGGCACCGTGCACGCGATCGACGGCGGCATCTTCGTCGCCGAGGTGCAGGAGCCCACCGACTTCTCGATCCTGCTGGAGTGGTCGGTCACCACCTCGACGCGCGAGGAGTCGCACCTCGACCTCGGCTTCGACGCCGTGATGCCCTCCGTCTCGACGGAGAAGCTGGATGCCGAGGCCCTCGGCGCCCTGATCAGCACGGCGGGCACGACCCCGGCGTCGGCGGAGTTCCGCTCGCTCCTGCCCGCGGTCGCCGACCCCTACTTCCGCCTGTTCGACGCGGCGGGCGAGACCGCTGTCCGCGAGGCGGGCTTCGCGGTGGTGCTCGTCCGTGAGGGATCGGGAGCGCTGGTGTCGGACGCCGGCTCCGTCGAGCTCGAGCGGGGCCAGGTCTACGCCGTGCCCCATGCCTTCGGCGCGTGGCGGTTGACCGGTGAGGCCGAGATCCTCGTCGCCGCCCCCGGTGCGGGGTGGCCCGGGACCCTCCACGGGGGTGATGTGCGATGAGCGACTACGTCGTCGGCGTCGACATGGGCAGCACGAGCACCAAGCTGCTCGTCGCCACCCCCGAGGGACGCCAGGTGCTCGTCGTGAGCCGCCCCTCGCCCTGGACGAACCTCGACCACGGCCGCGCCGAGATGCCCGCCGAGCGGGCCGTCGCCGTCGTGCGCGAGCTCGCCGCCGAAGCCGACACCCGCCTCGAGGCGGGCTACCGCATCCTCGCGCTCGGGGTCTCGGGCATGGCGGAGGCGGGAGTGCTGCTCGATGCCGAGGGCACCGCGCTCGCGCCGATCATGGCCTGGTTCGACCCGCGGGGCGCCGCCCAGATCATGGCGACGCCCGAGTCGTTCCGCGCCGAGTTCCCCGGCCGGACCGGGTTGCCGGTGGGGCCGCTGGCATCCATCGCGAAGCTGCTCCACCTGCGGGACACCGGGGTCGCGCTCGCCGGGACGACGTTCCTCAACGTGCCCGAGTTCGTCGTGCACGCCCTCGGGGGCCCGCGCGTGGCGGAGTACTCTCTCGTGTCGCGAACCGGGCTCATCGACCAGGACGACAGCTCGCCGTGGGCGGCGGCCCTCGCCGTGCTCGGGGTCGACGATTCTCTTCTGGGGCGCCGCGTGAGCGCGGGTGAAGCGGTCGGACCGCTCACCGACCCCGAGATGCCGGCGGGCTTCCGCGGGGCGGCACTCACCGTGGCCGGACACGACCATCTGGTCTCGGCCGTCGCCGTCGGCGCCACGCACACCGGTCAGCTCTACGACTCGATGGGCACGGCCGAGGCTCTCGTCCGCGTGCTCGACGACACGCTCCCCTTCGCGGCGCGCGAGCGGCTCGCCCACGCCGGCATCAACTGCGTGCGCCACGTCATCCCGGGCAAGTACGTGCTGCTGGCCGGGACCAAGTCGGGACTGCTCATGCGCCGCGTGCTCCAGCTCCTCGGGATCACGGATGCCACGGGCCGGGCCCTCCTCGACGATGCCGCCCTCGCGCTCCCCGTCGACGGGACGCTCGCCGACGGGGGCCTCGAGGTCGCGGGTGCACGCAACGACGACGGCGTGCTGAAGATCGTCGCGCAGAGCGACGGGCTCAGCCCGGCCGAGCTCTTCGCCGCGTCGCTCCGCCACGGGAACGACATGCTCGCCGAATGCATGGCGGTCATGGACCGGGAGGTCGCGCCGCCCACCTCGACGGTGCTGACCGGAGGGTGGTCGACCATGGCATCCGTCGTCCGCTCGCGCTCGGCGCTGCTGCCCGAGGTCACCGTGTCCACCCACGACGAGGGCACCGCCTACGGAGCGGCGCTGTTCGCGGCGTTCGCGGTGTCGTCCGATTCCTTCGAGGGCGTCGCCGAGACGTTCCTCTCCTCCCCTCTCCTCACCAGTGAAAGGAGCTGACGATGTCGTCAGTCACCACCGCCGTCCCGGTGCTGCAGGCTCGGGGCCTGTCGCGTCAGTTCGGTCATGTCCGGGCGTTGAACAACGTCGATTTCGAGGTCTACCCGGGCGAGGTCACCGCCCTCATCGGCGACAACGGTGCCGGCAAGTCGACCCTGGTCAAGGCCCTGTCGGGCAACCTCGCGGTCGACGAGGGCGAGATCCTCTTCGACGGCAACCCGATCGAGATGAGCAACCCGCAGGTCGCGTCGTCGCTGGGCATCGAGACGGTCTACCAGGACCTCGCCCTCGCCCCGCACCTCGACCCGGTGCAGAACATGTACCTCGGCCGCGAGATCCGTCGCCCCGGGATCGCGGGCGCGCTCGGGTTCATGAAGACGAAGGACATGGCGAAGGCCTCCCGCGCCGCGTTCGACGAGCTGGGCGCGACCGTGCGCTCGCTGTCGTCGCCGGTGGGAGAGATGTCGGGCGGTCAGCGCCAGGCCATCGCGATCGCCCGCGCCGTGCACTGGGCCGGTCGCCTCGTCTTCCTCGACGAGCCGACCGCGGCTCTGGGCGTGCGCCAGACCAAGAACGTCCTCGAGACGATCCGCCGCGTGCGCGACAAGGGCATCGCGGTGGTGCTGATCTCGCACTCGATGCCGCACGTGATGGAGGTCTGCGACCGCATCCAGGTGCTGCGCCTCGGTACCCGCGTCGCCAACATCGACGCGAAGAACACCTCCATGGAAGAACTCGTCGGGCTCATGACCGGCGCCGTCACGAAGGACGACTCCAAATGAGCACCACGACTCCTCCCACCGAGACCGTCGCGATCGGCACCTTCGACGACTCGCGGCCGAACTTCTTCACGGGACTGTTGAAGGCGCAGGCCTTCCAGATCCTGCTGATCCTCATCGTCATCGTGCTGATCTTCAGCGCGCTCGCACCGGACTCGTTCGCGCAGTGGTCGAACTTCCGACTGATCATCCAGAACGCCTCGATCCTCGCCGTCCTCGGCGTCGGGATGACGTACATCATCATCACCTCGGGCATCGACCTCTCGATCGGCTCGGTGCTCGTGTTCTCGGGCGTCGTCTCGGCCCTGACGATGCGCGCGCTCGGCGGTGAGGGCTGGGGCGTCGCGACGATCGGCATCCTGGTCTCGATCCTCAGCGGCGTCTGCTGGGGTCTGTTGAACGGTTTCCTCATCGCGAAGGCGAAGATCCCGCCGCTCATCGTGACGCTCGGCTCGCTCGGCATGGCACTGGGCCTCGCACAGATCCTCACCGGCGGCGTCGACATCCGCGACGTGCCGACCGTGCTGACGGTCTCGATCGGCTACGGGAACGTCTTCGGCTCGCTCCCGATCATCAGCGTCATCGCGCTCGTGGTGGTCGTCATCGGCGCCGTCGTGCTGCACTTCACCCGCTTCGGCCTCTACACCTACGCCGTGGGGTCGAGCGAGCTCGCCGCCCGTCGCGTCGGCGTCAAGGTCGACCGCCACCTCATCTCGATCTACACGCTGTCGGGAGCGCTCGCCGGGCTCGCCGGCATCCTGGCCCTGTCGCAGTTCTCGACGACGGCGATCGCCGGTCAGTCGCAGACGAACCTGAACGTCATCGCGGCCGTCGTGATCGGTGGGACCTCGCTGTTCGGCGGCGTCGGCACGATCTTCGGCACCGTGGTCGGCCTCTTCATCCCGGCCGTCCTGCAGAACGGCTTCGTCATCACCGGCGTGCAGCCCTTCTGGCAGCAGGTCGCCGTCGGCGCGGTGCTCATCACCGCCGTCTACGTCGATCAGGTGCGCCGCACCGCCGCGACCCGCGGCAACACCCAGAGCCTCTGGCGGAAGTTCGTCAGCGGAGGACGCCGCGGCTGAGCCCCGGCATCCGACATCCCACCAAGAGAGAACAGGCAATCACAATGCAGTGGAACAACAAGGTTCTCGCGTTCGCCACCCTCGGCGCCGCAGCCACCCTCGTCCTCGCCGGGTGCTCCGGCGGCTCCTCGTCCGGATCCGCCGCGGGCGGGTCCGACGGCGGATACAAGATCGCGTTCGTGCAGGGCGTCGCCGGAGATGAGTTCTACATCTCCATGCAGTGCGGCATCCAGGCCGAGGCCGAGAAGGAAGGCGCGACCGTCACCACGCAGGGTCCGGAGAAGTTCGACCCCACCCTGCAGAAGCCGATCGTCGACGCCGTCGTCGCGTCCCAGCCCGACGCGCTGCTCATCGCCCCCACCGACGTGTCCGCCATGCAGGCGCCGATCGCGGCGGCCGAGGCGGCGGGCATCAAGGTCGTCCTCGTCGACACCACCCTGGAGGACCCCTCCGGTGCGGTGTCGCAGATCTCCAGCGACAACGAAGGCGGCGGAGCGGCGGCGTTCGAGGCGATCCAGAAGGCCAACCCGGGCGGCGGCAAGGTCCTCGTCGTGTCCACCGACCCCG
>CAJYJO010000015.1 GCA_913774845.1 uncultured Microbacterium sp. | reverse complement strand
GGCCAGCCCGCCCCCCGCCCCCCCGGCCCCCGGCCCCCCGCCTCCCGAGCCCCAGCCGCGCTCACCGAACCGGTCCGGGGCCTCCAGCCCCGGCCGAACCGCCCCGGCCGAACCGCCCCTCACCCGCACCGCCCCCACCCCGCCGCGACCAGCGCCCCCCCACACCCCCTCCACACGCAGAAGACCCGAGCCCCCACCGGGACTCGGGTCTTCTGTACGGTGCGCCTGATCAGGTGCCGAGCGTACCGAGGTACAGGCCGATGACGGCCGGGTCGTCCATCAGCTCGCGTCCGGTGCCGGTGTAGGCGTCGCGGCCCTGGTCGAGCACGTATCCGCGGTCGCAGATCTGCAGGCAGCGTCGAGCGTTCTGCTCGACCATGATGCAGGTCACCCCGGCCTTGTTGATCTCGGAGACGCGGATGAAGGCCTCGTCCTGACGCACGGGCGAGAGGCCCGCGGACGGCTCGTCGAGCAGCAGCACCTTGGGGTCCATCATGAGCGCGCGGCCCATGGCGACCATCTGGCGCTCGCCGCCCGACAGCGAGCCGGCGCGCTGCTTCAGACGCTTGGCGAGGTCGGGGAAGATGCTCGTGACGAAGTCGACGCGCTCGGCGAAGCCCTTCGGCCGCTGGTAGAGACCCATCTGCAGGTTCTCGGCGATCGTGAGGCTCGGGAAGACGTTGTTCGTCTGCGGGACGAATCCCACGCCCTTCGCGACGAGCTTGTTGGCTCGCAGTCCCGTGATCTCCTCGCCGTCCAGCACGACCGATCCCGAGCGAACCTTGACCTGTCCGAAGATCGCCTTGAGCATCGTCGACTTGCCGGCGCCGTTGGGGCCGATGATGCCGATGAGCTCGCCGGGGGCGGCGGTGAGGTTGGCGCCGTTGAGGATGTTGACCCCGGGCAGGTACCCGGCGTGCACATCGCGGAGCTCGACAACGTTGCCGGTCATCGACCGTCCTCCTTCTGATCCGCCGGGCGCGCGGAGTCCGTCGCGTCCGCCGAGCGCGGCGCGTCGGCCGAGGCCGACCCGTGCGCCGTCGACGACTCGCTCTCGATCGCGACATCCATCTGCTGCGCGGTCTCGAGCAGCTCGGCGGCGGCGGCCGAGTCGACCGTCCCCTCGTGCCGACCGGTGACGACGCCGAGGTCGACGTCCTGGTGGGCGCCGAGGTACGCGTCGATCACGGCCTGGTCCTTCATGACCGTGTCGGGCGGGCCCTCGGCGACGATCTTGCCCTCGGCCATCACGACGACCCAGTCGGCGATGTGGCGGACCATGTGCATGTCGTGCTCGACGAAGAGCACGGTCATGCCGAGGTCCTTGAGGTCGAGGATGTGGTCCAGCAGCGACTGCGTCAGCGCCGGGTTGACCCCGGCCATCGGCTCGTCGAGCATGACCAGCGTCGGGTCGCTCATGAGCGCCCGCGCCATCTCGAGGAGCTTGCGCTGACCGCCCGAGAGGGAGGCGGCGAAGTCGGCCTCCTTGGCATCCAGCTTGAAACGCTTGAGCAGATCGCGCGCCTTGGCGTCGTTGTCGGCCTCCTGCTTGCGCCAGACGAAGGGGAGGATGCTCGAGAGCAGGCCCTCGCCCTTCTGCTTCGTCGCGCCGAGCTTCATGTTCTCGAGCACGGTGAGCAGGCCCAGCGCCTTGGTGAGCTGGAACGTGCGCACCTGACCCATGCGGGCCGCCTTGAACGCGGGGATGCCGGCGAGGTTCTTCCCGTCGAACGACCACTGGCCGCTGTTGGGCTTGTCGAAGCCGGTGAGCAGGTTGAACAGCGTCGTCTTGCCGGCACCGTTCGGTCCGATCAGCGCCGTGATGGCGTTGCGCGGGATCTCGAGATGGTCGACGTTCACGGCGGTGTTGCCGCCGAAGTCGCGACGCACGTTGTCGGCGACGATGATCGGGTCGACCTTCGCGACGCCGGGGCCGATCTCGCCCTTGTGCAGTCCGGTCGCCTTCACCCGCGGCGCCGAAGCGCTGGGTGCGACCGGCGTGGACTCATCGGACAAAGGTCATCTCCTTCTTGCTGCCCAGGATGCCCTGGGGGCGGAAGATCACGAGCAGCATCAGTGCGACGCCGACGATCACGAAGACGAGCATCTGCGACTGGTCGGCGGTGAGGAACGGCAGCAGTCCGATCGAGGACAGCGCCGGCAGGAGGTTCGACAGGAACGCGCGAACGACCCAGAACAGCACGGCGCCGAGCACCGGACCGAAGATCGTCGCCGCCCCACCGAGCAGCAGCGCGGTATAGACGAAGAACGTCTGCGACGTGACGTACACGTTCGGGTTCACGTTGGTGTCCATCGCGGTGATGATGCCGCCGGCGGCGATGATCACACCGCCGATGACGAGCGCCTGCATCTTGAAGGCGAACACGTTCTTGCCGAGCGCGCGGACGGCGTCCTCGTCTTCTCGGATGCCGCGGATGACGCGGCCCCACGGGCTGCGCATCAGCATCCACACGAGCAGGACCGCCAATGCCACGGCGACCAGGCCCAGGATGATGACGTACCAGCGGTTGGCGTTGTACGTCCACGGGCCGAGGCCGTAGTCGCCCGCGGGGAGAGGGTTGTTCTCGCCGCGCCAGCCCGACTGGAAGTTGAACAGGCCGTCCGCCGAACCGGTGACGCTGCGGAAGGTCGACGTGAGGAAGACCAGGCGCAGGATCTCGGCCGCGGCGATCGTGACGATCGCGAGGTAGTCGCCGCGCAGGCGCAGCGTCGGGATGCCCATGATGAGCGCGAACACGACCGCGGCGGCGAAGCCGATGAGGGCCGCGAGGGGCCAGGCGATGCCGAACGTGAGGATCGAGATCGCGAAGCCGTACGCGCCGATGGCCATGAAGCCGGCGACGCCCATGTTGAGCAGTCCGGCGAAGCCGAAGTGCATCGACAGGCCGATCGCGGCGAGGGCGTAGCCGAAGGTCGCCGGGGCGAGGATCTGCGACGCCGTGTTGGAGAGGATCTGCAGGAAGTCCATGGTGTACCTACCCGATTCGCTCTCGACGACCGAGGATGCCCTGCGGCCGGAAGAGGAGGATGACGATGAGCACGACGAGGGCGCCCACATACTTCATGTCGGAGGGGATCCACAGGGTGGACACCTCGACGAGGAGGCCGACCACGATCGAGCCGATGAGGGCGCCGAACGCGGTGCCGAGTCCGCCGAGCACGACGGCCGCGAACATGAGCAGCAGGATGCCCGAACCCATGTCCCAGCGGATGCCCGGGCGGAAGTAGGCCCACAGGACGCCGGCGAGACCGGCGAGAGCGGATGCCAGCACCCAGACGATGCGGACGACGTTGTCGACGTCGATACCGCTCGCCGCCGCCAGAGACGGGTTGTCCGACACGGCGCGCGTGGCGCGACCGAGGCGGGTGCGGGTCAGCCACCAGGCGAAGGCGCCGATCACGACGATCGAGATCGCCATGCTCGTGACGTCGGTGAGGCTGATGCGCACCGGCCCGAGCCCCGGGATGATCTCGCTCGAGGCGCCGGGCAGCTGCTGCGTGCCGCCGCCGATGAAGATCTGGAAGATGTAGCGCAGGGCCAGCGACAGACCGATCGAGACGATCATGAGCTGCACGATCCCCAGGCCCCGTCGACGCAGGGGCCGCCAGATCCCGGCATCCATCGCGAGCCCGAACAAGCCCGACAGGATGATCGCGAGCGGAATGGCGATCCAGATCGACCACCCCGTGCCGGCGCTGAGGAACAACGCGGCGATGGCACCGAACGTCACCATCTCACCGTGCGCGAAGTTCGACAGGCCCGTCGTGCCGAAGACCAGCGAGAGGCCGATCGCGGCCAGCGCGAGCATGAGACCGAAGTTGAGGCCGTTCACCGTGCGGGAGAGCAGCTGATCGACGAAGCTCGTCGTCTGCCGTTCCGCCGCGCCGAGGGTGAAGTTGCTCGACACCGTGCTGGAGCTGCCGAACTCCACCGTGCGCTCGAACTCCTGCCCGTCGGGCACCGTCACTCCCGCGGGGAGCGAGGTGCGATCGAGCTCGACCGTCCAGGCGCCGTCCTTGGTGGGGACCTTGATCGTGGCCCGACCGCGGTCGTCGGTGGTGGCCTCGCCGGAGAACGAGCCGTCCGTCGCGGTGACCTTCGCCTGCGCGACGGGCTCGCCTTCGGAGCGCACGTTGACCGTGATCGAGTAGGGAAGATCCTCATCGTTGACGGCTGCCGACGATGCCGGGGCGAACCCGAGCACCAGGGCGGCAGCGAAGAACCCTGACAACAGCGTCAAGATAGAACGTCGACGGCGAGGCACCCGTGGGGATGCTTGCCGAGTGGTCACGAAACCTCCTGGTTATTCGACGACGTGGCCCGTCGCCGCCCGGACACCGTAGTCCGGGAATATTGCCGTGGTGTTTCCACCGCGGCAGTCGATGCCAGAACGATACCCGGATGCGGGGAATTCGCGGCACACTGCGTTTTCGGCGTAGTCGATGTCGTGCGGATTGCGCGTTTCGCGGGGGCGGCGCGGGAATGCGGCCGTGCGCTCCGCCGTCGTGCCCGCCGACATTCCGCCGCGTCTTTTCGCGCCGGCGGGGAAGAAATCGCACCCCGCCGACGCTTACACTTTGAGGCGGAGCGCTCAGCGGGCGCACCGGCCGACGTCGTCTTTATCGAGCAGGCGCCGCGGGCGCAGGAGGATCCATGGAGCAGCACGACCCCTTCGGTTTCATCGGACTGACGTACGACGACGTCCTGCTCCTCCCGGGGCACACCGACGTCATCCCGAGTGAGGCCGACACCTCGTCGCGACTGACCCGCCGCATCACCGTGGCCACTCCTCTTCTCTCGAGCGCCATGGACACCGTCACCGAGGCGCGCATGGCGATCGCGATCGCACGCCAGGGCGGCATCGGCATCGTGCACCGCAACCTCTCGATCGAAGACCAGGCGGGCATCGTCGACCAGGTCAAGCGCAGCGAGTCGGGCATGGTCTCGAACCCCATCACGACGAACCCGGATGCCACGGTCGCCGAGGTCGACGCGATGTGCGCGCAGTACCGCATCTCGGGTCTGCCGGTGGTCGACCCCGAGGGTGTGCTCGTGGGTATCATCACGAACCGCGACATGCGCTTCGTCTCGGGCTTCGAGCGCCAGACGACGCTCGTCAAAGACGTGATGACGAAGGACGGTCTCATCACCGGGCACGTCGGCATCCACGCCAACGACGTCATCGCCACCTTCGCCAAGCACCGCGTCGAGAAGCTGCCGCTCGTCGACGACGACGGCAAGCTCGCGGGCCTGATCACCATCAAGGACTTCGACAAGAGCGAGAAGTACCCGCTCGCCACCAAGGACGACCACGGCCGCCTGCGCGTCGGCGCCGCGATCGGCTTCTTCGGCGACGCCTGGCAGCGCGCCGAGGCGCTGCGCGACGCGGGCGTCGACGTGCTCGTGGTCGACACCGCCAACGGCCAGTCCGCGGGCGTCATCGACATCGTGCGTCGTCTGAAGGCCGACGAGTCGTTCGCACACATCGACGTCATCGGCGGCAACGTCGCCACCCGCGAGGGCGCGCAGGCGCTCATCGACGCGGGTGTGGATGCCGTCAAGGTCGGCGTCGGGCCGGGCTCCATCTGCACCACGCGCGTCGTCGCCGGCGTCGGCGTACCGCAGGTCACCGCGATCTACGAAGCGGCGCAGGCCGCGATTCCCGCGGGTGTGCCCGTGATCGCCGACGGCGGTCTGCAGTACTCGGGCGACATCGCCAAGGCGCTCGTCGCCGGAGCCGACACGGTGATGCTCGGTTCGCTGCTGGCCGGCACCGACGAGTCGCCGGGTGAGATCGTCTTCCAGGGCGGCAAGCAGTTCAAGCAGTACCGCGGAATGGGTTCCCTGGGCGCTCTGCAGACGCGCGGCAAGAAGACGTCGTACTCGAAGGACCGCTACTTCCAGGCCGACGTGCCCAGCGACGACAAGCTCATCCCCGAGGGCATCGAAGGCCAGGTCCCTTACCGCGGACCCGTCGCGGCCGTGGCGTACCAGCTCATCGGCGGCCTGCGTCAGTCGATGTTCTACGTGGGCGCCCGCACGGTCGAGGAGCTCAAGAGCAAGGGCAAGTTCGTCCGCATCACCTCGGCGGGGCTCAAGGAGTCGCACCCGCACGACGTGCAGATCGTCGTCGAGGCGCCGAACTACAAGAAGTGAATCGGTCCGAAGGGGCCGGGCCGTGAGGCCCGGCCCCTTCGCCGTCGTCAGGGGCGGAAGTCCAGCAGTGCTCGCGCCGTCGGCTCGTCGGTGGCGAGGGCGTTGACGTAACCCGTCCGCAGGATGGCGTGCAGTGCGGCGACCTTCTCACGTCCCCAGGCCACCGCGAGGCTCACGGCGACATCGGCCAGCCGCGCCGGATCGAGGGCGATGAGGCGCTCGCACAACGACGTCGGCACGTGCCGCCCCTGCGCGTCGAAATGGTGCCCGGCCAGGTGCGCGATGCCGCCTCCCCGGCGCACCTCCGCGTCGACGGCGGGAGTCGCGTAGGCCCGGAGGATCCGTCCCGACGAGCCGTCGGCATCCACCGCCCCCACCCCGCACGCGGCGATATCGGCACGGCCGGCGAGCTCGAGGGTGGTCCGCACCGATTCCTCGCGCGCCATCGCGCGGGCCATCGTCGCGCTCGACACGACGATCGGCACCGGCAGCGGGCGATGGGCGCCGCCGAGGCGATCGGCCAGGCGGCGGCACAGCTCCGGGCTGTCCACGAGCTGCGCGTCTGTGTCGGCGCCCGCGATCGCGCCGATCATCTGCACGACGTGGGATCCCGGCCATCGCTGCGGCGGCATCGCCGAGACCAGAGCGGAGAGGGACGACCCGTTCGAGAGGGCCACGACCGCGCGCTCGCCGCCGCGGCGGACGATCAGCCGCGCGGCGATCCCGCCGACGGCCGCGGCCGAACCGCCCCCGCGGTCGAGCGCGACGGCCGCCTCCGTCAGTCCGAAGCGCGAGCGCAGCCGGGTCTCGCACGCGAGGGCCGATTCCACCGGGTGCGAGACCTGCACGGTGACGATCCCGCGGGCGCGGGCCTGGGCGAGCAGCCGCGACACGGTGGGCCGCGAGTACCCGACCGCCGCTGCGACCTCCTTCTGGTCGAGTCCGTCGATCCAGTACAGGCGGGCGATCCGCAGGAGCAGTCGCAGGTGATCCCGGTCGTCGTCACGGGTGAACACGTGTGCGGATTCTCTGTGGCTCATGGCGGTGACCTCCCTCGCGAAACCCCGGCAGGAGCCGATTCTCGGTCGCCGGGGAGGCCGTCGGTGGATCGAGCCTGAACATATGTTTACATGCGACCACCGCGCCGGCGACAGGTCTTCCTAACGTCGGCGATACCGGCCCCGCGGAGCGTGCCGAGTCCGACGCTCCGCTCGACACAAGGAGCATCACGTGACCTTCGCGCGCACCATCCTCGGCGACGTCGCCCCCTCGACCCTGGGCGTCGTCAACAGCCACGACCACCTCATCCGCACCGGCGCCGGAGAGGTGTATCTCGACGCCGACCATCTGCTCGACGACGTCGACAAGGCGGTCGAGGAGGCCGAGTACTTCGTCGAGGCGAGCAGGAGGTGGGCCGACGGCGGGACCGTCGTCGACATGTGCCCCGCCAATTGCGGGCGCGACGTCGACAAGCTCGTCGAGGTCAACCGGCGGGTGCCGGGGCTGCAGGTGATCGCCGCCACCGGCTTCCACCGCGAGAAGATGTACCTCGAGACCCGCTCGCACTGGGTCAACCGCTACTCGGTCGACACGATCGCCGAACTGCTGATCGCCGACATCACCGAGGGGATCGACCGGCACGACTACTCCGGGCCGATCGTCGAGCGCACCACGGTGCGCGCCGGCGTGATCAAGGTGGCCTCCGAGTACGGACGCATCACGCCGTTCGAGAACAAGTGCATGGAGGCGGCCTCGATCGCCTCGCTCGAGACGGGCTGCCCGATCAACACGCACACCACCTACGGCACGTGCGGCCTCGAGCAGGTCGAACTGCTCACGGGGTACGGCGTCCCGGCCGACCACATCGCGGTCGGGCACATCCAGCGCAACGCCGATGTGTACTACCTGCAGCAGATCCTCGATCTCGGCGCCTACCTGGAGCTCGACGGCACGTACCGCATCAAGTACCAGCCCGACTCCAACCGCATCATGGAGTTCCGCGAGCTGATCGCGCGTGGGTACGGCGACCGGTTGCTGCTCGGCACCGATTCGGGCAAGCGCGGGTACCAGAAGGCGTACGGGGCGGTCACCGGTATGGACTTCAACGCCGGAGTCGACGGTCCGCGCATGCTCGACGAGGGCTTCGACCGTGCCGACGTGGAACGGCTGCTCTCCGGCAACGGCCAGACCTTCTTCGCGTTCCGGGACCAGGCGTGAGCACCCCGCGCCTGCAGCTCGCGCTCGACTGCGCCGACCTGCCCGCGGCCCTGGCGCCGCTGGCGCGGTGCGCGGCCGACATCGACGTCATCGAGGTCGGCACCGTCCTGCTCTTCGCCGAGGGTCTGCACGCGATCCGTGCGATCCGCGCGATCGCTCCCGAGCACACCATCCTCGCCGACGCCCGGATCGCGGAGGCCGGATCGGTCCTCGCTCCGCCGTTCTTCTCGGCGGGTGCCGACTGGGTCAGCTGCGTGGCCGGCGCCTCGCTCACGACGATCGAGCAGACCGTCGCCGCCGCGCACCGGCACGGGGGCGCCGTGCAGGTCGAGCTGGGCGAGACCTACGATCCCGATCGTGCCCGCGCCTGGCGCGAGCTCGGCGTCGAACACGTCATCGTCAAGCGTTCGCGCGACCGGGAGGCCGCGGGCGAGCTCTCCTGGGGGGCCGAGGACGTCGACCGCATCGCCGCGCTCGACGCCCTCGGATTCACCGTGACGGTGACCGGGGGCATCGGTCCGCGCGACCTGCCCGCGCTCGCCGGCGCGCCGGTCGGCGTGGTCATCGCGGGCCGGTCGATCGTGTCGGCCGCCGACCCCTCGTCCGCGGCCGCGTCGCTGCGCGCGGCGATGCGGGAGGTGTGGTCATGACCCCCGCGTCGGGCGTCGCGCTCGGCGTCTACGAGAAGGCGCTGCCCCCGATCAGCGACTGGGATGCCTTCTTCGCCGACGTCTCACGGACCGGGTTCTCCTTCACCGACCTGTCGATCGACGAGAGCGACGAGCGGTCGCGGCGGCTCACGTGGAGCGCGGCGCACCGCGAGGGCGTGCGGGCCGCGGCCGCCCGCGCCGGCGTCGACATCGGCGGGCTCTGCCTGAGCCTGCACCGGCGCGTGATGCCCGGATCGGTGGATGCCGGCATCCGGGCGCGCGCGGCGGAGGTCTTCCGGCGCGGCATCGATCTGGCCGCCGACCTGGGGGTGGCCGTCGTGCAGGTCGCGGGCTACTACGCCCACTACGAACCCGCCGACCCGGGAGCCCGTCGGCGCTACCTCGACACCCTGGCGGCGGCGGTGCCCTACGCCGCCCGCGCCGGCGTCGTCCTGGGCATCGAGAACGTCGACGGTCACGACGTGCGCACGATCGGCGACGCCGTCGCGATCGTCGACGAGATCGGCAGTCCTTGGCTGCAGGTCTATCCCGACATCGGCAACGTCGCCGAGCACGGCGGCGACGTGACCGCCGAGCTCGCCTCCGCCCGGGGGCGGATCCTCGCCCTGCACGTCAAGGACGCCCGGCCCGGCGAGCCCCGACGCGTGCCGTTCGGCGCCGGCGACGCCGACTTCGACGCCGCGTTCGCCGAGCTCGCCCGTCAGCGCTGGGCGGGGCGCGTGCTGATCGAGATGTGGAACGACCCGGCCGATGCCCGGGAGCGCTGCGTCGCCGCTCGCGCCTTCGTCGCGCAGCGGCTGGCCCGCGCGGGCATCGCCGTCATCGGCGGCGGCCCCGGTCCACGGACCGCGACCGACGGGGCGGCATCCGTCGATGAGAACCCCCCGGGCGACGACGCCCGCCGAGAGAAGGAGAAGACCCCATGACCCTGCGTCAGCTGCGCGAGGAGGTGCTCGAGGGCAACCTCGCGCTCGCCCGCGCCGGACTCGTCGCATGGACCGGTGGCAACCTGTCGGCCATCACGCCCGACCGGGATGCGATCGTCATCAAGCCGTCCGGAGTGCGCTACGAGCACATGGGCGTCGACGACCTCGTCGTGGTGGCCCTCGACGGCACGGTCGTCGAAGGCCACCGCGGCCCCTCGTCCGACACGGCCTCGCACCTCGCCGTCTACGCCCGCCGCCCCGACGTCGGCTCCGTCGTCCACACGCACTCGCGGTACGCCACCGCCTTCGCCGCGGCGGGACGCCCCATCCCGTGCGTCCTCACGGCGGTGGCCGACGAGTTCGGCGGAGACGTGCCGTGCGGCGGCTACGCGTCGATCGGCGGGGAGGAGATCGGCCGCGAGATCGTGGCATCCATCGGCTCTTCCCCCGCCATCCTCCTGAAACAGCACGGTGTCTTCACCCTCGGGGCGACGATCGAGGCCGCCCTCAAGGCGGCGGTCATGGTCGAGGACATCGCCGCCACCGTGCACGCCGCCCTCGCGCTCGGGCCGCTCGAGCGGCTGCCCGACGCCGAGATCGCCGCGAACCACGACCGCTATCTGCACCGCTATGGCACGGCCGCCGCGTCGACGGGGGTGCGCTCGTGAGGTTCGATCTGACGACCATCGGGGAGGGCCAGATCCGCCTCACCGTGCCCGCGGGGGATCGGCTCTCGAGCACGCGCGAGCTGCGTCTGTCGCCGGCGGGATCCGAGGCGAACGTCGCGGGGGTGCTCGCCCAGTTCGGGCGCGCGACGTCGTGGTGCACCGTCATGCCGCGAGGCGACCTGACCGAGCGCTGCCTGGCCGAGTACCGCGCGGTCGGCGTCGACCTGTCCGCGGTGGTGCGCACCGACACCGGCCGCGTCGCGCTGTACTTCCTCGAACCGGGGGAGTCGCCGATGCCGTCCCGCGTGACGTACGACCGCCTCGGGACGCCCTTCCGCGAGATCGACCCCTCGGCCATCGACTGGGACCTGCTCCTCGACACGCGGACGGTGTTCGTCACGGGCATCACCGCGGCGCTCACCGACAGCACGGCCGCCGTTGTCGAGGAGTTCACGGCCCGCGCCGAACGCGCGGGCGTGCGGATCGTGCTCGACGTCAACTACCGATCCCTGCTGTGGGATGCCGAGCGCGCCCGCCGCGTGCTCTCGCCGATCGCGGCGCGCGCCGACCTGCTGCTGTGTTCGCGCCGCGACGCGGCCACGGTGTTCGGCATCGCGCGCGAGGGCGCGGGTTGCGTCGAGGAACTGCGCGACCGCTTCGGGGCGCGCCACGTCGTCTCCACCGATCAGACCGCCGACGTCTATGTCGCCGACGAGGGCGGAGTGGCGCGGTTCCCGGTGTCGGTCGTGCCGATCGTCGATCGGCCCGGCGCCGGGGACTCCTTCGTCGCCGGTGTGATCGACGGCTACCTCGCCGACGACGTGCGGGCGGGGGTTCAGCGCGGGATGCGCGTCGCGACGTACGCCCTCACGCACCACGGCGACCTCACGCACATCGGTCGGCCCGACCTCGCGCAGACGACGACGACCGACATCATCCGCTGACCCGCGCCCCGGCGCACCACCCTCCATCGAAAGGTCGACCATGGACGACGACGTCCGCACCACCACACCCACCGCGACGGCGCAGATCGACGCGCGCCCGCTCTCGCGGAACCAACGCAACCTCATCGCCCTCGTCATCGCGGGCAACATCTCGGAGTTCTTCGATCTCTTCCTGATCGGCTTCGTGGTGTCGCTGCTGACCAAGCCCTGGAACCTGACGGGGTTCGAAGCGGGCGTCATCCTCGCCGGATCCGGACTCGGCACCGTGCTGGGGGCGATCGTCTGGGGCCGGCTCGCCGACCGGATCGGGCGCCGAAGAGCCTTCTTCTGGTGCGTGCTCACGTTCGTCGCGCTCACGCTCCTGTCGCTGTTCACGCCGGATCGCGGCTGGCTCATGCTCGCCGTCCTGCGCATCGGCGTCGGCATCGGCGTGGGCGGACTGAACATCTCGTCGATCCCGTACGTCCAGGAGTTCGTGCCCGCGCGGCAGCGGGGTCTCATGGCGGGGTTGGCGTCGGTGTTCATCCCCGTCGGGCTCTTCCTCGGAGCGCAGGCGCAGCAATGGTTGGGCGAGCCGCTCGGATGGCGCGGGCTCATCGCCCTCGGCGTCATCCCCGTGTTCCTGCTCGTCTGGCTCCGTTTCGTGCCGGAGTCGCCGAGGTTCCTTCAATCGGTCGGTCGCGACGACGACGCGCGCGCCTCGTACGCCTGGGCGATGCAGATCCCCGTCGCGCAGGTCGGTCCGCTCGTCCCGCTCGAGAGCACCGAGCGGGCGACGTACGCCGAGCTGTTCCGCGGCCACCTGCGTCCGCTCGTGATCGTGACGCTCGGCTCGTTCTGCTTCATCCTCGGCACCTTCACCGTCCAGTCCTGGGGCCAGACGCTGCTCGCGGAGGGGTTCGGGTTCACCGTCGCCACGGTCGGCCTGCTGTTCACCCTCGTCTCCCTCGCCGACGTCGTCGGTCGTCTTGGCGCCGCGTGGCTCGCCGACGTGATCGGCCGCCGGGCGGTGATGTTCTCGTTCGGCCTGCTCGGGGCGGCGGGCGCGGTCGTCGCGGCGCTCGCGCCGAACGGATGGGTGTTCTTCATCGGCATCCTGATCACGATGATGTTCGGCGACGGCGCCTTCGGCATCCTGAACGCCTTCGGTGCGGAGCAGTTCTCCACCCGCGTGCGGGCGACCGGTCTGGGGCTGGGCTACGGGATCGGCGCGACGGCGAAGATCGTCGGGCCGGCGCTGATGGGCGGACTCATCGGGGGCAGCATGATCAAGCAGAACGTCACGCTCCAGGCGGTGCCGGTGGCGTTCTTCCTCTTCGCCGGGCTGCTGGCCGTCGGAGGCGTCGTGTACCTCTTCGCCCGCGAGACCAAAGCGGTCCCGCTCGAAGAGATCTGACGCTCCGGTGCCGACGGGGAGCTGGTGGGGCGCCCCGTCGGCACCGGTCTGTCCTCCGATCGGCCGCGTCGCTACGATGTGCGCATGATCCGGCGGCGCCGTCCCCCCGAGGCGTCGCTGTCCGCGCGACGGACCGAGGCCTTCACCGACGGGGTGTTCGCGATCGCGGCGACCCTGCTCGTGCTCGGGCTCACGGACCAATCGCTCGGCTCTCCGCGGACCGACGAAGACCTGGCCGCGGCGCTCCTCGGTCTCGCTCATCCGGTCTTCTCGTTCGTGATCAGCTTCCTCATCCTCTGCGTGATGTGGATGACGCACGTGCGGCAGTTCGAGTGGATCGTGCGCATCGACGACGCGGGGATGTGGATCAACAGCGTCCGGCTCCTGCTCGTCGTGCTCGTGCCCTTCACCTCCTCGCTCGACACCACGCACTCCGACCTCCTGCTCGGACGCGTGCTCCTGCCCGTCAACTTCTTCCTCGCGATCGTCCTGGGCTGGCTGCAGTGGGTGTGGGCGGTGCGATCGCGGGCGATCGTCGATCTCGCACCCGACGACGCCCGCCGGCTCGGGCGCGCGAGCCTGAGCGCCGTGATCCTCAGCGCGATCGCGATGGTCCTGAGCCCCCTGATCGGCTCGATCGGGTTCGCCATCTTCGTCTTCGACGGTCTGCTGACCCGGCTCCTGCGCGGAGCGGACGACCCGGTGTCGCCGCCGTCCCCGGATGCCGAGGGGTCCCGGCCGGACTCCGCCGACGGCGATGTCGAAGGGCGCGGGTAGGCTGGGCGGGTGACCATGGAGATCGATCTCGGCCGCGCCAAGCGCGCCCGCCGCGCCTACACCTTCGACGACATCGCCGTCGTGCCGTCGCGGCGCACGCGCAACCCCGAAGACGTCTCGACGGCCTGGACGATCGACGCCTTCCCGTTCGAGATCCCCGTGCTGGGCGCGCCGATGGACTCCGTCGTGAGCCCGCGCACCGCGATCGAGCTCGGTCGACTCGGCGGACTCGGCGTGCTCGACCTCGAGGGTCTATGGACGCGGTACGACGACCCCGAGCCCCTCCTGGCCGAGATCGCCACCCTGCCCGAGGCCGACGCCACGCGTCGCATGCAGGAGCTCTACGCCGAGCCCATCAAGCCAGAGCTCGTGCGCGACCGTCTCGCCGAGGTGCGCGCCGCGGGCGTCACCGTCGCGGGCGCCCTCACCCCGCAGCGCACGCACGACCTCTACGAGACCGTCGTCGCCGCGGGCGTCGACCTCTTCGTCATCCGAGGGACCACGGTCTCGGCCGAGCACGTGTCGAGCGTGGCCGAGCCCCTGAACCTCAAGAAGTTCATCTACGACCTCGACGTGCCGGTCATCGTGGGCGGCGCGGCCACCTACACCGCGGCCCTGCACCTCATGCGCACGGGAGCGGCGGGCGTGCTCGTCGGCTTCGGCGGCGGAGCCGCCTCCACCACCCGCGCCACCCTGGGCCTGCACGCCCCCATGGCCACGGCCGTCGCCGACGTCGCGGGCGCGCGCCGCGACTACCTCGACGAGTCCGGCGGACGCTACGTGCACGTGATCGCCGACGGCGGCGTGGGCACCTCCGGAGACATCGTGAAGGCTCTCGCCATGGGCGCCGACGCCGTCATGCTCGGCGTCGCGCTCGCGCGCGCGACCGACGCCCCGGGCCGGGGGTTCCACTGGGGTCCCGAATCGCACCACCCGAAGCTGCCGCGCGGACGCCGCGTCGCCGTCGACCGCGTCGGCCCGCTCGAGCAGGTGCTCTACGGCCCGGCGCCCGTCGCCGACGGCACCGCCAACCTCATCGGTGCGCTGAAGAAGTCGATGGCCACGACCGGGTACTCCGACCTCAAGGAGTTCCAACGCGTCGAGGTCGTCGTGGCCCCCTACGGCCACTGACGCCGGAGACCGCATGACGTCCGCCCCCGCGACCGATCCGCTGCCGCCGCAGGTCTTCCCGCCGACGCTGCGGGAGGTCATGCTGCGGCCGCGATGGATCGCGCTGCTGGCGTTCTCGCTGCTGGTCGCCGGCGCCCTCGCCTGGCTCGGCCAGTGGCAGCTGGGCCGGGCCGTCGACACCTCGCCGCCCGAGCCCGGAATGACCGAGGTCGTGCAGCCGCTCGCCGAGATCGTGCAGCCCGGTGACTATCTGCCCGAGCCCCTCGTGGGACAGCGGGTCGAGGTCAGCGGCACGTGGGTGGCATCCGATTTCATCGTCGTCTCGTCGCGCTTCAACAACGACGTCGAGGGGTACTGGGTCACCGGCCAGCTCCGCGTCGCCGGTGCCGACGCGCCCACCTCGATCGCCGTCGCGACCGGGTGGACGGCCTCGAGCGACGCGGCGAACGCGGCCGCCGCCGACCTGCGCGCCGCCGCCGAGGCCGATCCCACGGCGGTCGTGCAGATCACCGGACGTCTCATCTCCGACGAGGGACCGTCGGTGCCGCCGTCGGGGGCCGACCCGCAGACGCTCACGCGCATGTCGCCGGCCATGCTGCTCGGCCGCTGGCACGACATCGAGGGCCTCGACGTGTACCGGCAGTTCGTGACCTCGCAGACGGCCATCGGGCCCCTCGAGCCCATCGCCTCGCCGGCGCCCGACGAGCGCTCGCGCGTCAACTGGCTGAACATCTTCTACGCCGCCGAGTGGGCCATCTTCGCGGGGTTCGCCCTCTACCTCTGGTACCGCCTCGCGCGCGACGCCTGGGAGAAAGAGGTCGAAGATCTCGAGGACGAGCAGTCCGAGGCCCTCGCGGCGGGCGCCGCGGAATCGCGCGACTAGACTGGCATCCATGCCCCGCGCCCCCAAGCTCGCCTCGTTCCCGGCGATCCGCGGAGCCCTGAAGTTCTACCAGATCTGCTCGATCATCACCGGTATCGGCCTGCTGCTGCTGGTCGCCGAGATGATCCTGAAGTACACCCCCATTCACGTGGAGCTGTTCCTCGGCGGATCCGGCGGCTTCCTGTGGTTCGCCGACGCCGTGCCCGGCCCCGACTGCCAGTGGTTCTCGCTGTTCGTGCCGGGCGGCAACGGATGCGAGATCCTGTCCACCGGCGACGGGGTGAACGTCTCGCTCGCGATCCTCGTCGCCCACGGCTGGTTCTACGTCGTGTACCTCATCTCGTGCTTCCGCGTGTGGAGCCTGATGCGGTGGCCGTTCCGTCGCTTCGTGTTCCTCGCCCTCGGTGGCGTGGTGCCGTTCCTCTCCTTCATCCTCGAAGTGCGCACCGCCCGCGGCGTGCGCGCCTATCTCGCCGAGCGCGAGGCCGCGCAGGCCTCCGCTCCCGTCTCCGCCTCGGAAGGCAACCGGTGACCGAACAGACCGAAACCTCCCAGCGTCCCGTCCTCGTCGTCGACTTCGGCGCCCAGTACGCCCAGCTGATCGCCCGCCGCGTCCGCGAGGCCGGCGTCTACAGCGAGATCGTCCCCCACACCGCCTCGGCGGACGAGATCGCGGCGAAGAACCCCGTCGGGATCATCCTCTCGGGAGGACCCTCGTCGGTGTACGAAGACGGCGCGCCCAGCCTCGACGCCGGCGTCTTCGACCTCGACGTGCCCACGCTCGGCATCTGTTACGGCTTCCAGGTCATGGCCAAGGCTCTCGGCGGTGAGGTCGCGAACACCGGCCTGCGCGAGTACGGGGCGACGGATGCCACGATCGTCACCGAGGGCACCCTGCTCGAGGGGCAGCCCGTCGAGCAGAACGTGTGGATGAGCCACGGCGACCAGGTCTCGCGCGCCCCCGAGGGCTTCGAGGTCCTCGCCCGCACGGCGCACACCCCCGTCGCCGCCTTCGCGAACGACGCACGTCGCATGTACGGCGTGCAGTGGCATCCCGAGGTCAAGCACTCCGACCACGGTCAGCACGTGCTCGAGAACTTCCTCCACAAGGCTGCCGGCCTCCCCGCCGACTGGAACAGCGGCAACGTGATCGCCGAGCAGGTCGAGCGCATCCGCCAGCAGGTCGGCACCGGGCGCGTCATCTCGGCGCTGTCCGGCGGCGTCGACTCGGCCGTCTCGACCGCCCTCGTGCACGAGGCCGTCGGCGACCAGCTCATCGCCGTGTTCGTCGACCACGGGCTGCTCCGCCAGGGCGAGCGCGAGCAGGTCGAGAACGACTACGTGGCCTCGACCGGCGTCAAGCTCATCACCGTCGACGCGCGCGAGACGTTCCTGAACGCCCTCGCCGGCGTCAGCGATCCCGAGCAGAAGCGCAAGATCATCGGCCGCGAATTCATCCGCGCGTTCGAGCAGGTGCAGGCCGACCTCGTCGCCGAGGCCAAGGCCGAGGGCGAGCAGGTGCGTTTCCTCGTGCAGGGCACGCTCTACCCCGACGTCGTCGAGTCCGGCGGCGGTGCCGGCACGGCCAACATCAAGAGCCACCACAACGTCGGCGGCCTCCCCGAAGACCTCCAGTTCGAGCTCGTCGAACCGCTGCGCACCCTGTTCAAAGACGAGGTGCGCGCGATCGGCCGCGAGCTCGGCCTGCCCGAAGCGATCGTCGGGCGCCAGCCGTTTCCGGGGCCCGGTCTTGGCATCCGCATCGTGGGCGAGGTCACCGCTGACCGTCTCGAGATCCTGCGTGAGGCCGACGCCATCGCCCGCGCGGAGCTGACCAAGGCCGGACTCGACAACGAGATCTGGCAGTGCCCCGTCGTGCTGCTCGCCGACGTGCGCTCGGTCGGCGTCCAGGGCGACGGCCGCACCTACGGCCACCCCATCGTGCTGCGTCCCGTCTCGAGCGAAGACGCGATGACCGCCGACTGGACGCGCCTGCCCTACGACGTGCTGTCGAAGATCTCCAACCGCATCACCAACGAGGTGCGCGACGTGAACCGGGTGGTGCTCGACGTGACGTCGAAGCCGCCGGGGACGATCGAGTGGGAGTGAGCGTCTAGCCGGCTCCCGCGCCGACGACGTCGGCCGGCTCCGGGGCACCGCCTCCGGGTCGAGAGCGGGGCCCCTTCCCCGATCGACCCGGAGACGGTGCCCCTCTGCCGTCCGGCGTCGGCGGCGCTCTGTCTTTCCGTTGAGGGTATGGAGAGCGGGGCCCCTTCCCCGATCGACTCGAAGACGACACCCCTCCACCGGACGGCGGCGCCGTTGCTCTGTCCTCAGCCGGTGAGGGTATGCGGGGCCCCTTCCCCGATCGACCCGGAGACGGTGCCCCTTCGCCGTCCGGCGTCGGCGGCGCTCTGCATCGATGCGGCATGAGGCGAAGCGGCGGCCACCACCGGGCCTCGGAAGACTCCGCGTGTCGTGTGGCGAGGTGGCCCCGGGGCCACTTCCGTCGCCCCGGGGCCACCCGCAGCGCCCCGGAGGGCGGACGGCCCGCGCGGGCGGCGCCCCGGGGCCATTCCGGGCGCCCCATCGAGCCGACGCGCCCGCCGACCCCTGACACGTCGAGGACCCGCCGCCGGGTGCGGGAGGATGGGGGCGTGAGCGACGCCGAGTTCCCCGACGCCTGGTATCTCATCCTCTCGAGCCGGCTCATCCCCGACCTCGACGGCGGGTACACGATCTCCACGCTCGCCCGCGCGCGTCAGATGACGGATGCCGGTGCGGCACCGCTGCTGCTCACGGTCGACCCGGGTGCGGTCGACGCCCACGCGATACACCGGGCGACCTTCGTGGAGCGCGGGGCCGCGGCGGCATCCGAGGTCTTCCGGAACCTCTTCGACGAGGCGGTCGCGCCCGCGGGCGGTGCGGCGGACTGGCTGCGCGAGGCCGCTCACGACGGGCGGCCCGATCCCGCCCTGGAGTACCGCGACGTCGCGGGGGGCACGGTGTCGCTGCCGATCGTCGTCGACCCGGACTGGCACCTGACGACGGCGCCGATCGTCGTGCGCGACACCACGGGGGAGCCGGTGGGCATCGTCGACGGATTTGGCGCCCTTTATCGGGCGTGGCTGACGCATCTCGCGTCGGAGCTCCGGGCCGAGAACGACCGTCCGATCGTCGTCATCTGCGAGTCGCGGCAGCTCGGCGAACTCATCGTGGGCTGGGGCGACGACCGCGTGCGGATCCTGCACACCGTCCACACCATTCATCTGGAGCCGCCCTACCGCGAGGATTCCGACCTCAACGCCCTGTGGCGACGCTGGTTCGAGATCTCGCCGCGCTTCGACGCGGTGCTGTGGCCGACGGCCCATCAGCGCGCCGATGTGCGCGACCGCTTCGGCGACGCGGCCAACGATCTCGTCGCTCCGCACGCGGTTCCCGTGCCCGACGTGGTCGTGCCGTCGGCCGAGCGCGACGCGGGACGGGTGGTCGTCCTCGGTCGTCTGGCCCCCGGCAAGCGGCTGGACCACGCCGTCCGCGCCTTCGCGCACGCGGCCGCCGACATCACCGGCGCGCGCCTGGAGCTGTGGGGCGAGGGTGCGCAGCGCGGTGCGCTCGAGGCGCTCGTGGAGCAGCTGGACCTCACGGACTCCGTCGCTCTCCCCGGGCTGACCACCGACCCGGGTGCCGTCCTCGACCGGGCCGCGGTGTACCTCACCACCTCGGCGTTCGAGGGGCAGGGGCTCGCTCTCGCCGAGGCCCTCGCGCACGGGACGCCCGTCGTCGCCTACGACATCCGCTACGGCCCGCGCGACATGCTGGCCGGGGGCGGTGGCATCCTGGTGCCGGACGGCGACGAGGACGCGCTCGCCGGTGCGCTGCGGCGGGTGTCGACGGATGCCGCGCTGCGCGAGCGTCTGTCACGCGAGGCCCGCGAGGCCGCGACGACGCTGAGTCCGGCCCGGGCCATGCGGACGCTGGCGGCGGCCTGTCGGGAGGCGCTGGGGCGTGAGCGGCGGCGCTGAGCCGGACGGCGTCCTCCGGGTCCCGCCTGGCGCCGTGTCCTCGGGTCAGGCCGGTCCGGAACGGCCGGCCCAGGGGTCGTAGTCGGCGATCAGATCCTCTTGCGCGGGGCGCTCGGCATCCGGGATGTGCTGCAGATTCACGCGCACGCGGTACCAGAGCGAGCTCGACCCCCGCATACCGTCGACGAGCACATCGGCGGGGTGGAGCTGCGCCGCCGCGTCGGGATGCCGTTGCCGCCACGTCTCGAGAGCCTCGAGCGCCTCGGGCTTGGTCTTGGTGCGGGCGACCTCGATGAGCGGCATGGTGGAGGTGCGGCGACCGGATCCGTCGGACCCGCGCGGGGGCTTCTCGGCGGGGCCGAGCTGCTTCGCCAGGGCGAGGAGGGCATCGAGGGAGCCGGCGGCGTCGTCGATGCCGGCGTGCGGATCGCCGACCGTGCGGAAGCGCCCGGGCACGGTGAGGACGGTGAACTCCTCGGGGCGTCGGTCGCGGACCTCATCCCAGGTCAGCGGCGTCGAGACGCGGGCGTCGGGGAGCGCCCGGATCGAGTAGGCGGAGGCGACCGTGCGGTCCTTGGCGTTCTGGTTGAAGTCGACGAAGACGCTCTCACCGCGCTCCTCCTTCCACCAGCGGGCGGTCGCCAGGCCGGGCGCGCGGTTCTCGACCTCGCGAGCGAGCGTCTCGGCGGCGAGGCGCACGTCGGCGTAGTCCCACTCGGGACGGATGCGCACGAGGATGTGGAGGCCCCGTGACCCGGAGGTCTTGGGCCATCCGACGAGCCCGTGGTCCTCGAGCACCTCGCGGGCGATGAACGCGACGTCGACGATCTGCGCCCAGTCGACCCCGGGCATCGGATCGAGGTCGACGCGGAGCTCATCGGGGTGGTCGAGGTCCTCGGCGCGGACGGGGTGCGGGTTCAGATCGAGGCAGCCGAGGTTGACGACCCACGCCAGGCCGGCGGCATCCCGGATCACCGTCTCCTCCGCGGAGGTGCCGGAGGCATAGTGCAGGGTCGCGGTGTCGATGAAGTCGGGATGCGTGTCGGGCACCCGCTTCTGGAAGAACGGCTCCTGGTCGAGACCCTTCGAGAAGCGCTTGAGCACCATGGGCCGACCGCCGGCACCGCGCAACGCGCCCTCGGCGACCGAGAGGTAGTACCGCACGAGGTCGAGTTTGGTGAGGCCGGGCTCGGTGAAGACGACCCGGTCGGGGCTCGTGACGCGCACCTCGTGGCCGTCGATGTCGAGGATCTCGGGGGGAGTCTTCGAGGGGCTCATGGCGCGAGGCTAGCGCCGGGCCGCGCGCGCCAGCTGCCCCTTGCGGCGCGCGGGCGGATCGGGGGTCGGCGCGCGGTTCATGGACCCGTCGTGCGCGTCGGGTGTCCGCACCACCCGGTGCGCGGGTCCGTGGTGACACTCAACGGGGCGGTGCCGGCGGGCGAATCGGGACGGGAACGACGAAGGGCCGCCCCGGAACGGGACGGCCCTTCGTGCGAGTCGGTGCGTCAGTTGTTGCCGCGCACGATCGCGATGAGGCGGAGGATCTCGACGTACAGCCACACGACGGTGACCATGATGCCGAAGGCGCCGACCCAGCCGTACACGCGCGGGGCGCCGTTGCGGACGCCGCGCTGGATCTGGTCGAAGTCGAGCACCAGCGAGTAGGCGGCCATGATGACCACGACCACGCCGATGATGACGCCGAGCGGGATGCCGAAGATCTCGATGCCGCTGCGGAGGCCGAAGGCGCCGCCCGCGAGAGGCACGTTGAACAGCATGAGGCCGAGGTTCAGCAGGCTGAAAACCAGGTAGCCGACCATCGCGATCATGAAGATCTTGGTGGCGCGGGCCGAGGCGCGGACCTTGCCGCTGGCGAAGAGCGCGAGCGTCACGCCGACGACCGACAGCGTGCCGAGCGTGGCCTGCAGGACGATGCCGGGGAACATCATCTCGAAGAAGGCCGAGATGCCACCGATGAACAGACCCTCGAACGCCGCGTAGGCGACGAAGACGGGGACGGAGGGCTTCTTCTTGAAGATCGCGACCATGGCGAGCACGAAGCCGCCGAGGCCGCCGATGATCATGGGCAGCGCGCTGGGCTGCGGGTTGGCGGCGGTGACGCCGCTCATCGTCCAGATCCAGCCGACGACGGCGGTCACGACGAGGATGCCGAACAGGGCCAGCGTCTTCATGACGGTGTCTTCGACCGTCATGCGGCCGGTGTCGACGGCGCTCGCGGACGGGGCCGCGTAGGCGCCTTCGATGGTCGCGGCGGCGGCGGGGTCGACGGCCGGGGGCGGGCTGTAGCGCGTGTTAGCGCCACCGGCTCGAGGGTCCTGGAACGCCGGGGTATTGAATGCCGGGTTGTTGAGGGCCACGGGAACTCACACTCCAAAGATGGTGATCACAGCACCGTGCTGTCAGACAACACTAGCCGAGGGCCCCGCGAGAATCCCCGTGTTGACTGGGATTCTGCTCAGAGCGGACCCTCCGTTCACCCGCGCTGGCTAGCGTGTCGACGTGCCTGTCGTGATCGGTCATCGCGGTGCCCCCGGATATCTGCCCGAGCACTCCCGCGGTTCGTATCTGCGCGCGATCGAGGCGGGAGTGGATGCCGTCGAGCCCGACGTCGTGCCCACCCGGGACGGCGTGCTGGTCGTGCGTCACGAGAACGAGATCTCTGCGACGACGGACGTCTCGACGCGTCCGGAATTCGCCCACCGCTTCACCTCGAAGGTCGTCGACGGCGAGCTGCTCACCGGGTTCTTCGCCGAGGACTTCACCTGGGACGAGGTGCGGACCCTCCGCTGTCGCGAGCGCATCCCGGCGCTCCGCCCGGCCAGCGCGGCGCACGACGACACCGAGCCGGTGCTGTCCCTGCGCGAGGTCCTCGACCTCGCGCGCGAGCGCGGCGTCGGTGTCGTCCTCGAGATCAAGCACGCGGCATCCTTCGCCCGACTCGGATTCGACCTGGCCGAGCTCGTCGACGCCGAGCTGCGCGCGGCGGGTTGGCGGGATGCCGAGGACACCCTCGTCATCGAGTCGTTCGAGCCGCGAGTGCTCGCGCGGCTGCGGGAGCGTGGCATCCGGATTCCGCTCGTGCAGCTGATCGAGGCGGACGGGGTGCCCGCGGACCATCGTGACGGCGAGCCGACCTACGCCGACATGCTCCGGCCCGCGGGGCTGACGGCGCTCGCCGAGGAGGTCGAGGGCATCAGCCCCGACCGACGGCTCGTCCTCGCGCCGGACCGAAGCGGCCGGGCGAGCGGCCCCACGCGCTTCGTCGCCGAGGCGCAGCGGCTCGGCCTGCGGGTGTTCACGTGGACGTGTCGCCCCGAGAACGCGTTCCTCCTCCCCGCGTATCGGCGGCCCGGGGGTGACGCCGCCTTCGGTGACTACCGGTCGGAGTGGGCGGTGCTGCGCGACGCGGAGCTCGACGGCGTCTTCGTCGACCATCCCGACCTGGGCGTGGACTTCTTCCGGGGCGGGCCGCGCACCGCAGGCTCGCCGAACTCCTGAGGCTCGGGACGCGGGCCGTGCCGGGCTGCTGAGTTCGGGAGGCGGGCTGCGCCGGACTGCTGAGTCGGGGAGCCGGGCCGTGCCGGACTCCGGAGATTCCGGGTCGTCGCCCGGGATTCAGCGGTGTTTCCGCCGCTCGGGCGCCGTTTTTCCGGAGTTCGGCGCACCCCTGGCCGCGTAACGGCCGCGTCCCCCGGCCGCCCACAGGCCGTGCGTCGCTCGGTCCCAAGCGGAGCCGGGCCGTGCCGGACTCCGGAGATTCCGGGTCGTCGCCCGGGATTCAGCGGTGTTTCCGCCGCTCGGGCGCCGTTTTTCCGGAGTTCGGCGCACTCCCGGTCGCGCAACGGCCGCGCACCGCCCGGCCGCGCATCGCCCGGCCGCGCACCGCCCGTCCGCGCAACGGCGCGCCCCCGCCGCCCCTCGCGCGGCCCCGACCGCCCGCAGCTCCACCTGCACGTCACGCCCCCACCCCGCACGCCCACCCCGGCCCACGCGCCGCCCGACCCCGCCGCACAACCCCGTCCCGCACGCCGCGCAACCCCGCCCCGCCGCTTCGGACCTCGCGCGAGGATGACGCCATGACGGTGGACGTGACGGTGGTCGGCGGCGGCATCTCGGGACTCGCGTGCGCGCGAGCGGCTCGGGATGCCGGACGCTCGGTGCGCGTGCTCGACCGCGGGCGCCGGGTGGGCGGGCGTCTGTCGAGCCGCACGATCGACGGTCGCCCGGTCGACCTGGGGGCGTCGTATTTCGTGGTCGGGGAGGCGGAGGGCTTCGGCCACGTCGTCGCTGACTGGGAGGAGCGCGAGCTCGCCCGGCCGTGGACCGACACGTTCCAGGTGATCGACGCCGAGGGCGGTCGAACGCCGAAGCCCGGGCCCATGCGGTGGGCGGCTCCCGCGGGTCTCCGCTCGCTCGCCCTCGACCTCGCCGAGGGCCTCGACGTGACGTCGGAGCACGTCGTCGAGAAAGCGGAGCCGTTCCGCGTCGACGGGCAGGAAGCGGGCGAGGTCGTGCTCGCGATGCCCGCACCGCAGGCCGCTCGCCTGATGGGGGAGGCGCCCGGCGGCGCCCAGGAGTGGGAACCGGTGATCGCCGTCGTGCTCCGGTGGGACGAGCGCCAGTGGGATGCCGATCTGCACGGGGCCTTCGCCGACGGCGACGCCGACGTGTCGTTCCTCGCCGACGACGGCGACCGTCGGGGCGACGGCGCTCCCGTGCTCGTGGTGCACACGACCGCCGACCGCGCCCGGCAGCACCTCGACGACCCCGACGCGGCGATCGCGCCCGTGCTCGCCGCGACCCGCCGACTCCTGCGCATCGACGCCGAGCCCGTCGCGACGCACGCGCATCGCTGGACCTTCGCGCGTCCCGTCGAGACGACCGGCCGGCCGTTCTTCCGCTCCCCGGGGCTCTCCGCGTGCGGCGACGCGTGGGGCGAGAGTGCGGCGGTGCGCACCGCGTGGACGTCGGGCGATGAGCTGGGGAAGGTGCTCGCGGCATCCTGAACCGTGCGTGCGGGACACGCGCGGGAGTCGAGCGTCCGAGGAACGCGGGCCTGCCGCGGAATCGCGGGGTCGGAGCGCTCACCGCGCCCGAGCCGTGTCGGAGGGTCCCCCTAGGGTGGGGCCATGGATGCCGGTATCGACGTCGCAGGGGTGAAACGGTCTTTCGGTGCGGTGCACGCCGTGCAGCAGGTGACCTTCACCGCCTCTCCAGGCCGGGTCACCGGACTCGTCGGGCCCAACGGCTCCGGCAAGACGACGCTGATGCTCATGCTCGCGTCGCTCCTCCGGCCCGACGAGGGCGAGATGCGCATCGGGGGCGTCGACCCCGTGACCGATCCGGCCGGGGCGCGACGTCTTCTCGGGTGGATGCCGGACTCCCTGGGCGCGTGGCCGAGCCTCACCTCGCGCGAGGTCCTGGTGGCCACCGGGCAGCTCTACGACCTGTCGCGTGACGACGCACGATCCCGGGCCGACCACCTGCTGGAGCTGGTCGACCTCGGCGCGCTCGCCGCGTCGCCGGCGCGGGTGCTGTCGCGCGGGCAGAAGCAGCGCCTCGCGCTCGCGCGTGCCCTGGTGCACGATCCGCGGGTGCTGCTGCTCGACGAGCCGGCGTCTGGCCTCGATCCCCAGGCCCGCATCTCCCTGCGCGTGCTCCTGCGGCGCCTGGCGGGCGAGGGGCGGACGATCCTCATCTCGAGCCACGTGCTGTCCGAGCTCGAAGAGGTGGTTGACGACGCCGTCTTCATGGTCGACGGCCGCACGGTCGGGACCGACCGTGTCGCTGCGGCGGCGACCCGTATGCGGGTGTGGCGCGTGCGCGTTCCCGCCGATGTCGCCCGGTCGACGGATGCCGTGCGCCTCGATGTCGCGGCCGCCCTCGGGCGCGCGGCGACCGAGGTGGGCATCGACCGCCGTGACGTCCTCGTGCCGTTCTCGGATGAGGCGGGCGCGGTCGCGGGCCTGCGCTCGCTCGTGAGCGCCGGCCTCCCGATCGTGGAGTTCGCGCCGGCCGTGGGCGACCTCGAACACGCGTTCCTCGATCTCCGGGCCGACGCCGCGCCCCCGAAGCCCGCGGACGCGGGCGGAACCGCCACGACCGACCCCGCGCCGCCCGGCTCCTGGCGACCACCCGCAGCGCCGCCCGCCGACCGCGCCGACGACGGGAGCGCCTCGTGAACATGCACCGACTGCGCACCATCATCGGTATCGAGCTGCGCCAGCGCGTGCGCTCCGTCGGCTGGTACGTGCTCCTGGGCGTTTTCGCCGTCATCCTGATCGGGCTGCTGGGCCTGTCTTTCGCCGCGTTCTCGCTCACGACGGGCGGCAGCGAGTGGTTCTTCTCGCTCGTCATCATGCTCGTCCTGCTGCTGACGCTGCTCGTCTCGCCGACCCTGAGCGGGAGCGCGGTCAACGGCGATCGGGATGCCGCGACCCTCGCGCCGGTGCAGGTCACGCTCGCGACGACCGGCGAGATCGTCCTCGGCAAGTTCCTGGCCGCGTGGATCTCGGGTCTGGCGTTCCTGGTGGTGGCGGCACCGTTCCTCGTCATCGCCACTCTCGCCGGCGAGCTGAACCCGGCAGCGATCGTCACTTCGCTCGGCATCCTCGTCATCGAGGTCGGCGTCGTGGCGGCGATCGGCGTCGGTCTGAGCGCGGTCATCGCGCGGCCGATCTTCTCGGTGGCCTCGACGTATCTGCTCGTCGCCGCGCTGACCCTGGGCACGCTGATCGCCTTCGGGCTCGGCGGGGCCGCGCTGCGCACCGAGGCGACGACCGTCTCGCGCGACGTCGACTGGAGCGCGGTGCCTGCGGGATGCGATCCCAGCGCACCGGTGCGATCGAGCGACTGCCCGAGCTACGACGACCTGCCGTGCGTCGAGTCGACGACGGTCTACGAGCAGCCGCGATTCGACCGCGTGTGGTGGCTGCTCGCGGCGAATCCCTTCGTCATCCTCGCCGACGCGACCCCGCCCACGTACGTCGGCGGAAACCCCACCGACCTGTTCACGCAGTTCGCATCGGGCGTCCGTCTGGCTCAACTGCCCCCGGAGGAGCCCACCACGTATGACGGGTGCGCGCGGTCGGCGCAGTGGTACGCCGACGAGTACCCGAGCGTCCAGGAGCGCGTCGAAGGGACCACCCCGAGCTGGTTCTTGGGGCTGCTCGTGCAGCTGATCCTCGCGGGCGCTCTCCTCGCCTGGGGGGTGGCTCGCACGCGGACCCCCGCGAAGCGCCTGCCGCCGGGGACGCGTATCGCCTAACGGTTCGGCGGTGCGGGAGAGGAGGGGCCGCACCGCACAGCACCGCGCCAGGGCCGTCAGCGCAGGCGTTCCGCCAGGGCCATCGCGTCCCACGGGGCCCGGCCGCGAGCGTCGTTGTCGAAGTAGACGTAGGTGTCGCGCGGCATCCCGTCGTCCGCCGCCGAGCCGTCGAGCCAGCCGCGGATCCGGTCGGCCCAGGCGTCGAGCTCGGCGTCGGTGTATCCGCTGGCGTACAGCTCGTGCGCGCCGTGCAGCCGGATGTAGACGTGGTCGGCCGTGATCGCGTCGAACGTCGGCCAGCGTCCGGCGGTGTCGGCGTAGACGAGGGCGACGCCGTGTGCGCGGAGGATCTCGAGAGCGCGGGGATCGCGGAACGAGTCCGACCGCGGCTCCAGCGCGTGCCGCACCGGCACGTCGGCGTCGATCTCGAGCCAGTCGCGCCCGTCGAGACGCTGGTCGTGGTCGCGCGCGAGAGCGAGAGCCCCGCCCGTCGTCCGCGGCAACTGGTTCAGGAAGTCATCGAGCAGGTCGGCGTCGAACTCGACGCGCTCCGGCAGCTGCCACAGGAACGGCCCCAGCGCGGGTCCGAGTGCGAGCACGCCCGACGCGAAGAAGTTCGCCAGCGCCGTATGCACGCCGTTGAGACGCAGCATGTGGGTGACGTAGCGCGACCCCTTCACCGCGAAGACGAAGTCGCCGGGCACGTCCGCCCGCCCTTTCAGGTAGCTCGTGGGCCGCTGCAGCGAGGAGAACGACCCGTTGAGCTCGACGCTCGGCAGGCGCTCGCCGACGAACGCCAACTCACGCCTCTGCGCGAGCCCGCGCGGGTAGAAGTCGCCGCGCCACCGCGGATACCGCCACCCCGAGATGCCGACGAACGCCGAAGAGGTCAGGCGTGACCCTCGGCGGCGGGGAAGCCGGGCTCGGGGACGGGTGTCTCGCCGTCGATCGCGTCGCCGGTGTGGTCGTCGAGGTCGACGTTCTCCTCGGCTTCGGCGGCGTCCTCGCGGACCTCGTCGGTCACGGCATCGGTCGGGGCGGCCGAGTCGGCACGGGCGTCGTCGGCGTGACGGGAGGGGATGTCAGGAGTGCTCATGTCACCACGGTGCTCCTCTCCACGCGCCCGGACGACCGGCTTGACAGGGTGCCGGTCGCACCGCTCCACTCCACCGTTCGGGGCGCGATCGGCCGCTCGAGGCGTGAATTTCTCGCCCCGACCCGTTGAATCCGCCCCAAACCCTCGCCAACCTGCCGGACCTCGCCGTGGAGACGCCGCCGACCCGCGGGCTCCTCAGTCCGTGGCATCCGGAATCGAGGACTCCACGGCGGGCCAGGCGGGCAGCGGGTCGTCGAAGGTCAGCCACGCCGAGGGCCCGGCCGCGAGCTCGTCGTCGGTGACCGCGGCGGCGTCGAGCAGGTGGACGAGACGGGGGATGGACATGTCGAGGCCCGTGAAGACGAGCTCCTGGCCGAGGCCCATGCGGCCGTCGTCGGTGCCGAGCGGTTCGATCCACATGGCCGAACCGACGTGCTCCCACTTGGCCAGGATGCCGGGACGAGACGCCAGTCGGCAGAATCCGGCCGAGCGCACGAGGCGTCCGGCGGCGCCGTCGTCGAGTCGGTCGAGTGCGTTCGACAAGCGAGCGGGGTGGAACGGACGGACCTGCTCGTAGCGCACCGTCGCGACCCGGTTGTCGCGCATGAACGGGTCGTGCTCGTCGTTGAGTGCGCGCACCCAGCCGGCCCGCTCCAGCAGTTCGCCGTCGTGCTGCGCCGGCGATCGGAGGTCGTCCACCGGGTCGCGCGAGAGCCGCACGACGGCGGTCGGGTTGAGGTGCGAGGCGAGGGCCATCTGCACGGACAGGGCCGCGGTCGGCACCGTCTCCCAGTTGATCCAGACGACACGGGTGGCGAGCTCGATCGCGAGGGCGGCCTGACGGGCGCGGGCGCCGACGTCGCCGCGGGTGTCGCCGGGACGGACGGATGCCGCGAGCGGAGCGTCGTCGAGCAGGTCGCCGATCATGTGCCGGGCGTCGACGATGCACACCGCCTCGACCTCGCTGCCGCCCCGGGCGGTGAGCCCGTGGATCAGGTCGGCGTCGGTGCCCATGTCGACGATCGCGATGTCGCTGTCGGTGCGGGTGCGGGGGTGCGGCAGGGCGTGCGATGAGCGCAGGTCGGTGTGGCGCAGCGTGTGCAGGGGGCGACGCAGCGCGGCGGCGGCGCGCTCGGCGTAGGCGCGGCGCTCGGGAGCGCACACGCCCATGATCGCGATCGGGCGGGGCATGGCATCCACCTCTCGTTTGGTCAGCGGGTCACCAGCACTCTAACCTGTTACTGAGAACGGTTATCAACAAGGAGGATGCCATGAAGGTGCGCGCGTCGATCAAGTCGCTGAAGAAGCAGCCCGGTGCACAAGTGGTGCGCCGCCGCGGCAAGGTCTTCGTCATCAACAAGCTCAACCCCCGGTTCAAGGGGCGTCAGGGGTAGCCGCGCGATAACGGAAACGAGAACCGTTCCCACTTGAGTGAACATATTGCAATTCGTTTATGCGTGTGGTGATGTAGATGCCGTGGAAACGATCGCCGGGCTCGACGACGCGGCGGAGTTGTTCAAGGTCCTCGGCAGCGAGTCGCGTCTCGCGCTCGTCTGGCTGCTGAGCCGTGAACAGCTCACGGTTGGCTCTCTCGCCGAGCGCGCCGGCCTGTCGCAACCGTTGGTGTCGCAGCATCTGCGCACCTTGCGGCAGGCGGGTCTCGTGACGTCCGAGCGCGAGGGCAAAGAGATCCGCTACGCCCTCGCGGATCAGCATGTCGCTCACGTCGTGCTCGACGCGATCGCCCACGTCACCGAACCGACCGACCAGGGGAACGAAGAATGAGCACTGCCGAGACCCACGCCGAGCACTCCGTCGACGAGCACGCGCACGGCGACGACTGCGGCCACCAGAAGATCGAGCACGGCGACCACGTCGACTACGTGCACGGCACCCACCACCACGCGCTGCACGGCGACCACTACGACGAGCACGAGTCGAAGGCCGAGCACGGCGTCGACGAGCACCGTCACGGCGACGACTGCGGTCACGAGAAGATCGAGCACGGCGACCACGCCGACTACGTGCACGACGGTCACCGGCACGCGCTGCACACCGACCACTACGACGAGCACTGAGCTCGAGCGGCATCCTGTGTCACGAGCGCAGGATGCCGTGGGGCCCGCTTCCCTCCGGGGTGGCGGGCCATTCGTGTTCCTGGGCTCAGGCCTGGACGCGGAAGGAGCGCCCCTCGAAGGTCACGACGTCTCCGACCTGGAGCTGCCGCCCGCGTCGGCGATCGACCTCTCCGTTGACCTCGACGTAGCCGTCGATGATGGCCTCCTTGACGTCGCCTCCCGAGTCGAGGACGCCGGCGAACTTCATGAACGGGCCGAGGCGGATGCTCTCGCTGCCGACGGGGACGTCCTGGGGGGCGGAAGCGGTCATGGTGTCAATCTTGCAGCAGTCGCGGACTCGGTGCGGGCGTGGAGACTCCGCTCCAGCGCGTCGGCACGTCGTGCATGAAGAGGGCATGGTCGAACTCGGCGGATCCGGCGGGGAGGGCCTCGAAGAAGGTCGACGCCAGGTCTGTGACGACCAGGGGCTCCACACGCCACGCGTCGGTGCTGAGTCGAAGTCCCTCGAGTCGTCCCGAGCGCGAGGGCGACCAGCCGACGGCATCCTTCCGGAAGAACGTCGACGACTCCTCGAGTGTGTCGAAAAGGCGACTGCGAAACGGGATGCCGGCACCCCGGCGACCCGCGACGTGAACGCGCAGGTCGTCCGCGCCGACGTCGACCGTGAGGTCGCTGTCGGTGGTGCGGAAAACGACCGCCGCGGGGAGGTGCGTGCCGGGGAAGACGCGGCCGCCGGCCAGGCGCGCGAGCCGCGAGGAGCTGTGGCGGCGGGGGATGTAGACACCCGTTGCCGGGCCGTCGGCGGTGTCCCACTCGACCGCGATGCGGTGAGCGGCGTTCCGGCTGCGGTGCCCGATTTCGAGTGCGAACCACGCGGGGCGGAACGCGGTGAGGTGGATCAGGCAGATGCCCGCCACCGCCTGGCCGGCGATGAGCTGGGGGCGCAGACCCCGGGGGAGCAGCGACTGCGCGACCGTGGGGTCGACGCGATAGTTGACGAGGACACGCTGCGCGATCCTCGCCGCCATCGGCGGGATGGGCGGCGCGACGTTCGTGCGGTCTCGGACCTCGTGTTCTCCCCGCATGGGGCCTCCTTCGCTATTTAGCGAAGAAGCTACACGCAATTTAGCTACAGTGCTAGATTCGATGCCATGACCGACGCGGCATCCGACATCTTCACGGCGCTCGCGCACCCGACGCGTCGTCAGATTCTGCAGGACCTGAAAGACGGCGAGATGGCCGCGGGCGAGATCGCGGCCCGGTTCGACGCGAGCGGACCGACCATCTCTCGGCACCTCGGGGTGCTGCGCCAAGCCGGTCTGATCACCGAACGGCGCGACGCGAACCGGATCCTGTATTCGCTCGTCGGGGAGCGTCTGGCTCTGTCGGTGGGCGACTTCTTGTCGACGGTCTGTCCCGAGCAGATCGTGCTTCGCGAGGTGCGGAAGCGGAGGCCCGCGACGAAAGTCGAGACGGAAGGTCCTTCGCGCTGACGGGCGTGCCTCGGTCGGGAGGAGCTCCTCCTCGCCCGGCTCCCGGCTCTCCCTACCGTCCCCGCGTCGCGGCCTCCATCCACGGCGCGGAGCGACCCGCGATCGCCGCCCCCGCCCGCGCCTGTCCGTCGGCGTCGACGACGACGGCCCACTCCTCCAGCGTCGCCCCGTGCTCGAGGAGGCGTTGCTCCAGTCGGCGCACGGCACGCCGCGACGGCTCGCCGGTGACCGACGTCGTGACCATGTGGGTGCGGACGATCGCCGCGACCGGTCGGAAGAGGGATGCCGGCCACCCCGCCCGCTTCGCCAGCACGGCGACGAGGTCGGCCCCGTGCTCCGCGTGCCCCCGCGAGGTGAGGCGACCGTCGATGAGTCGGGTGGTGGCCGGTTTGCCGATGTCGTGCAGGAGGGCTGCCAGTACCACGACCTCGCGCCGGATGTCGGGGCGTCGCGCCGACCGCCAGGCGGAGGCTGCGGCATCCATCGCCAGAAGGCTGTGCGTCAGCACGTCGCCCTCCGGATGCCAGACGGCGTCCTGGGCGACACCCGCGAGGTCGGCGAGCTCGGGGATCCGTTCGACGAGCCCGGCGCCGCGCACGTCATCCGCGGGGCGGTCGGAGGTCGAAGCGATGGTGCGGAGGAGGGCGGTGGCGTCGCGGGTCGGTGCCGTCATGCGTGGTGCCCTCCTCGCCTCCATCGTTCCGGACCGAGACGCCCGGCGCGACGAATGGTCTCCGAGGAAGCCTATGGACGGTGACGCAAAGGGGCAGGTGATGAATGAGCGGCCGGTAGGGTTCGGGCCGTTGTCGATGGCAGGGTGGAGGAATGGCGAGCCCTCGAGAAGATGAGACGCCCCCCTCGACGTGGGTCGGCGGGATTCATCCTGATTTCGATCTCGAGGCGAATCGCGGGGAGCCACTCTTCATCGGTCGCGACCGTGCCGACGCCCGATTCATCGGGTACGTCGGCGGCGCGCCGGCGTGCGAGGGGCGTGCCGAATGATCGCGGTCAGTCGACGAAAGCGCATCACGTTGGCGGTTCTGTCCGTCGTGGTCCTGAGTGCTGCGTTCGCGGCGCGAGCTTTCGGAGAACCACCGGCTCCGTTGATGAGGGAAGGCGATCGTTCCGCTGCTGCCTTCGCGCAGGGCGAGGTGCTCGCGCATGCGCAGCAGCTCGCTTCGGACGCGAGTGATCCCGCTCGCGCGGTCCTCGAGTTCTTCGCGTCGCCGGAGGATGAACTCGGGTCGTTGTCTCCCTTCCACCTCTCGTTGCTGTCCGCGCGAGACTCCACCTTCACCGTCGCCTCCTACGTTCACGTCAGAGCGAGTGGGCCCGTGCTGGTCGGGGCGGACTACTGGGGGCGAGCATGCTTCGAGTACACCCTCGGTGTGGACGGGCGCGTATCGGTGGCGCCAGTGGAATGTGGGGCGGATGTGCCCGACGACCCTCACCGCGCGGACTGAGCTCGCTCATCCCGCGCGTCGGAGCACCTCGTCGGGCTGGAAGGTGACGCGCCCCGCGGTCGTGGTCGACGCGAGAACGACGTCCACGTCGTCCGTCGGCGCGGCGGACCCTGCACCGCACGCCGTCGGTTCGACGCGACGGCGGGAGTCGAACCCGCCACGCCTTCGGTTATGAGCCGAGGCCCGGGACCGCCCGGATCGCCGCGATGTGTTCTCACGCTAGTCCGCGCGGCAGAAGGCGCGACGGTGCGTTGCGCGAGGTGACGGGATGTGTCGCCGTGTGGCGGCTCACCGTCGGCTGTCGAGGATCGCCCGCGTCGAATGATCGAGGTGCGCTCGCACCGCCTTCTGGGGATCGGCCAGGACGGCTGTCACGTAGGCGCGGTGCTCGAGGGTCAGCGCGCCGGGTCCGTAGGCGGGGCGCACGTGCGTCAGCAGCAGATGCATCTCGCCGTCGAGACGGCGATACTCCTCGGCGATGCGCGGCGATCCGGCCGCGTCGACGAGTGCCAGATGCACGCGGGCATGCGCGTCGAGGGTGGCGGGCCAGTCGCCGGAGTCCTCCGCGCGGGCGAGGTCGTCCAGGGCGGCGTCGATCCCCGGCGGATGGATGCCGCGCTCGCGCACGATCCGCAGCGCCTCGGTCTCGAGAGCGCACCGCAGCTGCTGCAGGGCGACGAGCGCGGCATCGTCGAGCAGTGACACGCGCACCCCGCGGTAGGGCTCGGCGGTCGCGAGACGTTCGGCGGTGAGGCGCGCGAGCGCGGTGCGGGCGGTGTGGCGGGAGACGCCGTACGTGGCGCTGAGCTCCTCCTCGCGCAGCGGCGTCCCGGGTGGCAGGTCGCCCGAGAGGATGCCGCCGCGAACGGCGTCGGCGACGAGGTCGGCGGTGCGCGGGCCCGGGGTGGGCGCGGATGAGGGCTCAGGGTCGGGGTGCGGCATCCGGAACCTCCTCACGTCGGCGCGACGGGACGGAGACGACGGCGAGACCCACCGCGATGAGCGCCAGGCCGATCCCGCTGACGAGCGTCAGCCGCTCGCTCAGCACGAACAGCCCGAGCAGGGTCGCGGCGAGCGGCTCGGCGAGGGTCAGAGTCGCCACGGTGACGGCGCTGAGGCGCGCGAGGCCCCAGCCGAACAGTAAGTAGGCCACGGCGGTGGTCACGACGCCGAGCCAGAGTGCGAGGGACAGTCCCTCGGACGTGAACAGCCAGGCCGTCCCGGCGAGGAGCAGCACCGGGACACTCGCGACGGCGGCGACGCCGAAGACCGCGCCCATCACGCGCGTCGAGTTCCACCCCCTCTCGATCAGCGTCTTCCCGCACACCGTATAGAGGGCGTACGACATCCCCGCCCCGGCCGAACCGAGAAGGCCCGCGGGGGAGAGGGCCACCGCTCCGCCGACGACGCCCGAGACGAGGACGACGCCGGCCAGCGCGAGGGCGGTGGCGGTCATCCACCGCACCGACGGCGGACGGCGCAGGCGCACGGCATCCACGATCCCCGTCGCGATCGGAGCGGAACCGAGCGCGACGACCGTGCCGACCGCCACGCCGTTGTCGCGCGTGCCGAGGAAGAAGAGCGGCTGGTAGGCGAGCACACCGATCGCGCCGATGGCGATGAGCAGCGCCGTGCGTCCGCCCCGGGGCGGTCGACGGACAGCGGCCCGCCGGGGGAGAAGCGCGATCAAACCCAGGATGCCGCCGCCCACGACGATCCGCGCGGCACCGACCGCGAGGGGCGAGGCATCGACCCCGGCCAGCGCCTGCGCGGTGCCGGTGGTGGAGAAGCACAGCGCCGCGGCGAGGATGGCGATCGCGGGGAGCATGGATGGATTGTTACACAATTCTAGATCTTGGTGTTCCGATCCACCCGGCATGATGGGGGCATGCGCACCGTGACCGGAATCATCCTGCTGATCGTGGGGACGGTGATCGGTCTCGTCGGCGCCTTCGCCTTCCTCGAGACGGGGCTCGACTGGAGCTTTTCGAAGCCGTCGACCGTCTTGGAAGACTCCCCGCAGTGGGATGCCGAACGCGAGTTCAGCGTGAGGTTCGGCGTCTCCGCGCTCGTGGTCTGGCTGGTGCTCGCCGTCACCGCGTTCTTCGCCCTTCTCCTCGGGCAGGCGCGCCGACGCCCCGTGCTCGCCTCCATCCTCGTGGGGCTGAGTGCCGCCGTCGTTCTGGGGGCGGTCATCGCGGTGCTGTCGGTGCCGCCGGTCGGCGAGCAGTACCCGCTCCCGCCCTGGAACCGCGCCTGAACGCTCCCGGCCGGCCATCAGCCGCGCGCCGGGTAACGTAGGTGCATGGCGACGAGGGCAGCGGGACGCGGCATCCTGGCCCTCGGCATCGCCGGCATCCTGCTCGCCTTCGGCGCGATCATCGCGGTGATCGTCGACCCGTACACCAGGATGCCGATGAGGGTCAGCTCCACCACGGAGTGGCTCGCGACGTTCCTCTTCTTTCTCGGTGCCGCGTGGCTCGTGATCGGCATGGTCGCCGCGCGCACCCGCTTGGTGCGACGACCCGGCGCGGCCGCCGCGCGCGCGACCTGGATCGCAGCGACCCGGCCCTGGCGGGCGCGTGAGTCGAGCCTCGGGGTGCTGCCGCTGGACCGGTGGCTGATGATCGTCGTCCCCGGCGGTCTGCTCGTCGCCACCCGTGTCGTGCAGACGCCGCGCGACGGCATGTGGGGCGTCGCCGTCGCGATGGCCGGATGGCTGCTCTTCGCCGTCGCCGTGCGCCTGCTGCTCGGACGCCGCTCGCCCTGGCCGATCATCGCCGCGGTGGGGGGAGCGCTCGTGCTGCGCTGTGTCGTCGCACTCGGTGCGGTCGCGCTGTCGGGGCCCGAGGGGATCTGGCACGCGCTCTGGGGCTCACCCGCACTACGCATCATCTACCTCGCGGTCGCGATCGCCCTCGTCGCGTGGGTCTTCGTCGCGGCGGGGTGGTCGCTGTCCGCTCAGCTCGGCCGCCGTCGCGCGGCCGGGATCGCCGTCGCCGGCATCGGCATCGGCTACGCGCTTCCCGCCGCGACCATCGCGATGATCGGCGCGCGCGATGCGCTGCGCTCCTGGAACGAGCAGATCGGCATCCTGCCGTGGGACCTCGCACGGCTCACCGGCGTGCGGGACGCCGCGTTCCCGATCGAGGTCATCACCGTGACCGCGGTGATCGGTGCGGTGGCGACGGTCGCCGGCATCCTGCTCGCCCTCCCCGAGCGCGTGTACCGACGCGTGCGCTGACGGCGCCGTGCCCGGCGTCTGAGGGCCGGACCGGGTCGCGGCGATGCTGTTCGGCGGGAGGACGGGGGTCGCGCCGCGTCAGCGGCCGAGGGTCCGATCGAACGGACCGCCGCGGCCCACCTCGCGGATCTCCTTGCCGAGCGGCATGAGAGACACCGCTACGAGCTTGAAATTGGCGATCCCGAGGGGGATGCCGATGATCGTCACGCACAGCAGGAGCCCGGTGACGATGTGCCCGAGGGCCAGCCACCACCCGGCGAGCACGACCCACACGACGTTGCCGAGGGACGAGCCCACTCCGGCGGTGGGCTTCGCGACGACCTCGCGCCCGAACGGCCACAGCGTGTACATGCCCACGCGGAACGACGCGATGCCCCACGGGATCGTGACGATGAGGATGCACAGCACGATCCCGGCGGCCAGATAGCCGAGGAAGAGCCAGAAACCCGAGAGCACGAGCCAGAGGACGTTGAGGATCAGGCGCATCGCCCCATCATCGCGGCCGCGCCTGTGCGGCATCCGGGGTTTGACAGCGGTAACGCCCGTTCCACGGCGACGCAAGCGCCCTCGACGGCACGGCTCGCCGCACTACCGTGAGGCCACCGAGGGAAGGAACCCATCATGTCCGACATCACCCGCGCCACCCCCGAACGTCGCATCCTGTCGAGCTTCACCGACTACACCGGTGCGCAGGCCGCCGTCGATCGCCTCTCCGACGCCGGCTTCCCCGTCGAGCACACCGCCATCGTCGGACACGACGTGCGCATCGTCGAGCAGGTCACGGGCCGTCTCACCCGCGGTCGCGCCGCTCTCTACGGCGCCGCCTCGGGCGCCTGGTTCGGCCTGCTGATCGGTCTGTTGTTCGGTCTGCTCGCCCCCTTCGGCACCTGGATCGCGCTGCTGCTGTGGGGCCTCGTCCTCGGCGCGGTGTGGGGCGCCGTCTTCGGTTTCGCCGGTCACGCCCTCACCCGCGGTCGCCGTGACTTCTCGTCCGTCAAGGGCTTCGAGGCCGAGCGGTGGGACGTGACGGTGGATGCCGAGCACCTCGCCCGCGCGCAATCGCTGCTGTCGTCGGGCGCCGCGGGCGAAGACCGGGTCTGACCGCCGCGCTTCGCTGGGCCTCGTTTCGGGGCGTTGCGGGTGGCCCCGGGGCGTCGGGTGTGGCCCCGGGGCCACCTGCGCACGCGAAACCCGCTTCGTTGACGTGGCGTCGCTGTGGGGCGTTGCGGGTGGCCCCGGGGCGTCGTGTGTGGCCCCGGGGCCACCGGCGCACGCGCCCGATCTCCCGGCGGGGCCGATGTCGGAGGCCCCGCCTAGACTTGATCCCGCCATGACCGACGCCTCCACGCCCCTCATCGTCGATGGTCCCGGACCGTCGGCATCCCGACCCGACGCCGACCTCCTCGAGGGGCTGAACGGTCCGCAGCGCGAGGCCGTCACCTACCGCGGCCAGGCGCTGCTCATCGTCGCGGGCGCCGGCTCGGGCAAGACGAGCGTGCTCACGCGGCGCATCGCGTCGCTGCTAAGCACGCGCGAGGCGTACCCCAGCCAGATCCTCGCCATCACCTTCACCAATAAGGCCGCCGGCGAGATGCGCGAGCGCGTGCACCAGCTCATCGGGCAGAAGGCCGACGGCATGTGGATCTCGACGTTCCACTCCGCGTGCGTGCGCATCCTGCGTCGCGAGGCCGAGCAGTTCGGCTTCACCAAGTCGTTCACCATCTACGACTCCGGCGATTCGCGCGCGCTCATCAAGCGCCTCGTGAAAGAGCACGAGGGCGATTCGTTCGGTCTCACGCCGGCCGGCACGCAGAGCCGCATCTCGAAGCTGAAGAACGAGCTGGCGGATGCCGAGTCCTACGCGCGGTCCGCCAACATGAGCGACCCGGCCGAGCGCGTGTTCGTCGAGATTTTCGGCTCGTACCAGCGTGAGCTGCAGCGGGCCAACGCCTTTGACTTCGACGACCTCATCGCTCAGACGGTCTACCTCTTCCGCGCCTTCCCGCAGGTCGCCGACCGGTACCGCAAGCGGTTCCGGCACATCCTCGTCGACGAGTACCAAGACACGAACCACGCCCAGTACGCGCTCATCCACGAGCTCACGCGGCCCGTGGGGTCCGACGCCGAGCCCTTCTCGTCCGGCGGCATGATGATCTTCGACGCCGAGCCCCCGGGCGAAGACGCCGCCTCGTTGACCGTGGTCGGTGATTCCGACCAGTCGATCTACGCGTTCCGCGGCGCCGACATCCGCAACATCAGCGAGTTCGAACGCGATTACCCCGGCGCCAAGGTCGTGCTGCTCGAGCAGAACTACCGCTCGACGCAGAACATCCTGTCGGCCGCCAACGCCGTCATCTCGAACAACTTCGACCGCAAAGACAAAAAGCTGTGGACCGACGTCGGGGCGGGCGACCCGATCATCGGCTTCACCGGGTACTCGCAGCATGACGAGGCGCAGTTCGTCGCCGACGAGATCGAGGCGCTACACAAGAAGGGCGTCGACTACTCGGGCGTCGCGGTGTTCTACCGCACCAACTCGCAGTCGCGAGCGCTCGAAGAGATCTTCATCCGCTCGGCCGTGCCGTACAAGATCATGGGCGGCACCAAGTTCTACGAGCGCGCCGAGATCAAAGACGCCCTCGCGTACCTCGTCGCGGTCGCCAATCCCGCCGACTCCATGGCCCTGCGGCGCATCCTGAACCGCCCGCGCCGCGGTATCGGCGACGTCACCGAGACGGCCATCGCGCGGTACGCCGCCGAGCACGACATCACCTTCCGCGACGCCCTCGCCAACTCCGCGCAGCTCGGCGTCGGCCCGAAGCTGCAGAAGGCCATCGATCAGCTCGATGCGGTGCTCACCGAGGCCACGGCGGTCATGCTCCCGGCATCCGGAGAGCTCGCCCCCTCCACCTCGGTCACCGAGGGGCTCACCCTGCTGCTCAACAAGAGCGGGTACTTCGACGCGCTGCGCGCGAGCAAAGACCCGCAAGACGAAGCGCGCCTCGAGAACCTCGACGAGCTCGTGGCGGTGACCCGCGAATTCGCGCGCAACAACCCCGAGGGCACGATCATCGACTTCCTCACCGAGGTCACCCTCGTGGCGGATGCCGACGACCTCGACGACGCGTCGGGCTCGGTGTCGCTCATGACCCTGCACACCGCCAAGGGACTCGAGTACGACGCGGTGTTCCTCACCGGCGTCGAAGAAGATCTGCTGCCGCACCGCATCTCGGCGAACGAGCCCGGCGGCCCCCAGGAGGAGCGCCGCTTGTTCTACGTCGGCATCACGCGCGCGCGCAAGCGCCTGCACGTGTCGCTCGCGATGACCCGGGCGCAGTTCGGCGAGGTCACCGTCGCCATGCCCAGCCGTTTCCTGCAGGAGATCCCGGCCGACCTCATCGATTGGCGGCAGTCGCCCGGCGACGTCAACGGTCGCGGAGGGTCGCAGTCGCGTGCGCTCAACGCCCGCGGCCGTCGCCCCGGTCAGGCCGGCGGGGGCAACCGCTACGGTGACGACCTCGTGCCGCTGCCCAAGCGCGCCCCGGCCGACCCGAGCAAGTTCCCCAACCGCATCCCGGCGAAGGTGCGCGACAACGGCGACATGGTGCTCGCCGCCGGCGATCGCATCCGCCACGACGACTTCGGCGAGGGCCGCGTCGACGCCGTCACCGGCGAGGGCGCGAAGCGCGTCGCGCACGTGCGCTTCGACACCGTCGGCCCGAAGAAGCTGCTCGTCAAGATCGCGCCGATCACCAAGCTGTAGCGCGGGGGCCGGTCCCGGGGCCGCGCCGAGAGTCATGGCCTCGGTCGGAGTGCTCGTGCGTGCCGTCGTTGACCAGTGCTGCGTCGTGTTCGGCGCGGGGCCGGTGCCGTGGGCTCGGAACGTTTCATCGGATGCGGATGCCGTGAGCCTTGGCATCCGCATTCGGTGCGTCGGTCCGCGTCTGTTCGTGGCAGTCCACCTCGCTGCTGTGGCACGTGCTGGTTCCGCGGTTGGTGCTGCGGGCTCGGAACGTTTCACGGGATGCGGATGCCGTGAGCCTTGGCATCCGCATTCGGTGCATCGGTCCGCATCTGTTCGCGCACTTCCCCCGCCGCCCATGACAGGTGCATGAGTCCAGGCCCACGCGCCCGGCCGGGGACCACCCGGATAGGCTTGCTGAATGGCTCTCTTCTCGCGCCGCAAGAAGTCCGACTCCGACGACGCATCGGTCGACCGGCCCGACACCACGATCGAGCCGGGCGAGCAGCCCGTCGATCCCGCCGGACCCAGCGATGCCCCCGCCGACGCGGTGGGCCCGGACGCGGTCGCCCCCGCCGAGGTCGCGCCCACGGTCGGCATCTCGATGTCGTCGTTCCGTGGCGTCGGTGCTGCCCCCGTCGACCCCTCGGCTCCGCCGGTGGCGGCCCGTCCCTCGGCGCGGCAGCCGGGCGAGATGGTCGCGCCGGAAGCCCCCGAGACGGTCCCGGGGCTCCGCGACAACGTGCTGCTCGGCAACGCTCTCGCCGAGATCACCGGCCAGCCCGAGCCCGCGCAGCTGCTCAACATCGCGCGTCAGCTCCTGCAGGGTCACGTCTTCCTGCGCGTGAAGGGCGACGCCCGCGCGCTCCTCGCCGAGGGCAAAGACCTGCCGCTCGCCGTCGCGAACCGCGGCGACGAGCAGCTCGTTCTCGCCTACAGCAGCGGCACGGCGCTGCGCGCGAGCGTCGAGGTCGACGGCGACCGCGACACCTCCGCCATGGGCCAGCCGATCATGGCGCTGCTGCGTCACGTGCTGTCGGGACCCTACGGCGGTCTCGTGCTCGACCCGGCGTCCGGCGACAACCGCGCCGTGCTGCCGACGGCGCTGCTCGAGCGGATGCTCGCCGAAGCCGACCCCGAACTGCGCATCAAGACGGCTCTCGTCGAGGCTCGCACCGAAGAGACGGCGTCCACGGTCGTCGACGCCGTCGTCGCCGACGCACCGCTGTGGATCGCCGTGAATCAGACCGAGGAGGGCGGCCCCGTCGGCGTCGCGGAGTCGCGATCAGCCGCGGGGGAGCGATTCCTCGAGGTCTTCTCGCACCCGCTCGAACTGCTCGCCCTCGGACGCGGCGACCAGCCGCTGCCGATCAAGAAGATCCAGCTCGCTAAGGCCCTCGCCGTAGACGCCGGGCTCACCGGCATCCTGGTCGATGCGGCCGGTCCCTGGATCCGCCTCACCCGCGACGAGCTCGCACCCGTGATCGCCCTCGCGGACGAGGAGCCGCCGAGCGCCTGACGCGATGACACGACGGGCCGTTCCCCACGGGGAGCGGCCCGTCGTCGTCTCCGGATGCCGCTCGCCCGGCCGCGGAGGAGGTCAGACCCCGTACAGCTCGCCGACCGGGACCGCCACCGGCAGCACGTTCCCGGCCGGGGCCAGCGGACAGGCCCACATCGGGTCGTACGCGCACGAGGGGTTGTACGCGAAGTTGAAGTCGATCACGAGGCTCTCGGGGGTGGCGCCGCGGCCCAGATCGGCGCCCTTGATCGTGTCGAGCAGGTAGCGACCCCCGCCGTACGTGCCACCGGGACGTCCCGCGGACGCGTCGCGAACGGGGACGAACAGACCCCCGCCGTAAGAGGTGAGACGCCAGACGTCGAGGGAACCGGTGTCGGGCAGCTCGACCCGGCCGATGCGTTCGAAGCCGACCTCGCCGTCGGTGCCGGTCGTGGCGACGAACGACGCCTCGTCGGCGTCGAGCAGCGGCACCTCGAAGCGCCATGCGGCGTCGTACGGTGCGAGAGGCAGGCCGACGAAGCCGTCCCGCTGCTCCGGCAGGAGGGGAGTCGCCGGGTGATCGGCGAAGAGCGCGTCTCGCTCGATGCGCCACAGCTCGTGGGCCTCTTCGGGGTCGTCGGCCTCGCGCACGGCGTCGTAGAGGGCGAAGACGCGGCGACGCCAGTCGGCGATGTCGAGGGCGGTCCGGGCAGCGGCGGAGGTCATGATCCGAGCGTAGGCGGACGCCGGATGCCGTGCCTCGGGCTGGACAGGCGCGTCGCGTGGCGTCTCGGCCGTGCACGCGGGTGGCCCCGGGGCCACTTGTGTCGCCCCGGGGCCACGAAGGTGCCCGTCGGCGCGGGGAGGGTGTCGGATGCCGTGGCTTGGGCTGGACATACGCGTCGTGCGGCGTCTCGGCCGTGTTCGCGGGTGGCCCCGGGGCCACTTGTGTCGCCCCGGGGCCACGAAGGCGCCCGTCGATAGGGCAACCCGGGGACGCGCCCCCACCCGACGCCCGCAACGGGGCAGACACGACTCCGGCGCGCGCACTAGCGTCGGGGCATGGCATCCCCCCGTATCACGCTGACCGTGCCGGGCCCCGAGGGCGATCGCGAGGTGGGCATCTCGAACCCGGATCGCGTGCTGTGGCCCGAGGTGGGCATCACCAAGCGCGAACTCGCCGAGTATCTCGTCGCCGTCGCCGCCCCGTTCATCGCTGCGAACGGGCACCGGCCGGTGTCGCTCGAACGCTTCCCCGAGGGCGTGGGCGGCGAGGCGTTCTTCTCGAAGAACCCGCCGAAGGGGGCGCCGGCCTTCGTCGAGTCGGTGACGGTGACGTACAACAGCGGGCGCCGGCATCCGCAGCTCTTCCTCGGCGAGATCGCCTCGGCGGTGTGGGCCGCGCAGATGAACACGATCGTGTTCCACCCGTGGGCCTCGCTCGCGAGCGACGCCGACCACCCCGTCGAGCTGCGCATCGACCTCGACCCGCAGCCGGGGACGGGCATCGCCGAGGCGGTCACCGCGGCGCACGAGTTGCGCACGGTGCTGCGCGAAGCGGGTCTCGAGGCCTGGATCAAGACCAGCGGCAACCGCGGCCTGCACGTGTTCTGCCCCATCGAGCCGACCCACGAGTTCCTCGACGTGCGGCACGCCGTGATCGCCGCCGCTCGTGAGCTGGAGCGACGGATGCCGGATGCCGTGACCACCAGCTGGTGGAAGGAAGAACGGGGTCGGCGCATCTTCGTCGACTTCAACCAGGCCAATCGCGACCGGACGATGGCGGGCGCCTATTCGCCCCGAGCGCTTCCGACCGCGACGGTGTCGACGCCCGTGACCTGGGACGAGCTCGACGGTCTCGACCCGCTCGCGTTCACCGTGCGCTCGATCCCCGGTCGACTGGCATCCATCGGCGATCCGTGGGCGGGCTTCGGCGACGCGCCCGGTCGGATCGACACGCTGCTGGAGTGGTGGGAGCGCGACCTCGAGAACGGTCTCGGCGAGCTGCCGTTCCCTCCCGAGTTCCCGAAGATGCCGGGGGAGCCGCCCCGCGTGCAGCCGTCGCGGGCGAAGAACCCGGCGTTCCACTGAGCCGTCGATCCCGCGCCGGCGCCTCGGGGTGCCGGGGCGGCGTCGGAAGAGCGGATGCGACGGGAACAAGGGGCTGCCGCGGCGGCCCCGCCGCGATCACGGCCGGCATCGTCGCATCTTCCCGGCAGGGATGCCACCACCTGACCGACTGTTCACCCGACGGTGAGAAACCCGGGCGAACGTTCACCCGTGAGTGACCTGAGATTCGTTCTCACGAGAGGACCTTCCGCGAGCGTGGACGGCGACCGGCCCCCGACGGTCGGTGAATCCCATACGAAACGGAAGAGACATCATGAACCCTCGCACGACCGGACGCTCACGCCGTCTGATCGTCATGAGCACCGTGGCGGGCGTCGCCCTCGGTGCCACTCCCGCCGTGGCCGCGTCGGCGGAGACCGACGCAGCCCCCACGCCGAAGAACGTCATCGTCCTCATCTCGGACGGCGGTGGCTACAACCAGTTCGACGCCGCCCGTCTGTACGAGACCGGACGGAGCTACCAGCAGGTCGAGGTCGCCCCGAACGCGGGCACCGCGACGAAGGTCCCCGGCACGAAGAGCGAGGTCTACGACGACTTCGCCGTCCAAATCGCCCAGTCGCACTACTCCGCCGGAGGACGCGCCGCGTACGAGCCCGAGAAGGCGTGGGGCGACTTCAGCTGGGTGGCATCCGGTGCCACCGACTCCGCCGCGGCGGGCACCGCGCTCGGCACCGGCGTGAAGACCACCAACGGAACCCTGGGCTTCGCCGCCGACGGCACGCGCCTGCTGACCGTGGGCGAGCAGGCCCTCGAGGCGGGCAAGAAGGTCGGGCTGGTCACGACGGTGCCGTTCAACCACGCCACCCCCGCCGGCTTCATCGCGCACAACAAGAGTCGCAACGACTACCACGGTCTCGCGACCGAGATGATCGACTCCGGCGTCGACGTGCTGATCGGCGGGGGACACCCGAACTACACGGATGCCAACACGCCCCGCGCCTCGCACTTCGGTTCGGGCTCGTGGATCTCGCAGCCGGACTTCGAGCGCGTCACGCAGGGCAAGACGCCCTTCTCGTACATCGAGAGCAAGAGCGACTTCGAGAAGATCGCCGCCGGCGAGAGCGTCCCCGACAAGCTGTTCGGCCTGGCCCGGGTCGCCGAGACGTTCCAGTACAACCGTCCCGGCGTCGGCAACAAGAACGTGCTGCCCGGTACCGACAAGGCGAACGCCGACGTCCCCTCGCTCGCCACCTCGGCGAAGGCCGCGCTGAACGTCCTCGAGAAGGACGACGACGGCTTCTTCCTGATGGTCGAGGGCGGCGCGGTCGACTGGGCCGGTCACGCCAACCAGACCACCCGTATCGTCGAGGAGCAGCTGTCGTTCAACGAATCGGTCGACGCCGTCACCGACTGGGTCGAGACCCACTCGAACTGGGACGAGACCCTCGTGATCGTCACCGCCGATCACGAGACCGGCTACCTCGCCGGACCCGGGGCGGGCACGGAGAAGGGCTGGACGGCCCTCACCGGAACCGCCGGACAGCTCCCGAACGTGTCGTGGCACTCAGGCAACCACACCAACGCCCTCGTCCCGCTGTTCGCGCAGGGGGCCGGCGCCGAGATGCTGCAGGCTCGTGCGACGAAGTGGGACTTCGTGCGCGGGGCGTATCTCGACAACACCGACCTCGGCAAGACGATCTTCGACCTGATCGGACACGCGCCGGTCGAGGGCGACGCGATCGGCGTCGAGGCCTCCGTGCCGCTGCCCGCCCAGGCCGGCCAGCTGAGCCTCGCGCTCCCCGCCGTCGAGGGCCCGGTCGCTTTCGCCGGTGACGCCTCGGCCCAGCAGGCGGTGCTCCCGCAGGTCGTCGTGAACGACACCCGCAACGAGGCGCAGGCGCAGGGTCGCGGGTGGACGCTCTCGGGCTCGGCCTCGGCGTTCGTCGCGGGCAACCGCTCGTTCGGCGCCGAGAACCTCGCCTGGACGCCGAAGGTCGTGCGCTCGGCCGGAGGCGCCGTCGCCGGCGGAACCGCCACTCTCGACAAGCCCGCCACCCTGGCCGACGCCGGTCGCGTCGAGCGCGTGGGCGAGACGGCCGTCGCCGCCGACCTGACGCTGACCATCCCCGCGACCGCCGAGAGCGGCCGCTACGGCAGCGAGATCACCCTGACGCTCTTCGCGAAGGACTGATCCAGCCCGGCCGGTGCGTCCCCGCCGGGGCGCACCGGCCCTCCGTCTTCCCACCCCGAAGGAATCCCGTGTCCCCCCGCGCCCCTCGTCCGTCCGTTCTCGTCGCCGCCGCCGTCATGGGCGGTCTGACCCTCGGTCTCATCTCCGTCGCTCCGGCGATCGCCGCCGTCTCGGCGTCCGTCCCGGTGGCGGCCACCGTCGCCGTGCCTGTCCCCGCTTCCGCTCCGGCCGCTGTCGCGAAGAGGGGTGTCCTTCCGCGACCCGCCGTCGTCGTCGAATCGCCGACTGCGGACGCCGCCGCCCGGTGGAGCGTCGTGCCCGCCGGCGTCGCCGGCCCGGACGGCCGGATCTCCCTGCGTCACTCCGTCGATCCCGGGGCGAGCGTCACCGACGCGATCGCCGTCAGCAACCTGGGCAGCGATCCCGCGACCTTCGTCGTCGCCGCCGGTGACGGGATCGTCGGCGCCGACGGCGCGTTCGACATCGCGGCGGGCGACCCGCAGGACTCCGGGACCTGGATCACCGTCGAGGGTCTGCAGGACGGCTCCGTCTCGATGGCGCCGGGCGAGACGCGAATCCTGCCCGTCCGCATCGACGTCCCGGCCGGTGTCACCCCCGGCGACCACCCGGCGGGCATCGTCGTGGGTGTCAGCCGTGACGACGACGGCGTCACGGTCACGAACCGCGTGGGGGTCCGCGCTCACCTGCAGGTCACCGGCGAGATCACTCCGGCACTCGCGATCGACGGGGTCCGCGCGAGCTTCGAGCCGTCGTGGATCCCGTTCGCCCCGGGCATCCTCCGGGTCGAGACGACCGTCGTCAACACCGGGAACGTCCGGCTCGGCGCCTTCGCGCGCGTGGCCGGCACGGGCATCGCGAGCGCCTCCCTCGCGGGGGAGCCGGCGGAACTGCTCCCGGGCGACTCCGCGACCGTCGTCGCCGAGACCTCGGCCTGGCCGATCCTGGCCCTCTCCGGCGCGGTCGAGGTGCGCGCGGTCACCCTCGGCGACGACACCGTCCAGGTGCCCGAACCGACCGCCCGGGAGTTCGTGGCGGCGGCGCCGTCGTGGACCGGCCTGGCGCTTCTCGCGCTCGTCGTCGGAGCGGTCGTCGCACTGATCGTCGCTCGCCGTCGCACGAGGGGCCTGGATGCCGCTGCCCCGACCACGACATCCCCGGAGACGCCGGAGGAGGGGCTGGCTTCGACCGAGGGTGGGCGAGCGGGAGAGCCGGTCGACGCGAGCGCGCGGTAGGCGGGTCGCGCGGAGCGCCTCACGCTGCGGACGCGGAGGTGTGTGTGCGCTGCATCCCCGCGCAATCCGCCGGTCGGCACGCCGCTCTGCGAGGCGCCTGGGGGGCGCGGTTCGGCCCCGCGCAACCCGCAGGGCGGCTCAGTCGAGAACGTCTCCGAGGTCGTAGGCAGCGACGCTCTCGAGCTGCGCGAACGTACACGAACGCGCCTCGCGGTCGGGGCGCCACCGGTCGAACTGCACCGTGTGGCGGAACCTCATGCCCTCGAGCTGGTCGTAACGCACTTCGAGCACGCGCTCGGGGCGGAGGCGCACGAACGAGACGTCTTTGGAGGCCGAGAAGCGGGAGCGGTCGGTCTCGCCCGTGACGGCCTCACCGTCTTCGTCGCGTTCGACGAGCGGGGCGAGTTCTTCAATCAGCTCACGACGCCTCTTGTCGGTGAACGCCGAGGCGCCGCCGACCCCGTGCAGTCGGCCGTCGTCGTCGTACAGCCCCAGCAGCAGAGAGCCGACGCCCTCTCCCGACTTGTGGATGCGGTAGCCGAGCAGCACCACATCGGCCGTGCGCGCGTGCTTGATCTTGAACATCGTGCGCTTGTTCGGTGCGTAGGGCTGGGCGAGGGGCTTGGCGATCACACCGTCGAGCCCCGCGCCCTCGAACTCGGCGAGCCACCGACGGGCGAGGTCGGGGTCGTCGGTCGTACGAGTGACGTGCACGGGGTGCGGCACGTCGCCCAGCAGATCCTCGAGCTGCGCCCGGCGCTCGGAGAACGGCTCGGACTGGAGGTCGCGGTCGCCCCGGGCGAGCAGGTCGAAGGCGATGAACATCGCCGGGGTCTCTTCGGCGAGCATGTTGACGCGGGACGCCGCCGGGTGGATGCGCTGCGACAGCGACTCCCAGTCCAGCCGCTGCGCTCCCGGCTCGCCCCGGGCGACGACGACCTCGCCATCGATCAGGCACGGCTCGGGGAGGAGGCGCGCGAACGCCTCCACGAGCTCGGGGAAGTAGCGCGTGAGCGGTTTGGCGCCGCGGCTGCCGATCTCGACGTCGGTGCCGTCCCACGAGATCAGGGCGCGGAAGCCGTCCCACTTGGGCTCATAGCTGAAGCCGCCCGCGACCTTGCCGTGCTCGGGGATCTCAGGGACCGACTTCGCCAGCATCGGCGCGGGGATGTCGTAGGCCATGACGTCAGCTCTCGTCACCCGCGAGCGGGACGGGGTTCTTCCGCTTCTTGCGGCGCGCCCACTCGGCGGGCTTGTCAGGGCCGTTCCACACGGTGATGATGCCCCACGCGACCGCGGTGAGCGGCACAGCGAGGAGCGTACCCAGGATGCCGCCGATCGCGGTGCCGCCCGCCAGCACGACCAGCACGACGAACGAGTGCAGCTGCATCGAGCGGCCCATGAGCACCGGCTGCAGGAAGTTGCCCTCGAGCTGGTTGACCAGCACGACGATGCCGACGACGATCAGCGCGACGACCCACCCGTTGGTGACGAGCGCGACCAGGGCCGCGAGGATGCCCGCGGTCACCGCTCCGACGATCGGGATGAAGGCCAGGAGGAACACCAGCACCGCCAGCGGGAGCGCGAGCGGCACTTGCAGGATGGCGAGCCCGATGCCGATGCCGATCGCGTCGACCGCGGCGACAGACGCCGTTCCGCGCACGTACGCGCCGAGCACGGTCACCGTCTTGTCGCCGATGCGGCGCGCCCGGTCGTAGTCGCTGCCGTGGAAGGGCCGCAGGACGAACTCCCACATGCGCGGGCCGTCTTTGAGGAAGAAGAACAGGATGACGACCATCAGCACGAAGCCGGTGACGAAGGACGCGATGGCGCTGACCCCGGCGAGGGCGCCGGTGCCGAACCGGGCGCTCGTGACGAAGTCGCCGATCGCGTTGACGGCCTCGTTGACCTGGTCGGGTGAGATCGCGAAGGGCAGGGTGTGGTACCAGTCCTGCGCCTGCTCGAAGCCCTTCACGGCCTGCGAGCTGAGCGTGTCCCACTGGTCGATGACCGCGTTCACGACGAGCCAGCCCAGCGCGGTGAGCACGACGACCACGGCGAGGAGGGTGAGCACCGTCGCCAGGACCGAGGGGACGCCCTTGCGGCGCATCCACATGGTGACCGGGCCGAACGCCGAGGCGAAGATGAGCGCGAGGATCAGCGGGATGATGACGAGCGTCACCTGCCGGATGCCCCAGATGAGCCCCGCGACCAGCACCACCACGACGATGATCTGCACCGCACGGACGGCGAGACGACCGAAACCGTCGGCCCACAGGCTCTTCGGCGGCGTCTGCACAGCTTCGGCGACGGATTCGACCGCGCGACGCGGGGCGGGATGGCGAGAGAAGAGGCCCATGCGACGACGTTAGCGGGAGGCCCCGACATCGCTCACGCGTCTTGCGCACGCCCGGGCGCGGGATTAGGGCCCGAGGCCGCGCTCCCGCGTGGCCCTACGCCACGTGATAACCGCCGCGAAACCGCCCGCGATCGTCGAGACCACAGGCGATCGCGGCGTATCGCGAGCGTTCTCGGCGAACGACTGCGGTCTCGCGTCCTTGACCGTGGGCGCCGACACAGCGGCATCCGGGGTCAGACGAACGCGCTCATGCCGGTGATGTCGCGGCCGAGCAGAAGCGCCTGCACGCTCTCGGTCCCCTCGTACGTGTGGATCGCTTCGATGTCGGCCATGTGCTGCATGACGCCGTTCTCGAGAAGGATGCCGTTTCCGCCGAGCAGGTCGCGGGCGATCGCGGCGACCCGGCGCGCGGCGCGGGTGTTGTGGTACTTCGCCAGCGACGCCTGGGTGGGGCGCAGGCCGCCGGACGATTCGAGATCGGCCAGACGGCGGCAGTACAGCTGCATCGCGGTGAGCTCGTCGAGCATCTGGGCGAGCCGCTCCTGCACCATCTGGAACTTCGCGAGGGGCTTTCCGAACTGCATGCGCTCGGTGGCATACGTGCGCGCGATCTCGTAGCAGGCGGTCGCGTGGCCGAGCGCCGACCAGGCGACGCCCGAGCGGGTGGCGAACAGCACGACCGACGCGTCCTTGAAGGTGTGGGTGCCGGGCAGCACGGCATCCGCGGGAAGGCGCACGTCATCCATCGCGATGTGAGCCTGATGGATGCCGCGAAGCGACACCTTGCCGGTGATGACGGTGCCCGTGTAGCCCGGGGTGTCCTGCTCCACGAGGAAGCAGCGGACGTTGCCGTGGTCGTCGCCACCCTCGTTCTCGACCCGAGCCCAGACGAAGGTGATGCCGCCGGAGGCGCCGTTGCCGATCCACTTCTTCGTTCCGCTCAGCGACCAGCCGTCGTCGGTGCGGGTGGCGGTGGTCTCGAGCGAGACGGAGTCGGAGCCGTGGTCGGGCTCGGTCAGCGCGAAGGCGCCGAGGACAGTGCCGTCGGCGAGGGGCTTCAGCCAGCGCTGCTGCTGCTCGGGGGAGCCGTAGAAAGCGAGCGTGCGCAGCGCGAGCCCGCCCTGCACGGCGAGCGCTGTGGCGAGCGAGCCGTCGTGGCGCGAGATCTCCATGTTGACCAGACCCGCTGCCAGCGGCGAGGTGTGCGGCAGCTCGGGGTGCTCGATGCCGTCGGTGAAGAGCTCGAGCTCGCCCATCCGCCGAACGAGATCGATGGGGTAGGTCGCGGCATCCCATTCGCCCTGCATGCGCGTGCCGACCTCGTCGGCGAAGGTCTTGGCGGCGTCCCAGACGGCACGGTCGGCGTCGGGGATGTCGGCGAAGACCGCGTAGTAGTCGGTGTCGCGGCGGCCCAACAGGTCGTAGTGCGCGACGCGCTCTCCGGGGAGCGTGCGGGCATCGGCGTCGATGGTCATGGTTCCCAGTATCGCTCATGTTGGTACTGGGTGTCACGCGGGTGGACGCTTAGTCCCGTCGAACGTCCGCCACGGGCGCCGGCAGGTCAGGGCGCGCGGGACCCGACGGGACGGGCTTGCGGCTCACCCCACGTTGACTGTCCACAACACCCGGACGGATTCTCGAGACGTCCGGGTGTCTTGGACATTCGAGGGAAAGGAGCGCGGGGACGCGGGGGCGCCGCCCGGCGCACGACGGGCGCGGCGGGCGTCAGTCGCCGAGCGACGCGCGCAGGCGCCGGGTGACCTCGGCGGCGGGCATCCGGCGGGGGAAGGCGGCGACGATCAGGTCGTCGGCGGCCGCGTCATCGCCGTCGGGGTGCACGCCGTAGCGGCGCAGGGCATCGTCGAGAGCGCGACGCAGAACGGATGCCGGCACCCGGGCGCCCCGCATCAGCCGGCGCAGCACATGGTTGTGCACGGCTGTGACGAGGGCGGCGAAGCCGACGGCATCCAAAGGATCGATGCCGGGAAGCGCCTCGCGCAGGTACTGGTCGAAGAGGCGCTCGTAGCGGAACACCGTGACGATCTCGCGGTCGCGGAGCCCCGGGATCTCGCGCACGATCTTGTACCGGCGGCGGGCGAGTTCGGGGTCGGCGGCGAAGTGTCGGAACACCCGCACCGACGCCTCGCACACGGCCGCCCACGGGTCGTCGTGCTGCTGCGCGAGATAGGCGCGCGTCTCGTCGAGCAGCACCTCGTGGTCGGCGAAGACGACGTCTTCCTTGCCGCCGAACTGGCGGAAGAACGTCGAGCGCGACACTCCCGCCGCCTGTGCGATCTGCTCGACCGAGGTCTGGTCGTACCCGTGCTCGACGAAGAGATCGATCGCGGCGGCCACCACCGCCGTACGGCTGGAGGGCGCGGCGCTGTCGGTCACGCTGCGAGCCTAGTCGTCACGCGGCTGCGGCCACCGCCCGGCACCGCCCGATCGTGCCGCGGCCCACGTCGCCCGGCCAGGCCCCGGCCACGCCGCGCCACGCTGTGCGGCACCGCCTCGCCGATGGCTCCGGCCGCGCCCCACTCCACGTCGCGCGGCGCCGCCCCGGCAGCGTTAGACGATCACGCGGAGCGAGGCAAGCGGATGCCGAGCCCTCGACGCCCGCGATGGGATGAACGCATGACCTCTCCGCTGTGGCACCGCGACCAGACGCCCGTGCAGGGCTCCGCCTTCGAGCCCGACGCGCGGCACGACGTCGTCATCGTCGGCGCGGGGATCACCGGGCTCTCGACCGCCGTGATGCTCGCCGAGGCGGGCGTCGACGTCGCGGTGGTCGACGCCGGCGAGGTGGGACAGGGCGCGACCGGGGCGTCGGTGGGGATGGCATCCGTTCTGCAGGGCACCACTCTTGCGGCGCTGCGCGCCCACCACCCGGCGAGCCTCGTGCGCGCTTACGTCGACGCGAACCGCGCGGGCCTGGAGTGGCTCGCCGACCGGGCCGGGGGTGCCGCCGACCGCCGCACCGCCTTCACCTTCGGGCGGGGGCTGGCCACCGATTCCGCGCTCGACGCCGTGCGCGACGCGGCTCGTGAGGCGGGCCTCGGCATCCGCGAGGACGCCCCCGGCGACTTCGGCGGGCGTACCCCCGTGCGCGCGGTCGCCCTCGACGACCAGCTGGCCCTCGACCCGGCGCGGCTCACCGCAGACCTCGCCCGCGCGGCCGTGGCGGCGGGGGCGGTGCTGCACACCGGCGTCCGTGTCGACGACGTGCGCGCACTGCCCGCCGGTCGCGTCGAGACCGCCAAGGGACCGCTCCACGGCGACACGATCGTGCTCGCGACGGGAACGCCGATCACGCGTCGCGGACTCTACGACCTCAAAACGCGCGCGCTGCGCTCGTGGGCGATCGCGTTCGAAATGGAGGGCGACGCCGAAGCCCCGGGCGGCATGTGGAGCGAGGTCGGCACCGACGGCCGCAGCGTCGTCGCCACCCCGACCTCTTCGGGGCGCACCGCGCTCGTCGTGACCGGGGCTCGGCATCCGGTCGGGTCGGCGCGGTCCGAGGTCGCGCTCGCCGAGGGACTCGCCGCGTGGGCGCGACGCACCCTCCCGGTCGGCGACGAGATCGCGCGCTGGTCCGGACAGGATTACCAGTCGCACAACCTCGTGCCGTTCATCGGGGGGATGCCGCGGGGCCTGGGCCGACTGCGATTCGCCACCGGATACGCGGGGTGGGGGCTCACCAATGCACCCGCCGCGGCGATGCGGTTGAGCGACGAGATCCGGGGCGTCTCGCGCGGCGACCGGCCGCAGTGGATGCGCACGATAGGCACGCGCCTGACGGTCCCGGCCGACCTGGGCCGGGGGATCGGCGAGGCGGGGCGTCGTTTCGGCGTCGCAGCCCGCGCGCTCGCCGCGGCGGCTCCCGCGCCGACCAGGCGTCCGGCCGAGGGCGCCGGCGTGGTGTCGCGCCAAGGGCTGCGCACGGCCGCGGTGTCGACCATCGACGGGCAGACGCGCGCCGTCGTCGCCCCGGCCCCGCTGACCTGGAACGACGCGGAACGCTCGTGGGACAGCCCCGTCGACGGCTCGCGCTACGCCCCCGACGGGGCGCGGCTCGAGGGCGCGGCATCCGCGGACCTGGGCGTGCGGGGCGGCTCGCGCAACTCCTGAGCAATCGCTGGTCGGCGGGGCCAATGCCGGACGCTGCCGCGGCGCAGCAGTGCCGGGGCGTGAAGGCTCAGGAGTTCGACGAGCCGCGACGCTGCGCCGGACCGCCACGCGCGCCTACTCGATTCCCCGACGACAATCGGCGCTCAGCCTCCGTCAACCCAGGCGAGTCGGCCGTCAGCTCTTCGCGCCCGACAGCGCGAGCGCGCCGCCGAGGCCGATCATGAGGAAGCCGCCGGTTCCCGACAGTGCCGAGAGACGCCGGGGGGAGCGGGCGAACCAGGTGCGCGCGGTTCCCGCCGCCACCGCCCAGATCGAGTCGCAGATGACGGCGAGCACCTGGAAGATCAGGCCGAGCTCGAGAAGCTGCAGCCACACGGCGCCCGCGTGCGGATCGACGAACTGCGGCAGCACCGCGACGAAGAACGCGATGGTCTTCGGGTTGGTCACGCCGACCACGAAGCCTTGACGCAGCAGCGTCCAGCGCGAGGTCGGCACGCGCGTGGGAGCGGAGACGTGGTCGTGGCGATGACGGATGGCCTGGATGCCGAGGTACACGAGGTACGCGGCCCCGACGACCTTGAGGATCGTGAAGGCGACGATCGACGACGCCACGAGAGCGCCGATGCCGAACGCGACGGCGAGGATCGCGGGGATGTTGCCGAGCGCATTGCCGAGAACGCTCAGCAGTCCCGCGCGGCGGCCGAGCGCGAGCGAACGCCCGATCACGAAGAGCACGCCCGGACCCGGGATGACGATGAGCACGACCGCCGCGGCGACGAACGCCAGGAGGGTCTCGATCGGAGGCATGCGTGAACTGTACTGCCTGGGCGTTCCGCGTCTCTCGCGGACTCGACCTGCGGGCCGGTCGCTCGACGCACGGTCGTCTGGGCGGGTGGTGGCCGGGTGGTCCGGTGGTGTCGGTCGGGTGGGTGTGCCGGGCTCCGGAGCGTCGCCGGTTCTGCCGGAGTGCTCGGGTGTCGGGCGGCGAGATCGCGGCCGTTTTTCCGGAGCGCGGCACGCGCCGGGCCGAGAACACGCGGGGCGACCCGCATCACGCCGGCACGGCCTCCCGGGCCAGCAGCTCGGTGATCCGGCCGACGCAGCCGCCGCAGCCGGTGCCCGCGCGGGTCGCGGCTTTCACACACGCCACGGTCGGCTCGCCGGCCGCCGCCGCCTCGCGGATGGCTCCGGCGCTGACGCCGTTGCACCAGCACACCGTGGCGTCGGCGGCGAAGGGGTCCGCCACCACCGCCATCCCGGCATCCGGCGCGTCGAGCCGCAGCAGCGAGGAGCGGTCGGCGGGCAGTTCCGACCCGCGTTCGAACAGCAGCGTCAGTTCGGCGCCGGTGCGCGGCATCCCGACCGCGACGAAGCCGGAAAGCACGCCGTCGACCGTGACGAGTTTGACGTAGGCGCCGCGCGCGGGGTCGGCCCAGAGCGTGACCTGGGGGCCGTGGCATCCGGGGGCGTGCGAGAACGGGTCGGCGTCGACCGCGCCTCCGGCGACGACGTCGATGCCCTCGGCCTTGAGCATGACGACGCTGGGCCGCTCGGCGGCGGCAGGTGCCTCGGTACCCGTCGACAGCAGCGCGGCGAGCCGGTCGGCCTGGCGCCAGCCCGGACCGACGAGGCCGCTCGGGCCGCCCGGCACGCGGCCGTCGTCGCCCGCGTCGGCGGGGTCGGCGACGTGGGCGCAGTCGCCGATCGCGAAGACGTTCGGGTCGGTCCACGAGCGCGACGAGCCGTCGACGAGGATGCCGGTCGAGGTGGCGAGGCCGGCGAGCGATGCCACCTCGGTGCGCGCCGCGACCCCGCACGACAGCACGAGCAGGTCACCGGCGAGCACCTTGCCGTCGGCGCACACGAGACCGTCGAACCAGGCGTGGCCGTGGTCGTCGTAGCGGAGCAGGATGCTCTCGGCGCGCGCGTGATGCGCCATCTCGACGCCGGCGGCCTCGGCCGCGGCGGCGAGCACGCGTCCGCCGTTCTCGTCGAGGGTGCGATTCATCGGGGCGGCGGAGTGGTACGCGACCACCACCTCGGCGCCGGCTTCGGCGGCGGCCAGCGCGAGTTCCATCCCGAGCACGCCCGCGCCGAGCACGACGATCCGCTGCCCGGCCGACACGGCCGCGCGCACGTGCTCGGCGTCGGCGAGGTCGCGGAGCGCGACGACTCCGCGGGGGAGCGGCGCGCCGCCGAGGTCGAGGTCCGCGGGGGTGGCCGCTACCGACGCCCGATCGCGCCGCGCCCGTTCCATCCCCGCGAGGGTGGGGACGTTCGCCCGGGCGCCGGTCGCGAGCACGAGCCGGTCGTAGTCGAGGCGGATGCCATTGTGCAGGCGCACCATGCGACGGTGACGGTCCACGCCCACCACCGCCGACCCCAACACGAAACGCACTCCTGCCTCTTCGGCGATGCGGCGGTCGTCCATATCGAGGCTTTCGCGCTCCATGCGCCCGACGGCATATTCGGCGAGCAGAACGCGGTTGTAGACGTCATGAGTCTCGGCACCGACCACCGTGAGGTCGATGCGCCCCTCGCGGACCGCGGGCAGCAGCCCCTCGATGAGCCGCGCTCCGACGGGACCGTAGCCCACCAGCACCACACGCTCAGACATGCAGACCCTCCTTCGTCGACGCGCTGGCCCTGCCGAGGGGCCCACCCACGACCGAGACCCCGACCGGCTCGTGCGCGGCGGGGAAGGCGACGGGCACCGCGGCATCCGGAGTCACGGTCACCCGCGTGCGCTTGAACTCCGGCATCGCCGACGTCGGGTCGACGATCGCCTCGGTCAAGCGGTTCGCGCATTCGTCGCCGGCGTAGTGGAACGGCAGGAAGACGGTGTCGTGGCGGATGTCGGTCGTCACCGTCGCCCGCGCCCGCACCGTGCCGCGCTCGTTCGACACCGCGACGAGCGCGTCCTCCCGGATGCCGAGACGCGACGCGGTCGCGGGATGGATCTCGAGCCGCGCCTCGGGGCGCGCGCCGTTCAGCTCACCGACCCGCCGGGTTTGCGTGCCCGACTGGTACTGCTGCAGGTAGCGGCCGGTGACGAGGGTCAGCTCGGCGCCGCGGTCGGTGGGCGCTGGGGGAGTGGCATCCACCGGCACGAGACGAGCCCGGCCGTCGGCATGGGCGAAGCGCTCGGTGAAGGGCCGCGGGGTGCTCTCGGAGCGGTACGGCCAGTAGGCCTCGACGCCCGTATCGAGCAGCGCGTGCGACAGGCCGGAGTAGTCGGCGACGCCGCCCTCCGATGCGCGGGCCAGCTCGTCGAACACCTCGGCCGGATCGGTCGACCAGGTGGATGCCGCGCTCAGGCGCCGCGCGATCTCGGCCATGATCCACAGTTCGCTGCGGGCTCCCTCGGGCGCGGCCAGCGCGCGGCGGCGGCGGATGACCCGGCCCTCGAGCGAGGTCATCGTTCCCTCCTCCTCGGCCCACTGCAACACGGGAAGGACGATGTCGGCGAGCTCCGCGGTCTCGCTGAGGAAGAAGTCGCACACGACGAGGGTGTCGAGGGCCAGGAGTCGCTCCCGCAGCGCGTCGACGTCAGGCGCCGAGACGACGACGTTGGAGCCGGCGACCAGCAGCGTCTTCACCGGCCCGCCCAGTTCGCCGAGCAGGGCGGTGGCCGGGATGCCGGCATCCGGAAGCTCGTCGGCATCCACGCCCCACACCCCGGCCACGTGTCGGCGCGCTTCGGAGTCTCGGATGGAACGGTAGCCGGGCAGCTGGTCGGCCTTCTGGCCGTGCTCGCGTCCGCCCTGGCCGTTGCCCTGGCCGGTGAGGGTGCCGTAGCCCGAGCCGTCGCGGCCGACGAGGCCGAGCACGAGCGCGAGGTTGATCGCGGCGGTCGCGGTGGCGGTGCCGTCGACGTGCTGCTCGACGCCGCGGCCCGTGAGGATGTACGCGCCGCCCGCGCCGAGACGCCGTGCGGTCTCGCGGAGCTGGGCGACGGGGATGCCGGTGGTCGAGGAGGTGCGCTCGGGCCACCACGCGGCGACCGATCGGCGCAGGGCGTCGAAGCCGCTCGTGCGCTCCTCTATATACGCGCTGTCGGCGAGGCCTTCGGCGATGACGATGTGGGTGAGGCCGAGCAGCAGCGGCAGGTCGGTGCCGGGTGCGGGCTGCAGGTGGGTGCCGGCGCCGTCTTCGGTGAGGCGCGCGGTGGCGGAGCGGCGCGGGTCGACGACGATCAGGCCGCCCGCGGCACGCGCCCCGGCGAGGTGGGCGAGGAACGGCGGCATGGTCGCGGCGACGTTCGAGCCGAGCAGCAGGATGGTCCGCGCGTCGTCGAGGTCGGTGACGGGGAAAGGCAGGCCCCGGTCCATCCCGAAGGCCCGATTGGATGCCGCTGCCGCCGACGACATGCAGAACCGGCCGTTGTAGTCGATGCGCGAGGTGCCGAGCGCGACGCGGGCGAACTTGCCGAGCTGGTACGCCTTCTCGTTGGTCAGTCCGCCGCCGCCGAAGATGGCGTTGGCGTCGGGTCCGTGGGTGGCTTTCGTGTCGCGGAACGCCGCGGCCACGGCATCCAGAGCCTCATCCCACGTGGTCTCGGCGAGGGTGCCGTCGGGGCGGCGCATCAGCGGCATCCGGAGTCGATGGGGGGATGCCAGGAGCTCCGCCGACGTCCAGCCCTTGGCGCAGAGTCCTCCCCGGTTGGTGGGGAAGTCGCGGCCCGTGATCGTCGTGGCGCTGTCGTGCGTGACGGTCATGGCGCACTGCAGCGCGCAGTAGGGGCAGTGGGTGTCGGCGGAGCTCATGGACATCAGATGCGGGTGCCGGACTTCTTCGACAGCGTCAGATACACGCTCGCCGTGATCGCGAGGAAGGCCACGTAAGCCAGGGCGAACCAGCCGAGGGCGGGGGTGTACGAGCCGAACGTCGTCTTCGAGAAGCCGAGCAGCTGCGGGATGAAGAAGCCGCCGTACGCGCCGATCGCCGAGATGAGGCCGAGGGCCGCGGCCGCCTTGCGCTGCGCGCCGATGCCGCCGTTGGCGCGGAGGGTGAAGATCGTCGGGATCATGCGGTACGTCGAGCCGTTGCCGATGCCCGCCGCGGCGAACAGCACCAGGAAGCACGCGAGGAAGACGGCGAAGTTCTGCATCGGCAGGGTCAGGATGACGCTCAGGATGCCGAGACCCATGACCGTGAACGCGCCCATCGTGATGACGGTGCCGCCGAAGCGGTCGGCGAGCTTGCCGCCGTAGGGGCGGGCGAGCGAGCCGACGAGAGCGCCCATGAAGGCGAGGGTGACGGTGGCTGTCCCGATCGCGATGCCCTTGAAGTCGGGGAACGTGTCGGCGAGCAGCTTCGGGAAGACGCCGGCGAAGCCGATGAACGAGCCGAAGGTGCCGATGTAGAGGACGGCCATGATCCACAGGTGCGGCTCTTTGAGGGCGGCGAGGGATGCCGTGATGTCGGACTTCGCGTTGGAGAGGTTGTCCATGCGGAAGTAGGCGCCGACCATCGCGATGATGATGAGCGGCACCCAGATGAGACCCGCGAGCGGCAGGTTGAGGGTCGCCGCGGCGCCGACCGTGATGACGATGGGGACGACGAATTGCGCGACCGAGGCGCCGAGGTTGCCGCCGGCGGCGTTGAGGCCGAGGGCGTATCCCTTCTGCGCGGCCGGGTAGAAGTACGTGATGTTCGCCATCGAGCTGGCGAAGTTGCCGCCTCCGAAGCCGGCGAACGCGGCGATGAGCAGCAGCAGGCCGAACGGGGTCGCGGGGTTGCTGACCGCGATAGCGAGGCCGATGCTCGGGATGAGCAGCAGGGCCGCCGAGACGATCGTCCAGTTGCGACCGCCGAAGCGCGGAACCATGAACGTGTAGGGGATGCGCAGCGTCGCACCCACGAGGCTCGGCATGGAGATGAGCCAGAAGATCTCACCCGTCGACAGTTGGAAGCCGGCCGCGGGCAGCGAGACGACGACGACGGACCACAGCTGCCAGACGACGAAGCCCAGGAACTCGGCGAAGATCGACCACCGCAGGTTGCGCGAGGCGATGGCTTTGCCCTCGTTGGCCCACTGGGTGGGGTTTTCGGGGTTCCAGTTGTCGATCCAGCGGCCGGGGCGGTGGGTCAGTGTTGCGTCGGCCTGGGCTGTTTTGGGCGGCGCCGTGGTTGCTTCGGGGCGCGGGTCGGTGACGGTCACGGGGTCCTCCGGTGGGCGATGTGGGGAGGTGCAGCGCCCCGCATGGGCTGGGCGTGCCGCCAGCGTAGGGAGGAGGGGTTTCCCGCGAGGGCGTCGGGAGGGGCGGGGAGGTAACAGATGTTTCTCCCGCCGTGGGGATGGGGGAGAGGGGGAGTTTACGTGGGCGTTACATGAGAGTGGACAAGTTCACCGGTCGAACTCGACGGCGTTTCGTGCCCCTTCTTCTCGGTCGACGCTCGCCAAGAGCGGTTCGAGCCGTGTTGTGTTACCTGAATGGCGGGCAACCCTGCTTGGTTGGTAGCTCCGTCGATCTGAGGAGCCGGACGTCTCTCCTTGGCCGGACGAGGATGTCGCAGACGGATGCGGAGCGGACACGGAATAGAATCCAGCGAAGACAGGAGGATCAGTGCGTACTTCAGCCGCTGAGCTAGGGGACTCGCGGTCAGAGGTCCTCGCTCTCGCCCTCGAACGCCATGAGCGCGAGCAACCGGGGTTTTGGGACTTCGTCACCAACAAGCGTCAGGGCGGGCACGCATTCTTCCAGTACCCGGCGATGATGGTCCCTGAGCTGCAAGGCACGCTCCTGGATGACCTGCTGACCGTAGCCCCGGACACGACCTCCATTTATGATCCCTTCCTCGGTTCCGGGACAGTGTTGCTCGAATCGGCCTACCGTGGCTTGTCATTCTTTGGTACGGACATCAACCCGATGGCGACTCTCCTCAGCCGGGTAAAGGCTGACCCGCCTGCTCAAGCCGATGCGACAGCCGCGGTGGGCCGAGTGGCCGCCCGGGCGGAAGCTGCTACAGATAAAACGCTGCACACGTTCCCAAATCGTGACAAGTGGTTTAGCGACGATGTTGCTCTCGAGTTGACCCGGCTACGCACCGCCATATCCGCAGAGGCGGATGAGCGGCTAAGGCGCTTTCTGTGGGTGTGTCTGGCCGAGACCGTCCGGTTGGTCTCTAACTCCAGGACCTCCACCTTTAAGCTGCACGTGTACGCGGCCGAGGATCTTGAAGCCCGACGACCTCAAGCGATCGACACGTTCTCCGGGGTGGCAGCTGCCAACGCAGTTCGGGCCGGTGAACATTGGAAGCGAATCCACGCGCTCCCCGATTCTCAGGCTGCCCGCGCAATCTCTATCGTGCGAGGTTCAGTGCTTCACGACGTGAACATTCCAGCACGCGTGGACGCCATTATGACTTCCCCGCCCTACGGCGACAATAAGACGACCGTGCCTTACGGTCAGCACAGCTACCTACCCCTGCAGTGGATTGACCACGCGGACCTCGGCGCCGACTTCGACGCCGATCTCCTCCGCTCAACTCACCGGATAGATACGGCCAGCCTGGGCGGCTCTCTCGTGCACGCGCTGAACGTCCAGGACCGTGAACGGCTCGAGACTGCGTCGCCCGCGCTCCGCGAGTTCAACGCGGTTCTAGAAGGCAGACCCGACTTGTTGAAAAAGGTGCTCGCGTTCAGCCGCGATTACGAACTCGCCCTGAGCCGCACCGCTCGGCCTCTGCGCGCTGGTGGTTTCAGCTTCTGGACCCTCGGTCAACGCCGGGTGGGCGGAAGAGAGTTGCCGCTGGTCCGAATCACGGCCGAATTTCTCGCAGCTCAAGGCCACACGGAAGTCAGCACCATCATTCGTCAGCTGCCTCGCGGACGAAAGCGGATGCCCGTACGCAACAGCATCGGCGCGACAATGGCGACTGAACACATCTTGGTAATGGTTAAGGAGTAATCGTCACACTGGGCGTCTCGAACGCCGGCCTCGCAGCGTAGCTCATCGTCAGGGACGCAACGTTCACAGCAACGTCAGCGCGGATGCGGGCAACCCGCTGCAAACCGAACTCCAGGGTCTGCGCCGCGGTGTCCAGCCGCACAGATACGCCACGGGACTTCTGCGTGCTGCCAAGACCATAGGAGGCCGCAAGTCGGTTTAGGTGATCCTGAGCGTTCGTAACGTCTTTGAGGTGCTTCTCGGCGGTCGCATATTGAATCAGCGACTTTCGCGCCCAGTCCAACAGCCACTCCTGACGGCGAACCCAACTGCCTGCCATCGGCCGCTCATCTGGGGCGGCAACCGTCAAGAGAGCTTTGCCATCCCGGCGAAAGACCGTCGCGTCGATCGCCTCGGTAGGAACAACGATGCTGTCTGTGAACTTAACGCCCCACACGTCGTCGTCTTGATTCAGGTGTCCCAGAGGGTGGTACAGCCGTCGTTTACCTTCGTGCTTTGCGAAGATGGCTTCGCTGAGGATTTCGACGGGATGAAGGACCAACTCGACCACGCTCCCGCGCGACCCGTCTTTACGGAGCGACAGGTCGCACGCCTGCGCCAGCAAGACATACAACTTCTCGGAAGAACCCGAATCCGCCCCTTGCGGCTGCCACGTCCGTTTGAAAATGTCGCCAACCTCAACCGGTAGCCCAAGATCGTTGAACGTGCTGGACGGCTCGAAGATGTCGGCATGCTGCAGCGTTCGGACTTGCCTTCCCGGCTCGCCGGACTTGATGTACTGCGCGACACCGCCCTCGCGGAGTTTGGGGAGAAGGGCTGCGGCTTCAGGAGTGCGAACGGCCCCTGCCAGCTCTTGCTGGAAACGCCGCTGGGCCAATCGAAGAGGATGTTCTAGCTCGAAAGTACCCTCCTTCTGGGCCATGGCAATAGCGCCAAGTAGGCTGTGGTCCTCGAGGGTCTCGAAGTGCTCCACTACGTTCATATGGGCCGATTCGAGTGCAGCCTTCGCCAGCTCGCGGTAGGCGCTAACCTCAGCCACCAGCAGCAGGGTGCGCACTGCTGCTGGGAACTGACTAGGGTCCTGAAGGCGAAATTTACCGATGGCGAGGACTCGATGTGCGCTGCTCTCAAACTTAGCTCGGAGAGCCCGAGTCAAGTCGCGCTCGGCGTCGTCATCTCGTGCCTCCCGAGTGAGTAGCCCCGCATGAATGTGCGGTCTCTCAGCGTCGAGGAAATCTGCGAGCAGCTGCTCCCCGGTGTCCGATGCGCCACCGGTTTCCCGAGTGAAGTTTCGGTCGATGAGCACCAACACAGGACGGGTGTCGCTCATCTCCTGGGCGCTGGCCGCCCTCCACTCCTCGAGCGAGTATTGCTTGAGTTCGACTGAGCCGTCGAGGAACTCGCGCAGCAGCTCCGGCGCGCGAACGTCGTCCGCGATCTCCTGGTCCAGAACAGCCTCGGCGCGGCCGTCCCGGTGGGTCCGGGCGGCCTGAACCAGCTTCAGCCGGACCGACCGGGGAAAGACGAACCAGTTGTCATCGAGGTACTCCGCCAGCACCAGATCGTCCGAAGAATCCACTGAGTCGAAGCCGAGCTGTGCGTCAACGTTTGTGAGGATCTCGACGAGCGCCTCGCGCAGACTGTCTGAGGTGACCAACTCCCTGGTTACCTCGGTGGGGTCTTCCACCTGTAGAGACTCATCGAGATCTGCGTTGTAATCATCGATGCTGATGACCCGCTCAATTTTCAGAGCGGCCAGCAGCTCGCGCATGACCTGCTGTGACGTCGCCTTCACTTCCTCGTTCATTCAGTCGACCACCTCCCCCGAGGTCTCATTTGTAATGCTTCGTCTTAGGTCAAGCTCGAAAGTCCTGGGCAGGCGGTCACCGCCAGGCTCCGAGCGCAGAGCGATAGTTCCGTCTTCCGACTCCATTAGCTGTCGAACGACAAACAACCCCAAGCCCCGCCCCTGAAGCTCAGGCTTCGTGGTCACGAACGCGTCGAACAAAGAGTCTTGGACTGACGGATTTACGCCAGGTCCATTGTCGGAAAATAGCAGCCAAGGGGAGTCGACGGTGAGAGTGATCAGCCCACGTTCTACGGCCTGCTGCTGAAGAGACCGACGAACCCAGTACTCAGCGTTCAGCATCAGGTTGTCTACGATCTGCGTAAGCTTGCCGTCGTTAAACTTCACCCGGAAGTCATTGACGATGTCTACCACGACGTCGATTCCGGCTGGTGAGAGACGGCCCCGGTGATACTCGAGGACGGGGCGGAGGAGCGAAGAAAGCTGGCCAACGGTCTTTCGCTCGCGGCGGAAGCGCAGGGCGGGGTTCAGTCGCGCGGATTGCCGTAGTAACTCATTTGAGGAATTGCGTACGTGATCCGCGAAACCAAGGGTCCGGGAATCACGAGGCTCTTGTGAACGCAAATAATCCAGGATCTGATAGCTGCGGCCGCGAAGGCGTTCGCCGATGTTGTCCACCTCGTGGGCTAGCAACTCCGCGCTCAGTCCGAGAGCGACGGATTCCCAGGCGTCTGCGAGACGTCGCTCGGCCACAGTCAGTTTGTCCCGCAGGAGGGCCGCGGAACCGGAAAGCTCCTGGAGAATGGACCAGATTCGGTCCACCTCCGCGAGCGAGGCCTCAAGTTTGCCCTGTGCTACCTCCAAATTTCGGGATGCAGTCTCAATCGCGGTACGCAAAGAAGGGTCGGACCACACCGCGCTCGTTGCTTCTTGGCTAGACGAGACCAAGCTCCCCACAGTGCGAGACAGTTCGGCAACACCCGCTCGTGTCGCTGCCGAAGCCCGTTGCGCCTGCCGTGCCTGCTGCAATTGGGCGTCGATGTGGCCAACGATCTCCGCGGGGGTTGCTGCGTCCGGAAGGACCGTGGGATCCGTCGCCTCACGGCGATAGTCGTTCCACTCGCGTCGGACGAGTTCGAGGCACAACCGCGCCTCAGTCGTGACAGCTTTCATGAGCGAGTAAAAGCCCCGCCATGACGGGGTGTCCCGGAACGCCTCTCTGTTTGATGTTTCCTCCAATCCGGAGTTCCGCTCTACCGTCAAGTTGACGTAGCCGGCGGTGTTATCAGGCCTCAGACCGTAGTACGACGTCGCCGAAGTCTGCTGCCCCGCCAGATCTAGCCAGTCTTTCGGCAACCGAATGCCAAACCCGTCACGGAAGATCCTGATCCCGCTGAGCGCCTTCGCAAATGTACGGGTATCAAGGCTGTTGAGTTCGGCGGCGTCGATGTCTTCGCCGTCGTCCCGGACGAAGTCAAAGGAGTAGGTGCTGATTTCTCCTTCGAACCCACCTGGGTCGGTGAACGAAATGTTCGGCGGCACCGTGTCGGGGAGGTCGATGGTCCGTTGGAACCGTAGAAAGTAACGGTCGTCGCCCATCGTCAAACCCCGCTCAGCGGCTCGCTTGGGCTTACTGGTCAAGATGGACTCAGCAAAGGTGTAGCCACCGTCCGCCAGGATGAGTTCCCGGTAGGCGCGCTTCTCCTTCTGGTTCCGCCCCGAGAGCAGTGAGTGGCTCAGCTCGCTCTTGATAGTGAGCTTTCGGTCGGCGTAGCTGAAGGTCATGTGCCAGGGAGCGCTGTCGAGCAGTTTCTTGGCCTGCTGTCGCAGATCCAAACTCCGACCATCAAGCGTGACGGAGACGATGAGATTGGCCGCTCGCTCATAGGGGGAGATGATGCTGGTTAGCTCTTGCTGAAGGTCGAGATCAGCGCGCGAGGTCCAGTAGTCGCGATTGCTGAGCCCGAGCACGGTGATGATCGTGCCTGACGGCTGTTCTGTGACTGACTCAGTCTCGACGCTGAGACTCACTGACCCTAGTGTGTGCGCGGAGCCAAATCGCGACCAGTCGATGACCAGACGGTGGCGCTGCGCGCCGAACCCCTTTGAAATGGTTTGCTCGGCTGCCTCATCAAAGCGGGCGGCGGGCACGGTGTCGAGCAGGGCTGCTCGACCGAGCCGCTGTACCCCGAGACGTCCGAGACCCTTGTCGCCGAGAGGAACTCGTTTGCCGAGAGTTCGGCCTCCCCGGGCTTTCATCTCGCGTTTTTGGCTATAGGACACCGTAAGCCAGCCGTTACGTATGGCATCGAGGTTCATACCCGTTCCGTCGTCCGTTACGCGGAGCATGCCGAGCACTGCGGACGGGTCGTCGCCGTCTTCTAACAAGTCCCCCGTCTCGACGGAGTACCAGTTTTGCGTGTCGACTGCGACTCGCACTATCCGAGAGTCAGCGTCATACGAATTCTTGATGAGCTCGGACAGAGCTTGAGCGTCGTCGCTGATGAGGTCTTCGCCGAGCTTGAACAACACCGACGGATGCACATCGAAGTGCATGACGGTCTGCTGCTCATTGCCCGTGCTATCGGCTAGCGGATCGTTCGACACAGAGGTTCCCGTCGTTTGGCGCAGTTGCCCTGCTGATTCTTATCATGGTGCCGTGCCTTAGTCGGGCGAACGGGCGTCTCCAACTGACGGACGCGAGGCGGTCTCGGAGGCTGATGAGATCTACTGAGTTCCATTTTTCAAGCCGGTTGACCGTGCCAACGTATGAGGTCCTCGGGCACTGCCCGAGTCAGCAGGGTTTTCGCCACCTCTTCTACGGTCGCGCCAGGCTGGTGACGGTAGCTGACGCGCTGCCAGCGAGACGGATGCGCGGGACGGCCCCCGAACGTCCAGAGCCGCGCGGGCAGGTTGGTGAGCTCTTCGCTCAACCACTGCAATTGCTCGCGGAACGGGGTGCGAGCGGCGCCGGTCGGCAATTGCAAGCCGTAGCCGAGAAGGACATCGGTAGGTCCGGCCGATAAGGCGGCGCGGATGCCGTTGCGTCCCGTCTCCCAGATGGCTGGATCTCCGGGCGCAAGGTTCAGCTGTCGAACGTTCGCCAGTGGCGCCGGGAACACATTAGCGATGGAGCCTCTACAGCAACCCAACGCCCGTCTTGCGCTGTCCACGCGACTTAAGGTCGGGGAGCCATCGCCTGTTGGCAGGCTATGGAGAATAGCGACAAGGTACCCGGGCATCGACTCATTATGACGGAGCGGGGGTCGCGACTCAGATCGCGTCCAGCTTGAGCGGAAACTCGCCGCGTGGTCGTTTTCTTGGTCGGGTTGGAACGTTGGGGGCCGCGGCCTTTGCGCGCGAACACGCCCACGAGAGCTGGAGTCTCGTGATATTTGATCAACTCCGACCTCTCCGTTCTCCCAAGGTCCCGCTGCGACTAGACCACCGACGACGAAAACGAGGACCCGGTGCCTTGTGCAAGCGGCCGCTCACCCCGCCGCGCCCGCAACCGCGCCTTCTTCTCGTGGTTGCCGCACGTGTTCATATCGCACCACCGCCGCGTGCGGCCGCGACTGGTGTCGAAGAACGCCGCGCGGCAGGTGGGGGAGGCGCAGAGCGCGAGGGCGCCGGGGCGCACGCCGGCGAGGATCTCGATGGCGTCGGTGGCCACGACCCCGAGGGCTGCCGCGACGGTCGCGGGCTGTCCGAGGAACCATCGCCGGCGGCCGTCGTCGGCGAGCACTGCCACGGCGCCGCCGCGTGCGCTGAACCCGTTGATGACCTCGACGGCGTCGCGAGGGCGCGGCTGCCCGACGGCCTGAGCCGACGCCGCGATATGGATCGCCTCGCGCAGCTCAACCGCGGCAGCGAGGTCGGCGGGCGAGCACGCGTCCACCGCGAGGTCCACCTCGCGCAGCCAGTCTGCGAGTCGTGCGGGGGTCGGGATTCGCTCTACGGGTGCGCCGAACCGTTCCGTGAGTGTCCCCGTGAAGGTGGTGGCGAGCACGGAACCGAGACGGAACTCCGGGTCGCGACCAGTCATGGAACCAGCTTAGGTGGTTCCGGTTCGTCGAGCCAAGTGTTAGAACCGTCATAGCCGGTTCCACCCGCCGGGCGATGAGGAGCATCGATGAGCGACCAGATGACGACGGACCGAGTCGAGCGCTTCGAGGCGCACGCCACCGACGAAGACCTCGCCGCGCTGCGCGCACGCCTGACTTCGACGCGACTGCCCGAACACGCAACGACACCCCACGACGCGCGAGGCCGCGATCGGTGGGAGCAAGGCCCGCCCCTCGCCGACATCGTCGAGCTGATCGAGTACTGGCGCACCACCTATGACTGGCGGCCGTTCGAGCGTCGACTGAACGAGATCGGCCAGTTCCGCACGGTCATCGACGGGCTTGGCATCCATTTCCTTCACCGCCGTTCGCCGCAGCCGGATGCCACCCCGCTCGTCCTGACCCACGGCTGGCCGGGGAGCATCGCCGAGTTCGTCGACGTCATCGACGAGCTCGCCCAACCTCAGGATGCCGAGACCCCGGCGTTCCACGTCGTCGTGCCGTCGCTTCCGGGGTACGGCTACTCCGACAAGCCCGCCGAAGAGGGGTGGGGTACGGAACGCATCGCGGCTGCGTGGGTCGCGCTCATGAGCAGGCTCGGGTACGACCGGTTCCTCGCCCACGGGGGTGATTGGGGCGGGCCGGTCACCATCGCGCTCGGTGGCCGGTTTCCGGCGCACGTCATCGGCATCCACACGACCATGCCGAGTGCGCCGCCCGGCCTCCGTCTCGACGGGCTGGACGCCACCGAACGGCAGTGGGTCGAGCACACCCGCGCCTTCGAGAGGAACCGTCTCGCCTACGCGAAGGTCATGGCGACCTCGCCGCAGACGATTGGGTACACCCTGGTCGACTCGCCCGTCGGGCTGCTCGCATGGATCCTCGAGAAGTTCTTCGAGTGGAGCGACACGGTCGACTCGCCGTTCGAGACCATCTCGCGCGACCGCTTCCTCGACAACGTGACCCTGTACTGGCTCACCGCCACCGGGGCGTCAGCCGCGCGGATCTACTTCGAGAGCCATCAGTCGCTCGACCCCGACCTGCGGGTGACAGTGCCCGCGGCCCTCACCACCTACCCGCACGACATCGAGAAGCACCCGCGGCCGTGGGCGCAGGAGCGGTTCCACCGCATTGTGCGATGGCGGGCGCCGGATGCGGGCGGCCACTTTCCGGCGCTGGAGATGCCGGAGGAGTTCGTGCGCGATCTCCGGGAGGGGCTGGCGGCGGTGCTGGCGGCGTCGGGGTGAGGCGTCGTGAGCCTCATGGTGCCCCACTCTCGAGCCGCGTCGTCGATGCGTATCGCGACGCCTGATCGGATAGTGTGTCGGTCGCGATTCCCCAGACACATCTCGACCGGTCGCTTCCCGTAGGAGTAGTCGTCGCAGAGCTTGCGGTGTGAGACAAAGACGCCGCGGCCCAGCCTGACAACATGATCGGTGCCGTTGTCACCTGGGGCATCCCCGCAGTCTTCGTGCTGCTCATGGTGTGGGGCGCTGGGCATCTCTGGGTCGCCTCTCGGGCGCGACGCCGAGGCGGCCAACGCGTCCGCCCGGCCGGGGGAACGCTGGGCTTCGACGACGTGTGGCGTCCGTCGGCGGCGGAGGCGCAGGTGGTGTGGGAGGTCGAGCAGTCGACGCCGGTTCCCACCCCGACGCCTGACCGCGGGCCGGGCGTCAGGGTCTGCTGCACGGATAGGTGACAGGGGTTAGTCAGGCCGCGAGGGCCAGGGTCTTGGTCATCATTGTCACGAACTCGACCGGGGTCAAACGGCCGAGACGGTCTTGCCGACGGCGTCGGTGGTAGGTTCGCTCGATCCAGGTGACGATCGCGATGCGCAGCTGTTCACGGGTGGTCCAGGAGCGTCGGTTGAGGACGTTCTTCTGCAGGAGCGAGAAGAACGACTCCATGGCGGCGTTGTCGCCCGCTTCTCCCACTCTGCCCATCGATCCGACCATGCGGTGACGGGCCAGGGCGCGGATGGCCTTCCGGGAGCGAGATTGACTGCCCCTGTCGGAATGTACGACGCAACCGGCGACGTTCCCGCGCAGAGCGGCGGCGTTGTCGATCGCGTTGACGACGAGACGGGACTTCATCCGGGAGTCGATCGAGTAGCCGACGATCTTGCCCGAGAAGACATCCTTGATCGCGCAGAGGTAGAGCTTGCTCTCGCCGGTGTGATGCTCGGTGATGTCGGTCAGCCAGAGCCGGTTCGGCGCGTCCGCAATGAACTCGCGTTGGACGAGGTCGTCGTGAACAGGAGGGCCGGCCTTGCGGCCTTTCCCGCGTGCGCGTTTCTTGCCAAACGCCGACCACCAGCCGTTCTTCGACGCAATACGCCATGCGGTCCGGTCGGACATCGCCTCCCCGGCGTCGCGGGCCTCATCGGCGAGGAGGCGGTGTCCGAACTCGGGGTCGTCGCGGTGCGCGTCGAACAGCGCGTTCGCGCGAAATGCCTCCACCAGCTCCGCGTTGGTGATGGGGTTGGCGAGCCAGCGGTAGTAGGGCTGGCGGGCGAGCTTGAGGACCCGGCACGTCACCGTGACGGGGATCCCGTCACAGGCGAGCTCTTTCACGAGCGGGTAGAGCCTTTTCCCGGCAGATGCGCCTGCGACAGATACGCCGTCGCCCGTCGCAGCACCTCGACCTCCTGCTCCAGCAGCCGGTTGCGCGCCCGCAGTTCGCGGACCTCGGCGTCTCGGTCAGTTGGCGACGGAGCACCGGTATCGGCAGCGGTCTTCTCGGCGCGGGAGCGGGCGAGCCACTTCGTGAGGGTCATCGGGTGGACTCCGAAGTCGGCGGCGATTCGCTCGATCGTCACACCGGGCTCACGGTTCTCGGCGACACGCACCACGTCGTCGCGGAACTCCTTCGGATAAGGCTTGGGCACGATGGCATCCTTCCAGGCCCGCCCTGCGGGGCAAGCCAGATCAGATGTCACCTATCCGTGCAGCAGACCCATGCGATTTCGGAGCCGGTGAGCTCGTGAGGAAGACTGATGGGATGAAGGACAACCCTCGATCGCGGCGCGGCCGCCCGGTGGGCGGTACTGAGCTGAACCGCCAGGAGGTGCTCAGGGTCGCGCTGGGGCTCGTTGATCGGGACGGTTTGTCGGGGATGACGATGCGCTCTCTCGCTGCCGCCTTGACGGTGCGACCGAGCGCGTTGTACTGGCATTTCCGGACGAAGGAGCAGCTCGTCGGCGAAGTGTCGGCGTTGATTTTCGACGACCTGGAGCTGGCAGACGACCAGGGAACAGCATGGGATCTCTGGCTCGGCGATCTGGCACGGAAGATGCGCAGTGCGATGCATGAGCATCCACACTTGGCCGGGATCGTGACAGGTCAGATGCTCGTCACCGACCGCGGCCTACCCTTGGCGGAACGCATCTTCCGCGTCCTTGATCGCGCGGGTTTTTCCTCGACCGAGCTGGTTGAGGTCTACAACGTCTTCTTCGGCGTCGTCCTCGGCTGGGTGACGATGGAACTATCAGCCCCTCCCGAGGGGGATGACGATTGGCAGGAAACTCTCGCGGCTGACCTGAGAGCTGTGGACAGCACCCTTTTCCCCACACTTGCACGAGTGATGCCGGTCGCCGCGGACCAGGCGTTCATGTTGCGATGGACCTCGGGGCGGGCCAACCCACTCGATTCCTCGTTTGCAATGGTGCTTGAAACAGTACTTGCGGGGCTACGTGCACGGTTGAGCTGAGCGACGCATTGTTCTCACTCGGGTCGGCCCGGTGCTGTTGCCGCGGCGGCTCTGGTTGCGGGTGCTTCTGCCCGAGCGGCGATCTCCTCGATCTCACGCGAACGGGCTAGACCGTTGAGGAGAGCGTTGAGCATTGTCTCGAAGCTGGACTCAAGGGGCGATCCAGCCCCCGATTCCCACCGCAACATGTACGCCCGGTTTGCCGCCAGCGGCCAGAGATCCCGGATGTTGGGATAGCGGTCAGTGTCGGCCGTGAGCCCTTCGATCGCGGAGCGGGCGCTTCCGCCGGTCTCTTCAGGGTTCGCAGCAAACTCACCGGTGATCCATCCGAAGACGGCTCCGGTGACTGCGTTGTATGCGCGCACGAGGTCGTGCCCGGCGAAGCCTGCACGCCGGAGCGCCGCGATCGTATGTTCAGCGATGTCCAGCGAGGACTGGCTGGTCTGGATGTTGCTGACGAAGTATGCGGCGAATCGCGGGTGGCTTCCGATCACCTGCCGAGTCCGTAGGCCGAAGGTGAATAACCAATCTCGCCACGGGAGGTCTGCAGGCGGCAGCTCGATACGCGAAAGCACCTTCTCGCAGACCAGACCAAGGAGCTGGGATCGGTTGCCGACGTGCCAGTAGAGCGATGCCGGGAATACCCCTAGCTCGGATCCGAGACGACGCATGGTGAGAGCATCGATTCCCGACCGGTCGATGATGTCAAGGGCCGCCGTGACGATCTCATCAGGGGTGGTCAGAGCTCGCGACGTTGACGCCTTCCCGGTGCTCTCCCCACTCATGCCTTGATGATAACGACGCCAGTCATCACGACCCCGTGAGGAGGCGGGCGGGGTTGGTAATTGTCATTGTGTCGAATTCTTCATCCGTGACTCCAGCTGAGCTGAGCGCGGCGCGGAAGCCGTCGAGGATGAAGCCAAAGCCGTTCCCACCTGAGGCGCGGAGGTGCGAAGTCAAGCACACGTCGTGACTCAGGAGGATGCGCTCGAGATGGCCGGCGCGAATGAGCTTCACAATCTGCGTCACGCGGAAGTCCACCGCCGAAGGCGCCGCGGTGTTGATCGTGTCGAAGCCGACCGTGACGCCTCTCTCAATGAGGCTGAGGGCGTAATCCGGGTCGGCCACGGTGTCGACGTGACCAACGACGATGCGAGTGGGGTCTACTCCCTCATGGGAAAGGATGTCGAGCTGAGCGTGCCCGACGGGCCACCGTGCGGCGTGGGTGTACAGCAGCGCGTTCGTGCGGCGGCTTGCTCGCGCCGCCGCACGGAAAGAGCGTTCTTCGGTAGCGGAAACGAACCATTGATCGGCGCCGATCTCGCCGATGATGCCGGCACGCGCATCCGTGCCCGGGATTCCCTCGGTGAGGTCGCGGACGATGTAATCGGCGACATCGTCGATGGTGAGCCGGTCGAAAAGTGCTCGGTCGATGAAGGGGTCTCGGTAGTGCCCCGTTCCGAGCACTACCTTGATCCCGGTCGCGCGGGAGACGCGAGCCACAGCGAGGACGTTGTCAGCCGCGCGGGTCTGCCCAGGAAACGTCGCTGTGAACAGCGGGTCCGCGCCGAGAGTCGAGCCGGGTGTGAGTTCTGCGGTCGTCAGATCCCAGATCGTTCCGCCGCCCTGTTTCGCAAAGACCGACAGTTCCTCGACAAGCAACGTCTCGTCGGTGACGAGACCGTCGCCGCGCCGCTCGCGCAACAAGTTGATGAACAGGTGCTCGTGCGGCAGAGTGACGCCGAGGTCAGCGACGCTGATCTCCTCACCGGTTGCGGTAGGGACTGTACTCATCGTGCCGACTCGGCGAGAACGTGGCCCGCTTCGAAGGCCAGGTCAGCTTCGACCCGCGTGAGGGCGCGGTCGAACCTGCTGATCAGATCGTCCACTTCCTCCGGGGTGATGGTCAGCGGCGGGGCGACAAGGACGGCCTCGATGTACCCGCCGGTGGTTGGGTACAGGAGAAGGCCCTCCGCTACGGCGGCTTTGAAGATGCGCCCCGCGAGTTCCCCTTGAGGCCGCTCGGCCGCGGACGTTGTGTCGACGAACTCGACTCCACGGAGCATCCCGCGTCCCCGCGTGTCAGCGATGAGGGGGTGCTTGTCGGCGAGATCGCGCAGCCCCTCGGCGAGGGTGGCTCCCATGGATTGCGCACGGGTGACGAGCTGCTCGGAACGGAAGACGTCGAGCACGGCGCCGGCCACAGCCGCCGAGAGAGGATTGCCGCCGTAGGTGTGACCCCCCAGCACACGGCCGCTGCCGGTCTCGATGGTGTGGAGAATGCGCGCGTCCACGAGTGTTGCCGCGATGGGGGTGTACCCCGCACCGAGTGCCTTGCCCACCGCCACAAGGTCAGCGCGGACGTCGTCCTGGAAGGAGGCCAGGATCTCGCCCGTTCGACCGAGGCCCGACATGACTTCATCAGCGATGAAGAGTGCGCCGAATTCGTCGCACAGCGCACGCAAGCCCCGCAGGTAACCACGCGGGGGAGTGGTGGCGGCCAGGGTGGCTCCGCCGACAGGCTCGATAAAGATCCCCGCCAGCTGACTGGCGTGGCGCTCGAAGACGACACGGGCATCGGCGAGGAGCTGTGCACAGTATTCGTCCTCGCTCAAATCGCCCTGGTCTGCGAATGCGTAGGGAGTAGGCAGTGCTGGGATGTCGAGGGCGATGCCGGCGATGGCTTTGCGGCGAGCGTGCCCGGAGGCGGAGAGGGCACCAAGGGTGTTGCCGTGGTAGCCGCGCTGCGCTGAGAGGAACACGTTGCGCTCGGGGGCGTTGATTTCCTGGAAGTACTGCAACGCGAATTGCATGGCAGCCTCAACAGCCTCAGAGCCGGAGTTCACGAACCAGACGCCCGCGTATCCGGTGAGCTCGGCGAGGTGGTCAGCAAGCTCGACGAGCGGGGCGCTTGTGAACGCCCCGCGATGCGTGAACGTGACACGTCCCGACTGCGCAGCGATCGCTGAGAGAACGGCGGGGTGGGCGTGGCCGATGGCTGTGACGACCGCACCGGAGCAGCCGTCGAGGTACCGGGTGCCAGCTGTATCCCACAGCCAGACGCCGTCGCCACGATCGACGGTGGGCAGCTGGGCGTTGAGGGCGTTGTGTATCAGGGTGGAGCTCATAGTCACAGGACGGCTTTCAGGAATTCTCGGGTGCGGGCTTGTTGGGGGGAATCGATGACCTGAGCGGGGCTGCCGTCTTCGACGACCACCCCGTCGGCCATGAAGACGATGCGGTCGGCGACTTGGCGGGCGAAGCCGATTTCGTGGGTGACAACGATCATCGTCATGCCGGAGGCGGCGAGGTCGCGCATCACGGCGAGGACGTCGCCGACCAGTTCGGGGTCTAGCGCGCTGGTGGGCTCGTCGAACAGCATGACCTCGGGATCCATGGCGAGGGCGCGCGCAATGGCAACTCTCTGCTTTTGTCCACCGGAGAGTGCAGACGGGTAGGCGCTCACTTTGTCTGCGAGTCCTACGAGCGCCAGCAGCTCATGCGCCCGGGCGGCAGCTTTCGCTTTCGGGATCCGCTTGATACCGATGGGCGCTTCGGTGATGTTCTGCAGAACGGTCATGTGGGGGAAAAGGTTGAAGTGTTGGAACACCATGCCGGTGCGGCGGCGCTGAGCGGCAATCTCGGCTTCTTTGAGCTCATACAGCCGGTCTCCGGCGGCACGGTAACCGACCAGTTCGCCGTCGACTTCGATGCTGCCGGCGTCGACGGTTTCGAGGTGGTTGAGCGTGCGCAGCAGGGTGGTCTTTCCGGACCCGCTGGGCCCGATCAGGCAGACAACCTCGCCTGAGGACACTTGGAGGTTGACACCGCGGAGGACATGGTTATGGCCGTAAGACTTGTGCACGCCGAGGGCCGAAACGAGTGGGCGTGCGGGGGCGGTGATTGTCATCGGCGGACTCCCTTTGTGGCGGCCCGTTCGAGGAACGATTGGCCGATGGACGCGGCAATGACGAGGAGGAAGTACCAGAACGTGGCGACGGCGAGCATCTCAACGACGCGGTAGTTGGACGCGGCAATATTCTGCGCTTCGGTGAGTACGTCCCCACCGGCAATGATGGCGACGAGGCTGGTGGCCTTGATGAGAGTGACGAACTGGTTGCCGAGCGGCGGGATGATCAGACGGAAAGCCTGGGGGAGAAGCACGCGGCGCATGATGTAGCCGGGCGGCATCCCGAGCGCAGCCCCGGCTTCGCGCTGTCCAACATCGACACCGAGGATTCCTCCGCGGACGATCTCAGCGACATAGGCGGCCTCGTGAAGAGCGAGCGCGATGACGGCGGCGGTGAACGGGGCGATTAGGTCGTTGGTGTTGATGGCGAAGAATCGCACGTCGGTGAAGGGGATACCGATCGACACTTGCTGGATGATGAGGCCGATGTTGCCCCATAGCAACAGCTGCAGCAGTGCAGGAACGGAGCGGAAGATGGTCACGTAGGTCGACGCGATGAGGCGCAGGACTCTGTTGTGCGACAGGCGGGCAATGCCGATGACGGTACCAAGCACAATTCCGAACACCATCGACAGGACTGACAGCTGAATGGTGACCCACACGCCCTTGAGGATTCGGGGGTTGAAGAGCCACTGCCCGGTCACACCCCAGTCAAGGCGGGGATTGGTCGCAAGCGCCGTGACGACGCCAATCATCAGCGCGGACAGTGCCGCAGCGACGATCCACGGCAGGATTGCGCGCCGCCGAATGACGCGGGGTGAGGTTGGAGCGCCCGCCTCAGTAGCAGGAGAGCGGCGCGAACGCACGGGGGGAGGGGTCATGGAGTTCTCCGGTTGCGATCCGGCCCGAGCAGATGGTGATGCTCGGGCCGGATCTGTGGGTCATTGATTGACGGGGAAGACCGCGGTCGATCCTGTGTTGACGCCGATCTGGTCGGCCTCGAGCGCGATGTCGGTGACATCCCACTTCTCGAGGATCTGCGTGTATGTGCCGTCGTCGTAGAGCTTTTGGAGCGCGCCGGCGAGAGCCTTTGCGAGGTCACCGTTGTCCTTCGTGACTCCCATGGCGAAGGGGAAGTCGGGGTAGTTCGCGTCAGTCACGGCGAACGCCCCGTTCGAGGTGTCAACAATTCCCTGCAGGATCATTCGGGGGGCGACGTAGGCGTCCGCGCGACCGGACTGCACCTGGGTGAGCGCGTCCTTGGGGGAGGGGAACGCCGTCACTTGGACAGGATCGGACCCGCACGACTCGGAGCTGACCGTGTTTGCGCGTTTCTCCTGCTGACTGCCGGACACCACGGCCAGGACCTTGCCGCACATGCTCTTGATGTCGGTGACTGTCGACCCGGCCGGCACGAGGAGCGTGGATGTGTTCTGGAACTGCGGGACCATCGTTAGGACCTGCTCACGAGCAGGGCTATCCGACAGGAAGCCCATCGACAGATTGATGTTGCCCGACTGGATTGCGGTCACGGGGTCGGCTGCCTCCGCCCAGTTGAACTGCACGCCCAGCACCTGTCCAAGGGCGGCGCTGAGATCGACGCTGATCCCTTCGGGCTCGCCTGCGTCGTCCGTGAAGATCGACGGCTTGAGCGCATACGGTGCACCCACCTTGAGCGCGCCCGACGACTGGACGCTTTGAGGGAGCAGAGCGTGCAGGGTCTCATCCTGCGACGCTGACGGGATTGGCATAGGTGTTTCGCTCGCGGCGCCCGCGTCAGGGGCACCGGACGAACAGCCTGCGAGAAGGGACAGGGACAGTGCGCCGACGGCCAGAGCGGGAGCCAAGCGCCGCACGCGAGTCAAAGTTAACATGCGAAATCTCCAGATCTAGTTGAACAGTGTGAAAGACACTATGAGCATCGACTGTCGGATGCTACTGTTTCGTCGCAGTTTCCGGCGAGCACGCTCCCCGTAAAACAGTTGTCCATCGTTAAAGGCAAGCGGGTTCTCCAGGGGACGCTGTGGTTCGCTCAGGATCAGACGACCTCGAAGGAGAGGGCATGCACCAATTGGGTTTGGGCTCATGGCTTGGGACGCGCCGCGCGAAGACGCCGTTGAAGACGGCGCTCATCGTCGGTGATGTGCACATCTCGTACGGTGAGCTGGCGGACAGGGCGGACCGCGTAGCTGGCTGGCTCTTGGCGTCAGGAATCGGCAAGGGGAGCAGGGTTGTTTTCATTGGAGAGAACAGCGCTGAGTTCGTCGTCACGTTTTTCGCCTGCGCGCGGCTCGGCGCCCTCTTCGTCCCTGTCAACACGCGTCTCGCCGCCCCGGAGATGCGCCACATCATTGACGCTTCGCAGGCGGACGCAGTCTTCTACGACGCCGCCTTCGCTGCGGCTGTCGCGGAGATTCTGCCCTCCACCGGCATCCGAGCCCTCGCGCGAACCGATCAATCACTCCCTGAGGTGCCGGATTTCTCGGTGAACGGTGCTGCACCATCTTGCGACCGGCAGTTCGCCGACCCCGCGGCCATCATCTATACGTCGGGCACCACCGGGCGAGCCAAGGGGGCCGTACTTTCGCATGCGAACCTCACTTGGCAGGCGGTGAACTGCCTAGTGGACTTCGACATCGTCTCCTCGGACGTCGCTCTGATGATTTCGCCGCTGTTTCACGTCGCGTCTCTCGGGATGGGAGTCCTGCCGGTCCTGCTGAAAGGCGGAACCGTTGTCATCGAGCGACGCTTTGACGCAGGGCGCGCTCTGCGGCTGATTTCGCAGCATGGCGTCACGATGGTCAGCGGTGTTCCCACTACCTATCAGCTGATGGCCGATCACCCCGCGTGGGAGGAAGCGGATCTGTCGACGCTTTCCAAGCTGACTTGCGGAGGGTCGGCGGTCCCCACACGCATCCTCCACGCCTATGAGGCTCGGGGGCTCGCGTTTTCACAGGGGTACGGCCTGACCGAGACATCGCCAGGGGCGACTGTTCTCGACGCCGCGAGCACCCGTCGTAAGCAGGGGAGCGTTGGACTTGCGCATTTTTTCTCCGACGCTCGGGTCGTAGACGAGAGCGGCGCAAAACTCCCCCCTTACGAGCTGGGAGAGATCGAGCTGGCGGGCCCCAATGTGTTCCTCGGGTACCACCGACTGCCGGATGCCACCGCGAAGACGTTCACCTCCGACGGCTGGCTCCGCTCCGGTGATCTCGGTTATCAAGATGAGGACGGTTACCTCTTCATCTCCGACAGGCTCAAAGACATGATCATCTCCGGGGGAGAGAACATCTACCCTGCCGAAATTGAGAACCTCCTCAACGACATCCCCGGAGTCACGGCAGCAGCTGTGATTGGAGTACCCGACAGCAGGTGGGGCGAAGTGCCGTGGGCAGTTCTCACCGTCAACGACGACGTACCCCCCGACATCTCGACCGTCCAACGCTTTCTAGATGGCAAACTCGCACGATACAAAATCCCCAAGAACGTCGTGATCGTCGATGACATGCCGCGCACCGCGTCTGGGAAGATCCGCAAAGCACACCTCGCAGAGCAGGTGGGGGCACGCGATGACGACTTCTTGGTGAGTGCTCGCGGTAACGAGGAACAACGGTGAGTCGCTACGAGTGTGCCGTCGTCACCGACGGACTAGCGGCAATAGACATGCATGTGCATATCGAAACCGACGGGCACGGACACGCCTCCCTACCCCCTGACCTTGCCCAGGCCGCCGCAGCCTACTTCCGAGCCGGCGACGTGCTCCCTGATCTGGACAGCGTGGCCGCCTACTACCGGCAGCGCGAGATGGCTGCCGTCGTCTTCACGGTCGATGCCGAAACCTCGCTCGGACACCCGCCGCTCGATAGCGCCGCGATCGCCGAGGGAGCATCTCGCAATAACGACGTCCTCATCCCCTTTGGCTCGGTCGATCCCCACCGACCCGACGCCCTCGAACGCATCCACCGCCTCATCGACGAGGCCGGGGTGCGCGGATTCAAATTTCACCCCACCGTGCAGGCATTCGATCCGAGCGAACAGCGCTGGTACCCGCTCTATCAGGCAATGGCAGAGGCAGGGGTTCCCGCCTTGTTCCACACGGGACAAACCGGCATCGGCGCCGGCATGCCAGGCGGACGCGGGCTGCGGCTGGGTTTGTCAAACCCCATGCTGCTCGACCCGATTGCCGCGGACTTTCCGGAACTGCAGATCATCATGGCTCACCCCTCCGTCCCCTGGCAGGATGAAGCTCTCTCGATCGCGACGCATAAGTCAAATGCGTGGATTGACCTGTCCGGGTGGAGCCCCAAATACTTCCCCGAGTCGCTCGTGCGAGCGGCGAACACTGTGTTGAAAGATCGAGTAATCTTCGGGTCCGACTTTCCCCTTTTCACACCCGAACGATGGCTTCGAGACGCAGAGAGCACAGCGCTACGCTCCGACGTCATGCCCGGGATTCTCAAGGACAACGCCGCGCGTCTGCTCGGTCTGACTGTCTGAGGCTCGTGTCAGGACGAGGAAGGCGATGGTGGTCCCTCGAACGCGAGTCGCCCGGGGGGCCCGATCCAGCAATCGCCAGTGACCCAAGGCATAGACACCCAAGGGCGCATTCTCGCTGAAACTGCGTTACAAGGCCGTAACGCAGGAGTAACTAAATTGAACGTCGTTCACTACAAAATGAACAACGTACTTTTATGGCCCTGCCGGTGGCCTGTCTCGCCGCACCCCGGCAACGCTCCCAAGGAACGGTCGATGCCTCTCTCCCACTCCATCGTCAGCCACCTCGTAGACAGCTACCTCGCTGCTCTCGCTTCCGCGGACAGCGAGGCAGTACTCGCCCTGTTCGCAGACGACGGTGTCGTCAGCTCGCCGCTGTACGGCGACCTTCCGGCGAGCGAGTTCTACCCGCTGCTATTCGCAGACACAGCACAGTCCGTCCTCACCCTGCGCAAGACACTTCACGACTTGGACGGGACGGAATCGACCATCGCGTTCTGGTTCGACTTCGCCTGGACGCTCGCCGATGGAACACCCGCCCCCTTCACCGCAGTCGATGTCGCCGAGCTGGACGATACCGGCCGCATCACCCATCTGCACATCGTCTATGACACCCACCCGATCCGCGCGGCGTGGGAAATCCAGCAGCAACTCAGCAGTACCTCCGCCTGACCCCAACCCGAACCCGAAAGACAGGACCGCTCATGCAGCTAAAAGCCGAGCCGCACCGGCTCCACAACACCCTCCGCAACCGCCACATCACGATGATCGCCATCGGCGGCACCATCGGCACCGGACTATTCCTCGGCAGTGGCATGGTCGTCCAACAAGCCGGCCCCGCTGTCATCCTCAGCTACCTCGGCATCGGCCTCGTTCTCGTGCTCATCATGAGGATGCTGGGCCGACTTGCCGCCGAGCAGCCCGACCCCGGCTCCTACACGACCTACGCCGCGCGACGCTTCGGCCCGTGGGCCGGGGTCATGACGAGCTACGTCGCGGTCTATTCCGGTGTCATCCTCATCGCGCTGGAATGCTCCGCGATCGGCATGATCATGAACGGTTTCGCTCCTGCACTTCCGGTGTGGGCATGGAGCTTCCTGGCCCTGATCGCCCTTGGTGGCCTCAACCTCCTGCCCGTCCGGGTGTTCGCCGAGATCGAGTACTGGATGGCCATCATCAAGGTCATCGCGGTGGTCGTCTTCCTCCTCATCGGAGCCGCAGCCATCTTCGGCTGGCTTCCCCAGTACCAGTCCCCGGGCCTCACGAACTGGGCGGACTTCGCCCCTGCAGGCTGGCTGCCCGTGCTCCTGACCGGCGTGACGGTGCTCTTCTCCTACATGGGCACCGAGAACGTCGCAACCGTCGCAGCCGAGGCCACCGACCCGCACAAGGCCATCGCCCGCGCTATCCGCTCCGTGGTGACCCGCATCGTCATCTTCTACGTGGGATCGACCATCATCGTCATCTCAATCATCCCGTCCTCGAGCGAATCGCTCACAGGTGGGGCATACCCCGCAGTCTTCAACGCACTGCAAATGCCCGTACTCGCCGCCGCGATTCAGGTCGTCGTCGCGACGTCCATCCTGTCCCTGGCAAACAGCAGCCTGTACACGACATCACGACTGTTGTACGCCGCAGCGGTGCGCCGGGAGATGCCGGCTCGCCTCGCGGTGGTCTCTCGATCCGGGGCGCCCCGCTGGGCGGCCGGGGCCATCGCCATCGCCGCCGGACTGTGCCTTCTGCTGAACTTCCTCCTGCCCGCCGCGGACGTCATCTCCCTCCTCATCTCCGTCACCGGCGCTGGTGGAGTCCTGACCTACTCGGTCATCTCCCTCACCTACCTCCGCTCCCGCACGCACACCCAGACAGGGAAGTGGATGGCCTGGGTCGTCCTTGCGATCCTCGCCGCAGTCGCACTGGCCCTTGCCCTGGACCCCGCCAGCCGCCTGCCACTGATCCTGACAATCGTCGCCGCCGCAGTCTGCGCGCTCTTCGGGGCCGTCATTCAGCGGCGAATCAAGAACCAGGCTGCACCCACGCAGACGGGCAACCCCGACCCCGAGTTGGACCCTTCTCTCCCCAAGGCGACCGTCTGAAACGGCAGGAGCAGAGTCGTCGTTTCAGCTAATACGACATGAGGAGGGGCCAGCGCTAAACAACACTCGGACACCCCTCATAACTGGCTCGGGAGGACCGTGAGCGTCCCCCTCAGGACTAGGGAAGCGTGGTGCGAAACCGATCGGTTTC
>CAJYJO010000014.1 GCA_913774845.1 uncultured Microbacterium sp. | reverse complement strand
CCTCGGCGGATACCCGGCCGAGGTGCCACGACGGTCTCAGATACCCGAGTACGAGTAGCTGTTGCTCTCGTTGATGCCCACGGTGATCAGCACGATGAGGAAGATGGTGAACAGCACCGCCAGCGCGATCCCCACGTAGCCGACGATCAGACCGGTCAACGCGAGCGGGCGGCCCTTCTCGCCGGTGGTCTTGATCTGGCGCAGCGAGATGTGCCCCATGATGACCGCCGCGATGGGTCCGATCAGGGGCAGGATGCCGAGGAAACCGACGATGGCCGCCACCAGCGACACGATCGACAGCACGTTCGTGCGCTCGGGGGCCGCGTAGCCGTAGGCGGGTGCGGGATAGCCCTGGGCGCCGTAGGCCGGCTGGCCGTACGTCGATTGCCCGTAGGCGGGCTGGCCGTACGTCGACTGCCCGTAGGCGGGCTGCGCGTAGCCGGAGGCCGGTGTCGCGTCGGGCTGACCGTACGCGGGGGCGTGCGGCGCACCGCTCGCGGGAGCGTCGGAGGGAGGGGTGGATGCCGCGGGTGCATCGTACGGCGGCACCGGGCTCTGCGGGGCGTAGGGGGAGGCGGGCGTCTCCTGACCCGGGGTCGCTTGCCCGCCGGTGTGGTCGGGGTGCTGGGGGTCGGTCGTACGGTCGTCGCTCACGGGGTCCCTTTCGTCGTGCTCGCTCCAGCGTTTCAGCGGCGATCGACCCCTGTCAAACGTCGCGCCGCGGTTGCGACGGGATGGGCTCGGTAGGCTGGGCCGGTTCCGTCCCCGCAAGCGCAGGAGTCACACCATGTCCCAGGACCGCGTCGTCGTCGTCACCGGAGGAAACCGGGGGATCGGTCGCGCCATCGCCGAGCGCTTCGTGGCCGAGGGCTGGAAGGTCGCCGTCACGGCCCGCTCGGGCGAGGGCCCCGAGGGCACGCTCACCGTGCGCGCCGACGTCACCGACGCCGCCGCCGTCGACACGGCCTTCGCCCAGGTCGAGGCCGAGCTCGGACCCATCGCCGTCGTCGTCGCCAACGCGGGGGTCACCAAGGACACCCTGTTGCTGCGCATGAGCGAGGACGACTTCGACAGCGTGGTGAACACCAACCTCGGCGGCGCGTTCCGCGTCGTCAAGCGCGCCTCGAAGGGCATGCTCAAGGCCCGTTGGGGTCGCGTCATCCTCATTTCGAGCGTCGTCGGCCTCTACGGCTCGGCCGGGCAGATCAACTACGCCGCGTCGAAGAGCGCCCTCGTCGGATTCGCCCGCTCGCTCACGCGCGAGCTCGGCGGCCGCGGCATCACCGCCAACGTGGTGGCCCCGGGCTTCATCGAGACCGACATGACGGCCGAGCTGCCGGCGGACACCCAGGCCGAGTACAAGAAGAACATCCCCGCCGGGCGCTTCGCATCGCCGGACGAGGTCGCCGGCGTGGTCACCTGGCTCGCCGGCGATGACGCCGCGTACATCTCGGGGGCCGTGATCCCTGTCGACGGCGGCCTCGGCATGGGGCACTGAGTCCGAGCCCCGGCGTCTCGCGCCTCAGCGTGACGCGCCTCAGCGGATCGCCTCGACGAGTGTGTCGCGGAACCGTTCGGGCTGCGAGAACTGCGGCCAGTGGCCCGAGCCGAGCGTGACGACCTCGAGGCTCTCGACGCGGTCGACCTCGGCCGCATAGGCGCCCCACTGGGCGAGGACGCGCGGGAGGGATTCGGCGTCGAGACGGCCCGACAGGATGGTGACGGGAACGCCGAACCGCCGCTCGTCGGTCAGCGTCAGTGCCGAGCTCGGGACGCGTCCGGGAACGTCGACGACCTGCTGGGCGGTGCGCCGACGTGTCTCGTCGTCGAGGTCGGACACGTCGTCGTCGTCGAAGAAATCCCACCCGGGGAACGGCACCACGCCGTCGGTGACGGGGAACTCCGAGATCATCGCCCCCGGGTGCGGGACGATCGTGTCGACGAGGACGACCCGGGCGACGCGGTCGGGGCGACGGTCGGCGGCCCCCCACACGACGTTGCCGCCGCCGGAATGGCCGACGAGCACGACGGGCTCGTCGAAGCGGTCGATCTGCGTGACGACCGCCTCGACCCAGTCGTCGATGACGAGGTCGCCGGCGGCGGGGCCGGGGAGGGTGAGCGGGTGGGCGCGATGCCCCGCCGCTTCGAGAGCCGGGACCACCTCGTCCCACGATGACGCATCGAGCCAGAGTCCGGGTACGAGGAGAACGTCCATGCTGCGAGGGTAGGACGAGCCTCCGACATCGACTACGGGGTGTGCGGAATCATCGCGTCCGGCACGGTGCGTGCGACCGACTCCGGCCCGCTCGTCGTCAGCGGGGGAGGAGGGGGATGACCTGCGCGAGGTCGACCGGCCCGATCACGAGGTCGGCGCGTTGACGCACGGCGGGCTTGGCGTTGAAGGCGAGACCGAGACCGGCCACCGCCATCATCTCGAGGTCATTTGCGCCGTCTCCGATGGCGAGGGTCGCCGCGAGGGAGACGCCGTGCTGCTCAGCCCAGCGACGGAGAGTGTCGGCCTTGGCCGTGGCATCCACGATGTCGCCGTCGACCTCGCCGGTGAGGGCGCCTTCCGCAGCGACCAGGCGGTTCGCGCGCCACACGTCGACGCCGAGGTCGGGGGCGACGGTGTCGAGCACCTCGTGGAAGCCGCCCGAGACGACCCCGACGACGCCGCCGCGGGCGTGCACCGCGTCGATCAGCTCGCGCACGCCCGGGGTCGGCTCGATGCGGGCGATCGCGCGCGCGAACGCCTCGACGGGGACCCCGGCGAGTTCCCGCACGCGGGAGCGCAGACTCGCGGCGAAGTCGATCTCGCCGCGCATCGCCGCCTCGGTCGCCGCGGCCACCTCGGCGCCGCGCCCGGCCTCATCGGCGAGGAGTTCGATGACCTCGTTGCGGATCAGCGTGGAGTCGGCGTCGAGGACGACGAGGAAACGGGCGGTCGCAGGCACGCGTTCCACGCTAGCGGCAATCACGGCTCGCCCCGGCCCGTCGCGGAGCGTCACGCACCGGACCGATGTCGGTGCCTCCGCGTAGTCTTCTGCGGTACCCCCGCTTCCTCAGAAGGGATCCCCGCCATGGCCGACGTCGAAAGCTTCACCCTGGACCACACCGCCGTGAAGGCGCCGTACGTGCGTCTCATCGGCACCGAGTCGGGGCCGCGCGGCGACGTCATCTCGAACTTCGACCTGCGCCTCGTGCAGCCGAACGAGCAGGAGATCCCCACCGCCGGCCTCCACACCATCGAGCACCTCCTGGCGAGCCTCGTGCGCGACCGCATCGACGGCCTCATCGACATCTCGCCGTTCGGCTGCCGCACGGGCTTCCACGTGATCATGTGGGGCGAGCCCGAGGTGTCGGCCCTGGTCGACGCCGTCTCCGACTCGCTGCGCGCGATCGCGGAAGACGTCGAGTGGGACGACGTCCCCGGCACCGACGCCTTCAGCTGCGGCAACTACCGCGACCACAGCCTGCACACGGCGAAGGAGTGGTCGAAGGAGGTTCTCGCCAAGGGCATCTCGCGCGACGCGTTCGAGCGCGTGGGGGTCTGAGACAGCACCCACGGAAAGGGGCGGTGACCGTGGTGGTCACCGCCCCTTTCCGTCTGCGGCTCAGGCGTGGACGTAGACATCCTTGCCGACGACGGTGATGCCCGTCTCGGTGACGGTGAAGCCCCGGGCGAGGTCGCGCTCGCGGTCGACGCCGATGGTGGCGCCCGGCTCGAGGACGACGTTCTTGTCGAGGATCGCGCGATGGATGCGCGCTCCCGCGCCCACCTGCACGCTGTCGAAGAGCACCGAGTCGGTGATCGTCGAGCCCCCGCCCGCGAGCGCCCACGGGCCGACGACGCTGCGCTCGAGGTGCGTCCCCGACAGCACCGAGCCCAGCGACACGATCGAATCGATCGCGTTGCCGATGCGCCCGACCGAGTCGCGCACGAACTTCGCCGGAGGGGCGTTGAACGTCTGCGAGTAGATCGGCCAATCGTTGTTGTAGAGGTTGAACACGGGCAGGGTCGAGATCAGGTCCATGTGCGCGTCGTAGAACGACTCGATCGTGCCCACGTCGCGCCAGTACGACTGGTCGCGCGGCGTCGAGCCGGGCACGTCGTTGCGGTTGAAGTCGTAGACGGCGGCTTCCCCGCGGTTCACGAAGTACGGCACGATGTCGCCGCCCATGTCGTGCGCGGAGGTCGGCAGCTCGCCATCGTGCGTCACGGCGTCGACGAGAGCGTCGGCGTCGAAGATGTAGTTGCCCATCGAGGCCAGCACCTCGTGGGGCGCGTCGGCCAGGCCCTCCGGGTTCTGCGGCTTCTCGAGGAAGGCGCGGATCTTCGTGGGGTCGGCGGGGTCGGTGTCGATCACGCCGAACTGGTTCGCGAGCGAGATGGGCTGGCGGATGCCGGCGACCGTCGCCCGCGCGTCGGAGGCGATGTGGGCGTCGAGCATCTGCTTGAAGTCCATGCGGTACACGTGGTCGGCGCCGATGACGACGACGATGTCGGGCTTCTCGTCGCGGATGAGGTTCATCGACTGCAGGATGGCGTCGGCCGAGCCGGAGAACCAGCGCTTGCCGAGGCGTTGCTGCGCCGGGACCGAGGCGACGTACGCACCGAGCATCGGCGACATGCGCCAGGTCTGCGAGATGTGGCGGTCGAGGCTGTGCGACTTGTACTGCGTGAGGACCACGAGCTGGCGAAGGCCCGAATTGATGAGGTTCGAGATCGCGAAGTCGATCAGGCGGTACTGGCCGCCGAAGGGGACGGCGGGTTTGGCGCGATCCGCCGTCAAGGGCATGAGTCGCTTTCCCTCGCCGCCGGCGAGGATGATTCCGAAGACCTTCGGCGCTGCAGGCATGGCACCACACTAGGGGTCCGGGAGGTGTGCAGGTAGACGTTCCCGGCGCGCCGCGCGCTGTACTACGGTTCGTCTCATGCGCGTCGACATCGTGACCAAGGAGTACCCGCCGGAGATCTACGGGGGAGCCGGGGTCCACGCCACCGAGCTGGTCAAGGCGCTGCGCGCCGAGGGCACCGAGGTGCAGGTGCGCGCCTTCGGCGCGGACCGCGACGCGGCGGACACGACCTCCTACGGCGTCCCTTCGGAGCTGGCATCGGCGAACGGCGCGATCCAGACCCTGGGCACCGATCTCGAGATCGTCTCCGACGTCGCGGGTGCCGACGTGGTGCACTCGCACACCTGGTACGCGAACTTCGCCGGGCACCTGGCATCCCTTCTCCACGGCATCCCGCACGTGGTCACCGCGCACAGCCTCGAACCGCTGCGGCCCTGGAAGGCCGAGCAGCTCGGGGGCGGCTACGCCGTCTCGAGCTACATCGAGAAGACCGCCTACGAGGGGGCGGCGGCGGTCGTGGCGGTCAGCTCGGGGATGCGCGACGACATCCTGCGCAGCTACCCCTCGCTCGACCCCGACAAGGTGCGGGTCATCTACAACGGCATCGACACCGAGTCGTGGCACCCGGTGAGCGACGACGCCTTCCTCGAGTCGGTGGGGATCGACCCGTCGCGACCCTCGGTCGTGTTCGTCGGGCGCATCACCCGGCAGAAGGGGCTGCCCTACCTGCTGCGCGCGGCCGAGCAGCTGCCGCCGGAGGTGCAGCTGATCCTGTGCGCCGGAGCGCCCGACACCCCGCAGATCATGGCGGAGGTGCAGGAGCTCGTCCGGGGTTTGCAGGCCACCCGCGACGGTGTCGTGTGGATCGAGCGACTCCTTCCGCGCGACGAGTTGTGCGCGATCCTGACCGCGGCGACGACGTTCGTGTGCCCGTCCGTGTACGAGCCGCTGGGCATCGTCAACCTCGAGGCCATGGCGTGCGGCGCGGCGGTCGTGGGAACGGCGACCGGTGGCATCCCCGAGGTGGTCGTCGACGGCGTGACCGGTCGTCTCGTGCCGATCGATCAGGTCCAGGACGGCACCGGCACCCCCGTCGATCCCGAACGCTTCGTCGACGACCTCGCGCGGGTGCTCACGGAGGTCGTCGCGGATGCCGAGAAGGCGCGCGCCTACGGTGAAGCCGGACGTCGGCGCGCGGTCGAGGACTTCAGCTGGGCCGCGATCGCCCAGGAGACGGCCGCGTTGTACGCGGAGGTCGCGGGCAGGTAGGGACGTCGGAGTGCCCGCCGCCGCGTCGCGCCGGAACCGGCCCCTCCCGCCGTTAGGCTGACTGCATGCCCCAGGTTCTCGAGTTCTCCGACGTCGTCGTCCGCCGGAACGCGCGGGACATCGTGTCCCACCTCGACTGGACGGTGACCGACGACCAACGCTGGGTCGTGCTCGGCCCCAACGGCGCCGGCAAGACCACCGTGCTCCAGCTCGCCGACACGCTCCTGCACCCCACCTCGGGTGCGGTGACGATCCTCGGCGAGCGTCTCGGTCGCAGCGACGTGTTCGAGCTGCGCCCCCGCATCGGCTTCGCCTCCTCGGCGATGGCGCGCCGGGTCCCGCCCGAGGAGTCGGTGCTCGACGTCGTGCTCACCGCGGCCTTCTCGGTCGTCGGACGCTGGCGCGAGTCCTACGACGACATCGACGAGCGTCGCGCGCTGCGGGTGCTCGCCGAGTGGAAGCTGGACCACCTCGCCGACCGCACGTTCGGCACGCTCAGCGACGGCGAGCAGAAGCGCGTGCAGATCGCCCGCGCCGTCATGACCGACCCCGAGCTGCTGCTCCTCGACGAGCCGACCGCGAGCCTCGACCTCGGAGCCCGCGAAGAGCTGCTGGCGCTGCTGTCGGGGTACGCGCAGGCCCCCACCACGCCGGCGATGGTCATGGTGACGCACCACGTCGAGGAGATCCCCGTCGGCTTCACGCACGTGCTGCTGCTGCGCGACGGCGAGGCCGTGGCATCCGGGCCCCTCGAGGAAGCCCTCACGGCCGAGAACCTCTCGAAGACGTTCGGGCTCGAGATCACGCTGACGCGCGAAGCGGGTCGGTACGCCGCTCGCGCGGTGTGAGGCCGGGCGCGAATGTGTGCGCGACCCTGGTAGACTCTCCCGTTGGTGCTTCGGCGCCGCAGACTTTGACGTCCTGGCAGAATCCAGGGCACCACTTCTCAAAGGACCTCCCATGAAGACTGACATCCACCCCACGTACAAGGCCGTCGTGTTCCGCGACCTCGGTTCGGGCGACACGTTCCTCACCCGTTCGACCGTGTCCAGCGACAAGACGATCGAGCTCGACGGTGTGGAGTACCCCGTCATCGACGTGGAGATCTCGTCCGCTTCGCACCCGTTCTACACGGGCAAGCAGCGCATCATGGACTCGGCCGGTCGCGTCGAGAAGTTCAACCAGCGCTTCAAGAACTTCGGCGGTCGTTGATCCGCAGCGGTTCCGCTCGACAGCCCCTCGTCCTCCGGGACGGGGGGCTGTTACGTTGAGCGGGGTGCGCTAGGTGTTGGATGGAGGCATGGACCTCGAACCCTGTGAAGCGGCGGACGTCGAGGCGCTGCGCGTCTTCCTCGCCGACATGGACCTCACCACGAACGGCTTGGATGCCGCGGGGGTGCGGCTGTGGATCGAACGTGACGCGCGGGGAGCCGTCGTCGGCAGCACCGGGTACGAGCTGAGCGCGGACGGGCGCCATGCGCTCGTCCGCAGCGTGGCGGTAGCCCCCGCCGGACGCTCGCGCGGCCGCGGCGGCGCGCTGGCTCGATACGCGATGGACCGGGCGGCCTCGGAAGGGGCGCGGACGGCATGGCTGTTCAGCCGACGATCGGGACCGTTCTGGCAGGGGCGGGGCTTCCGCCCGGCGGATCGCGATGAGCTCGCCCGGGTACTCCCCGACGCGCTGCAGGTGCGGGCGTTTCGCGAGAGCGGGCAACTGCAGCGCGAAGTGGCGTGGGCGCGGGAGCTCGGGGCGGTGTCGGCATCGGTCGCGGACTGAGACCGGGGTCAGAAGGGCGGCGGATCGGTGTCGAAGACGGCCCCTGACGGCGAGGTCCATCGTCGTCGGCCGTCCGCGGGATCTCGGAAGGGTGCCCATCGCGTCCCGTGCCGCACCCGGTGATGGTGACGGCACTCCGGATCGAGATTGTCGTCGTCGGTGGTTCCGCCGTCGGCCCAGGCGGTGCGGTGGTCGATGTCGCACTCGCGTGCCGGGCGAGCGCACCCGGGGAAGATGCACGTGGGGGAGGTGACGCCGAGCCAGCGACGCAGCGCGGCGGGGACGCGGTACGTCGTTCGATCGAGCACGAGCGGTGCTCCGGTGACGGGGTGGGTGAGCACGCGGATCCAGGCGCTCGCTCCGCCGGCGAGACGACGGGCGGTGTCGAGGTCGATCGGTCCATAGCCCTCGAGGGTCGCGGGCTCGTCGTCGTGGCCGAGAAGCGTGAGCGCCGGAACCGTGACGACGACCGTCGCCGGGGGAGCGCCGCGGAACGTTCGCGGTGCGTTCGGTGTGTCGGACCTCCGCGTACTCATCGTGCTCTCGACGGAGCGGGTCGCCGTCGGGGCGGTGGCGGCCGCGTCGATGCTTGCGTGCTGAGCGGTCGTCACCAGGTCGCACAGTGCGTCCGCGCGCAGCTGGGCGAGAGTGCGTTCCTCGTCGGCGACGACCGCGAGGTGCCGCGCGGCGCGGTCGAGGCGCGACATCACGGCACGGGCCCGATCCGCGGGGAGAAGTGCGTGCACCGACGCCATGCCGTCGAGCTCCGCGGTCATCCACACACCGCGGTCCTGGACGGCGCGGCGGTGTCGGGTCTCGATCGACTCCGCGTGCACGCGCTCGCGGATGGCGCGCGCCGCGACGGCGAACTTCGCGGGGGTGAGGGTCAGGGCGCGCGAACAGGCCTCCTCGTCGAAGCGGGTCAGCGCGTCGAGGTCGCCGGCGGGGAGGGTCGCGGCCAGCCGGGCCGCCTCGACGGCGTGCCTCTCGGACAGGCGCCCCTCGCCGAAGGCCGCCCAGATCGTCGGGCAGTCGGTCATCAGGGTGCGCGCGTGGGCGGCGCGCACACGCACGGTGTGCTCGGACAGCCGCAGACGGACCGCGATCTCGGCCACGGCGGCGCGCTCGGCGAGGTCGATGCGATCGCGCTGGACGGCCCGGATCGTGCGTCGGCGCGCGTCGTGCCAGGTGTGGTCGGCGGTGGGGTCGGGACCGACCCAGGGTGTCGGGTCGAAGGCGGCGTCGTCGAGGATCGCGAGGATCAGGCGGTACTCCTCTGCGGTCGCCCGATGGCGGTCGGCGGCGACACCCTCGAGCCGGCCCAGCCGGGCGTCGATGTCTCCGGCGGCCGCGGTGATGCCGTCGCTGGCTGGCGCTGGGAGCGGGTCGGATGCGCACGTCGCCTCGTTCTCTTCCGCCTCGGAGCAGTGCACTCGCTCGTGCGACGGAGGCTCGGCATCCGGCCACCAGTCGGCGTCGCCCTGCTCGCGGAAGGCCGCCCACTCGGCGTCGAGGTCGAGCTCGTCGTCGGTCGGCCAGGGCGCTCCGTCGCACTCGCGGAACACCGGCGTCGGCCGGTCTGCGGGAGGTGCGGTGCGGGTCATGCGGAGACGGTATCCGGGACCTCCGACATCGAGCGCGGGAGCAGGCCTCGCCGGAGGAACCGGCCTGATGGGAGGCGCAATCCGCCGATCCGACCGGCCGAGGCGAGGCGAGTCGCCGAATCAGTCGAGGCCGCGTGCACACACCCGCCCCGACGACGAACGCCCCCGCCCCGGGGAACCTCCGCGAGGGCGTTCGACACTCGAGGATCAGGCCGCGTCCGCGTCGCGGGCCGTCCGCCGGCGACGCACGGCGATCACCGACAGGGCCGCCCCCGCCAGGAGGGCTCCGCTCGCCCACAGCGCCACCGCCAGCGGCGCCTCCGTTCCCGTCCGACCGAGCTCTCCGCGCATGGCCGCCGGAGCGGTCGAGGCCGAGGGCGAGGCCGAGGGCGTCGGACCTGCCGCCGCCGTGATCGGACCGAACGGTGCGCTCGTCCGTGTCTCGTCGAGGTAGCCGGCGAGGGTTCCCTTGACACTCACGGACACCGTGCGTCCGGCCGCATCGGACGGGACGACGAAGGTCGAGGCCGTGGCATCCGGGATCGCTGTGCCATCGATGGCCCAGGCGTACGCGAACGCGGTGCCGTCGGTCCACCCGGGGGTGGTCGCGGTGAGCGTCGCCCCCACCTCTGCGGCGCCGGTGATCACGGGCGCCGCGGCGTCCACGGGGTACTCCTGCACCGCGAGGGTGCTCGCACAGGTCGCGCACGTCCCACCGAGGCTGGCGGCGGCCTCCGTCGTCAGCGCGCCGCCCGAGGCGTCGTCGGAGACCGTCACGTCGAACGACACCTCGGCGGTCGAGCCGGGATCGATCGCGGGGACCGTCCAGAGCAGCTCGTCGCCGGTCAGGCTCACCCCCGTCGGCAGCGCCGTCGTGTCGATCGAGGCGCGGTCGAGGATGCCGCCGAGGTCGAGCGAAGCGGTCGAGGAGGCGAGCGGAACGAGACCGGTGTTCTTCGCGCGGAGGGTGTACGTCGCCACCTCGCCGCGCTCGAGGGGAGCGGTCGCCGCGGTGGACAGCGAGAGCGCGAACTGGTCGGGCCACGCGGGCTTGTCGGCATCCAGGATCCAGTCCCGGTAGAACGCCTGCAGGTCGCGGCCGGACAGCTCCTCGGCGAGCGCGAGCAGGTCGACTCCGGTCGTGCTCGTCCCGGAGTGGCGGATCTGCCACTGCTTCACGACGTCGAAGAACGCGTCGTCGCCGATCGCCACGCGCAGCGCAGCCCAGAACTGCGCGGAGCGGTCGTAGGTCTGGTAGCCGTAGAGGGAGGCGGAGTCGGTCTGGGCGCCCGGTGCGATCGACCAGTCGCCGTCACCCGCGGGTACGGCGTCCCACGCCTCGAACTGGGCGTCACGCGATGCCGGGCCCGTGCCGAATCCGTCCTTGCCGGCGTAGAAGCTCTCGGCCCAGGTGGCCATGCCTTCGGCGACCCAGATGTCGGTCCACGTGGTGGGTGAGACGTTGTTGCCGTACCACTGGTGCGCGAGCTCGTGCACGAGGGTGCTGAAGCCGATCCGGGTGGGGAAGAACGAGCGATCTTGGGTCTCGAGGGCGTAGCTGATGCCCCGGGGAACCCGGTCGACGACGACACCGGCGCTGCGCCCGGGGTACGGACCGTAGATCGACTCGAGGTTGCGGATGATCGGCCCGAGCTGGTCGACCGCGCTGGTGACCGTGGCCTTGTTCGCGGCCGTCGAGGTCGAGTCGACGAACGACCACGCGGGGATCGTGCCGCCGTCGCTCAGCGCCACCGAGGACTCGATGACGTCGTACCGGCCGATCGAGATGATCAGCAGCTCGGATGCCATTTGCTTCGTCTGCTGCCACTGCCAGGTCGTGCGGGTGCCGTCGCCCGACGGGATCTTGGAGAGCAGCTCTCCGTTGCTGACCGCGGCGGCCGGCGCCGCTCCCGCGCCCGTCGCGTCGGCGAGGGTCGAGGGGACGTCGAGGGAGATCGAGTACGTCGCCTTGTCTCCGGGGGTGTTGTTGTGGGGGAAGCCGGTCATGTTCCCGACGGGCTGCCCCAGCATCGTCGCTCCGTCGCTGGTCGCGTTCCAGCCCTCGTACGAGCCGTCGGCGTCGATGTGCGCCTGAGGCACGCCGTGGTAGGCGACGGTGACGCGGAACTCACCGCTGACCGGGGCCGCCGGGGTCACGATGAGCTTGTGCCGGATCGCCGCGGCGTCGTCGTCGCGCTGCCACGCGGCCGGGACGCCGTCGACGGTCACCGTGTCGACGACGAGGCCCTCGAAGTCCAGCGAGAAGGAGCGCAGGGGCTCGGCGGCGCGCGCCGTCATGGTCGAGGTCGCCACCACCGATCCCGCCACGACCGAGCCGCTCTGGGTGGTGTCGGGGGTCCAGGACAGATCGATGTCGTAGTCGAGCGCGTCATAGCCGCCGTTGCCGATGTTCGGGAACATCGCGTCGCCCGCGGTGCGGGCACCGTCGACGGGGTCGGCCGCGAGAGCGGGTGTCGCGGTGGAGGACATGAGCCCGACGACGAGCAGAGCCGCCCCGAGCGCGAGGAGGAGGCGCGGAGGTGCGACGGGAGGAGCATGGCGCATGGGTGTGTCATCCGTTCGGGGGGCTCTGCTCGGCGCGCGACGCCGAGATGGTTGTCGCCACCGTAGGGGCGTCACGTTTCGGCGACGTGTCGATCGAACGCGCGATCCGTCACAGGGGATGCATAGCGAGCATGTCCCGTCGCGACGCCGCCGGCGTCAGCGGATCGGCCCCGCCCCGCCCCGCCGACCGGCGGCCCGCCCCGGCCGGTTCAGCCGATCGGGCCCCGCCCCGCCCCGCCCCGGAGCGCCGCGGCCCCGGCCGGATCACCGGATCGGCCACGCCCCGTCCACCGGCGGAGCAGCGGGATCCCGTCGGCCGCTCCTCACGAAGTACTCGGTGAGGCTGGCGGCCTGCGCGCGAGCCCACGCGATCTGGCGGGTGTGCAGTTCGTCGAGGGTCGACGGCATCCACGGTCCGAAGCGCTCGGCGAGGGCGAGGGCGAGACGACCGGCGGCGACGGCGTCGGCGCAGGCTTCGTGCGCGGACTCGAGCGGCACCGCATAGTGCTCGGCGACGACGGCGAGGGTGCGCTTGCCGCGCCGGTAGCGGTCGTAGGTCTTGTCGACGACGAGCGGGTCGATCACGGGAGAAGGTGCGTGGATGGGGGCGACGCCGTGACGGACGGCCTCGTTCTTCAACAGCGAGAAGTCGAAGGGGGCGTTGTAGGCCACCACGGGGATCCCCGCGGCGAACAGCGCGCTCAGCGCCTCGACCACCTCGGCGACCACCCGCGGGGCGGGCGCTCCCTCGGCCCGCGCCCGGGCGGTGGTGATGCCGTGGATGGCCGCAGCCCCGGCCGGGATGTCGACGCCCGGATCGGCGAGCCAGTCGCGCGCGTCGACCACGCGACCGTCGACGTCGAGCACGCCCACGTGGGCCGTGACGATGCGATCGTTCTCGACGTCGATCCCCGTCGTCTCGAGGTCGAACACGCCGATCAGGCGGGCCCACTCGGGCGTCTGGAAGAGGGGGAGCGGCTCGGCCTGCCACGTGGTCATGCGCTCACCGTAGAGGGGGCCTCCGACACGGCGGCCGAGGCGCGCAGCACGAGCGCGGGACGGATGCCGCGACGGCGGGGACGCAGGGGTCCGCAAGGCCGCGGGCCGGGAGGGGATTCGGAGGAGGCAAGGGCGCGGGCCGGGAGGGGATTCGGCGGAGGGAGGGCGAAAGGGGCCCCGGCCACCCTCCCTCCGCAGAATCTCCTCCCCAGCGGCTCGACGCCGTCGCCGCGAACCGCCCTCGTAGACTCGACGGGTGCCGAACCCGTATGCCGAACGCCTCGCCGAGATCCCCGTCGTCCGTCGCGAGACGCACGTGCTCGGCGGCACGACGGCGTACTGGGTCTACGGCGACGACTCCGCCGAGACGACGATCGTGGCGGTGCACGGGTTCCGCGGCGAGCACCACGGCCTCGACCCGGTCGTGGCGCACCTGCCCGGCATCCGGGTCGTCTCGCCCGACCTGCCCGGATTCGGTGAGACCGCGCCGCTTCCCGGGCGCGCGCACGATCTCGACACCTATGCCGCCTGGCTGCGCGCGTTCGTCGAAGACGTGGCTCCGGATGCCGTCGTGCTCGGCCACTCGTTCGGGTCGATCGTGTCGGCGGCAGCGGTGGCGGGCGGGCTGGCGACGCCGCGGCTCATCCTGGTGAATCCGATCGGCGCTCCCGCTCTCGAGGGGCCGCGCGGCATCCTCACGCGACTCGCGGTGTTCTACTACCTCGCCGGAGCGAAGCTCCCGCGGCCGCTCGGCGAAGCGCTGCTGCGCAACGGCCTCATCGTGCGCGTCATGAGCAACGCCATGGCGAAGACGCGCGATGCCGACCTGCGCCGCTTCGTGCACGAGCAGCACCACGAGTACTTCTCGCGCTTCGCCGATCGCGACGTGCTGCACGAGGCGTTCGTGACGAGCGTGTCGCACGACGTGCGCGAATTCGCCCCGCGCATCACCCAACCGACACTCCTCATCGCCGCCGAGAAGGACGACATCACCCCCATCGAGGCCGAGCGTCACCTGGCCACGCTGTTCCCCGACGCCGAGCTGGTCGAGATCGCCGATGTCGGACACCTGATCCACTACGAGACGCCGCAGGCCGCGGCATCCGCGATCCGCGCGTTCCTCGACTGAGGCGACAGCGCCCCGGATCCGCTCTCAGGCGCTCTCCTCCGCCCTCCGCTTGCGGTAGGCGTGCACGTTCATGCGATTGCCGCAGTTGCCGCTGTCGCAGTAGCGCTTCGATCCGTTCTTCGAGAAGTCCACGTACACGCCGTCGCAGTCGTCGGCGTCGCACACGCGCACCCGCGCGTATTCGTCGGCGCGGATGACGTCGACGAAGGCCATCGCCGTCTCCACGAGCATGCGCTGCGCGAGGGCGTCCGAGTCGTCGGCGGCGTGGATGTGCCAGTCGAACTCGTCGTGCCGGACGAGCTGGGGCAGAGCCCGCCCGTCGCGCAGCATCGCGTTGACCAGCGGCACCGCGGCATCCCGATCGACGCTCCACAACCGCTGGATGCGCGACCGGATGCCGCGGACCGCGGCGAGTTCGCGATCGTCGCGCGTGCGCGAACCGGTATAGGTGTGCCGTTCGGCGAAATCGTCGAGCTCGGCCGCGGTGGTGAGCGTGTCGATGCCGCTCACCTCGGTGTGGGGCAGCGTGTTGACGAGTTCGACCGTGGCGCGCAGCACCAGTTCGGTGTCACGGATGAAGACCATGTTGACTCCTGACAGGGCGAGGTCGTACTGTCACGAGTGTAAACGCTCTTCACTCCTGACAGCAGGCTCGCATGACCACGTCGACCGTCGCCCTCCCTCGCCCCACGCACCGCGCCCCCGGCGCCGTCACGGGGCTGCTCATCGCTCTCGCCTCCGCGCTGGCGTTCTCCTCGAGCGGCCCTTTCGTCAAACCCCTCCTCGACGGCGGCTGGTCGCTCGGCGCGGTGCTGCTGGTGCGCATGGGGACGGCCGCGCTGCTGCTGTCTCCCGCCCTCGTCCTCGCGGTGCGCCGGCAGCGCGGATTCCTGCGCCGCCACGGTCTGCTCATCGCCGCGTTCGGCCTGACCGCGGTCGCGGGATGCCAGCTGTTCTACTTCGCCGCCATGCAACGGATGCCGGTGGCCGTCGCCCTGCTCATCCAGTACATCGCGCCGGTCCTCATCGTCGTCGCCGTGTGGGTGCGCACCCGCCGAGCGCCCTCCCGAGCCGTGCTGGTCGGCTCGGTCGTCGCGATGGTGGGCCTCGTCCTCGTTGTCGACATCAGCGGCGCGCGCTTCGACCTGCTCGGCACCGTCTTCGCGTTGTGCGCCGCCGTGTGCGCCGCGGCGTACTTCGTCATCGCCGGCCGCGCGGGCGACGACCTCCCGCCTCTCGCCCTGGCCGCCGGCGGACTGCTCACCGGAACCCTGCTCATGGCGGTGCTCGTCGTGAGCGGCATCCTGCCCTTCGCCGCCCCCTCGATCACCGTGACGCTCGTGGGTCTCGAGGTTCCCGGCATCCTGCCCCTGCTGTGGGTCGGCGGCGTGGCGACCACCCTCGGCTACGCGCTCGGGGTGATCGCGGTCCCGCGGATCGGTTCGCGGCTGGCGTCGTTCGTCGGACTCAGCGAGGTGCTCTTCGCGCTCGGCTTCGCGTGGCTGCTGCTGGGCGAGACGCCCGCGCCGATCCAGTTCGTCGGCGGCGCGCTCATCCTCGTGGGCGTGGTGCTCGTGCGGCTGGATGCCGGCAGCCCGACGGAGCAGAAGACCGAGACGGCGAGCATCCCGGTGGTGCCGGCGCCGTAGAGAGCTAGATGTCCTCGCGGGCCAGTTGCATCAGCGGGCCGACGCGGTAGCCGATGACCTCGCCCATCACGAGCGACGTCTCGGTGCGTTCGACACCCTCGATCGCGAGGATGCGCGCGTCGGTGTCGAACAGGTGCTGCGTGTCGCGGCAGGCCACCCGCACGAGCAGGTCGACCTGACCGCTCAGCCCGTGCGCCTGCAGCACCTCGGGGACCTTCGCGAGCTCCTCGCGGATCGCGGGCAGCTCCGCCTGCCGCACGGTCACCTGCAGGAACGCCTCGATGGGGAACCCCAGCGCCTCGGCCGAGAGGGTGCGCTCGAACGAGAGGAAGACGCCCCCGCGTTCGAGGCGGCTCATGCGCGCCTGGACGGTGTTGCGCGAGAGACCGAGCTTCTCGGCGAGCGCGACGACGGTGGCGCGCGGATCGGCGGACAGGGCGCGGAGGAGGTCGAGGTCGACCGCGTCGAGCTTGCTCATGGTGCGAAACATTAGCAGTGCGTAGGTGTTGCGCAATGGGCACTGTGCTCAATATGACGACGAGGTCTTGAGCGGGGTGCATTCCGCGCGTACCGTCGCCCGCATCGGCGCTGTTGCCGGCGCCCGGATCGCCCGGGCTCTCACGAGGAGTCCCGGGCCGCACCTGGAGGGATGACGATGACGTACACCCAGACCCGAGCCGAGGGATCCTCGGCGCCGCACCCGGATCGCGGGCCCGTGCCCGACGCGTCGCTCGCCGACGTCGCCGACGTCTCCCGCGTGCTCGACCCCGACGGCACCCGTGTCGCCGACGCCGAGCTCGATCCCTGGATTCGCGACCTCTCGCCCCACGAGCTGCGCGCCCTCCACCGCGACATGGTCCTCACCCGGCGGCTGGATGCCGAGGGCGTCGCCCTGCAGCGCCAGGGACAGCTCGCGCTGTGGGCCCCCTGCCGCGGCCAGGAGGCCGTGCAGGTGGGGACCGCCCACGCGCTCGCCCCCGGCGACTTCGTCTTCCCCAGCTACCGCGAGCACGGCGTGCTGCTCGGCCGCGGCGCCCAGCCCGCCGACTACGTGCTCGCGTGGCGCGGCGAGGAGCACTCGGCCTACGACCACACGACCATCAACGCCGCTCCTCCCCAGATCATCATCGGCGCGCAGTCGCTGCACGCCACCGGCTGGGCGATGGGCGCGCAGCGCGACGGATCGACCGACGTCGCGGTCGCGTATTACGGCGACGGCGCCACGAGCCAGGGCGACGTCAACGAGGCCATGGTGTTCGCCTCCTCGTTCCGCGCCCCGGTCGTCTTCGTCTGCTCGAACAACCAGTGGGCGATCTCGGAGCCCGTCACCGTCCAGGCGAAGTACCCCATCGCCGGACGAGCGCCGGGCTTCGGCATCCCGAGCCTGCGCATCGACGGCAACGACGCCCTCGCGTGCGTCGCGGCGATGCGATGGGCGCTGGACCGCGCCCGCCGCGGCGAGGGGCCGTCGTTCATCGAGGCCGTGACCTACCGGATGGGGCCGCACACCACCAGCGACGACCCCACCCGCTACCGCGACGCCGGCGAGGTGGACGCGTGGGCGCAGCGCGACCCCATCGCCCGCCTCGAGGCCTACCTGCGCGCCGAGGGGATGCTCGACGACTCGGGTCTCGACGAGGTCGCCCGCGCCGCCGATGCGCTCGCCGCGGACGTGCGCGCCGCGTGCATCGGGGCCACCACCCGCGCCCCCGAGACGATGTTCGACCACGTCTACGCCGAACCCCACAGCGGCATCGACCGGCAGAGGGCGGAGTACGTCGAGTACATCGCGGGGTTCGCGAAGTGACCGCGCTCACCCTCGCCTCCGCGATCAACGCCGGCCTGTCCCGGTCTCTCGAACGGGACGAGAAGGTCCTGCTCATGGGGGAGGACATCGGCAAGCTCGGCGGCGTCTTCCGCGTCACCGACGGCCTGCAGCAGCGTTTCGGCGCGCAGCGCGTGGTCGACACCCCGCTCGCCGAGGCCGGCATCGTCGGCACCGCGGTCGGTCTCGCCCTGCGCGGCTACCGTCCGGTCGTCGAGATCCAGTTCGACGGCTTCGTCTACCCGGCGTTCGACCAGATCGTCTGCCAGGTCGCCAAGCTCCACTACCGCAGCAACGGCCGGATCCGGATGCCGCTGGTCATCCGCATCCCGTGGGCCGGGGGTGTGGGGGCGGCCGAGCACCACTCCGAGTCGCCCGAGGCGTACTTCGTGCACACCGCGGGCCTGCGCGTCGTCGCCGCGTCGAACCCGCAGGACGCCTACGTCATGCTGCAGCAGGCGATCGCGTCGGACGACCCGGTGATCTTCTTCGAGCCGAAGCGCCTGTACCACTCCAAGGGCGAGGTCGATCTGGATGCCGACCTCGCCGACGCCCCGCCCCTGCACCTCGCCCGCGTGGCCCGCGAGGGCACCGACGCGACCATCGTCACCTACGGCGCTCAGGTGCGCACCGCCCTCGATGCCGCGCTCGCCGCCGAGGACGAGGGCCTCTCGCTCGAGGTCATCGACCTGCGCTCGCTCTCGCCGATCGACATGAACACGGTCGCGGCATCCGTGCGCAAGACCGGCCGCGTCGTCGTCACGCACGAGGCCGCGCGCGAAGCGGGAGTCGGAGCGGAGCTCGTCGCGAGCATCACCGAGGAGTGCTTCCACTACCTCGAGACGCCGCCGCAGCGGGTGACCGGACACGACATCCCGTACCCGCCGTCGAAGCTCGAGAAGCATCACGTGCCGGATCTGGACCGCATCCTGCACGCGGTGGACCGGGTGCTCGAGCGCGCGGAAGGGTCGGAGGTGATGTCGTGATCGCGGAGTTCCGTCTTCCCGATCTCGGCGAGGGCCTTCCCGAGGCCGAGATCGTGCAGTGGCACGTCGCCGAGGGTGACACCGTCACCCTCAACCAGACGATCGCCGAGGTCGAGACGGCCAAGGCCATCGTCGAGATCCCCTCGCCCTACGCCGGCACCGTGCAGGGCCTGCACGCCGCGGCCGGCGACGTCGTCGAGGTCGGCTCGCCCCTCGTGTCGTTCGAGGTGGAGGGGGCGGATGCCGGCACCCCGGCGGCCCCGCCCGCCGAGGCGGACCGAGAGGTCGGTGCCGGCCTCGCCGTCGAGACGGTGGCCGAGGCGCCGCTCGAGGCTCCCGCCGACGACATCGCCGCCCGGGCGACGCCGAACCTCGTCGGGTACGGCGCCGCCCCGAGCTCCGGGTCGCGTCCGCGTCGCCGGGCCCGTGGCGGCGGCACGGTCACGATCGACCCCGATACCGCGGTGCGCGAAGCGGCTCCGCACGACGTGCTGCGGACCGAGCCCATCGACCTGCCGCTCGAGCGGCCTCGATCGACGCCGCCCGTGCGCAAGTTCGCGAAGGACCACGGCATCGACCTCGTGCTCGTCGCGGCGGCCCACCCGGGCGAGACGGTCACGCGCGCCCACGTCGAGGAGTACGCGGCGCGGCTCGAGACCGCGCCGCCCGCTCCCGTCGCCGCGCCGACCTCACCCGTGCCCGCGGGCGACCGCGTCACGCGCACACCGATCCGCGGGGTCCGCAAGAACACGGCGGCGGCGATGGTGCAGAGCGCGTTCACCGCCCCGCACGCGACGACCTTCCTCACGCTCGACGTCACCGCGACGACCGAGCTGCTGGCATCCCTCAAGACCGACCGAGCCCTGGACGGGCACCGGATCGGCGTGCTCGCGATCGTCGCGAAGGCGGTGTGCCTGGCCCTCGGGCGCACGCCCGCGCTGAACGCGAAGTGGGACGAGGCGGCGGGCGAGATCGTCGAGCACCACTACGTCACCCTCGGGATCGCCGCCGCGACCGACCGCGGTCTCGTGGTGCCGGTGATCCCGGACGCCGACCGCCTCGATCTCGTCGACCTCGCCGACGCGATCGCCGACCTCGCCGCGACCGCGCGCGCCGGGCGCACCGCCCCCGCCGCGATGACGGGCGGGACGTTCTCGATCACGAACGTCGGTGTGTTCGGAGTGGATGCCGGAACCCCCATCCTCAACCCGGGAGAGGCCGGCATCCTCGCCGTCGGCGCGCTGCGGCGCACGCCGTGGGAGCATCACGGCGAGATCGCCCTGCGCGACGTGCTGACCCTCAGCCTCTCCTTCGACCACCGTTTGGTCGACGGGGCGGAGGCGGCGCGCTTCCTCACCGACGTCGCCGGCGTGCTGCGCGAGCCCGGGCGGGCGATGCTGCTGCGCTGAGCGCACCCGCGGCGGCACGGTCGTCGTGCGGTCGTCCCACGGTGGACGGGCCGGATGCCGGGGACTCAGGCCGTCAGCGCCGCCAGCGCCATGCGGGTCAGCGTCGGTCGCACGCGAGCCGCGGGTACGCCGCGCACGCTGTGCGGGGTCGAGTTGATCAGACCGAAGCACGCGAGGGCTCGCACGCGCCGCTCGGCGGGGGTCTCGGCATCCGGATTCGCGGCCACGAGAGCCTCGGTCCAGACCGCGACGTACGCGTTCTGCAGGCTCCGCACCGTGCGGCGGTCGGCGGGCGAGAGGCGGTCGAGGTCGCGGTCCTGCACGCGGATCACGTCGGCCTCGGCGAGCGCGAACGTGACATGGAAGTCGACGAGCGCGCGGAGGACGGCGTCGGTGTCCTCGGGACCATTCGGGGCGGATGCCGGCTGTGCACGGCTGCGGGGGGACTCGGCGACGAGCGGGGCGGGGAGGATCGAGGGCGGCGTGTCGGGCGCGATCTCCGCGGTCGTGCCCGCGCGGGAGGATTCCGTGACCCGGCGCCCGCCCGCGAGCAGCCGCTCGCTCACGTCGACGAGGATCGCGCCGAGCAGGGCCTGCTTGCTCGAGACGTGCCGGTATACGGCGGGACCGCTCACGCCCGCCGCTTCGCCGATGTCGCCGAGGGTCACGCCGTCGAAGCCGCGCTCGGCGAACAGGCGCGCCGCGGCGGCCAGCAGCGAGGCTCGGCGGTCGGCCTTCGCGCGGTCGCGCGCGGTGACGGGCGTGGGCGGAGGCGTCGCGTCCCCCGCCTCCCCGGTGGCGGCCGGGGGCTTGTCTGTCGCTCTTGTCATCGGCATCCGCTCGGGCTAGCCTGGAATCTCAGTTAGCCAACATTAACTGAAACCCTGCCGTCCGGGAACGACCCCGACGGCCACGACGGCGCCGTCGACGACGCGGCACCGAGACGGAGCCGCCATGAGCACTGCACCGATCACCGAGACGGCACCGGCCGCGCCGACCCAGCGCGACCTCGCCGCCGAGCTTCGCGCCACCCTGGCCCGTGCCGCGCGCGGAGGATCGGATGCCGCCCGCGAGCGCCACACGGCCCGCGGAAAGCTCCTCGCCCGCGACCGCATCGACCGGCTGCTCGACGAGGGGAGCCCCTTCCTTGAGGTCGCACCGCTCGCCGCGCACGGGATGTACGACGGCGGAGCGCCCGGAGCCGGCGTCGTCGCGGGAATCGGTCTCGTGCACGGGCGCCACGTCATGGTCGTCGCGAACGACGCCACGGTGAAGGGCGGTGCGTACTTCCCGCTCACGGTGAAGAAGCACCTGCGCGCGCAGGAGATCGCGCGCGAGAACCGTCTGCCCTGCGTGTACCTCGTCGACTCGGGCGGGGCGTTCCTGCCGATGCAGGACGAGGTGTTCCCCGACCGTGACCACTTCGGCCGCATCTTCCGCAACCAGGCGCAGTTGTCGGCCCTCGGCATCCCGCAGATCGCCGCCGTCCTGGGTTCGTGCACCGCGGGCGGCGCCTACGTCCCCGCGATGAGCGACGAGAGCGTGATCGTGCGGAATCAGGGCACGGTGTTCCTCGGCGGTCCGCCGCTGGTCAAGGCCGCGATCGGGGAGGACGTCACCGCCGAACAGCTCGGCGGCGGTGACCTGCACGCCCGGCGCTCCGGGGTGGTCGACCACCTCGCCGACGACGACGAGCACGCGCTCGAGATCGTCCGCGACATCGTGCGGACGCTGCCGCCCACCCCGGCTCCCGTCTGGGTGGTCGACCCGGTGAGAGACCCCGTCCGCGAGCCCGCAGACCTCTACGACATCGTCCCCGTCGACGTCGCACAGCCGGTCGACATGCGCGCCATCATCGACACGCTCGTCGACGCCGACTCGCTCCACGAGTTCAAGGCGCTGTACGGCGAGAGCGTCATCACGACCTTCGCGCGCCTGCACGGCCACCCCGTCGCGATCATCGCGAACGACGGCGTGCTCTTCAGCGAGTCCGCGCTCAAGGCCGCGCACTTCATCGAGCTCGCCGATCAGCGCGGCATCCCCCTGCTCTTCCTCCAGAACATCACGGGGTTCATGGTGGGGCGGGATGCCGAGGCCGGCGGCATCGCCAAGGACGGCGCCAAGATGGTCACCGCCGTCGCCTCCACCCGCGTCCCCAAGCTGACCGTCCTCGTCGGCGGCTCGTACGGCGCGGGCAATTACGCCATGTGCGGCCGCGCGTACGACCCCCGGTTCCTCTGGACCTGGCCCTCGAGCCGGATCTCGGTCATGGGCGGGGCGCAGGCGGCATCCGTGCTCTCCACCGTGCAGCGCGATCAGCGCGCCGCGCGGGGCGAGCAGTGGTCGGATGCCGACGACCGGGCGTTCCAGCAGCCCATCCGCGACCGGTACGAGGAGCAGGGCAGCCCGTACTACGCCACCGCCCGCCTGTGGGACGACGGCGTGATCGACCCCGCCGACACCCGCACGATGCTCGGGCTCGCGCTCGACGTCGTCAGTCGCGTTCCGCTGGCCGACCGGGGCTTCGGCCTCTTCCGGATGTGATCATGAGCGTCTCCCTGTTCTCGACCGTCCTCGTCGCCAACCGCGGCGAGATCGCGCGCCGCGTGTTCCGCACGCTGCGCCGTCTCGGCATCCGCTCGGTCGCCGTCTTCACCGACGCGGATGCCGACGCCCCCCACGCCCGCGAGGCCGATCACGCCGTGCACGTGCCGTCGTACCTCGACGTCGACGCGGTGGTCGCGGCCGCGGTGTCGTCGGGGGCGGAGGCCGTGCACCCCGGCTACGGCTTCCTCAGCGAGAACGCCGGCTTCGCCCGCGCGTGCGCGGCGGCGGGGGTCGTGTTCGTCGGCCCGGGCGTCGAGGCGCTCGAGGTGATGGGCGACAAGATCCGGGCCAAGGAGCACGTCGCCGCGCACGGCGTGCCGACCGTTCCGGGATTCTCGGCCGCGCGGCTGAGCGACGACGAGATCGCGGCGAAGGCCGACCGTGCCGGATACCCGCTGCTGGTGAAGCCCTCCGCGGGCGGGGGAGGCAAGGGCATGACCGTCGCCGCCGACGCGGGCGCGCTGCCCGACGCGCTCGCCACCGCGCGCCGCGTCGCGGCCGCCGCGTTCGGCGACGACACCCTGCTGCTCGAGCGTCTGCTGGAGCGCCCGCGCCACCTCGAGGTGCAGGTGCTCGCCGACGCGCACGGGACCACCCTCTCGCTCGGCGAGCGGGAGTGCACGCTGCAGCGACGCCACCAGAAAGTCATCGAGGAGGCCCCCTCGCCCGTGGTCGACGCCGCGACGCGCGCACGGCTCGGCGACGCGGCTGTCGCCGCCGCTCGCAGTGTCGGCTACCTCGGCGCGGGCACCGTGGAATTCCTCGTCGCCGGCGACCGGCTCGACGCCCCGTTCTTCATCGAGATGAACACGCGCCTGCAGGTCGAGCACCCCGTGACCGAGATGGTCACCGGCATCGACCTCGTCGAGCAGCAGCTGCGGGCCGCCGCCGGGCTCGCTCTCGAGCTCGGCGAGACCCGCCTCGACGGGCACGCGATCGAAGCGCGCGTATACGCCGAGACGCCCTCGCGCGGATACCTCCCGGCGACCGGGACGGTGAGCCTCTGGCATCCGGGATCCGCCCGCGTCGACAGCGCCGTCGAGACCGGGAGCGCGGTCAGTCCGCTGTACGACCCGATGATCGCCAAGGTGATCGCCTACGGCCCCGACCGCGAGACCGCACTCGCCCGCCTCGACGCGGCGCTCGCCGACACCGTCGTGCTCGGCGTCGACACGAACATCGCCGACCTCCGGGCCCTGCTCGCCGACCCCGCCGTGCGCGCGGGGGATCTGGACACGGGGCTGCTCGATCGGCGGGGCACTCCGGAGGTCCCTGAGCCGCCGCGGGGTGCGCTCGCCGCGGTCGCGCGTCGGATCGTGGATGCCGAGACCCCGGGCATCGACGGCGTCTGGGGCCGCGTCGGGGCGTGGCGGGCCGGGGGAGCGGCGAGCCGGCGCACGGTGTCGCTCGAAGACGACGCCGGCCGGGTGCAGGCGGTCGCGCCGGGCACGGCTGACGGCGCCGTCGTGACGGGTGGTCCGGTCGAGTACTGGGTGCACACCGACGGCGGAGCGCACCGGCTGCGGGTGGTCTCGCGACGGGACGCCGCCGCGCGTCGCCGGGCCGCCGCGGGCCGCGCGCCCGGTGCCGTGGACCCCGACCTCGTCGCCCCGCTTCCCGGCACCGTCGTCGCCGTGCACGTCGCCGACGGCAGCGCCGTCGAGGCGGGAGCCCGTCTCCTCACCATCGAGGCGATGAAGATGGAGCACGCCGTCGTCGCCCCGCACTCCGGCACCGTGAGGCTGCGCACGTCGGCGGGCGCGCAGGTCGCCCGCGACGCCGTGGTCGCGACGGTGACCCCCGCGGCCTCCGGTGGCTTGGACGGGCTCAGCCACCTCGCGCCCCAGGTCCCTGAGCCTGTCGAAGGGCCCGGTACCCCCGCGCGCCCCGGACCGCACGATCACGCCGGCACCCCGGCATCCACCCCATCCCACAAGGAGACCCACCCGTGAGCATCGACAGCCAGCAGGCCTTCACCGACGACGAGCGCGAACTGAGCGCGATGGTGCGCGAGTTCGCCGACGAGGTGATCGCGCCGCGCTCGTACGAGGTCGACCGCGCCCACCGGCTGCCCCTCGACATCGTCGCGCAGATGGGCGAGCTCGGACTGTTCGGACTGCCCTTCCCCGAGGAGGTCGGTGGACAGGGCGGCGACTACGCGAGCCTCTGCGTCGCGATCGAGGGAGTGGCGCGCGTCGACCAGTCGATGGCCATCACCCTCGAAGCGGGAGTGGGCCTCGGCGCCATGCCGATCTACCGCTACGGCACCGACGCGCAAAAGGCGGAGTACCTGCCCGACCTCGTCGCCGGTCGCGCGCTCGCCGGGTTCGGACTCACCGAGGCCGAGGCGGGCAGCGACGCCGGCGCCACGCGCACCACCGCGCGGTTCGAGGACGGCGAGTGGGTGATCGACGGGTCGAAGCAGTTCATCACCAACTCCGGCACCGACATCACCCGGTTCGTCACCGTCACCGCGGTGACCGGGCGCACCGACGCCGGTCGCCCCGAGATCTCGACCATCATCGTGCCCCACGGCACGCCCGGCTTCACCGTGGGCCCCGCGTACGACAAGGTCGGGTGGAACGCATCCGACACCCACCCGCTCACGTTCGACGGCGTGCGCGTCCCGGAGGCCAACCTGCTGGGGCAGCGCGGGCACGGCTTCAAGAACTTCCTGCGCACGCTCGACGAGGGCCGCGTCGCCATCGCCGCCCTCGCGACCGGGGCAGCCGAGGGATGCCTCGAGGCCGCCGTCGACTACGCCCGCAGCCGCACCGTGTTCGGCGAGCGGCTGTCGACGCGGCAGAGCATGCAGTTCCTGCTCGCGCGCATGCACGCCCGCGTGCACACGGCACGCCTGGCCTGGGTGCACGCTGCGCGCCTGTGCGACGCCGGCAAGCCGTTCTCGGTGGATGCCGCCGTCGCCAAGATGACCGCGAGCGACGCCGCCATGGCGAACGCGCGGGATGCGACACAGGTGTTCGGCGGCAACGGCTTCATCAACGAGTACCCCGTCGCCCGGCACTACCGCGACTCGAAGATCCTCGAGATCGGCGAGGGCACCACCGAGGTGCAGCTCATGGTCATCTCGCGTGCGTTGGGGCTCACGGGTACCGTGGCGGCATGATCGAGCAGCGCGGCCTGTTTCTGGAGGAGTTCGTCGTCGGCGAGAGATACGCGCACCGTCCGGGGAGGACGGTGACGGATGCCGACAACGTGCTCTTCACCACCCTGACGATGAACGCGCAGGCGCTGCATCTCGACGCCGCGTTCGCCGCGACCCAACCGTTCGGCAAGCCGCTGGTGAACTCGATGTGGACGCTGTCGACCCTCGTCGGCCTGTCGGTCGCGCAGCTCACGCAGGGGACGCTCGTCGCGCAGCTCGGGCTCACCGACGTGAGCTTCCCCGCTCCCTTGTTCGTCGGTGACACCCTCACGGCCGAGACCGAGATCGTGTCGGTGCGGCCCTCGGCATCCCGTCCGGGACAAGGGGTCGTCGTCATGGCGCACACCGGCCGCTCGCAGAACGACGAGGTCGTCGCCACGGCCACCCGCACGGTGCTGGTGTGGGCGAGGGAGGGGCGGTCATGACCTTCGACCTCGGGCCCGCGCTGCTCTTCGTCCCGGCCGACCGCACCGAGCGGCTCGCCAAGGCCCTCGAGCGGGCGGACGCCGCGATCCTCGACCTGGAGGATGCGGTGTCGGCGGATGCCAAGCCCTCGGCGCGCGCGGCGATGATCGCCGCCGACCCGGATCCGGAGCGCGTCATCGTCCGCGTGAACGGGCCCGGGACGCCGGACTTCGCGCTCGACCTCGAGGCGCTGGCGCGGACCCGCGTCCGCCGTGTGATGGTGGCGAAGGCCGAGGACGCGGCATCCCTCGCGTCCCTGGAGGGCTACGAGGTGATCGCGCTGTGCGAGACGGCCCGGGGTGTCGTCCACGCGGAGCAGCTTGCGGCGCTGCCGCAGGTCGTGGCGCTGATGTGGGGCGCCGAGGATCTCGTCGCGAGCCTCGGCGGCACCTCGAGCCGGCGCGACGACGGCGGGTACCGCGACGTCGCACGACTCGCGCGGGCGCGCGTGCTGCTGGCCGCGGGGGCGTCGGGCAAGCGCGCGATCGACGCGGTGCACGTCGACATCGCCGACCTCGACGGCCTGTCGGACGAGGCACGGGATGCCGCGGCCTCCGGGTTCGCGGCCACCGCGTGCATCCACCCGGGGCAGGTCGCGACCATCCGCGCGGCCTATGCCCCGTCTGCCGCGCAGGTGGCGTGGGCGCGCGGGGTGCTCGAGGCCGCGGAGGGGGAGCGGGGAGTGTTCCGACACGAGGGGCGCATGATCGACGAGCCGATCCTCCGCCACGCGCGCTCGGTGGTGGCGCGGGCGGGGTAGCCGGCTTCCGGTGCGAGGTGGCCGAGGCCGTCGGCGTCACCGGGGCCGATGCGGGTTCCGGTCCCTTCGACGGGCTCAGGGACCTGGGTTCGTGCCGGGGTCGTACGGGGTTCCGGTCCCTTCGACGGGCTCAGGGACCTGGGTTCGTGCCGGGGCCGATGCGGGTTCCGGTCCCTTCGACGGGCTCAGGGACCTGGGTTCGTGCCGGGGTCGTGCGGGGTTCCGGTCCCTCGACGGGCTCAGGGACCTGGGTTCCGTCTAGCTGGCGACGCCCGCGTAGGCCAGCATCTCCCAGCGGTCGCCGTCGATGCGGAACGTCGTCGCGGAGCAGTTCGGCAGACGCTCGCCCTCGCGGGGGAACTCCCCGTCGGTGGCGAACATGATGACCTCGCGGATCAAGGCGCCGTGCGCGACGGCGATCACGTCGGTCCCCTCGGGAGCGGATGCCACGGCCTCCGCGAGCGCGGCGAGCGCGCGCTCGCGCACCACCGGCCACGTCTCGGCGCCGGGGACGTCGGCCGCGTGCCACGGGCCGTACGTGTCGTAGAAGGTGGGGGCGTCCATACCCTCGGCGTCGCCATAGGAACGCTCCTGGAGGCCCGGCATCCGGAGGCTCACGGTGGTGCCGAGGGCGGCGGCGACGATGTCGGCGGTCTCCGCCGCGCGGGACAGGTCGCTCGAGACGACGACCGCCTCGCGACCGGCGTACTCCGTGGCGAGGCGGTCGGCGAGCTCGCGCGCCTGAGCGCGGCCGGTGTCGTTGAGGGGGATGTCGGTCGAGCCCTGGATGCGCCCTCCGGAGTTCCAGTCGGTTTCACCGTGTCGCACGAGAGTCAGGATCGTCACCGTTCGAGCCTAACTGGCGGTCCTGGTCGAGGCTCGCACCCGCCTGCCGTTCGCGAGCGCGACGGTGCGGGATCGGCCCCCGGCGCGGGTGGGGTCGAACGCCGGGGGCCGGGTCTGCGGACGCGCGTCAGCGGGCGACGGATGCGGGGTCGAGCGCGCTGACGACCACGCGGGTGAAGCCCTCCGGGTCGGCGAGGTGCGCGAAGTGGTCGGCGCCCTCGATGTCGGTGATGCCGGCGTTCGGGATGACGTCCACCAGGTCGTGCGCGGACTGATAGAGGAACGCCGTGGTCGCCGTTCCCGCGATCAGGTGGGTCGGGTCGTCGATCTCGGCGTAGCCGGACAGATCGCTGCCGAGGGCGTCGATCTCCGCGAGCTCGCGGACCCACGTGGGGGTGAGCGGAACGCTGGCGCCCCACAGCGGTGTCTCGCGGATGAAGGGGATCGCCTCCGCCGGTACCCGCACGAAGTTCACGAGCGCGTACTCGAGCGCGGCGTCGAGGTCGCCGGCATCCACCAGATCGCGATAGCCCTGCAGGCGCTCGCCGGCGACGGGGCCCTGCACCGCGAGCGGCGGCTCGTAAGCGAGGAGGGTTCCGCCGCCCAGGCCGTGCTCCCGGGCGTACGCGAGGGTGGCCAACGCTCCGAACGAATGGCCGAGCAGGTGAGCGCCGGGGCCGGCGACCTTCATCATCGCGGCGATGTCGGCGACCTCGTGGGCGAGGGAGTACTCCGCGGCGTCGCCCGTTCCGCCGCGTCCACGACGGTCGTAGACGTACAGGGTGACGTGCTCCGCGAGATGCTCGCTCGCGGGGATCCACTGCTCCTTCGTCGCGATGCTGCCGTGCGTCACGACCAGGGTCGGCCCGCTGCCACGGCGGAAGTACGCGATGGGTGTTCCGTCGGACGATGTCGTCTCGGCGTACTCGATGTCGGACATGTTCTGCCTCCTTGCAGATCGGCGTCGATGCTCTCGGCGGGACGACGGTCTCGTGCCATCGGCATCCCGTGGCCCACATCGTGTAACACATCAGCGTCTTGCGCAAGAGATTTGTCTCGCTTTTTTGAAATGTGTGACAAAAATACGTTGCGCAACGTCAGGAAGTCATGCAACCTGGGTTCACGCCGACGTCGAGGAGGACCGATGAGCGAGACCGTCACCCCGGTCGAGAACGCGATGCAGCCCGAGGACACCCCCGAACTGCGCGCCCTGTATCGCGGATTCGAGGAGAACCATCTCATCCCACTGTGGACGCAGCTCGACGACCTCATGCCCCAGACCCCTCAGCCCAAGGCGGTCCCCTGGGTGTGGCGGTGGAGCGCCCTGCGCCCTCTCGCCGAGCGCGCGGGAGACCTCGTCCCCGTGGGGCGCGGGGGAGAGCGGCGGGCCATCGGGCTCGCCAACCCCGGCTTGAACGGTCGCGCGTACATCTCGCCGACGCTCTGGGCGGCGATCCAGCAGCTCGGACCTCGCGAGACAGCCCCCGAGCACCGGCACTCGCAGAACGCCTTCCGGTTCGTCACCTCGGGCGAGGGGGTCTGGACGGTGGTCAACGGCGATCCCGTGCGGATGAGCCGGGGAGACTTCCTGCTCACGCCGGGCTGGCACTTCCACGGCCACCACAACGAGACCGACGAATCGATGACCTGGATCGACGGCCTCGACATCCCCTTCGCGTACCAGATGGATTCGGGATTCTTCGAGTTCGGCTCCGAGCGGGTGACCGACGAGGCGACCCCCAATTACTCGCGCTCCGAGCGCCTGTGGGCGCACCCGGGACTCCTGCCGCTCGCGGGACTGCGCCGTACGGTGTCGAGCCCGATCGGCGCGTACCGCTGGGAGCACACCGACGCCGCGCTCACCGACCAGCTGCTGCTCGAGGCCGAGGGGATGCCGGCGACGGTCGGTCCCGGCCATGCCGCCGTGCGTTTCTCGAACCCCACCACCGGGGGCGACGTCATGCCGACGATCCGCGCGCAGTTCCATCGTCTGCGCGAGGGAACATCGACGCCGGTCCGCCGGGAGGTCGGGTCGAACGTCTACCAGGTCTTCGAGGGCTCCGGTCGCGTTCTGCTCGGCGACACCGAACACACCGTGGAGCACGGCGACATCTTCGTCGTGCCCAGCTGGTGCCGCTTCCGTGTGCAGGCCGAGACGCGCCTGGATCTGTTCCACTTCAGCGACACCCCGATCTTCGAGGGGCTGGGACTGTACCGCGCGTTCGACGAGGAGACCGACCGATGAAGCTGCTGACCCTGCACTGGAAGGGATCCACCGCCGCGGCCCGTGTGGAGGGGAGTCGGGCCGTCGTGCTGGAACGCTTCGCCGACGTCGGCGACGTGCTGCGGGCCGGCCCCGCGTCGGCCGTCGCGGGCGTCGAGGGTCCGGTCGTGGAGGTGGATGCCGCGCACCTCGCGCCCGTGATCCTCGCCCCGAGCAAGATCGTGTGCGTCGGGCTGAACTACCGCGCGCACATCCTCGAGATGAAGCGCGACCTTCCCGAGTACCCGGTGCTCTTCGCCAAGTTCGCCGACACCCTCGCCGCAGCAGGCGAGGAGATCGCCCTCCCGCCCGAGAGCCCCGAGATCGACTGGGAGGGCGAGCTCGCCGTCGTGATCGGCTCGACCGTGCGCCGCGCGTCGGCCGAACAGGCCGCAGACGCCATCGCCGGCTACACGATCGCGAACGACGTGTCGATGCGCGACTGGCAGTTCCGCACCCGCGAGTGGCTGCAGGGCAAGATGTGGGAACGATCGACCCCGCTCGGACCGGTGCTCGCCACCCCCGACGAGATCCCGTCCGACGCGCGCATGACGACGACCGTCGACGGCGCGCAGAAGCAGGTCGGCGACATCCACGACCTCGTCCACGGGCCCGTCGACCTCGTCCGCTACGTCTCGACCATCACGACCTTGCGCCCGGGAGACGTGATCCTCACCGGAACCCCCGGCGGCGTCGGCCACGCGCGCGAACCCCGGGAGTATCTGGCATCCGGAAGCGTCGTCGAGGTCACGATCGACGGGATCGGGACGCTCCGCAACCGCTTCGCGGCGGAGGAGCCGTGAGCGCGAGGGGGCTGACGCCCGAGCAGCTCGCGCTGCGGGAACGGCAGGGCGCCGGAGCGCGTTACGACGCCGACTCCGCCCCTCACGCGCACCTCGACCTCGCCCGTCGCGGCACGGCGTACTTCGCGCGACGCCTCATGAACCTCGACGACGCAGAGCTCGACGCCCCGAGCCTGTTGCCCGGATGGACGCGTCGGCACCTCGTCGCCCACGTCGGGTACAACGCCCGCGCGGTCGCGCGCCTGGTCGAATGGGCGCGCACGGGCGTCGAGACGCCCATGTACGCCTCCGACACGCAACGGGCCGACGAGATCGCCCTCGGCGCCACGCTGCCCACGCGCGCCCTGCGCCACCTCGTCGACCACGCCGCCGTGCACCTGGACGTCGAGTGGCGCGATCTGTCGGACGCGCAGTGGGATGCCGAGGTCGTCACCGCACAGGGGCGCACGGTCCCCGCGCGCGAGACGGCGTGGATGCGCGCGAAAGAAGTGTGGGTGCACGCGGTCGACCTCGCCGACGGCGGCTCGTTCCTCGACTTCCCTCCCGAGATGATCGACGGCATCATCGCCGACGTTCTGCGTGCCTGGACGCGCCGGAGCGAGCCCGGCGCCGTCGTGCTGCGCGCCACCGACCGCGATGCCGCGCCGGGGGAGTACGGCCAGGGCGGTCCGGTCGTCGAGGGTGCCGCCGCCGACCTCGCGCGCTGGCTCGCCGGTCGGGGTGCCCGTCGGCTGCGGGTCGCGGGCGGCGGTGAGCTGCCCGAGATCGCGCGCTGGTTCTGAGCTCGCACCGATCGAGAAATCGCATGCGGCGATCGAGCGTGCACCCGGTGGATGAGAACGGGTGCACCCTCGACGATCGCGGAGGCTCTCGGCGCGGCTTCACCCGCCCGGCACCGGCGGCAGCTCCACCACCGCGCCGAGCGGGGTGTAGCGCGGTCCGGCGAGACGCCCGATCGGGCGGAGCAGGTCGGTGTCGATGCCGGCCGCGCCCGTCGTGCCGAGGCGCACGATGTCGTCGCGCACGGTCCAGGCGACCACCGTGCCCACGACGAACTCGCCGCCGGTCGGACTGAACGCGGTGGTCGAGTGGTAGCGGCACTCCATCCGCACGGGCGCGTCGGCGAGGCCCGGGACGCCGATCACCCGCGACTCCTCGAGAGCGAGGCCCAGACGATCGGCCTCGCCGACCTCGGGCGGCATCCATTCGCTGCTCGCGTGCAGCGCGGGCAGCATCGTCTCGTCGGCGATGTTCACGACGAACTCGCCGAGCTCCTCGATGTTGCGCACCGTGTCCTTGCGGCCGTTCGTCCGCTTGTTCACGGTGAAACCGAGCATCGCGGGATGCTGGCTCACCCAGGTGAACGAGCTGAAGGGGGCCAGGTTGACCGGGTCGTGCCCGCTCGTGACCCACGCGATCGGGCGGGGAACGACCGAGCCGACGAGGAGACGGTAGGTGTCGGCGGGGGAGAGATCTGCGGCGTCGATGAACATCGAGCGCTCCTTTCGGATCAGGATGCCGTGAGTTCGGCGGCGAGCATCTCGCGCAGGGCCTTCTTGTCGATCTTGCCCACCTTGGTCAGGGGCAGTTCCTCGACGGTGACGAGGTGGTCGGGGCGTTTGAAGGCGGCGACGCCCGAGGTGTCGAAGTGCGCCCGTACCGCGGCGAGATCGAGCTCGCAACCGTCGTGGAGCACCGCGAACAGGCACACCGTCTCACCGAGGGTGCCGTGCGGCATCGCCACGGCGGCCGCGAGCCGCACCGCGGCGAGTCCGTACACGAGGTTCTCGACCTCCTCGGCCGAGATGTTCTCGCCCCCGCGGTTGATCATGTCCTTGCTGCGCCCCTCGACGACGAGGTTGCCGTCGGGGCGCTGCCGCACGATGTCGCCGGTGATGTAGAAGCCGTCGGGGGTGAAGGAGCGCGCGTTGGCCTCCGGGGCGTCGTAGTACCCGCGCGGCGTGTACGGCCCGCGGGTCAGTAGCACGCCGGGCTCGCCCGGGGCGACCTCGCGTCCGGTCGTCTCATCGACCACGCGCAGCTCGTCGAGGTGCGAGACCGGTCGCCCCTGCGTGCCCACGATCACCTCGACCGGGTCGTCGAGGCGGGTGACGTTGATGAGTCCTTCGGCCATGCCGAACACCTGCTGCAGCGTTCCCGGGATTCCGCGCACGACGCGCTCCGCGAGCTCGTCGGCCAGGCGGGCGCCGCCCACCTGGAGCACGCGCAGACTCCGCAGGGCGTCGACTCCCACGACGCCGGCGTGATCGAGCCACGAGGCGACGACGGCGGGAACCGCGGCCGTGTGCGTGACCCCGTGTCGTTCGATCGCCGCGAAGGCACGTTCCGGCCGGGGGGATGCGAGCGGGACGACGGTGCCGCCGGCCAGCAGAGTGCCCAGAATGCCGGGGCACGCGAGCGGGAAGTTGTGGCCCATCGGCAGTGTCACGAGGTACACGGTGTCGCGGTCGACCGCCGAGGGAGGCGACGTGAGGACGATGTTGCACAGGTAGTCGTCGTGCGTGCGGGCGATGAGCTTGGGCAGGCCCGTCGTCCCGCCGGACAGCAGGAACACCGCGACGTCCGCGGCATCCGGAGTCGGCAGCCGGCGGGTGCGGGTGGTCTCGTCGGAGGGGGCGCACAACGCGGTGAGGCTGACGGCGTCGGGCTGGGGGGTCGTGTCGCCGAGGACGATGAGATCCCGCACCGTCGGGCTCGACGCGCGCAGAGCGCTCGCAAGCGCCAGATGGTCGAAGTCGCGGAGCGAGTCGGGGGTGACCAGAGCGACCGCTTCGGATGCCGAGATCAGGTGCCGCAGCTCGTGCTCGCGATGGGCGGGCAGGGCCATCACGGGCACGATCCCCACGCGCAGGCACGCGAGCGTCAGGATCACGAACGTCCAGTGATTGGGCAGCTGCACCACGACCCGGTCGTCGGGGGCGAGCCCCCGATCGATCAGGCGCGCAGCGCACGCCTCGACCCGGTCGTGCACCTCGGCGTAGGTGAGCGACACCGCGTCGTCGACCAGCGCGATGCGGTCGGCGTGCACGTGCGCGGCCTCGGCGAACGCGTCGCCCAGCGTGCGGCCCTGCCAGAGTCCCTCGGAGCGGTACCGCTCGGCGAACGCGTCGGGCCAGGGCGTGCTCCCCTCGCGTGTCTTCATCGCAGCACCGCATCCGCGCGGCCCGAGAGCACCAGGGTCATGGCACGATCCTCGTCGCAATCGGGTTCGTCGATGATCGCCGCCACACCGTGACGCAGCCGCGCCGCCTCCGCGGTGAGCTGGCGGTCGAGGGCGCTCCCGCCGGTGACGAGCACCGCGGTGGCATCACGCCGGGTCGCCAGGGCCGAACGCACGGCGTCGTCGGGACGGATGCCGTCGCCCGCCGCGACCGTGACGACCGGGGGCAGGTCGTCGCGGCCGACGACGCGGCGATCGAGAAGACCCGCCACGGCGGACTCCAACGGCGGCGCGCCATGACGGCTCTGCCACCGGTCGAGCGCTCGGCGCACGGCCTCCGGATCGCGGCGCGCGATCTTCGTGGCGGGCAGAGCGCGCGAGAAGAAGTGGAACCCGAACTGCCACGGCTCGAAGGCGTGGAAGTAGGTGCCGAAGTTCTCCCACCACGACAGGCTCGGCCGCGCGGCGCCCTGGATGCGGGCCACCTGGGGTTGCCGCACGCTCTCGTACTCTCGGAACGCCGCGTCGATGTCGTCGGGGTGCGCGGCGAGCGCGTCGGCGAGGGCGATGGCGTCTTCGAGCGACATCTTCGTGCCGCTGCCGACCGAGAAATGGGCGGTGTGCACCGCGTCGCCGAGCAGGGCGACGTTGCCGTGGTGCCAGCTCCGGGCGCGGATGGTGCGGAAGTTCCCCCACCGCGAGTTGTTGCCGATGAGCCGTGCGCCGTCGATGAGGGGGGCGAAGATCTGCTCCAGGCGGTGCCTGCTGTGCTCGTCGCTCGGACCCGGGGGCGTGGCGGGGTCGAATCCGTCGAGTCCTGCCGCGCGCCACGTGTCTTCGTCGGTCTCGACGATGAAGGTCGACAGGCCCCCGCCGATCGGATACGCGTGCGCCGCGAACACGCCGGGCACGGCATCGGGGAGCCCGTCGACGTGGGTGTGCAGGAACGTCAGGCCCGGGAACGGCTGGTCGGTGGCGAACCAGATGAACTTCGCCGCCGCCGTCTCGTACGTCACCCCCAGGGTGTCGTCACCGATCGCGGCACGGGTGTGGGAGTTCGCACCGTCGGCGGCGACGATCACGTCGTAGTCGCCGAGCTCGTCGACGCGCCGAGGGGTGGAGAAGTGCAGGTGGGCGCCGGCCTCCGTGGCCCGCCGCTGGAGGGCGGCGAGCAGATCCTTGCGCAGCACGGCTCCCATGCCGTTGCCGCCGAAGGTCATCGTCTCGCCCTTGGCGGTGACCCGGATGGCATCCCACCGCACCCCCGAGGCGTCGAGGGTTTCACGCAAAGCCGAGTCGGCGGCATCCACTCCGTTCTGCGTCGCGTCCGAGAAGACCACGCCGAAGCCGAAGGCCTCGTCGGGGCGGTTCCGCTCGAACAGGTCCACGTGGGCGCCGGGCACGTTCCGTGCGGCCAGAGCGGCGAACAGCAGTCCGCCCGGACCGCCTCCGATGATCGCGATACGCATGTCAGCCTCCTCGCTGAAGATGTCGAACCGTCACGACGGAACGAGTATGCAACACAAATCGGTCTTGCGCCATAGCTTCGTTACATCTGTGTCGGGTAACGTTCTCGCATGCGCCCCCGTTCCCTCGTCTTCACTCTCTTCGGGGACTATTTCCGATACTGCGGAGACGGCGAGGTGCCGCTGCGCGGACTGAGCGACGTCCTCCAGCTCTTCGACATCGAGCCGGCCACCACCCGGGTGGTCATGTCGCGCCTACGCGCCGAGGGGTGGTTCGAGACCCGCCGTGACGGGCGGCTCACGACCTACCTGCTGTCGCCGAAGTCCTGGGACCTGCTCGACGAGGGCCGCGAGCGCATCTTCCGGCACGTGTCGGGCGAGTGGGGCGGGGAATGGACCCTCATCGCGACGCGCGCCGGTGATCGCTCGGCCCGCGACGAGATGCGCAAGCACCTCACCTGGCTCGGCTTCGGGCAACTGCAGCCGGCGATCTGGGTCGCTCCCGGCGACCGTCTGGCGGCGGCGCGACAGTTGATGGATGCCAACGGCGTGGCATCCGACGTCCTCCTGAGCCGCAGCGGCGACCTCGCCCACGACCGCTCGATCGCCGCGCGCGGATGGGATCTCGACGCACTCGACGCGCACTACAGCGCGTTCGCCGCCCGCCACGACACCCCCACGACCGAAGAGGCGGCCGCCGCCCTGATCGCGCGCGTGCGCCTGACCGACGACTACCGTCGCTTCCCCTTCACCGACCCGGACCTGCCGGCGGCGCTGCTGCCCGAGGGATGGAGCGCCCCGCGCGCCCATGCCGTGTTCGTCCGCCGACACGGCGAGCTGCGCGCGGAGGCGACCGCGACGATCGAGCGTCTCACCGGTATGACGGTGAACGGTGCGCACCGGGCGTTCCTCGAAGGCGGGGCGGTGGGGTACACACGAGCGGAGTGATCCCGCCGACGAGCGCGCGGGACGTCAGAGCAGGCCCGGGAGTCGCTCCGCGAACGCGCGGAGCACGTCGCTCGTGCTGCCGTCGATCTTCACCGTCGCGCGGCGGTCGGCGCGGGTCTCGCCACGATTGATGATGACGACGGGCAGGCGGCGACGGCGCGCGCGCTCCACCAGGCGGATCCCGGAGTTCACCACGAGCGACGAACCGGCGATCACGAGGGCCTCGCTGGTGTGCACGAGCTGCTCGGCCTCGCGGAACTTCTCGACCGGGATGTACTCGCCAAAGAACACCACGTCGGGCTTGAGCGTGCCCCCGCACACCGAGCACGTCGGCACGACGAAACCGTCGGCGGACGCGGGCGTCACGTCGCCGTCGGGACCGAGCTCGACGTTCTCGGGAAGACGGATCCACGGGTTGTCGGCCTCGACCCGCTCGGCCAGATCGCGCCGGTCGAACACCTGACCGCACTGCAGGCAGCCCACGCGGCGCATCGTGCCGTGCAGCTCCACGACACGGCTGCTGCCGGCGCGCACGTGCAGGCCGTCGACGTTCTGCGTGACGACGCCGTTGGCGACCCCCGCCTGCTCGAGGTCGGCGAGAGCGCGATGACCGTCGTTGGGCTCGGCCGCCGCGAACACCTGCCAGCCCAGGTGGCTGCCCACCCAATAGCGGCGCCGTGCCTCGGCACTCGAGAGGAACTGCTGGGCGGTCATGGGCGTGCGGGTGGGGGCGCCTTTGCCGCGGTAGTCGGGGATCCCCGAGTCGGTCGACACGCCCGCACCGGTCAGGACGGCGATGCGACGGCCGGCGAGCACCTCCACGGCCCGATCGATGGATGCCGAGAACCCGGCATCCTCCGTCGTGTCGGTCATGCACACCTCCGTCCCGTCCGAGTCTATGGCGGGCCGCCGACACCGGCTCGCGCGGAGTGCCCCGCGGGGCCCGTATCCGACGGGCCGACCCCGCGCACCCCCGTCCTCCGCGGTGAACCGCCGTCGATACTGGACGGATGAGCTCCTTCCCCCGGCCCGCCATGCTCGACGTCACCTCGCTCCGCCGCGTGCGACCGTGGGGCGGCGACCTCGTCGACATCGCCATCGACGGGGGTCGGATCGCCGCGATCACGCCCGCGGCGAGCGACCCGATCGGCGTCCGCGAATTCGACGGGCGCGGCCTGCTCGCCCTGCCGGGCATCGTGAACGCCCACGCGCACGTCGACAAGTCGTGGTGGGGGCTGCCCTGGCAGTCGTACGGGGGCGAGGGGACGACCGAGGGGCGCATCCGCCACGAGCGCCAGCAGCGCGACGCGCTCGGCATCCCCTCTCTCGAGCGCTCCGCTGTCGTGCTGCGCGAACTCGTGCGTCACGGCACCACCGCGATCCGCACCCACGTCGATGTCGACAACGGCGTAGGCCTGCGGGGGATCGAGGCGGTCGAAGAAGCGGCGGCCGCGTACGACGGCGCCCTGGACGTGCAGATCATCGCCTTCCCGCAGGACGGGGTGCTGCGACGCCCGGGTGTGCTCGAGCTGCTGCGCGAGGCCGCGGGCCGCGACAGCGTGACGGGCATCGGCGGTCTCGACCCCGCCTCGATCGACCGTGACCCGGTCGGGCAGATCGACGCCCTCACGGCCCTCGCCGCCGACACCGGCGTCGGCCTCGACATCCACCTGCACGACCCGGCCGAGCTCGGTGCCTTCCAGATCGAGCTGCTCGTGGACCGCACAGGGCGACTCGGCCTCGGCGGCCGGGTGAACATCGCCCACGGCTTCGCACTCGCCCAGCTGGAACCCGCGCGTCGCCGCGACCTGCTGGCCGCGATGGGCGAGGCCGGGGTGTCGATGACCACCGTCGCTCCGCTGCGTCTCGCGCAGCTCCCGCTCGCCGAGCTCGACGCCGCCGGAGTCCGCCTGGGTCTGGGCACCGACGGCATCCGGGATCTGTGGAGCCCCTTCGGCACCGGAGACACCCTCGGCATCGCCTGGCAGTACGCCCGCGCCGGTGGGCTCGTGCACGACGACGACCTGCTCCGCGTCGTGCAGCTGGCGACCAGCGCGTCCGCCTGGGCCGTGGGCCGCGAGGTGCACGACCTCGTCGAGGGAGCGCGCGCCGACATCGTCCTCATGGATGCCGAGAACCCCATGGACGCGCTCGTCCGTCAGCCCGAGCGGGCCCTGGTGATCGCCGGGGGTCGCGCGCTGCACGTGGCGTGAGCGGCGGGGTAGGCGCCGCCCCTCCCTGGTCGAGTGTCCGAGACACCCGGGTGCTTTCGGGATCCCTCCGGGTGTTGTGGACACTTGAGGTCGGGAGCAGGGCCGACGGGGCGCCGGGGAGAGGGCGTGCTGGGAGGATGGGGGGATGCCCGTCATCGCCCTGGACTCCGCCGACGACCCGCGCCTCGCCGACTACCGCGACCTGACCGACGTGTCGCTGCGCCGGGTGTCGGAGCCCGCGGGAGGGCTCTACATCGCCGAGTCGTCGAAGGTGCTCGAGCGTGCCCTGCGGGCCGGGCACCGACCGCGTTCCGTCCTCGTGCAGGACAAGTTCCTCCCCGACGCCCTCGCGCTCGTCGGGGAGGATGCCGAGGTCTACGTCGTCCCGTCCGCGATCGCCGAGCAGGTCACGGGGTACACCGTGCACCGGGGGCTGCTGGCCTCCATGCATCGTCCGGTCCTGGCATCCGTCGACGACATCGTCCGCGGCGCGCGGCTCGTCGTGGTGCTCGAAGACATCGTCGATCACACCAACATCGGAGCCGTCTTCCGTTCGGTGGCGGCCCTCGGGGCGGATGCCGTGCTCGTCACGCCCCGGTGCGCCGACCCGCTCTACCGGCGCAGCGTCCGCGTCAGCATGGGCACGGTGTTCCAGGTGCCATGGACGCGGCTGCCGGAATGGTCGGAGGCGAAGCCGCTGCTGCAGGACGCCGGGTTCCACCTCGCCGCGATGGCGCTGTCGGACCACGCCGTGAGCCTCGACGACTTCTCGGCCTCCGGACACGAGCGCGTCGCCCTGCTGATGGGCTCGGAGGGCGACGGCCTGAGCCGCGGCGCTCTCGCCGCCGCCGACACGGTCGTGACGATCCCGATGGCCGGGGGAGTGGACTCGCTCAACGTGGCCGCGGCGAGCGCGGTCGCGCTGTGGGAGCTGGGGCGAGGGCGGCGCTGAATCCCGCGACGACCGTCTCGCGCCGAGGCTCGCCCGACCGCGCTACGTCAGGGTGAAGCGGGCGGGGGCTGTGCGGTCCGCGGTCTCGAGAAGGGCCCGGACGGCATCGTCGAGAGCGGGCGACGCAGCGGTCGTCACGGGACTCACACCTGCGTCTCGTTCGAGGCCGCGGCATCCGGACCCGGAGCGAGGGTCACGACCGGCAGCGGCTCGGGCCGCTTCGCCTGCACGTGGTCGCCGGACGATTGGTGGCGCAGACGCCGGAGCACCCACGGCACCAGGTACGACCGTGCCCACACGAGGTCTTTCTCCCGGGCGGCGCGCCACGTGGTGACGGCCTCGGTCTCGGCCTTCATCGGCTCGAGATCGTTCGGCACGTTCAGCGCCCGGAGCACCATGCGCGCGACCTCGTGGTGGCCGAGGGAGTTGTAGTGCAGGCGGTCGTCGTCGAAGAAGCGCATGTCCTGCACTTCTTTGAGCCCCCACTGGTCGGCGACGACGCAGTCGTGCGTGTCGGCGATCGCCCGGATGTTCTCGTTGTAGATCGCGACCTTGCCCCGGATGCCGCGGAACACCGGCGTGAACTCGGTGTCGACCGCCGTGAAGACGACGACGGTGGCGCCGTCGCGGCGGAGGCGGCGGACGGCATCCTCGAACTGCCGCGACACGGCATCGGGGTCGGTGCCCGGGCGGATGACGTCGTTGCCGCCCGCCGAGAACGTGATGAGGTCGGGCTTGAGGGCGAGCGCCGGCTCGATCTGGTCGGCGACGATCTGTCCGATGAGCTTTCCGCGCACGGCGAGGTTGGCGTACGCGAAGTCGTCGACCTGCGAGCCGAGGACGGTCGCGACGCGATCGGCCCACCCACGATGCCCGCCGTCGGGCAGGGGGTCGCCGATGCCCTCGGTGAACGAGTCGCCGATCGCGACGTAGCGGCGCCACGGGTGCGGACCGGCGTTGTCGGGCGAGGACGGGGTGCGGGGCGAGCGCGGATCGAGTGTCATCGAAACCTCCGCCTCCAGGCTAACCCCGGCCCCCGACACGGCAAGGGGATCCCGCAAGACCCCGGCGGACGCGCTCTCGCGCCCGTCGCCCCGCGGGTCCGACGCCTCCGTGCTTCGCGATAAACGCTTCCGGCAGTGAAAAACGCCTTCTCCGTGCGTTTCTCACGGCGGAGGGCGTTTCTCGCTGGTGAGGTGCCGGAACGCCTGCGCGAGGATCCACAGGGCGACGCCGCGGGGGAGTGGCTTCGCCTATCGTTGATGTTCGCGCTCGCGAGGGAAGGAGGTTCGATGCTGGAAGGCGAAGCCCGCTCCTCGAACCTCCCCGACGCCGAATCGGCGGCGATCCGCATCGCGAGCCCCGGCCCGGTCGCAAGCCCCGGCCCGATCGCGTCCCCCGGTCCTGTGGCTTCCCCTGGTCCGGTCGCGAGCCCCGGCCCGGTGCCCCCGCTCGAGGCGCCGTCCGCGGCGTCCGCCCCCGCCGACCCCTCCCACGCCACAGCGCCCGTCGCGGACCACCCCATTCCCGCCGTCATGCCCGCGTCGCCGGGGCCCGGCTCCGACACCCCGTCGGCGGCGACCCCCGGGCCCGAGGCGGTCGAGCCCCACTTCGGCTCCTTCGCCGCCGAGCATCTCTCGCCGTCGTTCCCGCAGCGCGCCCCCTGGGGAACCGCGCAGCGCCTGCGCGCGTGGCAGGCCGAGGCGCTCGATCAGTACTTCGGCTCCGACGGACCCGACGGCGTCGGCAAGGGCCCGCGCGACTTCCTCGCCGCGGCCACCCCCGGCGCCGGTAAGACGACGTTCGCCCTCCGCCTCGCCTCCGAGCTGATGCGTCGTCGCGTCGTCGACCGCATCGTCGTGGTGGCCCCCACCGAGCACCTCAAGACCCAGTGGGCCGAGGCGGCCGCGCGCGTCGGCATCCGTCTCGATCCGTACTTCTCCAACCGGCACGCCACCCCCTCCCGGCAGTACCACGGCGTCGCCGTCACGTACGCGCAGGTCGCGGTCAAGGCCGAGGTGCATCAGCGGGTGACGATGGATGCCAGAACCCTCGTCATCCTCGACGAGGTGCACCACGGCGGCGACGCCCTCAGCTGGGGCGACGCGCTGCGCGAGGCCTACAGTCGAGCGACCCGCCGTCTGCTGCTCTCGGGAACGCCGTTTCGCAGCGACACCGCACCCATCCCGTTCGTGGAGTACCACCCCAACTCCAAGGGCATCCGCCTCTCGCGCACCGACTACGCCTACGGCTACAAGCGCGCCCTCGAGGACGGCGTCGTCCGGCCCGTCTTCTTCCTCGTCTACGCCGGGCAGATGCGGTGGCGCACCAAGGCCGGGGAGGAGATGGAGGCCCAGCTCGGCCAGGACAACACCAAAGACATCACCTCGCAGGCCTGGCGCACCGCGCTCGACCCGAACGGCGACTGGATCCCCGCGGTCCTCCGCTCCGCCGACCGTCGCCTCACCGAGGTGCGCGAGACGGTCCCGGATGCCGGGGGCCTGGTCATCGCGACCGACCAGACCGCCGCGCGCGCCTACGCCGCCATCCTCGAGGACATCAGCGGAGAGAAGGTCACCGTCGTCCTGTCCGACGAGGCGGAGGCCTCGGGCCGCATCGAGACGTTCTCGAAGGGCACGACCCGCTGGATGGTGGCCGTGCGCATGGTGTCGGAGGGCGTCGACGTTCCGCGTCTCGCCGTGGGCGTCTACGCCACGAGCGCCTCCACCCCGCTGTTCTTCGCGCAGGCCATCGGCCGCTTCGTCCGAGCACGGCGCCGGGGTGAGACCGCGAGCGTGTTCCTTCCGAACGTGCCGCAGCTGCTCGCCCTCGCCGGCGAGATGGAGGCGCAGCGCGAGCACGCGCTCGACCGCGACAGTGACGCGGACGATCAGTGGAACGCCGAAGAAGACCTGATGGATGCCGCCGAGCGCGAGGACAAAGCCTCCGACGCGCTCGAGCAGGAGTTCGAGTATCAGGCGCTCGGTTCGCTCGCCCATTTCGACCGCGTGATGTTCGACGGGCAGGAGTTCGGCCAGCTCGCCGTACCCGGGACCATCGAGGAGGAGGAGTTCCTCGGCATCCCGGGTCTGCTCGAACCCGAGCAGGTGCACGAGGTGCTCATGTCGCGGGCGACCAGGCAGTCGCGCCACCGCTCCACGCGCGAGGCGAGCGAGAAGGAGAGCGGTGTCGAACCGCCCTCGGTCGACGAGGGCGGACTGCCGGGCCCGCTGCACCGCACGCTCAAGGAGCAGCGGCAGCTGCTGAACACGATGGTCGGACTGTACGCCCGTCAGACCGGGGAGCCGCACGGTCTCGTGCACGCCGAACTGCGTCGACTGTGCGGCGGCCCGGCCGTCTCTCACGCGACCGTCGCGCAGCTCCAGGCGCGCATCGACCTCCTGCGCAAGCGCGTGCGGTCCTAGAGCGTCCGCTCGCGACGGCATCCCTCGCGCGGCGGGGTTTCGCGGCCCCGAAATGCTGGCATCCGGTCGACCGGAGCCGCGTGATCACGGGCTTCGGAGCCCCGAAATGCTGTCAGTATCGATCGACGCGCCCGGGGGAGGGGACCGTCCTCATTACGGTGGGGGACGACCTGAAGGAGACCCGTGACGAATCTCGCCACACCCACCGCTCGCGATCGCCGCCGCTGGGCGCGATACCTCGTCGACGAACGCGCCGAAGCGCGCGTGTACCGCGAGCTCGCCTCGCGCCGCACCGGCGAGGACCGCGACATCCTGCTCGCCCTGGCCGAGGCCGAGGGCCGTCACGAGCAGCACTGGATCGACCTGCTCGGCGAGACGCCGAAGCGCCTGCCCTCGCCCGGCATCGGCACGCGCCTGCTGGCGTGGATGGCCCGCCGCTTCGGCTCGATCTTCGTCCTCGCCCTCGCCCAGAACGCCGAGGCGCGATCGCCCTACGCCGACGAGCCCTACGCCACCGCGGCGATGGCCGCCGACGAGCGCGTGCACCACGAGGTCGTGCGCGGTCTGGCCGCCCGCGGTCGCCGACGCCTGTCGGGGACGTTCCGTGCCGCGGTGTTCGGCGCCAACGACGGCCTGGTGTCGAACCTCGCGCTGGTGATGGGCGTCGGCGCGACGGGCGTCGCCCCCAGCTTCGTCCTGTTCAGCGGGATCGCGGGTCTGCTCGCCGGCGCCCTGTCGATGGGCGCGGGGGAGTTCGTCTCGGTGCGGTCGCAGCGCGAGCTTCTCGAAGCCACCGAGGAGAGCGACTTCGCCGACTCCGCTCTGCCCCACCTGGATCTGGATGCCAACGAGCTCGCCCTCGTCTACCGCACCCGCGGGATGGACGCCGACGACGCCCTCGACAAGGCCCGCGAGGTCGTCACCGCCGCCCAGGCGGGCACCGCTCCGGCCGCTGCGGCGCCGGGGGAGTCCTCCCACGAGGTGGTCGGCAGCGCGTGGGGTGCGGCGCTTTCGAGCTTCCTGTTCTTCGCGTCCGGCGCGATCATCCCGGTGCTGCCGTGGATCTTCGGCCTGTCGGGCTTGGGCGCCGTCGCCCTCGCCCTCGCCCTCGTCGGCATCGCCCTGATGGCGACCGGGGCGATGGTCGGTCTGCTCTCGGGCACCTCGCCCCTCAAGCGCGGACTCCGCCAGCTCGCGATCGGTTTCGGCGCGGCCGCTGTCACCTACGTGCTGGGTCTGCTGTTCGGCGTGTCGGCGGGCTGACGCGACGAGAGGCGCCGCCCTCGGGCAGCGCCGGTGTTCACCCATGCCGGTCGACTCCGCTCCGAGCTGGATCGAGCCGGGCGGGAGGGCGTAGCGGGTGCGGAAACACCCGGCGCCCGCGCGCTGTCAACCGGGACCCCGCGTACAGCAGCGCCCCGATCGCCGTGGCGAAGAAACCGATCGGGAGGTCGGTCGTCACGGCCAGCGCGATCGACGCCCACACCGTGCCGAGAGTGAGGGCGACCGAGAGGGCCATCCCGCGACCGGGCGTCCGCGCGAGCACCTGCGCCGCGGCCGGGGGGCCGATCAGCAGGGCGAACATCAGCAGGGCGCCCACCATCGGCACGCTCACTGTCGTCGCCGCGGCGATCACGAGAGCGAAGACGAGGTCCACTCCCGTGACGGGTATCCCGCGTGCGGCGGCGAGGGACGGCGAGACGGATGCCAGCAGCAGCGGCCGCGCGATGAGCGCGACGAGGGCGAGACAGCCGATCGCGAGCAGGCCCATCGTGGTGAGCTGATCGGGGGACACCCCGAGGATCTGGCCGAACAACAGGGCGAACACCTGCGCCGAGTACTCGCGGGAGCGGCTGAGGAACAGGGCGCCGAGGGCGAGCATCGTCACGAGGGTGAGGGCCGTGACGACATCGTGCCGTGCGCGGCGGCCGAGGAGCACGATGCCCACGGCCCCGCCCGCGGCGAAGACGCCGAGGCCGACCAGCGGATTCACTCCGATGAGGACGGCCCCCGCGGCGCCGGCGAACGCGCCATGCGGCACCGCGTGTGCGAAGAAGGCGTTGCCGCGCAGCACGACGAAGAAGCCGACGACTCCGGCGACCACCGCCACGATCGTCCCTCCCGCCCAGGCGGTCATGAGGTACGGCGCGAACATCACGCCGCCGCCGTCCGACGCGCGGGCGGGCGCAGGGCCCGGACGGAACGCGCCCCGACATAGGTGAGGAACACCGCGGCGACGATCGTGAAGCTGACGGGCCAGCTGCTGCCCCCGAACCAGTCGAAGCTCGCGAACGCCACCAGGCACCCGAGCCACACCTCGACCACCGCGATGGCCGCGGCGAGCATCGCCGCCGTACCCAGACGCCGCGTGAACAGCAGCGCGGTCGCGGCGGGTCCGATCAACAGCGCGGTCGAGAGGATCGCCCCGATCGACAGGGACGACAACTGCACGGCCAGGGCGAGGGCGACGAGGAAGAGCGTGCTCGCCGTTCGCGAGGGGACTCCGCGCGCGGTGGCCAGATCGCGGTCGAGGGTCTCGAGGGTCACCCACCGCCAGATCGCGGCGGTGATGGCGAGAGCGAGGCCGCCCAGGGCGACGATGACGGGCACCAGCCGCGTGTCGATCGAGAACAGCGAGCCGAAGAGCACCGAGATCGCGGCGTTGCTCGACCCGCCGATGAGGGTGTCGAGGGTCAGGAACAGAGCGGTCAGCCCCGTACCCGCCCCGAAGACGACGCCGGTGGCCACATCGCGCCCTTCCAGCCGCCGGGTGCCGATCGCCTCCATCGCGACGGCCGAGATCACCCCGGCCACGACGAACCCCCACAGCTGACTCACGCCGAGAAGGAATGCCCCCGACCCTCCGACCGCCCCCAGATCGGCGAGCGCATGACCGGCGAAGGATTGACCGCGCGTGATCGCGAACATCCCGACGACGCTCGACACCACCGCGACGAGGGTTCCGACCACGAGGGCCGTCTGCACCGTCGGGCTCGCGAAGAACGCCGAGAGCATCGCGCTCACGAGGGGGTCCCTTCGTCGTCGGCGACGACGAAGGTGCGCCCCGCCGTTTCGATCACCCGCATCGGGGCGCGGTACAACGCGCTCAGCACGTCGTCGCGCACGACCTCCGCGGGAGTCCCCACCGCCGCCCGCCCGCCCGCGAGGTAGGCGACGCGGTCGAGCACGGGGAGCAGCAGGGTCAGGTCGTGCGCCGTGACGACGATCGACACGTTCGAGTGCCGTCGCAGGTCGTCCAGGAGGGCGACCACGTCTCGCGCGCTGACCGGGTCGAGGCTCGCGAGCGGCTCGTCCAGGAGGAGCACGGCCGGCCGGCTCACGATCGCGTGCGCGAGGAGGACCCTCTGCTGCTGTCCGCCCGAAAGCTCGCCCACTCGTGCGTCGGCGAGACCCGATGCGCCCACCTGCGCCAGAGCGTCCTCGACCGCACCGCGCAGGCGGCGGCGACCCAGAGGGATGCCGAGCCGCGCCCCGTCGAGACCGAGCATCACGACATCGCGAGCGCGCAGGGGCGCCTGCGGGTCGAGAGCGATCTTCTGCGGGACGTACCCGACGCCCGCGCGTCGAGTCGGCCGCTGGATCTGTCCCTCCTGGGGCCGCAGGATGCCGAGCAGTACGCGCAGCAGGGTGGTCTTACCCGCACCGTTCGCTCCGATGAGACCGACGATCGCACCCGCCGGCACGTCGAGGTCGACGTCGTCGAGCACGGCCGTGCCCGCGAAGCGCACCGAGATCCCGCGCGCCCGGAGGACGACGTCGGGATCCTGGAGCGGAGGCGCCTCGCTCACAGGTGCTCGGTGGAGGTGCCCTGGGTGACGGCCGTCTCGAGCGCCTTCACCTCGGCCAGCATCCACTCCTGGTAGTGGTAGTTCGCCGGCATCGTCTCGTACACGCCCACGACCGGGATGCCGTTGTCTATGGCGAGCTGAAGGTATTTGTCGGTCGTATCGTCGGTGACCTGCTGGTTGTAGAGGAACACCTTCACCTGCTTGCCGGTGAACAGGGCGTCCTGCGTCGCGGTGTCCTGCGCCGACGGGTCCGTGTCGTTCATGATCGCGGCCTGCAGGTTCCAGGGCGTCTTGACGTCGGCATTCGCGGCCTCGAGCATGTCGTCCGCGACGGGCTCGGTCACCGCGACGGGCGTCCGGGGGTGGTTCCGGGCGAAGCTCGAGAGCGCGTCGGTCCAGTCGGACAGCGAGGCGATGAAGGTGGCGAGGTTCGCGTGGAAGGCGTCGGCGCTCGCCGGATCGAGCTCGCTGAGCTTGTCGGCCACGGCGGTGGCGACCGCGGGCATCGTCTTCGGGTCGTACCAGAGGTGCGGATTGTCGGTGCTGTCGGGCAGGCCGAGCACGTCCTGCGCCACGATCACCGAGCGGCTGCTGTCGGGGGAGGCCTTCTCGAGATCCGACATGAAGTCGTCGTATCCGAGGCCGTTCTGCACGATGAGCTGCGCCCCGGCGATCTCCTTCGCCACGCTCGCGCTCGCCTCGAACGTGTGCGGATCGGTGTTGGGGTCGCTGAGGATCGCCGACACATCGACCCGGTCACCCCCGATCTGCTGAACGACGTCGGCGTACTCGTTCTCGGCGGCGACGACGGCGACCTTCGGGCCGGAGTCGGCCGTGGCGCCGGGAGCCGGCGCCGACGCGCCGGTGGCGCACCCGGCGAGAACGAGTGTCAACAGAGAGACGGAAGCGGCGGCGGTGACGACGGTGCGCGTGGTTTTCATGGAGGTCGGGTCCCTTCGGCGGTCGGTTCCAGGGAATGAGAACCGTTATCACGAGACACCGTAGGGAGGGAGGCTATGCCGGGAGAAGGCGACGGATATCGGTTCGCTGCATGGATCACGCGCGAGCTCCGAGGCGCGCGCCCGGGGCGCTCGGGAACCGGGATGCCGGAAGAACACGAACGCCCCGGACGAATCCGGGGCCTTCTGTGTCGTGCGCGAGGGGGACTTTCCCCACCGCCCCTCCACACGCCGCTGCGCGGCGTGCGGAGCCTCCGGCGGTGTGGGCCCAACCCCGCATGGGCTCTCAGTCCTCCCACTCCCGCAGGAATGAGAAAGACCCCCGGGGATGAACCCCGGGGGTCTTTCTCATCTGTGCGCGAGGGGGGACTTGAACCCCCACGCCCTAATACGGGCACTAGCACCTCAAGCTAGCGCGTCTACCTATTCCGCCACCCGCGCATCGAGTGTTTGTCGCTTGCGCAACGAGGAATGACATTACCACGCTCCGAAGCCCACCTCGAACCGACGTGGCAGCCGGGCGCGTCCCGTGGCGAAGACGCTGGGGCGGCCCGGGTACGGTAGTGCGCATGCTCGAGCCCGAAAGCGACGTCCCCGAGGTCGCGCGCGTCGCGGCCGACCTGATCCGCTTCGACACGACGAACTACGGCGGCGGACGCTCCCACGGCGAACGGGAGGCCGCCGAGTACGCGGGCGCCTACCTCGAGGCGCTCGGTCTCGACACCGAGTACTACGAGGCCGCCGATCGTCGCACCAACGTGTGCACCCGCGTGCCGGGCCGCGACCGCGACAAGCCCGCGCTGATCCTGCACGGGCACCTCGACGTCGTCCCCGCCGTCGCCGAGGACTGGAGCGTCGACCCCTTCGCGGGAGAGATCCGCGACGGCATCCTGTGGGGGCGCGGAGCGGTCGACATGAAGGACATGGATGCCATGATCCTCACCGCCGTCGCCGACCTCCTGCGCGCGGGCGAGCAGCCGCAGCGCGACATCATCGTGACCTTCTTCGCCGACGAGGAGAACGGCGGGGTCTTCGGATCCGCACCCGTGGTGAAGAACAAGCCCGAGTGGTTCGCCGGGGCGACCGAGGCGATCAGCGAGGTCGGCGGCTACTCGATCGCCGTCGACGACCGTCGCGCCTACCTCCTCCAGGTCGGGGAGAAGGCGCTGGTGTGGATGAAGCTCATCGCGCGCGGTCGCGCCGGTCACGGCAGCGGGCTGCACCCCGACAACGCGGTGACGCGCCTCGCCGAGGCCGTCGCGGCTCTCGGTCGCACCGAGTGGCCGGTCCGGCTCACCGACACCACGGCGCAGCTCCTCGCCGGCATCGCCGGGATCGTGGGCGATGACGCCGCCGATCCCGACGCCCTCGCGGCGCGCACCGGCGCGGCATCCAGTTTCATCCGCTCCACCCTGCGGACCACGACGAACCCGACGGGTCTCACCGCCGGCTACAAGCACAACGTCATCCCCGACCGTGCCGAGGCGCTGATCGACGTGCGCGTGCTCCCCGGAACGGAGGAGGCCGCCCTCGCCGACATCCGCCGGATCGTCGGCCCCGACATCGAGATCGAGACCGTCCACCGCGACATCGGCCTCGAGGTGCCGTTCTCGGGCGATCTCGTCGACGCGATGGTCGCCCAGCTCGGTCGGCACGACCCGGGCGTGCCCGTGCTCCCCTACCTGATGGGCGGGGGGACCGACAACAAGGCTCTCTCCGCCCTCGGCATCTCCGGTTACGGATTCGCGCCGTTGCGACTTCCCGCCGATCTCGACTTCACCGGGATGTTCCACGGTGTCGACGAGCGCGTCCCCGTCGACGCGCTCGAGTTCGGTCGACGTGTTCTCGCCGACCTCCTCCGGACGTACTGAAGGACCGTATGCACATCTTCGAGGTCATCATCCTCGGGCTCGTTCAGGGCCTGACCGAATTCCTCCCGATCTCCTCCAGCGCGCACCTGCGCATCGTGGGCGAGTTCCTCCCCTCCGAGACCGACCCGGGCGCGACGTTCACCGCGATCACGCAGATCGGCACCGAGCTGGCGGTGCTGATCTACTTCCGGAAGAAGATCGTCCGGGTCATCTCGCGCTGGTTCGGGTCTCTCACCGGCAAGGTGCCCCGCACCGATCCCGACGCCCGCATGGGATGGCTCGTCATCATCGGCACGCTGCCGATCGCGCTGCTCGGCGTGCTGCTGCAGAGCCTCATCCGCGACAACTTCCGGAGCCTGTGGATCACCGCGGTGGTGCTCATCGTCTTCGGCATCCTGCTCGGCCTCGCCGACCACTACGGTCGGCGCCGCCGCGAGCTCGACGACCTGACCTACCCGCACGGCGTCGCCTTCGGTTTCGCGCAGGCCCTCGCCCTCGTCCCCGGCGTCTCTCGCTCCGGGGCGACCACGACCCTCGGCCGCGCGCTCGGCTACAAGCGCACCGCCGCCGCGGAGTACTCGTTCCTGCTCGCCGTCCCCGCGGTCTTCGCGAGCGGCTTCTTCGAGCTGTACAAGAGCTTCGACGAGGGCACCGGCCCGTACAACCTGGGTGAGACGGCCCTGGCGACCCTCATCGCGTTCATCGTCGGCTACGTCGTGATCGCCTTCCTCATGCAGTACCTCAAGCGCGGCAGCTTCCTGCCGTTCGTGATCTACCGCGTCGTTCTCGGCGTGCTCATCATGGTGCTGCTGACCCTCGGCGTGCTGCCGGCGTACTCCGCCATCACCGGCTGATCCCGGATGCCGCGAAGGCGCCGCCCTCGTCGGGGCGGCGCCTTCGTCGTGTCCGGGCGGGCGTGGGGTCCGGTGGCTTCGACAGGCTCAGCCACCTCGTTCCGGAGGGAGGTGCGGTCGCGAGGTCCCTGAGCCTGTCGAAGGGACCCGGGGGAGAGCCGTCGCCGGCCGCTCGCTCAGCGCCGGGGCGGGTCGTCGCGACCGGGCTTGGCGGGGCCGTCGCCGCCGCGGCGCAGGTACCGCTCGAACTCCTGGGCGATCGCGTCTCCCGAGGCTTCGGGGGAGTCCCATGTGTCGCGGGTCTGCTCGAGCTGGCGGATGTACTCGCTCATCTCCTCGTCGTCGGCCGCGGCCGCGTCGATCGACGCCTCCCACGCGCGCGCCTCGGTCTCGAGGTCGCCGCGGGGCACGGCGATGCCGGTGATCGACTCGAGGCGCTCGAGGAGTGCCAGGGTCGCCTTGGGCGAGGGCGTGTGACCGGCGACGTAGTGCGGGACGCTCGCCCACAGACTCGCCGTGGGGATGCCCATCTGCTCGGCGGCGTGACCGATCGCGCTCAGGATGCCGACCGGTCCCTCGTACAGGCTCCGCTCGAGACCGAGCGCCTGGCGCACGCCGTCGTTGTCGCTGCCGGCGAAGACCGAGATGGGCCGGGTGTGCGGCACGTCGGACATCATCGAGCCGAGCGCGACGAAACCGGAGACGTCCTCGCGGAGCGCGACGTCGATGAACTCGGCTGCGAACGCCTGCCAGGCACGGGCCGGCTCGACCCCCACCAGCAGCCAGATCTCGGCGTCGTCGGAGCGGCCGACGGGACGCAGCAGCTTCGCCTCGGGCCAGGAGAGGGTGCGTCGTCCCTCGGCGTCCAGACCGACCTGGGGGCGCGTGTACTGGTAGTCGAAGTACAGCTCGGGATCGGCGGAGTGCACGACCTCGTACTCCACATCGGCGCGCAGCATGGACGCCGCCGCCGACGCGGCCTCTCCGGCATCGTTCCAGCCGTCGAAAGCAGCGACGATGATCCGGCGACCCAGTGCGTCCACGCAACCTCCTCTGCCCCGTCGGGGCTGGCTTCCAGGATAGGCGCACCCGCGAGAGCACGGCCGAGCGGCCCGCGCGGGGGAGCAGGCGTCCCGCGGGGCGGGGCTCGGCATCCGCTCGTCCCGTCCCGGCGCGGGGACGCCGCCCGCCCTCGATACGATGGAACGATGACTTCTTCCGCCCCCGCTGCGGTCCTGTGGGACATGGACGGCACGCTCGTCGACACCGAGCCGTATTGGATGGCCGCCGAGACCCCCCTCGTCGAGCGCTTCGGAGGCACCTGGTCGCACGAGCAGGCGCTCGGCATGGTCGGCTTGGCTCTCGAGGACTCCGCGCGGCTGCTGCAGAACGCCGGGGTCCCGTGGGGCGTCGACGAGATCATCGCCCACCTGACCGACGAGGTGCTGCGGCAGGTGGCCGTGACCGGCGTGCCGTTCCGGCCAGGCGCGCGCGAGCTGCTCGCCGACCTGCGCCGATCGGGGGTCAAGACCGCGCTCGTCACCATGTCGATGCGGCGGATGGCCCTCTCGGTGGTCGAGCTCATCGACTTCTCGGCCTTCGACGTCGTGGTCGCCGGCGACGACGTCGAGCGTCCGAAGCCGTACCCCGACCCCTACCTGCAGGCGGCCGAGGCCCTGGGCGTCGACATCCGCGACGCGGTGGTGATCGAGGACTCGCCGAACGGGCTGCGCTCCGCGATCACCAGCGGGGCGGTCGCACTGGGCGTTCCCCTCATGGTCCCGCTCGAGGGGGTCGGGGCGCACGCCCTGTGGCCGAGCCTCGAGGGCCGTTCCACGACCGATCTGCGCGCCCTTCACGCCGCGCACGCCCTGACCACGGAGATCCGATGAGCGAGACCCCCCACCTGAGCGGCCCCTTCCGGGTCGGCGACCGGGTGCAGCTGACCGGCCCCAAGGGTCGTATGCACACGATCACCCTGCGTGAGGCGGGTGAGCTGCACACCCACAACGGCGTGCTCAAGCACGAATTGCTCGTCGGGCAGCCCGACGGCAGCGTCGTGACCAACAGCTCCGGCCACGACTACCTGGCCGTACGCCCCCTGCTGCGCGACTTCGTGATGTCGATGCCGCGCGGAGCGGCGATCGTCTACCCGAAGGACGCCGCGCAGATCCTCGCGCAGGCCGACATCTTCCCCGGCGCGACCGTCGTCGAGGCCGGCGTCGGCTCCGGCGCCCTGTCGCTGTGGCTCCTGCGCGCGATCGGCCCGGCGGGCCGGCTGCTCTCGTTCGAGCGCCGCGAGGAGTTCGCCGAAGTGGCGCGCGCCAACGTCGAGACGTTCCACGGAGAGCTCCCCGCGACGTGGCAGGTCGTCGTCGGCGACCTCGTCGAGAGTCTTCCGGACGCCGTCGCCCCGGCCTCCGTCGACCGCATCGTGCTCGACATGCTCGCCCCGTGGGAGTGCATCGACGCGGCTGCCGACGCGCTCACCCCCGGCGGCGTCGTGCTCTGCTACATCGCCACGGCCACCCAGCTCAGCCGCGTCGCCGAGTACATCCGCGCCACCGGCCTGTTCACCGAACCGGATGCCAGCGAGACGATGGTCCGCGGATGGCACGTCGAGGGACTCGCCGTGCGCCCCGACCACCGCATGGTCGCGCACACGGGATTCCTGATCACCGCGCGTCGTCTGGCGCCCGGCGCGATCCCTCCGGAGGTCAAGCGGCGCGCATCGAAGTCGAGCTACGGCGACGAAGACGTGGAGCTGTGGACGCCCGGCGCGGTCGGCGACCGCGAGATCACCGACAAGAACCTCCGCAAGCGCGTGCGCGAGGCGCAGAAGTCCGCCGAGGGGGTGCGGCAGTCCGTCGCGGGCGCCTCGTCGGAAGAGCCCGGCGCGACCGCCTAAACTGTTCCGGTGCGCAGACTCCCCGCTCTCGTTGCCGTGACCGCCCTCGCAGGATTCGGCCTCGTCGGGTGCTCGGCATCCGTCGCCTCGTCGTGCCCGACCCCCGGCGACGGGGCGATCTCGTCGGTCGTCGAGGCCGACGGTGCGTTCGGCTCGGCGCCGACGGTCACGGTGCGCTCTCCCTTCGTGCCCGAGCAGGCGGGCACCGCCACGCTCATCCCGGGCGACGGCCAGCGCATCACGCGCGAGGGCCAGTTGGCGCTCGTCGACGTCACGGCGCTGGACGCCGCCACCGGCGCTCAGCTCGTGGCGACGCAGTACCAAGACGACGTGTCGACGGCGACGCCGCTGCCGCGCCTGACCCAGGCCGTCCCCTCGATCGCCCCTCTCATGCAGTGCGCGGCCGAGGGCTCGCGCGTCGCGCTGGCGATCCCCGGGTCCGATCTCGGCGCCCAGGGCGCACAGGCGTTCGGCGTGAACGAGGGCGACGGGGTCGTCCTCGTCGTCGACGTGCGCAAGGTCTTCCTCCCGGCCGCCGACGGCGCCGACCAGTACAACGCCGACTCCGGCATGCCCTCCGTCGTGCGCGCGCCCGACGGCCAGCCGGGAGTGGTCATGCCGGCGGGCGACGCGCCGACCGCGGAACGCTCGCAGACCATCAAGAAGGGCGACGGCGCCGCCGTGACGGCCGACTCGTCGGTCGTGATCCACGTGCAGGGCGTCGCGTGGGGCGCGAAGACCACCTTCGCCTCGACCTGGAAGAACGGCTCGCCGGGCCAGGCGACCGTCTCGGCGCTTCCCCCGGCCATCGCCTCCGCCCTCGAGGGCGAGACGGTCGGTTCGCAGGTGCTCGTCGTCGTCCCCGCCGACCAGACGCAGCAGGATCAGCAGGTCCTGGGCGCACCGGCCGACACCGCCCTCGTCTACGTCATCGACATCCTCGGCGTCGTCGGCTGATCCCGCCCGGCCCCGCCTAGGATGGGCGGGTGCCCGCCACCGCGTCCCGAAGCGCTCCCGAGGAGCGTCTGGTGAACCTCGTCGTCGCCCTGATGGCGACCGAGCAGGGGCTGACGAAGGACACGATCCTCTCGTCGGTCGCGGGCTATCGCGAGCAGCTGGATGCCGGAGCTTCCAAGGACGCGCTCGAGAAGATGTTCGAGCGCGACAAAGAGAACCTCCGCGGTCTCGGCGTCCCCATCGAGACGATCGGCAACCACGCCGACCCCGACGACCTGCGCGAGGCGCGCTACCGCGTCCCGACCGCCGAGTACGCGCTGCCGGCCGACATCACGTTCAGCCCCGCGGAGGTCGCCCTGCTCAACATCGCAGGCGGCGTCTGGGGGAGCGAGTCGCTCTCGGCCGACGCGCGCAGCGGGCTGCGCAAGATCCGCGCCCTCGGCATCGCCGTCGACGAGCCGATCATCGGATACGCGCCCCGCATCCGCGTGCGCGACGCGTCGTTCGCCGCCTTCCAGCGCGCGATCGAGCAGTGCCGGGTCGTCACCTTCACCTACCTCCGCCCCGGCGAGGGGCACCCGCGCGAACGCCGTATCCGCCCTCTCGCGCTGCTGGAGTACGAGGCCCGGTGGCACGTGTTCGGGTTCGACCTGACCATGGATGCCGATCGCACCTTCCTGCTGTCGCGGGTCGTGGGCGACGTCGTCCTCACGCGCGAGAAGTTCCCGGCGTCGCTGCGGGAGGGGGCCGGCGATCGCGCCCTGGCGGGTCTGCGCGAGGTGGCCGAGCGCCAGCGCGCCCTGCTCGAGGTGCACCCGGGAACCGAGGCCGCGCTGCGTCTCGCGCGTCGTGCCGAGGACGCGGCCCAGGGGATCATCGTCCCGTACGTCGACCTGCACGTCTTCGCCGACGAGCTGGCCTCCTACGGGCCGGAGGTGCGTGTCGTCGCCCCCGACGAGCTCCGCGACGAGGTCGTGCGCCGGCTCCGGGCCACCCTCGCCCTGCACGGGGGTGCCGCGTGAGCGGCGAGCGGCCGGTCGCGGCCCTCGATCGCGCTGCGCTGCTGCTGCAGCTCGTGCCGTATCTGCTCGGCAAGGGGGAGGTCCCCGTCGTCGAGGCCGCCTCCGACTTCGACGTGACCCCCGGCGAGATGCGGGCCATGGTCGAGCGGCTCACCGTGATCGGCCTGCCCGGGGAGCGCGGATACTGGCAGCTTCCCCACGATCTGTTCGACATCGACTGGGACCTGCTCGACCGCGAAGACGTCATCGCCATCACCAACACGGTCGGTCTCGAGCGGTCCCCGCGGCTGACGGCGCGCGAGGCCGCGGCGCTGCTGGCGGGTCTCCAGCTGGCGCGGAGCCTGCCGGGCTTCGGCGACAACGACCTCGTCGCAGGTCTCCTCGGCAAGCTCGCCCGGGGCGCGGCGGCCGCCCCTCCCGCCGTGATCGTGGCCCCCGGTCCGGTGGACGGGGTGCGCGACGTCGTCGACCGCGCCCTGCGCGAGAACGTCGCGGTCACCTTCACCTATCGGGCGCCGGGGGCCGGACCCACCGCCCGCACGGTCGACCCGATCAAGGTGCACATCGCCAACGGACAGTGGTACCTGCAGGGCTGGTGTCACATGCGCCGTGCGGTGCGCACGTTCCATCTCGACCGGGTGAGCGACCCCGTTCTCACCGACATCCCGGCCGTGCACGGCGCCGACCCGGTGCCGGAGCTGTTCGCCCCCGCCGACGACGAGGTCGTCGCGCGGTTCCGCTTCCCGCGCGCCGTGGCTCCTCTGCTGGCCGACTACCTCGACCGCGCGGAGATCGAGGATGCCGACGACGACACGGCGGTGGCCTCCCTCCGTCTCGCCGACGAGCAGAGCCTCAAGCGTCTGGCGGCGCGCCGTGGCGGCGAGGTGGAGCTGCTGGACCCGTCCGGTGCCCGGCGCGCGGCCGCCGACTGGGCGGCTGCGGGTCTCGCGCAGTACGCGGACGGTTCCTGAGCGGTTCGTGGAGGCTCCCGCGCGTCGGGCCGCCGCACGGACGCGCGGGTTAGACTAAACATCACGCCCGACAGAAACAGAGGAGTCCTCATGTTCGGCAACCTCACCGGATGGCACCTGCTTGTCCTCCTGGCCGTCATCCTCCTGCTCTTCGGTGCCGCCAAGCTTCCCGCGCTCGCGAAGAGCGTCGGTCAGTCCGCGCGCGTCTTCAAGAGCGAGATGAAAGAGATGAAGCGCGACGACGACGTCGCCCCCTCGTCCGAAGCCCCCCGCGCCACCGAGACCGGTACGGCGTCGACCGCCGCCCCCGAGCCGCGCAGGTCGACCGACCCCACCGTCTAGCCGGTGGCGACCGCCGGACCGCCGCGGATCGACCTGCCCGAAGGGCCGCGACGCGACAAGCGCATGTCGATCGGGGCACACCTCGTCGAGCTGCGCAAGCGCCTCATGATCGCGGCCGCTGCCCTGCTGGTCGGGATGGTGGTCGCGTTCATCATCACCGATCCGATCATCCACCTCATCACCGAGCCCATCCGGGTCATCGCCGAGCGACGGGGCGACGACTTCTCCGCGCTGAACTTCACGTCGGTCACCTCCGCCTTCGACCTGCGGATGCGGATCGCGTTCTCGATCGGCATCTTCCTGTCGGCGCCGGTCTGGTTGTGGCAGCTCTGGGCCTTCATCATGCCGGGTCTCACGCGGAAAGAGATCCGGTACACGGTCGGGTTCGTGGCATCCGCCGTGCCCCTCTTCTTCGTGGGCTGCTGGGTGGGCCTGCTGATCGTCCCGCACGTGATCGAGCTGATGTGGGGCTTCACGCCCGAGGGCGGCGTCAACTTCTACAACGCCGTCGATTACTACGACTTCGTCTTCAAGCTGCTCATCGTGGTGGGGGTGTCCTTCGTCCTGCCGGTGTTCCTCGTGGCGCTCAACGTCGCCGGCATCATGAGCGGCAAGGCGATCCTCAAGGGCTGGCGGGTCGCGATCCTCATCGCGACGGTCTTCGCGGCCCTGGCCACGCCGGCCGCCGACGTGGTCAGCATGCTCATGCTGGCCGGCATCCTGGTCGTGCTCTTCTTCGCCGCGGCCGGGGTGTCGCTGCTGTTCGACCGCCGCAAGGCCCGTCGCGTGGCGGCCGAGATGCCCGCGGGACCGGTCGCGTGAGCGGACCCTCCCCGGCCGAGCGCTTCGCCCGCGCCAGCGCCCGTTCGACGCACCCGCACACGGCCGACTTCGCCGAGATGCAGCGCTTCGAGCTCGACGACTTCCAGATCGCCGGATGCCACGCCCTGGAGGACGGGCGCAGTGTCCTCGTCGCGGCTCCCACCGGCGCGGGCAAGACCATCGTCGGCGAGTTCGCGATCCACCTCGCGATGCTCGAGCCCGGTGACAAGGCGTTCTACACCACGCCCATCAAGGCGCTGTCGAACCAGAAGTTCCACGAGCTGCAGGAGGTCTACGGCGACGACGAGGTGGGCCTGCTCACCGGCGACACCAACATCAACGCCTCGGCCCGGATCGTCGTGATGACCACCGAGGTGCTGCGCAACATGCTGTACGCCGACTCGCCGGCGCTGCGGGGTCTGCGATTCGTGGTGATGGACGAGGTGCACTATCTCGCCGACCGCTTCCGCGGCGCCGTGTGGGAGGAAGTGATCATCCACCTCCCGCCGTCCGTGAAGCTGGTGTCGTTGTCGGCGACGGTGTCGAATGCGGAGGAGTTCGGCGACTGGCTCGACACCGTGCGCGGCGACACCGAGGTCATCGTGTCCGAGACCCGCCCCGTTCCCCTCGAACAGCACGTGCTCGTGCGCGGCGACCTGTTGCCGCTGTTCGACGATCGCGCCGGGGTCGCCACCGCCCAGGTCAACCAGGAGCTCCTGCGCATCCGCGGCGGCAACGCCGGCGGCTACGAGAACAACCGTCGCGCGCAGGAGTACCGTTCCCAGCGCCACGCGGGCGGTCCGCGCCACGCCCATCAGCGTCGCGGCGGGCACAAGCCGCTCCGCGCGCAGCAGGGCCCGCGCATCGAACGCATCGACCGGCCCGAGGTCGTCGAGCTGCTGCAGCGCAACCACCTGCTGCCCGCGATCTTCTTCATCTTCAGCCGGGCCGGGTGCGATGCCGCCGTGCAGCAGCTGCGCCGTGCCAACGTCCGGCTCACCTCCGCCGAGGAGCGCGTCGAGATCCGCCAGATCGTCGACGAGCTGACCTTCACTCTGAAGGACGAAGACCTCGCGGTGCTGCACTTCTGGGAGTGGCGCGACAACCTCGAACGCGGCATGGCCGCGCACCACGCCGGACTGCTACCGGCTTTCAAAGAGGTGGTCGAGGAGCTGTTCCGCCGCAAGCTCGTGAAGGTCGTCTTCGCGACCGAGACGCTCGCCCTGGGCATCAACATGCCCGCGCGCACGGTGGTGCTCGAGAAGCTCGAGAAGTTCAACGGCGAAGCCCGCGTCGCGATCACGTCGGGGGAGTACACCCAGCTCACCGGTCGCGCCGGTCGTCGCGGCATCGACGTCGAGGGTCACGCCGTCGTGCAGTTCACCGAGGGGCTCGATCCCCAGTCGGTGGCCGCGCTCGCCTCGCGGCGCACCTATCCGCTCAACTCGAGCTTCCGGCCCACCTACAACATGGCCGTGAACCTCATCGACCAGTTCGGCCGGGCACGGGCCCGCGAGATCCTCGAGTCGTCGTTCGCGCAGTTCCAGGCCGACCGCTCGGTCGTCGGCCTCGCCCGCCAGGTGAAAGAGGCCGAGGAGTCCCTCGCCGGCTACGAGAAGGCCATGACGTGCGACCGCGGTGACTTCCGCGAGTACTCGACCATCCGTCGCGAGCTCAGCGATCTCGAGAAGATCAACCGGCGCGACGCCACGGCCCCTCGCCGACTGCGCGACGAGCGTCAGCAGCAGATCCAGTCGCTGCGCAAGCGCATGCAGCGCCACCCCTGCCACACGTGCCCGGATCGCGAGTCGCACGCGCGCTGGGCCGAGCGCTACTGGAAGCTCAAGCGCACCACCGACAAGACCCGTCACCAGATCGACCAGCGCACCGGCACCGTCGCGCGCGTCTTCGACCGCGTGGTCGAGGTGCTCGCCGCCCTCGAGTACGTGGCCATCGAACAAGACGGCGACACCGTGCTGACCCGCGCGGGTCGCACGATGCGTCGCATCTACGGCGAACGCGACCTCCTCGTGGCCGAATCCCTGCGTCAGGGACTGTGGGAGGGACTCGACGCCCCCTCGTTGGCCGCGCTCGCGTGCTGTCTCGTGTACGAGCCGCGCCGCGACGAGGCCGGGCCGGGGGAGCGGGGGCTGCCGCGCGGTGCGTTCCGCGGGGCCCTCGATGCCACGCAGACCCTCTGGCAGGAGCTCGACGACCTCGAGCGCGATCACCGTCTCCCCGGCTCCGAGTCTCCGGCGTCGGGGCTGGCCCCGGCGATGCACGCGTGGGCGAAGGGGCTACCGCTCGACAGCGTGCTGACCCTGGCCGACATGGCCGCGGGCGACTTCGTCCGGTGGGCGAAGCAGACGATCGACCTGCTCGATCAGATCTCGCTCGTCGCCGAGCCCAAGCTCGCCAAGACCGCCCGCACCGCGCTCGATGCCGTCCGGCGCGGGATCGTGGCCTACACCTCGGCATGACCCGTTCGTCCGCGACCGTCGGTTCGCCGACGCCGGCCGCACCGCTGCTGCGGCTGGCCTTCGCCGCTCCTGCGGCCGTGGTCTCGGGCTTGCTGCTGGTGACGGCGTTCCCCGCTCTCGCGTGGTGGCCGATGGCGTTCCCGGCGGTCGCGCTGGCGCTCGTGACGCTCGTCGGCCGCCGCTTCTGGTCGGCCGCGCTCATCGGCTTCCTCTTCGGGGCGGCCTTCTTCTCGGTCAACCTGCTGTTCACGGCCCGCTACCTCGGCCCCGTCCCGTGGATCGCGCTGGCGACCCTGGAGGCGCTGCTGACAGCGGTGTTCGCCGTCCCGATCGCCCTGGCCTACCGATGGATGCCACGGATCGCGCCCGGCCGATGGGGACGCCTCCTCGCTCTCCCCGCGCTGGTGGCGGGGTTGTGGACGCTGCGCGAGCAGGTCGTGGGCTCCTGGCCGTACGGGGGCTTCCCGTGGGGGCGCGTCGGCGTCTCGCAGGTCAACGGCCCCCTCGCCGAGGTCGCGTCGTGGGTGGGCATGTCCGGGCTGTCCTTCCTCACGGTCCTGCTGTGCGCGATGCTCATCGAGGTCGTCCGTCGCGGGCATCTGCGACGCGGACTGTCGGCCATCCCCTCCGCCGTCCTGCTCGTCGTCCTCCTGGCCCTCCCGCAGTTCCCCACGACCGACAGCGGATCGATGCGCGTGGGCGCCGTGCAGGGCAACGGGCCCGCGGGCTACTTCGACCAGCGCACCCGCAACGCGGTGCTCGACGCCCAGCTCGCGGCATCCGCCCCGCTCTTCGGGGAGCGGATGGACGTGCTCCTCTGGCCCGAGGGCGGGGTCGACAGCGACCCGACGTCGAACCGGGCGACCTCGGCGGTCCTCGCGGAGCTCTCGCGACGACTGCAGGCTCCGTTGCTCGTGTCCGCGGTCACCGAGCGCGGATCGGACCTGTTCAACTCCTCCCTGTTGTGGACGGCCGAGGGACAGGTCGGATCAACCTACGACAAGCGCAATCCCGTCCCGTTCGGCGAATACGTTCCCGATCGTGCCTTCTGGGAGCCGTTCGCCCCCGACCTGATCGGTCTCATCGGACGCGAGTACACCCCCGGTACCGCCTCTCCCGTGATCGACGTGAACGGCGTCGCGGTGGGCCTGGCGATCTGCTTCGACGTCATCTACGACGACGTGGTGTGGGACGGTGCCGACGACGGCGCCGAGGTGTACATGTTCCAGACGAACAATGCCGACTTCCGAGGGACCGACGAGAACCTCCAGCAGCTCGCCTTCGCGCGGATGCGGGCCATCGAGACCGGCCGCAGCGTGGTGAACCTGTCGACCGTCGGAACCAGTCAGGTCATCGCCCCGGACGGGTCGACCCTCGACGAGCTGCCGATCGACACGGCCGGGCATATGCTGACCGACGTGCCGCTGCGGTCGGGACTCACCCCTGCGGTGCTCATCGGACCGGCGGTGAAGATCGTGCTCGGCTGGGGGAGCGTCGTCGGGCTGCTCGCGGCGGGTCTCGTCGCGGCGGTCCGTTCGCGGCGAGCAGCGGGCTCGCGCTGACCGGCGCTCGGGCGCGGACGCCGGATCGCCCGCAACGGGCGGCGACGACGAAGACGCCGGCCCCCGTGCGGGGACCGGCGTCTTCGTCGTGAGGGGGGCGTCAGGCGCTGAGCTTCTCGCCGCCGGCGCCACGACGGGCGCGGACGAAAGCGAGGCGCTCCTCGAGCAGCTCCTCGAGTTCGGGGATGGTGCGGCGCTCGAGCAGCATGTCCCAGTGGGTGCGCGCGGCCTTGTCGGCACTGTGGTCGACGGTCGCGGTGCCGTCGCCGATACGGAGCAGTGCCTCTGCGCCGCAGGTACGGCACTCCCAGGCGTCGGGGACCTCCGCGTCGGCGGCGAAGGTCAGGACGGTGTCGCGTCCGCAGGTGCTGCAGGTGTAGGTGTGCTGTGCACGGTCGTGGAACACGACGCCGTCTTCGCTCTGGAGGCTCTGGGCGCCGAGTCGGATGCCGCGGAGACTGCGGTCTGCCATTGTGTGGTCCTCTCGTCGGTCACCATGTATAACGCTCCGACCTGTGCGCTCTATTCGAACTCCGCGCGTCTCGGCGCCTTTCACAGAGGATGCTCAGACAGCTGTCGTTCCCCGTCTGTTCACCCGGGTGAGAGCGAGGTCGCTGCGGTCGGTGACGAGGCCGTCGACGCCCAGATCGAGCAGTCGATCCATGTCCTCGACGGCGTTGACGGTCCACACGTGGACCTCGACGCCGGCGGCGTGCGCATCGCGGATGAGCCCCGCGGTCACCACGCGGATCGGGCCCTGACGTTCCGGGACCTGCAGGGCGTCGAGGCCGTCCAGCAGCGCGGCGACCCGGCGACTCTGCCGCAGGGCGCGCGCGGCGAGGAGCCGCGCCACGGTCCCGGATCCCGGGGACGTGGCCGGGGAGGGGACTGCTCCGGCCGCTCGCGCGGCGCCCAGGGCGACCCGGCGTCGTTCGTCCGAGAAGCTGGTGACCAGGACTCGCTCGGCGTGCGGGGCGACGAGGCGTCCCACACCCTCTGCCGCGGCCGCCGCCTTGACGTCGAGATTGAAACGCACGTCGGGGAAGGCATCGAGCGCCTGGGCCAGGGTGACGAGACCTCCGCGCTCCGACATCAGCTCCTCCAGTTCGTGCAGGCGCACGTCGGCGATCCTGCGCGGGTCGTCGGCGACGCGTTGCAGATCGTCGTCGTGGAACAGCACGACCTCGCCATCGGCGGTGAGGTGGCAGTCGGACTCGACGTAGACCGCACCCGCGGCGTGCGCTGCGGCGACCGCGGCGAAGGAGTTCTCGGCGACGCCGTGGGCGGCGGCCTCCGGGGTCACCAGCCCGCGGTGCGCGAGCACGCGCGGAGCGGGCCCGGAGAGGTACGGATGCCGCGTTGCGGGCGTTGCGTTCATGGTCGGGCCTCCGCTCGTGAACGTAGCACGCGCGGTCACCGTCTCCTCCGCGCGGGGCGGGGCCGGGACGGACCCCATCGGTAGGCTGGTTCGCGTGCGCCGCGGCGCCCCCCGTTTCGATCTCGTCAGGAGAACTCCCGTGTCCCAGACCCTCCCGTCCGGCTCCCTGAGCGGCAAGACCGCTCTCGTCACCGGTTCGTCGCGCGGAATCGGTGCCGACACCGTCCGTTACTTCGCCGAGGCCGGCGCGAACGTCGTCATCAACTTCCGCAACAAGGCGCCCCGCGCCGAGAAGCTCGCCGCGCAGCTGCGCGAGCTCGGCGTCGAGGCCCTCGTCGTCGGGGCGGATCTCACCGATCCCGAGTCGGTCACGGCGATGTTCGGCGAGGTCGAGCGCACGTTCGGCGGTCTCGACATCCTCGTGCTCAACGCCTCGGGCGGCATGGAGTCGGGCATGGCCGAGGACTACGCGCTCGTGCTCAACCGCGACGCGCAGGTGAACGTCCTCGAGACGGCCCTGCCGCTGCTGAAAGACGATGCGCGCGTGGTCTTCGTCACCAGCCACCAGGCGCACTTCATCCGGACCACCCCGACCATGCCCGAGTACGAGCCGGTCGCCCTGTCCAAGCGCGCCGGCGAAGACGCGCTGCGCGAGAAGATCCCGGCCCTCGAGGAGCGCGGCATCGGTTTCACGGTCGTCTCGGGCGACATGATCGAGGGCACCATCACGGCCACCCTCCTGGAGCGGGCGAACCCCGGCGCCATCTCGGCCCGCCGCGAAGACGCCGGCAAGCTCTACAACGTCTCGGAGTTCGCCGCAGAGGTCGCCCGCGCGGCGGTCGACCCGGTCCCCGCCGACAACACCCGCCTCGTCGGAGACACGGGTTCGTTCGGAGGCGAGTGATCATGCGGCCGACCGACATCCAGACGCTGATCGGGGTCGGGCGGCCCACGATCGCCGCCACGGGCGCGTTCGCGATCTTCGCGACCGCGCGCCCCGATCTCGCCGCCGACCGCGCCGTCGGTCAACTGTGGCGGGTCGAGCTCCCCGCCGGGTCGCCGCGGCGCATCACGCGCGGAACCGCCGATCGCTCTCCGCGACTGTCTCCCGACGACAGCACCGTCGCGTTCCTGCGCGACGACACGAAGGGCCGCGCTCAGGTGTTCGTCGTCGCCGCGCACGGCGGCGAGCCGGTGCAGGTCACCGATCAGCCGGGGGGAGTGACCGCTCTCGCGTGGTCGCCCGACGGCACGCGTCTCGCCTTCACGGCGCGCGTGCCCGAGCCCGGCCGCTACGGAACGGTGGAGGGGCGGGATGCCGCTTCCGAGCCGCCGCGCCGGATCACCGGCATCCGGTGGCACGCGAACGGGCTCGGCTACCTCGATCGTCCCGCGCACGTGTTCGTCGTCGACGCGCCGGCCGTCGACGCCGAGCCGTTCTACGAGCCCGCTCCGGCCCTCGATGCCCCCGAGAAGCGGGTCGTGCCGGCGTCCGCCGTGCAGCTGACCCACGGCGAGACGAGCTGGAACGGTGTGGCCTGGACGAGCGACGGCGCCGAACTGCTGAGCGTGCCCGATGTGATCGAGTCCGCCCGCCGCGATCTGCGCGACCGCGTCGTCGCGGTCGCCGTCGACAGCGGTGACCGGCGCGAGGTGCTCGGCACGGCCGAGAACCTCTCCGTGGCGGCGGTCGAGGTCGCGCCCGACGGTGTCGTCTTCGTGCTCGCGAACGACGTGGGCGACGAGGGCACCGACTTCGTCGCTCCGGGCGTCGCGCTCTTCGCGCTCGGCGCCGACGGGCCCCGACTGCTCACCGATCCCGAGACGATCGACCTCGGCGAGGTCGGGAGCCACCTGTCGTTCGACGGCGACGACGTGCTCGTGCAGGATCGCACCCGCGGACGACTCCGACTGCTGCGCGTGTCGCGCGACGGGCGGATCGACGAGGTGCTCGGCGGCGACCTCGAGGTCGCGGGCCACGCGGTCGCGAACGGCCGGGTCGTGGCATCCGTGTCGTCTCCCGAGTCCTTCGGCGAGCTCGTCGTCGTCGAGGGTTCCGAGGCGCGGGCCCTCACCGCCTCCGGAGCCGCCGCCCGCGCAGCGGGCATCGTCGTGCCGGTCGAGCACGAGATCACCGGCCGCGACGGATACCCCGTGCACGGCTGGGTCGCGACGCCCGCGGGCGAGGGACCGTTCCCCGTCGTCCTGCAGATCCACGGCGGGCCCTACGCCTCGTACGGCGTGCACCTGTTCGACGAGACACAGGTGCTCGTCGAGGCCGGGTACGCCGTGGTCTACAGCAACCCGCGGGGAAGCGCCGGATACGGGCGTGCCCACGGGCGGTCGATCCGCCGCCGCATGGGGACCCTCGACTTCTTCGACGTCATGGACTTCTTCGACGGCGTCATCGCCACCGACGCGCGGCTCGACGGCGACCGGGTGGGGATCATGGGCGGCTCGTACGGCGGGTACATGACCGCCTGGGTCATCGCGCACGATCATCGCTTCGCGGGTGCGATCGTCGAGCGCGGCTTCCTCGATCCCGCGGCCTTCCCCGGGTCGAGCGACATCGGCTCGTTCTTCGGCCAGGAGTACGTGGGCACCGACCCGCTGCTCGTCGCGGCCCAGAGCCCGATGGCCGTCGTCGACCAGGTCCAGACCCCGACGCTCGTGCTGCTTTCGGAGCTGGACCACCGCTGCCCGCTCGATCAGGCCACGCGCTACTACGCGGCGCTGCGGACCAACGGCGTCGAGGCCGAGATGCTCGTCTTCCCCGGCGAGGATCACGAGCTCACGCGGGCGGGTCGACCGCAGCACCGGGTGCAGCGCTTCGACGCGGTGCTCGACTGGTGGAGTCGCCACCTGCCGGCGCGGTGACGGACGAGGGGCCCGGATGCCATGGCATCCGTGCCCCTCGTCGTCGCGGTCACACGGCTCTGCCGAACTGGATCGCGCGGACGATCTGAAAGATGCCGAGGACGATCAGCGAGATGCCGATGAGGAGGAACAGCGTCACGGCGCCCAGCAGCGGCGAGAAGAGCAGGACGACGCCCGCGACGATGCTGACGATCGCGAAGAAGATCGTCCAGGCGCGGGCCTTGGAGGCGTGACCGGCGGTGGTGAGCGAGACGACGCCCTCGACGATCCACAGGATGCCGACGAGCGTGCCGATGAACACGCCGAACCACGCCGTGGTGGCCGAGAGGTTCGCGAACGAGAACACGCCGGCGATGATGAAGAGCACGCCCAGCACCAGGTGTCCGATGCGCGCCCAGCCGGAGCGCCAGAAGACACCGATCCCGATGTTCACCAGGCCGGCGATGATCACGTAGACCGCGATGATGCCGACGGCGACCTCGGCGGTGCGGCCGGGCCAGATGAGGATGAGCAGGCCGATGACGAGGGAGAGGGCTCCGCTCACACCGAGGGCGGTGCGCACGGCGGTGATCGCGGGATTCGTCGTGGACGAAGACGACATGGCGAGCCTTTCTGAGTGATTGCTGTGAACAACGCTCACCCTAGACCCGAGGGTGAAGCTCGCGCGACGGCCCCGTCGCGCGAGCTCAGCTCTCGTCCGAGCGCGCCCCGAACACGATCTCGTCCCACGACGGCATCGACGGGCGGCCCTTGGTGCGACGCCCGGGGTCGGCCGGTCCGCGCTCGTTCTCGTTTCGCGGCTCGGGCGTCTCGTCGACGGGAGCCGGCTCGGCCGCATCGAACAGCGCCACGGGGGGACCGGCGGGGCGCGGCTCGGGCTCGACCTCAGTCGCTCCGGGCAGCGGCTCGCGCTGCCCGCGGCGCCGACGGAGCGCCTCGAGGAGGTCGGCCGTCTCGGCGGAAGTCACGGGAGCGTCGGGTGCGCGCTTGATCGCGGCGGCCTGGACGGCCGCGGCCACCGGGCCCGTGGCCTCGACCCCGGGTTCGTCGTCGATGTCGATGCGACGGGGCCCGAAGGCGCCGCTGTCGAAGCGCGAGTCGTCTTTCTGCACGTTGTCGAGGGCGCGCAGACGCGGGATGAGGCCCTCGGGAAGAGAACCCTGCCGCGACAGCTGGATCGCGTCGGCGTTCTGCGGGGAGAGGCTGCTGCGACGCGGGTCGAAGCCCCATCGCGCGTCATGCTCGATCCCGTTCGCGGTGAACTCGAGCTTGATCATCCAGCCCGAGCTCTCTTTCCAGCTCGTCCAGCGCTCCGCGGAGGCGTTCGCCTCGCCGAGCTTGGCGCGCACGGCGGCGCCGAAGGTGATGGGGGCGTCGTGCTCGAGCGTGCCGCCGAGCAGGACGGGCACGGCCAGGGCCTGGTCGACGATGTGCTCGCGCTCGGCCAGGACGGGGCGCTCGAAGCGCTCCACGTCCTCCACGCGCGCGTTCAGCAGCGACGCGACCTCGCGTGCGGACAGACCGGCACGAATGTGCGCCTGGATCTCCCGAGGGCTGGGGCGCGGCGCCCGGTCGTCGTCCTCGCGGTCCCGACGCGCACGGCGCGCCTCCGCGCGCAGCACCTCGTCGAGAGCGAGGGCGAAGCGTTCGCCCGCCTGAGTCGCCACGACGAGAACGTCATCCTCGGTTCCGATGACTTTGAGCTGTTCCATGCGAAACACCCCTCCGATCTGCGGTCAGAGCCCATGCTCACACGCGCCGGGCCGGCAACCGGGAATATCGCGGGCGTGCCGCGAGTTTCCCGTCCCGCCAGGCACGCACGCATCCGCACGAGCATTTGCTTATCGAGGATGCGTCATGCAAACTATGGCCGCCCGATCGGGCACCCGATGGGGCACAGCACCACGAATTCCGGAAGTTGAGACCTGCACGCATGGCAACCGATTACGACGCACCGCGCAAGACCGAGGACGACAGCGAGTCGATCGAGGCCCTCAAGGAGCGCGTGCCCGACAAGACGTCGGGGTCGATCGACAACGAGGATGCCGACAACCCCTCGGGCTTCGAACTGCCCGGCGCCGACCTCTCCGACATCGAGCTCGACGTCGTCGTGCTCCCCGCTCAGGAGGACGAGTTCACCTGCATGAACTGCTTCCTCGTGAAGCACCGCTCCCAGATCGCCGAGGAGAGCGGCACCGGCTTCATCTGCCTGGAGTGCGCAGCCTGACCTGAGCGCGCTGGATCGCCGCGACGAGGCGATCCGGCGTGCGGGTGGACACCACCCAGGACGGGGTCGGATCGTCGGGATCGGTCACGGGAATCGTGACGACGCCGTCGATCCCACCCCGGATGACATGCCACGCCCGCCGGTCGAGACCACTCCCGCGGGCGGTACGGGCCTCCTCGGCGACGACGCCCACGGGATCGCCCAGGAACTCCACCGGGATGTGCGCCCTCCCGGCGCGCAGCTCGCCCGCGCGCACCTCGACCACGGGGGAGACGGCCAAGAGCCCGATCACGATCGCCAGGGACACCACGAGCCCGATGAACAGGGCGAGGGTGGTGTCCAGCGGAGAGAAGACGACGGCGGCCATCGGCCCGCACACGGCGGCGGCGACGAGCGCCCACAGCGACGGGCTGAGACGTTCGCGGTAGTCGGCTGCGGTGCGGATGCCGCACCCCCTCTTCTGCATTACCCTCGTGGGGTGACCGAAACGGTGGACGTCCTCATTGTCGCATCCGAGCCCCCGGTCTTCGCCCACCCCGGCGACGCCGGAGCCGACCTCACCTCCGCCGAGGCCGTCCGGCTCGAGCCGGGTCGGCGCGCGCTGGTGTCCACCGGCGTGCGCATCGCGCTTCCCGAGGGATACGCCGCTTTCGTGGTCCCGCGCAGCGGTCTCGCCGCCAAGCACGGCATCACCATCGTCAACGCGCCCGGGACGATCGACGCCGGTTATCGCGGTGAGATCAAGGTCGCGTTGCTCAACACCGACCTCGACCACGCCTACGACATCGCGGTCGGAGACCGCATCGCCCAGCTCATCGTGATGCCCGTCCCGCGCGTGCAGTTCGTCCCCGTCGACGAACTCCCCGACAGCGTGCGCGGCGAAGGCGGCTTCGGATCGAGCGGATACCAGACCCTGCAAGGGAGCACCCGATGACAGACGACGCGTCGCAGACCACGCCCGAGACCGACGAGGCCGACGAGGCCGCGGTCGTGGCCGCACCGCCCGCGAAGAGCGCGCCGGCCGACCGCGACACCACCGGTCCCTTCGACGAGGCCGAGGCCAACCCGGTTCGCCCCTACATCGATCTCGGCGGCATCAAGATCCTCCCGCGCGAGGGCCTGAACCTGCGCCTCGAGGTCGAGGAGCAGACGCAGCGCATCGTCGCCGTCGGTCTCGACTACGCCGACTCCACCCTGCAGGTTCAGCCCTTCGCGGCTCCGCGCACGAGCGGCCTGTGGGAGGAGACGCGCGATCAGATCCGCCAGCAGGTCAAGCAGCAGGGCGGACGCGTCGAAGAGCGCGAGGGGCCCCTCGGTCCCGAGCTCCTCGCCGAGGTGCCCGTGGCCGGAGCCGACGGAGCGGGCAAGCGACTCGCGCGTTTCGTCGGCGTCGACGGCCCCCGCTGGTTCCTGCGCGGAGTGGTCGGCGGCGCGGCGACCTCCGACATCGAGGCCGCGGCCGCGGTCGAAGATCTCTTCCGCTCGATCGTCGTCGTGCGCGGTTCGTCGCCGATGCCGCCGCGCGACCTGATCCCTCTCCGGATGCCGTCGACCCCCGGCACGGCATGAGCGACGACGCGACGCGAGACGCGCGGGACGCCGACCGCGTCCCCCTCGAGCCGCCGTCCGCCGCGGAGTCCGTCAGTGCGGCGCTCGGCAACGCCGCGCGTCGCGCCGGCCTCGACCCGTCGAAGCACACCACGACCGGCGCGGCCGTGTGGTCGGCGATGGGCGGGGTGCGCGGCATCCTGGAATCGGTGCTGCCCTCGGTGGCGTTCGTCGTGCTGTTCACCCTCACCGTCGATCCCGAGACGCGTCAGGGCAACCTGCCGCTGAGTCTCGGCGTGTCGGTCGGATTGGCTGCGGTGTTCACCCTTGCGCGGCTCGTGGCGAAGTCGCCGCCGAGCGCGGCGATCGGCGGTCTGCTGGCCACGGTCGGAGCGGCCGTGCTCGCGCTGGTGACCGGACGCGGTCAGGACAACTTCGTGCTCGGCTTCTTCACCAACGGCGCCTACGGCACGGCCTTCCTCGTCTCTGCGCTCGTCGGCTGGCCACTGATCGGTCTCGCCGCCGGATACCTGCTGGGCGAGGGGACGCGCTGGCGTGCGGACCGCCGCAAGCGCCGGGCCTACACGTGGTTGTCGATCGCGTGGGCCGCGCTGTTCGCCGCTCGCCTCGTCGTTCAGCTGCCGCTGTACTTCGCGGGCGACGTGACCGCGCTCGGCACGCTGAAGATCGTGATGGGCCTGCCGTTGTTCGCGCCGATGCTGGCCGTGACGTGGCTCGTCGTGCGAGCTCTCCACCCCCGGCGCGAGTCCTGATATTATCTTGACATCAAGATAAATCCGTCCCCCTTCGCGGTTAGGTCGACCTTCCTGGAAACGGTCTCGCAGCGCGGGGAAGATGGACAGAGCGGGCCCACGCCTGCGCATTCGCCGACGAAGGAGACGATCGTGTCCACGGTTGACAGCTTCGGTGCCAAGAGCACCCTGACGGTCGGCAGCACCGACTACGAGATCTTCCGTATCGACACGGTCGCCGGTCACGAGAAGCTCCCCTTCAGCCTCAAGGTGCTGCTCGAGAACCTGCTGCGCACGGAAGACGGCGCCAACGTCACCAAGGAGCAGATCGAGGCGCTCGGCTCGTGGGTCCCCACGGCCGACCCCGACACCGAGATCCAGTTCACACCCGCGCGCGTGGTCATGCAGGACTTCACCGGTGTGCCCTGCATCGTCGACCTCGCCACCATGCGCGAGGCCGTGACCGCCCTCGGCGGCGATCCCAACAAGATCAACCCGCTCTCGCCGGCCGAGATGGTCATCGACCACTCGGTCATCGCCGACCTCTTCGGCAGCGAGAACGCCCTCGAGCGCAACGTCGAGATCGAGTACGAGCGCAACGGTGAGCGCTACCAGTTCCTCCGCTGGGGCCAGACGGCGTTCGACGACTTCAAGGTCGTGCCGCCGGGAACCGGCATCGTGCACCAGGTCAACATCGAGCACCTGGCGAAGGTCGTCTACGACCGCTCGGTGGACGGCGTTCTGCGTGCCTACCCCGACACCTGCGTCGGCACCGACTCGCACACCACGATGGTCAACGGCCTGGGCGTGCTGGGCTGGGGCGTCGGCGGCATCGAGGCCGAGGCCGCCATGCTCGGTCAGCCCGTGTCGATGCTGATCCCGCGCGTCGTCGGCTTCAAGCTGTCGGGTGAGATCCCCGCGGGCGTCACCGCGACCGACGTGGTGCTCACCATCACCGACATGCTGCGCAAGCACGGCGTCGTCGGCAAGTTCGTCGAGTTCTACGGCGAGGGTGTCGCCTCGGTGCCCCTGGCCAACCGCGCCACCATCGGCAACATGAGCCCCGAGTTCGGCTCGACCGCCGCGATGTTCCCCATCGACGACGTCACTCTCGACTACCTGCGCCTGACCGGCCGCGACGAGCAGACGGTCGCACTGGTCGAGGCGTACGCCAAGGAGCAGAAGCTCTGGCACGACGCCGACCGCGAGCTGGTCTTCAGCGAGTACATGGAGCTCGACCTGTCGACGGTCGTCCCCTCGATCGCCGGCCCGAAGCGCCCGCAGGACCGCATCCTGCTGTCCGAGGCGAAGAACCAGTTCGAGAAAGACATCCTCAACTACGCCGGCGCGTCGGTCTCCGACTCGATCGTCGACCTCGAGGTCGACGGCACCTTCCCGGCATCCGACCCGGGCTCGGTTCCCGGCGAGGAGCACGAAGAGGTCACCGAGAGCGAGGTCCTGATCTCGTCGGGTCACCCCGCCAACGCGTCGAACCCGGTCAAGGTCACCACGCCCGACGGTCAGTCGTACCTGCTCGACAACGGCGCGGTCACCCTCGCCGCCATCACCTCGTGCACCAACACGTCGAACCCCTCGGTCATGATCGCGGCGGGCCTGCTCGCCAAGAACGCCGTCGACAAGGGCCTGAAGCGCAAGCCGTGGGTCAAGACGACGCTCGGCCCCGGCTCGAAGGTCGTCACCGACTACTACGAGAAGTCCGGCCTCGACAAGGCGCTCGAGGGCCTCGACTTCTACACCGTCGGCTACGGCTGCACGATCTGCATCGGCAACTCGGGTCCGCTCATCGAAGAGGTCTCCGAGGCCATCAACGAGAACGACCTCGCCGTCACGGCCGTCCTCTCGGGCAACCGCAACTTCGAGGGCCGCATCAGCCCCGACGTGAAGATGAATTACCTGGCGTCCCCGCCGCTGGTGGTCGCGTACGCTCTCGCCGGCTCGATGAACTTCGACTTCGAGACCGACGCCCTGGGCAAGGACCAGAACGGCGACGACGTCTTCCTCAAGGACATCTGGCCCGCGCCCGACCAGGTGCAGACCATCATCGACGCGTCGATCTCGCGCGAGCAGTTCATCCAGCAGTACGCCACCGTCTTCGAGGGCGACGAGCGCTGGAAGAACCTGCCCACCCCGACCGGTCCGGTCTTCGAGTGGGATGCCGACTCCACGTACGTGCGGAAGGCCCCCTACTTCGACGGCATGACGATGCAGCCCGACGCGGTGCGCGACATCACCGGTGCGCGCGTCATGGCGACGCTGGGCGACTCGGTCACGACCGACCACATCAGCCCCGCCGGAAACATCAAGGCCGGCACCCCCGCCGCGCAGTACCTCACCGAGCACGGCGTCGCGCAGAAGGACTTCAACTCCTACGGCTCGCGCCGCGGCAACCACGAGGTCATGATCCGCGGAACCTTCGCGAACATCCGCCTGAAGAACGAGCTCACCGCGGCCGTCAACGACGGCACGGTCGTCGAGGGTGGTTTCACGCGCGACTTCACGCAGGAGGGTGGCCCGCAGTCGTACATCTTCGACGCGAGCCAGAACTACCAGGCGCAGGGCACCCCGCTCGTGATCTTCGGCGGCAAGGAGTACGGTTCCGGCTCGTCGCGCGACTGGGCGGCCAAGGGCACGAACCTGCTCGGCGTCAAGGCGGTCATCACCGAGAGCTTCGAGCGCATCCACCGCTCGAACCTCATCGGCATGGGCGTCGTCCCGCTGCAGTTCCCCGCCGGTGAGAGCTGGAAGTCGCTGGGCCTCGACGGCACCGAGATCGTCTCGATCGAGGGCCTCGAGCAGCTGAACGAGGGCGTCACGCCGAAGACCGTCAAGGTCACCGCCGAGCCGAGCGAGTTCTCGCCCGAGGGCAAGCAGACCGTCACCTTCGACGCCGTGGTCCGCATCGACACCCCCGGTGAGGCCGACTACTACCGCAACGGCGGCATCCTGCAGTACGTGCTGCGTTCGCTGGTCTGACGCGCATCGTCGCTCGAGCGCCCGTCCCGATCCGTCGGGGCGGGCGCTCGTGCGTGGGTTCGGCATTCGCTCCACCACCGATCGCCCCCGACCGCAAGCCGTTGCCGGGCCTGCACCGGCCCCCGAGACTAGAATCGACCCGTACGCGCGCCACCGCGCGCAACCACGAGAGGAGTCGTATGGCTCTCCTACACGGCATCCGCGGACCCCGCGACCTCGATGACCTGACGCCCGACCAGTTGCGGCAGCTCGCCGCCGAGGTCCGTTCGTTCCTGGTCGAGAACGTCGCCCGCACCGGCGGGCACCTCGGCCCGAACCTCGGGGTCGTCGAGCTGACGATCGCGTTGCACAAAGTGTTCGACTCGCCCTCGGACCCCATCATCTTCGACACCGGCCATCAGTCGTACGTGCACAAGATGCTCACGGGCCGGCAGGACTTCTCCCTCCTGCGCTCGCGCGGTGGACTCGCCGGGTACCCGCAGCGCTCCGAGAGCGAGCACGACGTCGTCGAGTCCTCGCACGCCTCGAGCTCCCTCAGCTGGGCCGACGGTGTCTCGCGCGCGTTCAGCCGCACGGGGCGACGCGACCGGCACGTCGTCGCGGTCGTGGGCGACGGCGCCCTGACCGGCGGGATGACGTGGGAGGCGCTCAACAACATCAGCGACGACAACGACCGCAACCTCGTCATCGTCGTCAACGACAACGGCCGCTCCTACGCACCGACGATCGGCGGCATGGCGCGCTACCTCAACCGCGTGCGCACGAACGAGGCGTACCGCACCCTGCACCGCGGCTCGGACACGCTGTTCCGCCGGCTGGGGCCGGCGGCGCGCGCCGTCTACCGGGGAGTCCGTGGCGGTACGCACGGCTTCCTCTCGCGCTTCACCAACAACGAGGCGCTCTACAGCAATCTCGACATCAAGTACCTCGGTCCCATCGACGGGCACGACTTCGAGTCGCTCATCGAGACGCTCGAGCTCGCGAAGTCCTACGGCGCGCCCGTGATCGTGCACGCCATCACCGACAAGGGCAGCGGGTACGCCCCGGCGATGAGCGACGAAGCCGACCAGTTCCACGCCGTGGGAAAGATCGACCCGGTCACGGGTGAGGCGCTCGGCGCGGGCGGCGGTCTGCAGTGGACCGATGTCTTCGCCGGCGAACTCGCGGCGGTCGGCGCCGAACGCGACGACGTCATCGCCATGACGGCCGCCATGCTGCGCCCGACGGGTCTGCAGCAGTTCGCGGAGCGTTTTCCCGAGCGCGTGTACGACGTCGGCATCGCCGAGCAGCACGCCGTGGCGTCGGCGGCCGGCCTCGCCTTCGGGGGGCTGCACCCGGTCGTGGCGATCTACGCCACCTTCATGAACCGGGCCTTCGACCAGGTCATGATGGACGTCGCGCTGCACAAGGCGGGCGTCACGTTCGTCCTCGACCGCGCCGGCGTCACCGGTCCCGACGGCCCCAGCCACCACGGCATCTGGGATCTCGCGATGCTGCAGCTCGTCCCCGGCATCCGGATCGCCGCGCCCCGCGACGCCGCTCGCCTGCGCGAGGAGTTCCGTGAGGCGACCGCCATCGAAGACGCCCCCACGGTGGTGCGCTACCCCAAGGGCACGGTGCCCGCCGACGTCGAGGCGATCGAACGTCTGCCCGACGGGGTCGACGTGCTCGCCCGCGGAGGCGGCGACGACGTGCTGCTGGTCGGCATCGGTCCGATGGTCCACCTCGCGATGGAGGTCGCCGAGCGGCTGCGGGCCCAGGGTATCGGCGCGACGGTCATCGACCCGCGCTGGGCGATCCCCGTCCAGCCGTCGGTCATCGATCTGGCTCGCGAGCACCGCCTGGTGATCACGATCGAAGACGGCATCCGTGTCGGCGGCGTCGGCACGCGCGTGCGGCAGGTGCTGCGCGAGGCCGGTGTCGACACCGCCGTCGACGAGCTCGGCATCCCCGACGAGTTCATCGATCACGCCACGCGCGAGCAGATCCTCGAGGATGCCGGACTCACGCCGTCCAAGATCGCCCACGATGTCGTGGCGCAGGTTCTCGGCACCCGCATCCCGGTCGCCCGGCAGACGCCGACCGGGTCGATCCCCACGATCGAGGAGTGGGAGAAGACCCGCCCCTAGGCCCTTCGTCAACGACAGCGGCGCCGACCCCTCGGGGACGGCGCCGCTGTCGTGTCCGGAGTGTCAGGCCCCGATACCGCGGATCGGCGGGTGATGGAACGTGTCGCCGAAGGCGCGCTCCGATGCCCCCTCGCGGTCGAGGTAGGGCGACGCGCCGCCGTCGATGAACGGCCAGCCGGCACCGAGGATGAGGCACAGGTCGATGTCCTGCACCTCGGGCACCACGCCCTCGTCGAGCATGATCTTGATCTCCTGCGCGAGACCGTCCTGCACGCGGGCGAGGATCGCCTCGGGCGCGACCGGCGTCTTGCCGGTGACGAGCACCTTCTGCGCGGCCTTGGTCCACCCGGTCACCCGGCCGCCCTTGTCCTTCTCGACGACCTCCGGCAGGGCCGCGAGCTCGTGGAAGTTCTCCGACGAGAAGAACCGGTCGGGGAAGGCGTGCGCCATCGTGTCCTGCACGTGGGCGGCGACCTTCCAGCCGACGAGGTCGATGAGCTGGAACGGGCCCATCGGCAGTCCGAGGGGAGCGAACGCCTTCTCCACAACCGCGATCGGGGTGCCTTCGTACACCGCGCGGGCGGCCTCGCCCATGACCTTCGCCAGCAGGCGGTTCACGACGAAGCCCGGCGCGTCAGCGGTGAGCACCGCGTTCTTGCCCAGCCCCTTCGCCACCACGAACGCCGTCGACAGCGCGGCGTCGGAGGTGGCATCCGTCTTCACGACCTCGATGAGCGGCATGACCGCGACCGGGTTGAAGAAGTGGAAGCCGACCAGACGCTCGGGGTTCTGCAGCACGGAGCCGATCTCGGCGACCGAGAGCGACGAGGTGTTCGTGGCGAGGATCGCGTCGTCGGCGACGATCTTCTCGATCGCGCTGAACACCTCCTGCTTGACGCCGACCTCTTCGAACACGGCCTCGATGACGAAGTCGCAGTCCGCGAACTCCGAGCGGTCGGTCGTGCCGTGCACGAGCGCGCGCAGCTGGTTGGCGGTGTCGCCGTCCAGACGGCCCTTGGCCTCGAGTTTGCCGATCTCGTCACGAATGGATGCCACGCCCTTGTCGACCCGACTCTGATCGAGGTCGGTGATGATCACGGGCACCCGCAGCTTGCGCACGAACAGGAGCGCGAACTGCGAGGCCATGAGGCCCGCGCCAATCACGCCGACCTTGGTGACCTTCTTCGCGAGCGCCTTGTCGGGAGCCCCGACCGGCCGCTTGGCACGCTTCTGCACGAGGTCGAAGGCGTACATGGATGCCGCGAACTGGTCGCCCGTGATGAGGTCGGCCAGTGCCTCGTCCTCGCGGGCGAAGCCCTCGGCCTTCGTGCCGCTCTTGGCCTTGTCGAGCAAGTCGAGTGCGACGTAGGGGGAGCGGGGCACGGTGCCGATCTTGGACTCGAGCATGCCGCGCGCAACCTTGATCGCGATCGGCCACTTGGTCAAGCGCTCGAGCTTGCCGGGCTCGTTCTTGCGCTCGACCTTCACGCGGCCGGTGAGCACGCCGTCGGCCCAGCGCAGCGAGTCCTCGAGGTAGGAGGCCGCGGGGAAGATGGCATCCATGATCCCGAGGTCGAAGGCCTGCTGGGGCTTGAGCATGCGGTTCTGCTTGAGCGGGTTCGAGACGACGACCTCGAGCGCGTTCTCGATGCCGATGAGGTTCGGCAGCAGGTAGGCGCCGCCCCAGCCGGGGATGATGCCGAGGAACACCTCGGGCAGCGCGATGGCCGCCGCGGAGGCGTCGACCGTGCGGTACGTCGAGTTCAGCGCGATCTCGAGGCCGCCGCCGAGGGCGAGGCCGTTGACGAACGCGAACGAGGGCACTCCCAGTTCGGAGAGCGAGCCGATCACCTGGTGGCCGCGCTGGGCGATGAGGCGGGCGACGTCCTTCGAGGGCAGCTTCGCGACGTCGGACAGGTCGGCACCGGCGGCGAGGATGTACTGCTTGCCGGTGATCCCTACGGCGTGGATCTCGCCCCTCGCGGCGCGCTCCTTCAGCGTCTCGAGCGTGCGCCCGAGCTCGGCGAGCGTCGCCGGCCCCAAAGTGTTCGGCCGCGTGTGGTCGCGCCCGTTGTCGAGGGTGATCAGCGCGAGTACGTTGCCCGAGGGCAGTCGCACGTCGCGGACGGGCGAGTGGGTGACCACCTCGTCGCCGGTGAGGGCGTCGAGGGGGCTGAAGTCGATCGAGGTGTAATCGGTCACTTGCGCTTCTTCTTTCCGTCGAAGAACGGGTTCTCCCAGATGACCGAGCCGCCCTGGCCGAGGCCCACGCACATCGCGGTGAGGCCGTAGCGCACGTCGGGACGCTCGGCGAACTGCGCGGCCAGCTGGATCATGAGACGGACACCGGATGCCGCGAGCGGGTGGCCCAGGGCGATCGCGCCGCCCCACGGGTTGACGCGGGGGTCATCGTCGGCGATGCCGAAGTGATCGAGCAGCGAGATGACCTGGATCGCGAACGCCTCGTTCAGCTCGAAGAGACCGATGTCGTTGATCGTGAGTCCGGCCTTCTTCAGCGCCTTCTCGGTCGAGGGGATCGGCCCGATGCCCATGATCTCGGGCTCGACGCCGGCGAAGGCGAACGAGACCATGCGCATCTTGGGCGCGAGGCCGAACTCCTTCACGGCGTCTGCGCCGGCGAGAAGGCTGATGGTCGCGCCGTCGGTGAGCGGCGACGACGTGCCCGCGGTCACCCGCCCGTGCGGCCGGAAGGGGGTCTTGAGGGTCGCGAGGCCCTCGACCGTGGTCTCGGGGCGACGCCCCTCGTCCTCGGTCGCGAGTCCCCACGCGCCCTCGGCGTCCTTGACGGCGACGGGCACGAGGTCGGGCTGGATCTTGCCGGCCTCGTACGCGGCCTGCACCTTGTGCTGGCTCGCGGCGCCGAAGCGGTCGGTGCGCTCCTTGGTGAGGTGGGGGAACCGGTCGTGGATGCGCTCGGCGGTGACACCCATGTTGAGCGCGCCCGGGTCGACGAGCTTCTCGGCCACGAAACGGGGGTTGGGGTCGACATTGCCCCCGATGGGGTGCCGGCCCATGTGCTCGACGCCGCCGGCGAGGGCGAGGTCGTACATGCCGACGCCGATCGAGGCGCCCATGGTGGTGACGCTCGTCATGGCGCCGGCGCACATGCGCTCGATCGCCAGGCCCGGGACGGTCATCGGCAGACCCGCGAGGATCGCCGCCGTCCGGCCCAGGGTCAGGCCCTGGTCACCGGTCTGCGAGGTCGCGGCGATCGCCACGTCGTCGATCCGGTCCTTCGGCACGTCACCGTTGCGCTCCATCAGCCCGATGATCGCCTTGACGACAAGGTCGTCGGCGCGGGTGTTCCAGTACATGCCCTTCTCGCCGGCGCGCCCGAAGGGGGTGCGCATTCCGTCGACGAAGAAGACGTCCGTCATCTCGGCCACTCTGCCTCCATAGTTTGGGATGTCTCCAGCCTAGGAAGAGCGTTGCGGCCCGCGGAATCGGTTGTCCGAACCTACGAATCCGTGGCAGACCCGTCTTCGTCCGCGTTGAGGGAAGCTACAAAGCTATCGGCGATCACCTGTGCGGTCTGGTCAATCTGCCAGGGGCGCGCGCCGAGCTCCGCCAGCGCTGTTCCGACGGACTCGGTCGACACCTCGGCCGGCGGATTCCACGCCACCCGGCGCAGCGTCTCGGGCGTGAGGAGGTTCTCGGTCGGCATCCGGAGCTCCTCCGCGCGCGCCTCGACGGCCGGTCGCGCTTTCTTCAAGCGGCGGTCGGCCTCGGGGTTGCGATCCGCCCACGCGCGCGGCGGGGGGAGGGTGTCACTGGGGACGCGGTCGGCGGGGAGGTCCGTCGACTCGCGACCGGCGACGATCGCGTTCCACCAGCGATCCAGCTGGGTGCGACTGGCGCGACCGTTGAACTCTTTGACGCCCGCGAGTGCTTGCTTGCTCGCGGGGTCGGCCAGGACGGCCGCGACCAGCGCGCGGTCGGGCACGAGACGCCCGGGGGCGACATCCTGTTCGCGGGCGTAATCCTCGCGCGCCTGCCACAGCGAACGGGCGACCGCCAGCGACCGGCGGCCGCGCACGCTGTGCAGACCGCTCAGACGCCGCCAGGGGTCGTCGCGCGGCGGCTTGGGCTCCCGGTCGAGCACGGCCTGGAACTCCTGGCGGGCGAACTCGGTCTTGCCCTGCTCCTCGAGCTCGGCCACGAGCACGTCGCGCACGTCGACGAGGTGCTCGACGTCGAGACCGGCGTATTCGAGCCAGGATGCCGGGAGGGGGCGCGTCGACCAGTCCGCGGCCGAGTGCGCCTTGGCGAGGGTGATGCCGAGCGTCTGCTCGACGACGGCACCCAGCCCGACCCGCTCGTGCCCGAGGAGGCGCGAGCCCAGCTCGGTGTCGAAGATCACCGGCGGCTCGAGACCGCGCTCGCGCAGCGACGGCAGATCCTGGCTGGCCGCGTGGAAGACCCACTCGGTCTCGCCGATCGCCTCCTGCAAAGGAGAGAAGTCCTCGATCGTGACCGGGTCGAAGAGGAACACCCCGGCATCCCGACGGAACACCTGGATGAGATAGGCGCGCTGCGAATAGCGGAAGCCCGAGGCCCGTTCGACGTCGACCGCGACCGGCCCCGTCCCGGCGGCCAGCGCCTCGCACGCGGCACGGAACCGCGCGGCATCCTCGATCACGATGTACTCAACCACGCGTGGGCCTCCGGGCTCCGAGAACAGCGACGCCCTCCGACCCCGGGGGGAGACCGGCGAGCATGCACACGAGCTCCGCCCACGCCTCGAGGTGCGGGCGGAAGGGACCGCGCGGCGACCATGACGCGCGAAGTTCGATCTGCGATCCCTCGCCCTGCGACGCGAGGGCGCCGAAGCCGGTGGACAGCGTCTTGGTGGCCGTGCCCGACTCGGAGTGACGCTCCGCACCGCGGGAGTCGAGGGCGTCGATGAGCCACGACCAGGCCACCTCGGCCAGCAGCGGGTCGACCCCGATCTCGGGCTCGAGCGGGGCCTGGGCGAAGCAGACGATGCGCCAGGCGCCGCCCCACGGCTCGGGCTGCTCGGGATCGTGCAGGAGGATGAACCGGCCGGTGCCGAAGGGCGAGTCGGTCGCGTGCTCCTCGGGGCGCACGTCGCCGGCGAGGGCGAGCGAGAACGGTGCGAGTCCCGCGGGAGAGGGGATCTCGCGAACGACCAGATCGGCGCGGAACGTGGTGGCACGCAGCTCGTCGGCCGCTCGTGCGAAGGGGCTGGCGGCCTCCGACGGGCGATGCTCACTCACGTCCACAGACTAGAGTGAGGCCTCGATGAACGCTTCCAGGCGCGCCGCGGGTCCCCGCGCATCGCGCCGCCGCACCACCGGTCTCGGCATCGCCCTCTCGTCTCTGAGTCTCGCCCTCGCCGCCTCGGCGGGAGCCCTCGGAGCCGTGTCGTTCCGCGTCGCGCGCACCGTGGTCCGGCCCGCGGGTCGCGTCCCCGACACGCGGATCGTCCGCCTCGACGCCGCGGCCCAGACCATCACGCTCGAGCGCACGCCCGACACCGTCCTCCCCGGCCGCTACGGTCTGTTCACGGTGGGCTCGGCGGACTATCTGCGTCTGGGCGCGGTCGTGGGCTCCGACGAGGCCACGGTGACCCGCAAGCTCCTCACGCACGTGCCCGCCGACGGCGACCTCGCTCCCGAGGCGGCTTTCAGCGGTTGGTACTACGACCGTCCGGAGCAGCTGCACCTCCCGATGAAGGCCGTGGACGTCGTCACCGACGTCGGCTCCTGCCCCGCGTGGGAGTTCCCGGCCGGAGTCGACACCGACGTCTGGGTCATCCAGGTGCACGGGCGCGGCACGACGCGGGCGGAGGCGCTGCGGGCGGTGCCGGTGTTCCACGATCTCGGCATCACGAGCCTCGTCGTCTCGTACCGCAACGACGGGGACGCGCCGCGCAGCCCCTCCGGTACCTACGCCCTGGGAGCGACGGAGTGGCGCGATCTGGACGCGGCGATCGGCTACGCCCGGCGCCAGGGAGCCCGCCACGTCGTCGTCATGGGATGGTCGATGGGCGGGGCGCTCGCCCTCCAGGCGGCGTTCGAGTCGTCACACGCGGATGTCATCGCCGGTCTCGTCCTGGAATCCCCGGTGGTCGACTGGCGCACCGTGCTGCGCTTCCAGGGCCGGATGCTGCGTCTGCCCGCCCCCGTGATCGCTCTCGCGCAGTCCGCGATCCGGACGCCGTGGGGAGCCGCGGTGCTGCGCAGCGGTGAACCGATCCCGTTGGATCGCCTCGACGGGGTCGCACGGGCGGCGGAGCTGCGGCATCCGGTCCTCATCCTGCACAGCGACGATGACGGGTTCGTCCCCTCGGACGCCTCGCACGCTCTCGCCGGGGCCCGCCCCGACCTCGTCACCATGGAGACGTTCGCCGTGGCGCGACACACGAAGCTGTGGAACTACGACGAGACCCGCTGGGTGGGCGCCATCCGCGACTGGGTGCGAGCCCGAGGGCTCGCCCGCGGCTGATCCGCCAGCGGTTCATCAGGCCGATCCTTCGGAGCGGTCCGGATGCCGCGGCCTCAGGCGGCGCGCTTCTGGCGCACCTGGCGCTTGGCGCGCATGAGCATGCCCGTCATTCCGGCGATACGGAGCGGGCTGACGGCGCGGGTGAGGCCGATGCTCTGCGGGAAGTCATCGGGGACCGACAGCATCTCGTCGGCGGTGAGTCCCGTGAGCCCCTGCGCGAGGATGCTCGCGAACCCGCGCGTGGTCGGTGCCTCCGCGGGAGCCGTCGCGTGCATCGCCACTCGATCGTCGTCGTCGACCGTGACGATGATGAAGACGGGTGACTGGCACTCGGCCACCCGCTCGCTCAGCTCGGGGTGGTCGGCGAACTCGGCCGGCACCTCCGGCAGCTCCTGCGAGAACTCCAGCAGCAACTGCAGGCGGTCGGGCTCGTCGAGCTCGAGGAACTCGTCGCGGATCTCGGCGAGGCGGGCGGGGAGGGCGTGGTCGGACATCACCGCCATCTTCCCACGCCCGTGCGCCGGCCGGCCCGGTGCGCCGGCGCTGCGCGCGAGGTCACACGATCGGTTCGGGACGACGCGAACGGCCCGCGGTCGATCGTGTGCGCTCGTGCGGATCGTGTGGTCTCGGTGGGCCTTGCCGGCGCGATCAGCGGCCGGGGACCTCGCCCGGCGCCGAGCCCGACACGATCGGCACGCGCACCGCGCTGCCCCACTCGGTCCACGAGCCGTCGTAGTTGCGGACGTCGTCGAAGCCGAGCAGGTGCTTCAGCACGAACCAGGTGTGGCTCGAACGCTCACCGATGCGGCAGTACGCCACGATCTTGTCGCCGTCGGCCAGTCCCGCACCGTCGCGGTAGATGGCATCCAGCTCGGCGCGCGACTTGAAGCCGCCGTCCTCGGCCACGGCCTTGCCCCACGGGACGCTCTGGGCGCTCGGGATGTGACCGGCGCGGAGCGCGCCCTCCTCGGGGTAGGCGGGGGCGGTGGTGCGCTCGCCCGAGTACTCCTCGGGGGAGCGCACGTCGATGAGCGGGTTGCCGAGGTGGGCGAGGACGTCGTCCTTGTAGGCGCGGATGAGGCTGTCGTCGCGCTCCACGACGGGGTAGTCGGTGGGCTCGACCTCGGTCTTGTCGGTGGTGAGGGGGCGTCCCTCGGCGATCCACTTGTCGCGGCCGCCGTCGAGCAGGCGCACGTCCTGGTGCCCGAAGAGCGAGAACACCCACAGGGCGTAGGCGGCCCACCAGTTGTTCTTGTCGCCGTAGATGACGACCGTGTCGTCGCGGGAGATGCCTTTTCGGCTCAGGAGCTTCGCGAAGCCCTCGCCGTCGACGTAGTCGCGCACGACGGGGTCGTTGAGTTCGGTGTGCCAGTCGACCTTGACGGCGCCGGGGATGTGGCCCGTCTCGTAGAGCAGCACGTCCTCGTCGGACTCGACGACCACGAGGCCCTTCTGGCCCAGACGCTGTTCGACCCATTCGCCCGTGACGAGCCGGCCGGGCTCGGCGTACTCGGCGAACTTGGGTGAGGTGGTGTCGAGCTCGACGGTCACGGGTACTCCTCGGTCAAGGCGATGCATGGGGCGGCATAGGGTGGACACCGCACCATCGACCCTAGATCCGCGGCGTGGGGCACGCACCCCTCCCGTAAGACTCGGACACAGGACGGCCATGACTTCCACTCCCGCCACGACCGGCCTCATCCACCTCACCGAGCGCGAGCCCGCGGTCTCGGGCGCCGACATGGTCAACGCCCTCGTGCCGCCGCCCCAGTTCGACGGGGCGACGTTCGAGTCCTACCGAGCGGATGCCGCCTACCCGTCGCAGCAGGAGGCGAAGGAGCTGCTCCAGGCCTTCGCTGGCACGCAGTCGGCGCCGGTGAAGAAGGGCGGCTTCTTCCGCCGCGCCGAGAAGGTCGCCCCGGTCAAGCCCGGCGTCTACCTCGACGGGGGCTTCGGTGTCGGCAAGACCCACCTCCTCGCCGCGATCTACCACGCGATGCCCGCCCGCCGGAAGTACTTCGGCTCGTTCATCGAGTACACCGCTCTCGTGGGGGTGCTGGGCTACGCCAAGGCGGTCGAGCTGTTCCGCGGATCCGACCTGCTGTGCATCGACGAGTTCGAGCTCGACGACCCGGGCGACACCATGGTGATGACCCGCCTGCTGGGCGAGCTCGTGGCATCCGGGACTCGATTGGCCGCGACCTCGAACACCCCGCCGAACGCCCTCGGAGAAGGACGCTTCGCCGCGCAGGACTTCCTACGCGAGATCCAGTCGATGGCCGACAGCTTCCGGACGATCCGCATCGACGGCACGGACTTCCGTCAGCGCGCGATCGACGGAGAGGCGAAGGTGCTGTCCGACGAGGGGTACCGCGAGGCGATGGATGCCGCGGCCTCGGGCGCGGTGGCATCCGATGACGCCTTCTCCGACCTCGTGGGCCATCTGGCTCGCGTGCACCCCTCCCGCTTCATCCGTCTCATCGACGGGGTCGACGTGATCGGCCTGCGCGACGTGCAGGTGCTGCACGATCAGTCGGCGGCCCTGCGCCTGGTCGCCTTCGTCGACCGTGCCTACGACGCGCAGATCCCCATCCGCGCGACCGGCGTGCCGCTGAACACGGTGTTCAGCGACGAGATGCTCGGCGGCGGGTACCGGAAGAAGTACCTGCGCGCGGTGTCGCGCCTGGTCGCGCTGACGCACTCCTGACAGCAGGCGCATACGCGGCTCCCATTCGCGTGAAACGCGATGTTTACCTGGGGGCACGTGCTGTAACCGTTCGGAAACACGAGGCGAACGGAGGACGAAACCGGGGCTGGGAACACTGAGGGGACCCGACGCTACACCTGCGTCCCTGCAGAGAGGTTTCCTCGAGATGGATCAAGGCAACACCGCATTCATCCTGATAGCAGCCGCCCTCGTGCTGCTCATGACGCCAGGACTCGCGTTCTTCTACGGCGGTCTCGTCAAGGCCAAGAGCGTCATCAGCATGATGATGATGAGCTTCGGCGCGATGGGCCTGATGGGCGTCCTCTGGGTGCTCTACGGCTACGCGATCGCGTTCCCCACCACCGCTGAGGGGACCACCCAGTTCCCCTGGGCGATCGACTTCAGCAACCTCAGCCTGGCCGGCGTGCTCGAGACCCCCGAAGGTGCCGCGTACCCGCCGCTCGCGTTCGTCGCGTTCCAGGCCACCTTCGCCATCATCACCGTCGCGCTGGTGTCGGGTGCCATCGCCGACCGCGCCAAGTTCGGCGCATGGATGATCTTCGCAGCCATCTGGGCCACGGTCGTCTACTTCCCGGTCGCGAGCTGGGTGTTCAACTTCGGCCTCGCCGATGACGGTTCCTTCGCCTACGGCGGCTGGATCACGCACGGCATGCAGGACGTCTTCGGTGTCGGCGCGATCGACTTCGCCGGTGGTACCGCGGTGCACATCAACGCCGGTGCCGCCGCCCTCGCCCTGGCGCTCGTCCTCGGCAAGCGCGTCGGCTTCCAGAAGGGCGCCCACGTCCCCCACAACCCGCCGTTCGTCCTGCTCGGCGCGGGCCTGCTGTGGTTCGGCTGGTTCGGCTTCAACGCCGGTTCCGAGCTGGCTGCCGACGGCACCGCCGCCCTCGCATTCGTCAACACGATCGCGGCTCCCGCCGCCGCCCTTCTCGCCTGGCTGATCGTCGAGAAGGTCAAGGACGGCAAGCCCACCTCGGTCGGTGCCGCCTCGGGTGCCGTCGCCGGTCTCGTCGCCATCACCCCGGCGTGCGCCTCGCTGACGCCTTTCTGGGCCATCGTCCTCGGCCTCGTCGCCGGTGCCGTCTGCGCCCTGGCCATCGAGCTGAAGTTCAAGCTCGGCTTCGACGACTCGCTCGACGTGGTCGGCATCCACCTCGTCGGTGGTCTCATCGGAACGCTGTACCTCGGCTTCTTCGCCAACGGCACGGGCCTCATCTACAGCGGCTCGATCAACCAGCTGCTGGTCCAGGCGATCGCGGCCTTCGCGGTCCTCGCCTACTCCTTCGTGCTCGCCTTCGTCATCGGTTTCGCGATCGAGAAGACGATCGGCTTCCGCGTGAAGAACGAGGACGAGATCGCCGGTATCGACACCGTCGTGCACGGCGAGGAGGGCTACGTGCTCTCGGACGTGCGCGGCTGACACCGCCTCACCCCGGACGGGGCGTCACCGATTCGTCGGTGGCGCCCCGTTCCGCGTGCGCTGACGGCTGCGCCCGGGGCCGCGTGCTTAGGTGTCGGTATGGGAAGAACGACCTCTCGCCTCGTGTCGGCTCTGCTGGGCATGTTCCGCACGTCCAGCGCGCCCGCTCCGGCTCCTCGTGCCGCTCGGGCGACCCCCACGCGCTCGGTGGCCTCCACGGAGTCGGCGACCGTCGAGATCGCCCCTCCGCGGCGGGTGACGATGTCGTACGCGCCCCAGCGCGACAACGCCCCCGACGGAGGCGAGATCGTGTGGACCTGGGTGCCGTACGAGGAGCGCGACGGCCGCGGCAAGGATCGTCCCGTCCTCGTCATCGGCAGGGCGGATGCCGCCCGCTCGTACGCCGTGCGTCTGACCAGCAAGCCGCACGACGGGGACCGCCAATACCTCGCCCTGGGTACGGGGGAGTGGGATCCGCAGCGGCGTCCGTCATGGGTCGACATCGAGCAGATCTACCTCGTGCACGACGCCGGGATGCGGCGGGAGGCCGCCGCTCTGGACCGCGCGCGGTTCGACACGGTGGCCGCGGCCCTCGCGGCGCGCTACGGCTGGAAACGCTGAGCGCGACATCGTTCCGTGAGACGCGGATGAGATTGTTCTCATCTACGTGAATCGTGCCGACCGAAACGTGTCGCATCGCTCGTCGCGCGATTAGCGTGATCGCGTGTCGCTGGATCCCGAGGAGTCATTCGCCCAGGTCGAGGCCGACGTCCGTCGCGCCGGGGCCCGCGCCGCGCAGATGCCGGCGTTCGAAGCCGCCGTGGCGAGTGTGCGCGGCACGGGGCGTTCGCGCGGGCGCGACGTCGTCGTGCACGTGGACTCCGGCGGCCGCGTCGTCGATCTCCGCTTGAGCGAGGCCGCCCTGGCCCGCGGGGCGCAGCGACTCGCGGCCGAGGTCCTCGCCACGATCCGCCAGGCCGAGGCCGACGCCCGCGAGAGCACCCTGCGGGCCGTCGCGGATCTGCTCGGCGACGACGACCCGATCGTCGCGCAGCTGCGTGCCGACGACACCCTCACCGCCTCACCCGAGAGGACCGCCGCCCATGGCCGATGACATCACCGTCGACTTCGACCTCCTGCGTCAGCACGCCGCTTTCGTCGACGGCCTCGCCGACGACGTGGCCTCCGCCCTCTCCGTCCTCCGCGGCGGCGACCTGCTGCCCGAGGCGTTCGGGCTGCTGTGCGCCTTCCTCGTGCCGCCCGGACTCGCGCTCTCGGCCGCGGCGACGGGACTGCTCGGGGAAGACCGGTCCATGCTCCTGCGCACCGCCGGCGAGCTGCGTCAGACCGCCGAGCAGTGGGAGCAGTTCGAGAGCGACACCGTCGCGACGATCCGTTCGCTCGAGTCGGCGATGGGGCTGTGATGAGCGCCACGATCGCTCCGGGCACGACGTTCTCGGGGTCGCGGGTCATCGAGTCGGGTCGCGGTCTCGCCGAGGCGGTGCGCAGCGGGAACTGGCTCGACGGGGGCATCGCTCTTCTCGACACCCTCGGAGACGCCGCTGCCGCGCTCACCGATCCGATCGCCACGCTCACCTCGTGCGGCCTGGGGTGGGTGATGGAGCACCTCAAGCCGCTCAGCACGTGGCTCGAGCAGCTCACCGGCAGCGCGGGCAACGTCGCCGCGGTGGCGGCGCAGTGGACGTCGTCCGGTGCCTCGATGCGCCAGGCCGGAGCCGACCTCGCGCGGCGTCTCGGCGACCTCGACGGTCTGTCGGGCGGCAGCATCGCCGCCTATGTCCGTTTCGCCTCGGACGCCGCCCGCCACCTCGGCGCGTCGGGGGAGTGGGCCGAGGCCGCCGCCAGCGGGCTCATGTCGGCGTCGACCCTCGTGACGAAGATGCAGGGTGTCGTGAAGTCGGCTATCTCGAAGGTCGTCGCCACGGCGATCGAGGCGATGGCCGTGGTCGCGGCATCCTTCGGGCTCGGCATGGGTTACGCGATCGCGCGCGTGGTCATGAAGGTCAACGAGATGGTCAACAAGGTCGTGCGCCCCCTGCGAGCGGTGCTCGGATCGGTCAAGGCGCTCACCGGTCTTGTGCAGCAGCTGCGCGGCGTCTTCGAGAGCACCTCGGCCACCACGGCCGCCACCCTGCGGGCCGGAGCGCAGACGGTCCGTCTCGACGCCGGTCCCGTCGTCGACGCCTCGGCCGCGACCGCGTACGGTGCGACCGCCGCGCACGACCTCACTGTGAAGGGGCGACGGGCCGACGGTGTGGCCTTCACGCCGCTTCCCGTCACGGGAGAGCACGCCTCCGGAGACTTCCGCCTCTCGGGCGCGGCTCCCTCTGTCGACGGTGCTCTCGTCGGTCGAGCCGGTCTCACCGGGGCCGGCGCCGATCTGCCGGGGGCGGGCGTCTCCGGCTCGGCTTCGTCGATGACGGATGCCACGACCTCGGGCGGGATGCGCGGGGCGAGCGCGGGCGCACTCCTGGGCGGCACGACCGGCGGCGTCGCAGCGGTTGCCGCCGCCCGAAGCGGCGGAATGGGCACCGGGCCGGGCGGCCTGCGTCCTCCGGTCACCGCGGCGGGCGCGAACGCCGCGGGGAACGCGGGCGGCCGTCAGCGCCTCGGCCAGCGTCGGCGCGACCTGCGCGTGGTGATTGAGGAGTAGGCGCGGGGTGCGTCGGTCGGCGCGCGGGGAGGAAATGACGAAGCCCCCGGTGTGAACCGGGGGCTTCTGCGGTGGGCGATACCAGACTCGAACTGATGACCTCTTCCGTGTGAATGACCCTGAGCCGGCACAACCTCGCGATACGTCGTGCAGCGGGGGCGAACATACGCCAGGTCAGGCAATCAATCTCGCGAGGCGCGACGCAGCGGTGTGATGCCCGGCGCAACGATCGTTTGCCCCACGTTTGCTCCACGTGGGTCCCGCATCGCGTGGGCGATGTCGTCGGCGCGCGCGGTCGCGAAGTGCGCGTAGATCTCGGTCGTCGTGATGGATCGGTGCCCGAGGAGCTCGGCAATCCGGCCTAGAGGGACGCCGTCTTGCGCGAGCCAGGAGGCGTAGGTGTGCCGCAGATCGTGCAGGGTGGCGCCCGTGTGCTCGAGCCCCGCGGCCTTCAGTGCGGGCAGCATGACGCGGCGGTAGAAGTTGCGGTCGTCCCGGAGGCCGCCGCGCGCCGCGGGGAACACGAGCCCGGACGGGCAGCGCCCGGAGCGGTGCTGCACCCCGCAGTCGCGGGGCAGGGGAACGTCGAGGTAGTCGACGGCCCACTGCAGCAGGGGCACGTGCCGCTGTCGGCGGCCCTTCGGGTAGGGCTTGATCTCGCGGCCGTCGGTGACGTCGGCGACGGTGACGACGCCGCGCTCGAGGTCGAGTCGGTGGAGGTGCAGCCCGGCGGCCTCACCCCACCGCAGGCCGGTGCCGACCAGGAAATCGAGCAGGGCCCGGTCCTGCGCGTTCGGCACGGACGACGACAGGGCGGCGTACTGCTCGCGCGTCAGGAACACCTGCTGTCCCTCGGCATCCGGGGGCAGCTTGATCCGTGTCGCCGGGTTGGTGTCGATGAGTTCGGCGTCGATCGCGGCCGTCATGCTCGACACGAACACGTTCAGGTAGCGACGAACCGACGACGACTTGCGGTAGCGGGGTTCAGCCTCGGTCCCCAGGTTCTCTTTGATCAGGGCCGTGGCCCATGCCTGCACGTCGTGGCGGGTGATGCTCGAGAGGGGAACGTCGCGCCACTGGGGCAGCAGGTGCAACTCGATCATGCCGGACTCGTTGTCAGTGGTGCTCGGCTCGATCTGCCGTGCGGGGGTCCATAGCTTGAGCCAATCGCCCCATGTGATCTCGGACGCGCGCGGGTCGCGCCACCCCGGGCGTTTCACCTTCACCTCGAGTTCGGTCGCGGCATCCTTCGCGGCGCGCTTAGACGTGAACGTGCCGCCCCGGGTGTAGCGGGTCTCTCCGCTGGGGAGGCGGTATGCGCCGCGGTAACGACCGGACGGGAGCTTCTCGGCCCACGCCATCAGCGCACCGCGCCGATCGTCAGCAGTCCTGCAGCGCCTCGGACATGACGGCCATCGGCGAGACGCCGAGCCCATCGCAGAGCGCAAGCATGCTCGGGACGGTGAGCGTCACCCGGTGGTTGAACGTCCGTGAGATGTGCGATTGCTCGAGGCCGGTGCGTCTGGCGAGCTCGGTTTGAGTCACGAACGTCTCTTCTGCATAGCTGCGCAAGAGATCGACGATGATGCGACTTGCACGGTCCGGCCGACCATCCACGTTGTGAACGTATGGCGAGTCGCGAAGGATAGCGAAGCGCGCCGAGTGGTATGCAAAATCGCATAGTATCGCTTTCGTCGCCGGCCAGGGGGCTGGGGCGAAGGGGTGCGGAAATGATGGACGCTGGCGAGCTTGCGGCGGGGAAGTTGGCGCGGGTTCGAGCGATGACGCTCGGCGAGGTGGCTGAGCTCTGTCGGCAGCAGGGGCGGGGAGTGTTGGACACAATGGCGGTCCTACTCCGATTCGACGAGGAGGCGCTCGATCTCCGCGAGTCCCTCGTCGAGCGTGTCGCCGAGGGCTGAGATAAGGGCTTTGAGGTCGCCCAGCGACATGGATCGTGTGCCCTTCCAGTAGCGATTGAAGGTCGACGGCGGGATGTCGGCGGCTAGCGCGAGTTCCTTCTGCGTGATGCCGCGGTCTGCGGCGCGCGTGCGCAGGTAGCGCGACGCGGCGTGGTCGAGGTCAGTCAGCTGTCTTGCGGGCACTGCCCCATGCTATGCCCAAATGGGCAGTGAATACCCAATTGGGGAACGACTCTTGACTGCCGCGGCACTGGTCGTGTAGTGCCCAAATGGAAACCCTGTCTCCAAATGGGCGACACGCCGAGGCGGTCGTCGATTTGCGTGATTTCCATTTGGGCATCGTAGAGTGCTCGCATGCAGAACGATTCCCAATTGGAAATCAGCCCCCTCGAGGCCGCACGCCTCAGGTCCGGGCTGTCAGTCCAGGCACTCTCACATGTCACCGGCATCTCGCGTTCGACGTTGCAGCGTCGTCTCGATCACCCGGAGACCGCGAGCCTAACCGAAGTGTCGGCGATTGCCGAAGCGACGGCGACGCACGCTCCCGACCTTGCTCGCGCCGTGATGGCCGGCGAGACGTACGCGGCTGAGCTCCTGGTCGCGAAGGCGGCGTGACGTGCTCGAGCAGCAGTACACGCCCGCCGAGGCCGCGAAGATTGCGCGCCGTCACGTCGTGACCATCCGCCGCGATCTCGTCGACAAGACCCTGCACGGCACGCAGCGGGTCGACGGTGGCCGGTGGCTCATCTCCGAGGGCTGCTTGTCGGCCTACATGGCCGGCGCGAAGTGCGTACATCAGGCCGTCACGAACGTCACTCCGCTGCGCCGCAGCGCCTGACCCCAACCTCACCGCACCCCGAAGGGCAGACCAATGCCGGTTCCCATCACCATTCCCACGGCCGAGCGGCCCGTCGCCGTCGTCGTCGATGCGCAGTTCGACAGCGACACGTTCACGATCGACACGACCATGATCGACGGGCAGCGCGTCGTCGTCATGCAGCAGCGTGACGGCGTCCGCTACCTCACCGCAGTCGAGACGCTCGCGCTCTCCCGCGCGCTGCTCTCCCGCCTCGCGTACGTCGGATTTCCGAGCGAGGTTGGCGACGTCGCGGAGGCGCACCGCGCGTTCGTCGAGGCTCACCCGAAGGTCAACCCCGTGCTCGACGGGGAGGCGGCCGACTTCTACGCGCGCCGGTTCGAGGTCGCTCAGTGAGCGCCGAGAAGGTCGAGACGCTGGTCGTCGACCGCCCGGCCCCGGTCGCGCCGACGCACCGCGAGGTGCTGTCACGTTCGCTGCGTCTCTCGGATGCCGCTGCCGCCGCCCTGCATGACGAGGCGCTGCGCGTGGAGCGCGACCGTATGGCGCTCGCGACCGTGCACAGCGTGATCGCCGGTGACGGGTACGAGCGCGACTATGCGCTCGCGTCGCAGCGCGCCGCCCGGCTGCTCGCTGGCGTGATCGCCGAGCAGGCCGCCGAGCGCACGCACGGCTTCACCCGGAAGATCGACCTGTGAGCGGCACCGTCCGCGCGGTGGCGATCCCGGGCAAGCCGGTGCACACCGCGGCCGAGTCGCACCGTGTGCGGACGGAGCGTGAGGAGCGGATCGCCCGTCAGGCCCGAGCGGCGAAGCGCTTCGATCGTGTCGACCGGTACGCCGAGCGCCGAGGCGCGGGGGAGGCCGCCTGATGGGTGTCACGCTCCGCACTCGGGATGCCGACCCGGTGACCTCGGCCGAGGCGGTCGCCGACACGGATCTCGCCCGCTCGCAGATGGAAGTGCTCGCCATCTTCGAGATTGCCCGCGACGACGGCGTGACGGCCCTCGCTGAGCACGAGGTCGTCGCCCTTGGCCGCCGTCTCGGCTCGACCTACTCCGACCAGCGACTGCGGTCCTGCTGCCCCGAACTCGAGCGCAAGCACTGGCTGCGCCGCGAGCCGCGGTACGTGCCCGGCCCGACCGGCACCCGCCGCGCCGAAGTCTGGGCGCTCGCCCGCTAAACCCCCACCTCTCACCCTCCCGGCGACACGGCCGATGTTCCGTGCTGCCCGCAACCGACCCCAGGAGGTCGAAGTGAACACCAAACCCGCACTGCTCACGGACGCGCTGTCACGTCTGAGGTCGATCACGACGCATGCCGCGATGTACGGCGGCGCTAGTCAGGTCGTGCGAGTCGCCGATGTCGCCGTAGTTGTCGAAGCGATGTCCACACCGCCCGCCGACGACGTACGCGAAGCGCTGGAAGCAATCTGGGACGACGGCAACGCCACCGGACTTGACGGCTGGGTCGGCCCGGGGCGCGGTACGGAACCCATCGACCCCGAGGCTGTCGAGGCGCGAAGCCGGGCAATCAACAAGCACAGCCCCGCGTTCGAGGTCCGCCCGCGCGGGACGGTCACCCCCACCGTTGACGAATGGTCCGAGCAGATGGACGCCGAGCGCGCCCGTCAGATCGAACGGGGTTACGACGAAGAGCACGACGCGCAGCAGGGGATCGCGCACCTTCTGAACTGGGCCATCGACTACGGCCGCCGGGGCAAGCCCATCGCCGCCGCGACGATGACCCGCTGCGCCCACCGGATGACGAACGTGATGCTGCGCGATCTGATCGACTCGCTCAGCCATGTGGACGAGTCGACCGACCCGGTGCTGCTCGCGGCGCGCGTCGTCGCACGACTGAAGGGCGACCCGAACTGGGAAGCCGTCGAGGTGTCCGCATGAATCCTGACTACTTCCCGCCGCAGCTGGGGCTGCCGATCGCGGGCGCGCTGTTCGCGTGGCTGGCTCTGCAGTGGCACCTGGACCGACGCAAGAAAAGGGGCGCCCGTGGGGACGTCCGAACGCAAAGCGCGAAAGCGCGCCGGGGTCAAGTTCGTAAAGGCATCGAAGGTGCCGTCGCGGCGGTGGTCGCGAGGGCGCCCGGAGGGGCTCGGTCTGGTGACCGGCGCGAAGATCCTGGCGTCGCTCGTGATCCGTGGACCCGTCTAGGGCACGAGGGTGGGCGGCGCCCCGGTAAGTCGTCGCCGTCCTTCAAAACGGGGCGCAGATCGTGAGTGCGGAGGCCGTCGCGCCCGGGGAGTACCGCGCGGGCGCGCAGATCGTCGCTCTCGGTGACGCGCTCGAGAGCAGCCTCGCATTCGAGGGGTTCGTGCCCGATCTCGACGAGGTGATCTATCACGCTCACTCGGCCCTGTCGTCGACCGGTGCCCGGCAGCTGCTGCAGGCGCCCGCCCGCTTCGCCCACTGGATGAGGAACAAGCCGCCGCACAAGAAGGCGTATGACGTCGGCTCGGCGGTGCACGCGAAGGTGCTCGGCACGGGGTGGGACGTCGTCGAGATCCCCGACCGGCTGCTGTCGGGTCCGAACCGCGCCATCTCGAGCGTCGCCGCGAAGTGGTGGGTGGAGATGGCCCGCGCGTCGAACGCGATCCCGCTGAAGGCGCACGAGATCGCCGAGGTGGACGCGATGGCCGAATCGGTGCTGGCAAACGCGATGGCCCGCGTGATGTTCGAGCAGGAGGGCGACGCCGAACTGTCGGTGTTCTCCCGCGACGCCGAGACCGGTATCGAGCAGCGGTGCCGGTTCGACTACCTCGGCACCGGCTCGGGCCGCCGGTTCGCCGTCGACCTGAAGACGAAGCACGGCCTGGCGACGCCCGTGAAGTTCTCGAAGACGGTCGCCGAGCTCGGCTATCACGTCCAGGTCGGCCACTATCTCGACACCCTCGCCGCGGCCGGCGGCGAAGTCGACCAGTTCGTGTTCGTGGTCGTCGAGAAGGAGCCGCCCTATCTGACGGCGACGTACGTGCTCGGCCGCGAGTACCTCGAGATGGGCTACGCCGGGGCGGCCGAGGCGCGCCGCCGCTTCGCCGCCGGCATCGAGTCGGGCGAGTGGCCCGGCTACCCGCAAGAACTGCAGATCGCGATCCCGCCGAACTGGGCGGTCTACGACCACAACGAAGGCTTAGGAGTGCTGACCGCATGACCGATATCGATTCGATCGTCATCCCCGCTGAGACACGGGCGTCGCGTGTTCGTCGCCCCGGTGACAGCAGCGCGCCCGCGCCCGCTCTGGCCCCGGTCGACGACGTCGCGCAGACCCTCGCCCTCTACACTCGCCTCGCGCTCTCGACGGGCTCTCTGCTCGAGATCGACCCTGTCGAGTTCACCGCCGATGGCGTCACGTGGGTGCCGCTGTGGCTGCACGCCGAGCCGCCGGTCGCCGCGCGTGCGACTGTCCGCCGCGACGGCGTCGAGACGGTTCTCTATCGCCGATGGGTCGAGGCGATCCCGGGCGAGACGGCGCTCACCGATGACGGCCGCCGCTGGTGCGACATCTGGGAGGCCAACCCCACGGAGCGTCTCGAGTCGTACGTGCTGCGCGCCGCGCTCGCCCGCGCCTTCGCCGACGTCATCGGTGACCGCCCCGACCCGGGCAAGCCTCGCGCCCGCGCCGCCGCGCCCGCGCCGGTCGAGCCCGCGGACGGCGAGCCGGCCCCCGAGGTGCATCTAGACGCCGCTACCGAGTTGGCGCTCGAGTCCCTTGCCCGCGAGTGGGACAAGGTCAACCGTCCCGAGGTGGCGGGGATGCCCGGCCCGGTGCCGCGCCCGCCGGCCGCGAACGTGCCGCGCCTCGCCGCGCCCGAGACCCGAGGTGGTGCCCGATGACCGCGGCGGTGATCATGGTCGCCGTGCTCGTGATGGCGTTCGTCGTCCCGCTGCTCGTCGGCACCGCGCGAGCGCGCGAGTGGCAACTCTTCGCCCTGTTCCTGGTGTGCATGGTCGTCGCGTCGATGTTGATCGGCGCGTCGCTCGAGCGGGCGCTCTCGTGACCGGCCCCGCGGAGTTCAAGCCCGCAACGGTTGACCTGATCTGGGAGCGGGACCGCGGCCGGTGCGCGATGTGCGGCCGGTGGCTGGTGCGGATGCACCGCGGCGAGACGTGGTCGGTGCACCACCGGGAGGATCGCGGCATGGGCGGCGTGAAGCGCGCCCGCAAGGGTCAGGTGCAGCCTCGCGCGTACCTGGCTCTCGCCGCGAACGGTGTCCTGCTGTGCGGCACCGGCACGACTGGATGCCACGGCGACGTCACCGACGAGAAGGTGCCCGAGCGCCTCGGTTTCAGCGTCTCCCGGATCGGTATCCGCCGCCCGGTCGACGTGCCCCTGAAGCACTACCTGCACGGGTGGGTGCGGCTCGACAACGACGGCAGCTACGCGCCCGCCGACGAGCCCGACGAAGAGGAGATGGCGGCATGAATGCGGCGGTGTTCTACCTCGGCATGTCGACGGCATCCGTGCTCTCGGCGTTCGAGGGCAACCGGTTGGCGATGCTCATCGCGGCGCTGTGGGCGTTCGAGGTGCTGCTCGCCGAGGCTATCGGCCGGGTGCGGAGGGGGCGGCGTGCGTGAGCGTGATTTCGGAGGCGTTCGCCGTATGGCGCGAGTGTCGGGAGGCGTTCGACGAGGTGCTGCATTCGGCGTACACCCGGGCGGAGGTCGCGACGAACGGCGCGCTGCTGAACGAGCGCGGTCGTCGGCGGGGGGTCGACGCGGTGTCGCTGTTCATGGGGCCGGCGGTGCGGGCGTACGCGTACGCGTCCCCGGAGCTCGTAGAGCACTGGGAGGAGCACCCGCGGGTGACGTATGCGGAGTTCGAACGGCAGTGGGTTGCCGGGCAGGAGGAGGAGTGGTGGGCGTCGTGACGAAGGGGTGCAAGCTGGGATGCTGCTCGCCCGAGGTGGCGGCGCTGCCCCGTGGAGGGTGGGACGAGGCCGGGTCGAAGATCGACGGCCGCCGTACCGAGCACCTGCGCCGCGAGTGGGCGGCGACGTCGGCCCGCATCGACCGGATGCATGGCGATTACCCGAAGTGCAAGCTGTGCGGGCAGCCGGCGTTGCGTCTCGACGCGGCCGGGCTGTGCTCGAAGATCACCGAGTCACACAAGACGCAGCGGGTGCGCCTCGGGCTGCCCGCGGTGCCGGCACCCGCCCCGACAGGACGCGGCCGAGGGGGTCGCCGATGAGCGTCTACCTCGCGCTCTACGCCGTGGCCGCCGCGATCTATCTGTTCGTGTGCCTCGGGGGGCTGCTCGCGCATCGCCCGCAGGAGCGGCGGACCGCCGCGCGCTGGGCGTTCGCTGCGCCGCTCTGGCCGGCGGCTATCGCCTGGCTGCTCATTCTCGGCATCCGTGGGCTGTGGCGCACTGCAGCATTCGAGGGCTGGGCTCGCGAGTCCAGGCGAGGGGGTCGACGATGAGCGATCGTGCGTGCGCATGGTGCCGCGGCCCGATCCCGGCGACCGCCCGTCGCGACTCCGTGTGCTGCTCGGTGCGTTGTCGTCAGGCCCGCCACCGGTTCAACTCGGGTGTAGGCGTCGCGGGAGCCCGCGGTGACGACGTCTTGCGCCTGGCCTACGCCGACCCGCCCTACCCGGGGCTGTCGAGGCGGTACTACGGCGATCACCCGGACTTCGCCGGGGAGGTCGATCACAGGCGTCTCGTCGAGCAGCTCAACGGATTCGACGGGTGGGCGTTGTCGACGTCGGCGCGCGCGCTGCAGGAGGTGCTCGCGCTGTGCCCTCCCGGATCTCGGGTGGCGGCGTGGGTACGCGGCGAACGGCCGACCCGTAGCGCGGGCCCGCTGAACGCGTGGGAGCCGGTGATCTACTGGGGCGGTCGGCGGGATGCGTCGCGTTCCACCATGGCGGGCGAGAAGGTGTCGCGTCGACCAGGTGAACGCGTAGCGGAGGACCTGGCCGACGCGTCGCGCGGTGCCGGCGGAACGCGACGTGTCGCGGCTGACGTCGAGCACGACGCGTCGCGTGGCGCGGCCGCGAACGCGTCGCTGGTGGCCGCCGCTGACGCGTCGCTCGGATCCGCGCGACGGGTCGACGTGCTCGCGTACCGCCCGGGCGCTCGGACAACCGAGCCGGGTCGCGTCGTCGGCGCGAAGCCGGCGGCGTTCTGCCGGTGGGTGTTCGATCTGCTTGGCGCTGAGCCGCAGGACGATTTCACCGACATCTTCGCCGGGTCTGGCGGCGTCGCCCGGGCGTGGGAAGTCTTCGCGGGGCGTGCCGCATGATGCCTCGGTTCGCGATGACGTACGTCATCTACTGGCCTGAGCGGGCGGTGCTGAAGGTGGGCCGCACGTCGCAGTGGTCGCGTATCGAGGCGATGACGTCGACCGGCGGTCACGTGTTGGTGCTCGCCCGGGGCACGGATGCCACGTGGGAGCGGGAGGCGCTGCGGCAGCTACGGCGGTGGTTCCCCGATGCGTTCGACTCTGAGCTCGACGCGTGGTCGCTGATGCCGTACGGCCGCGGCTGGACCGAATGCTTCAGCGTGCCCGAGCACTACGTGCAGTTGGCGGTCGATCTGTGTTTCAAGGGTTTCGCGAGAGGTAATGAGCAGGGTGTCAACGAGGAGCGTTCAGCGCCGGATCAGCGGGGCGGATCTCGAGTTCGTGGGGTACCTGCGGGCGCCGCACGAGGCGAAGCCGACCGCGCTGGGGTTGTGGACGAAGGCGACGGATGTCGAGGGGCGGTGCCTGCTGGTGCCGGAGTTGATCGCAGCGGCGATCTACCCGGGGGAGGCGGCGACGGAGCAGGTGATTCTGCACGTGCTGATGCTCGAGGAGTCGGGGTTTCTGGTGCGGTACGAGCACGAGGGGTCGGAGGTGTTGGCGTTGCGGCGCCCGCTGAAGGCGGACACCCGGGGGGCGTCGTCGGAGATCCCGCCGCCCCCGCCGCAGGGGGTTCCGAGGAACTCCGCGGCTATGGGGGGAGAGGGCGCGCGGGAGCGGGCCGAGGCGCGGGTGCGTGCCGAGCAGGCCGAGCGGGACGGCGAGTGGGCCGCGTGGCGGGAGCGGGCCGAGAGGTCCGCGCCGCCGCGGCGACCGCTGCTGCTGGATGCCCCGCCGATCGGGTGCGTCGACCATCCCAACGGCCGCCGGGAGAACTGCGGACCTTGCGGCACCGCCCGCCGGCAGCACGACAGGTGGCTCGCGCAGCAGCGGTACACGGATCAGCTCGTGGAGTGGGAGCAGCAGTCGGATGGACCGGGGGATGAGCCGTGGTGAGTGATCTCGCCTTCGCCGTCTTCATCGATCGGGCGGCGGCGGCGTTCGCGGAGTCGGTCGCTTACCGGCGGCGGCTGTTGGCTGAGGCGCCCGGGTACGTGCCGAGATCCCCGCGGGTGATCTGCCCGTCGTGGCACCGGCACGGGAAGACGAGCCACTGCTACAACGCGCACCGCTGTGGGTGCAGTCCATGCCGGGAGGCGTCGGCCGGACGAGCCCGGGCCGCGCGGGCCGCGGCAAGCACAAGACCGAAGAACGACACGAGGAGAACGAACACATGACCGGAGAGACAACGCTGACGATCGTCGGCAACCTGACCGCCGACCCGGAACTGCGGCACACGCAGAACGGCCTGGCGGTGGTGAACTTCACCGTCGCAAGCACGCCCCGCGTGTTCGATCGGCAGGCGAATGAGTGGAAGGACGGGGCGGCCCTGTTCCTCCGCTGCTCGGCCTGGCGGGAGTTCGCCGAGCACATCGCCGGATCGCTGACGAAGGGCACCCGAGTCATCGTCACGGGCCGCCTCGTGCAGAAGAGTTACCAGGACCGCGAGGGCAATAACCGGTCGTCGCTCGAGCTCGAGGTCGACGAGATCGGCCCGTCGCTGCGGTATGCGACGGCGCAGGTGGCGCGCACGGCACGCGGCAACGGGTCGAGCGGGCGGCCGTCGTCGGCACCGTATGGCGCATCGGGGGATCAGCCGGTGGAGGAGTCGGGCGCGTGGTCGACGGGAGGGGGCAGCTATGGCGACGACACCCCGTTCTGAGTCGGTGACCGGGTGCATCCTCGGGTGTGCGCAGAAGGGCGTGCACTTCGCCGACTGCATGGTCTACGACGGCAAGGAGTACGCGTTTCCGTGCGACGGATGCGCGGCCGAGCCGACGGTCGGCGGGATTCTCGTGTGCGCGAAGTGTCGGGGCCGGTTCCGGTTCGTGCTGCGAGAGGTGGCGGATCTCGTAGGCCGGATGCGTTCGCTGATCGATCCGACGTCGGCGATCGTGTACGAGGATCGGGCGCGCCGCACGGGCTCGTCGTCACCGGAGGCGCCCGCACCCGTCGGGGCGGATCTGATCGACGCATGCGACGCGGTGCAGAAGGGGCTGTGGCGGTGGTCGCCGTCGGGTGGGTGGCCGCGCTCGGATGCTGCGGAGGCGTTCGAGGATGCGGAGGAGGCCGCGGCCGGCATCCTGGCGCATCTCGACTCGTGGCTCGCTGACGAGGATGACGTGCACTCGCTGTACCGGCTGCTGCTCGAGCGGCATCCGGCCGACGACGACGGCGTGCGCGCCGCCTGGTCGGTTCAGGATGCGCTCGACAAGTGGGGTGCGGAGCGTCGCGAGCAGCCCGCCGAGGGGGCGGTGACGGCATCCCGTGCGCTGCGCCCCGAGCGGGTGTTCGACGAGGAGTCGGTGCGGCCGATCGCGGAGCACGGCGACCCGCTGCTCGGCGGGGCGCAGGCGGCGGCCGTGGCCGGGTCGCTGCGCACCCTGCAGCGGTGGGTGAAGGCGGGCGAGATCGAGCCCGAGACGACACCGTATGTCGCCGGGCGTCGGACGCCGCTCTACCGCCGGTCGGCGCTCGTCGCCACGAAGGAGCGCATGGCTGCGGCGAAGAATGTCCGCGACGAGGGCGGCCGGTACGCCGAGGCGGATGCCGCGTGAGCGTCACCGAGCACGAGTGTGGGTGCGGCGAGACCTTCGCCGCACCCGGCACCGTGCACGGGCAGCCCGCCGGGCTTTGGCAGCTGCTCGAACACCAATCCACCAGACACCCGGAGGGGAACCCCGTGACCATCCCAGCTATCGCCGCCCTGGCCGCCTGGCAGTCGCCGATTCGTCGCGCCGAGGGCGCGGACCACGCGGACGGGAGCTTGACGTGATGCGGACGACCGAGCAAACGGCCGTGAAGTATAGGCAGATCACGCCGACGGAGGCGCAGTGCGGAGCGTGGTGGAAGTCGCTGAATCACTACGACTACCTGCACCGCTGCACCCTCGACGCGAAACACGATGAGGCGTGCACGTGCGCGTGCGGCGCGCTTCCCGGCCCGCGCGGAGTGAAGCATCCCCAATTGAGTGATCCGCACTTCGACAACGCGACGGTGGCCACCACCTACCCCACCGCCCACACGGATGGGAGCCTGTCGTGAGTTACCAGATGATCCAGGACGCCCGGCAGTCGACACTGCTCGGGGCCAAAGCGCAGGCGGTTCTGGCCGCTCAGGCCCGCGTGGCTAAGGCGGCATCCGAACTGCGGGAGGCTTCCGAGGCGCACGACAAAGCCCTGACCGCGTACGAGGGCACTCGGAAGTACCTCAGCGGCCCGACGATGCCGCGGTGTGCGAAATGTGGTGTGCCCACTCACCTAGTTCAGCACGACGAGGGGTGCACCGAATCAAGTGATTCGCCGCCTGGCGCGACTTTGTCGTGAGGGGCTGAAACGCCCTCCGTGTGGCGCGGCGACCTGTTAAGCTGAGCTTGCGCAAGAGTTGACACGAAGGCCCGGACCGTTCTGGTTCGGGCCTTCAGTGTTTCTGCGCTGAGTCTTCCCGACGCCGTGTGTCTGACCGGGTCGGGGGCTCGCCTCGGATCACCGCCGACCTTCACCCGTTGCCGCTCGCCACGTCGTCGAGCGTCGCGCTACTGCGGACGCCGCGTGGGTGCATGGCCTTCCGGTCGCGGGTTGGTTCGGGGCGTAGTTCTTCCCGGCCGTCGCCGGGTGCTGGTCTCCCTGGGGTGGGAGTGGTGAGAGGGTCGGCCGTTCGCGTGAGGCATCCGCGGGCGGTCGACCCGCACGACCGAAGGGGGTACGGCTTTGAGTGTCGACGCGAAGAAACACCAGACGGTCGCGGCCGGTGAGGCGCCGAAGCGTGGCGCGCTTGCCGCGGCCATCCTGTCGATCAATGACGCGGTGCCGGTCGCGAATGTGACCGAGCAGAAACAGATTGCGACGGCGCTGAAGGATGGCGGCGCGGATCTCGCGAAGACGCCCCTGACGACGATGCGCGCGGATGCCCCGGCGTTGCACCGGCTCGAGTACACGTACGACGGTGATGTGTTCCTGCCGGCGTCTGGGGTGCTGCACTTCGCGACGGAGAGCGCCGCGAACACGTGGGGTCAGGCGAACTCGGCGCTGCTGTCTGTCGGTGACCGCTGCTATGTCGGCTCGACCGCGTATGTGTGGCAGGGCACGAAGTGGCGACTGACGACGGTCGCGACGACGTACCGGGCGAGCCCGGGCGCGATGACGAATGCGCAGATGGCGGTTATCGCCCGCGTGAACCTGCCCGCCGCGGCACCGGCCGGTGTCTACCTGGTGGGCGTCTCGTCGATCTCGGCCGCGACGAGTTCTGGCGCGCATTACCAGCAGGTGTTCTTCGGCGGGAACGAGATCACCAAGACAGGTGATGACCGGATGGAGCAGCAGCCCGCGAACGTGGACGTTTCCCGTTCTGACTCGCTGCTGTACACGCACGGCGGCGGCGACGCCGAGGTGACTCTCGGCGTGCAGGTGAACGCGTCCTCGCCCTACCTGCGTGCTGCGCGCCTGACTGTGACGTTCGTCGGATAGGAGGGGGATTCTCCACATGATCGACATTCCCGGCAAAGACGCTTTGGCCGCGATCCTCGGGGCAGTCGGTGCCCCGCCGTACGTCGTCCTCGACATCGGCGGCAGCGCCGATCTGAACGGTGACGGGCTGGTGCGGGTGTCCCTGGACGCTGACGGCGCTCTCGTCTTCGAGGACGTGTGACATGGCATTCGTTTACCGAGGCGAGCAGGTCGACCTCGGCTTCGGCCGCGGCTGGCTGAACCGGCCCGCCGCGCAGTCAATCCGCCGCATCGACCGGCAGATCGGCCACGCCTTGCAGGTCAGCGAGGCGGGTCGCACATGGGATCAGCAGAACCGGTTCTTTCAGCTGTTCCTTTCTGGGCGCGGCGCTATCGCTCTCAACCCGGACACGCCCAGCGTGCATCAGTACGGCGGCGCGATCGACTCCGACGAGGCGCAGGGGATTCTCGCGATTCTCGAGGATCACGGCTGGCGGCGGACGGTGTACCGCTGGGTCAACGGAGCGTGGACGCTCGTCGAGCGCTGGCACTTCGAGTACTTCGAGCACCTCGACAACCACCGCAACGACCCCGACCCCAAGGAGGAAGACATGCAGCAGGACGAACGCGACGCGCTGTTCGCGATCAAGGCGGCACTTCTGGACGGCCACGAGTCGACCGGTTTCGACCGGTCGCGGATCTCGGTCCTGTTCGAGCAGACGAACGACATGCACTCGCGTCTGTTCGTGTACGACGAGCACGGCGTGCCGGTGTGGGATGCGTTCCAGGAGCTCCGTCAGAACGTGCGCGCGACGCTGGTCGCCGTGGCGTCGCTGCCGGCGCAGGTGCCGGCCGACGTCGACAAGCTCGCCGATGCGATCTTCGACGGGCTGGACGACGAGTTCGCCGGGAAGATCATCGACCGGATGGCGCAGCGTCTCGCTGCGGCGTAGCTGGTGAGCACGGTCGCGGCGGTGAACGTCGAGGAAGTCGCCGCCGCGATCGGCTCTGCAGTGGCTGCAGGGTTCGGGGCGTGGCTGTTCGCAAAGAAGGTGTGGCCTGTGCTGCGGGGCATCCCGTCGGGGGTGCTCGCGTTCGCGCGCGGGGTGATCACGGCGGCGCAGGTGCTTGACAGCGTCAAGGGGCTGCCGGCGTTCATCGAGCGCACGGATGCCGCGATGGCGCAGGTGCACCACGAACTGCACCCGAATCACGGTACGTCCATGAACGACGCGCTGCGGCGCACCGAGGCGGCCGTCGAGACGCTCACGGCGACGTCGCTGCGTCTCGAGGAGGGCGTCGCGGGCCTGCACGTGAAGTACGAGGAACTCGCGGCGGTCGATGACCGCCTGTGGTCGACGCTCGAGCCCGACTGTGACGACGACGACGAAGAGGAGACGAACGGATGAAGGCTTTTCTGACCCGCGCGGCGCGCTGGTTCTCGGACGGACGGCGGCAGGCGCTGCAGGCGCTGGTCGCGTCGGCGGTGTCGCTGCTGGTGATCCTCGGGGCGGTGTCTGACGCGCAGTCTTCGGCGCTGCTCGATCTGTCGGCGTCGGCGATGCTCGCGCTGCAGGGCGCGCTCGGCCTGTTCCTGCTGCGCCCGGGTGACCGGTACACGTGGCTGAACACGACCGGCCGCGGGATGATCTACGCGCTCGGCGGTGCGATCGGTGTCGTCGGGTTCACGTTCTCGCTGTGGTCCGAGTCGACGTCGGGTCTGATCGTGCAGGTGGCGACGGTGTTCGCGTCGATCCTGGTCGGTGCGGTGCAGATGGTGAACGCGGGCACGCTGAGCGCGCCGCCCGCCGGCGATCTTCCCGAGGAGGTGCTCGCCCGCTTCTCGGCGGCGCGGGCGGCGACGGTGTCGGCCGAGTCGGCGGATGCCGCGCGGTCGGTCGAGGCGAATCCGGCGACGTTCGCGCGCGAGCGCGACCCCGAGTGGCCCGCACCGTTGAGTGGCCTTCGCGTCGGTGTGTTCGCGCCCGTCGGGGTGCCGTCGGTGGATGCCGTGCGTGAGCGGTTCGCGCCGACGCCGGTCACGGTCGACGTGTTCCGCCTGGCCGCCGAGATGCGCAGTTACACCTTCGACGTCGTGCTCGTGACGGTGCCGCTCACGCGTGGCCTGATCGAGACCTTCGAGCCGAATGTCGCGACGTCCATCTACCAGGGGCAGCGCGTGCAGTCGCTGGTGTCGTGACGGGGGCGTTCGACGACGTCGTGTCGTTCGCGATCGTCCCTGACTCGCCTCGCATGGTCCCGCCCGTTGAGGCGCTGGTGGTGCAGCAGGCGGACCCGCCCGAGGTGGCGGTGTCGTCGGCCGAGCGCGCTCGTCGCGTGGCCACCGTGCGCGGTCGCGCGCACTACTGAGAGGGGGTCGGCGTGTCTGCACAGCTGATCGAGTCTTCGCCTGTTGAGCCGTTGGTCGTCGGGGTGCACTTGTACCCGGGGGATACGTGGTTCCGTGAGGTGCACGTGCGCTCGGTGACGACGCAGGCACCGGTCGACCTGTCGGCGTGGGTGTTCGAGGCGCGTCTCGGCGAGCACGTGGGCGTGGTGGATGCGTCGCGTGCGGCCGAGGGTCGTCTCGCGATGACGTTCTCGCCTGAGCAGACCGCCGACGTCGCGTGGGGCGACGAGGTGACGCTGTCGGGCACGCTCGCGGGCGGTCGCCGTACGTTCCTGCACGGGTCGGTCGGCGCGGCTGTCGGCTCGTCGATCCCGGTCGGTCCGGCGCAGAAGACCCGTGTGGTGTCGTCGGGCGTCGATATCTCGGTGTATGCGGCCCCGCGGGGTGACAAGGGTGAGGATGGTTCCGCGGTGTCGGTGGCGCTGGTGCAGCGTGCCGAGGCTGCGGAGGGCCGCGCGGTGTCGGCCGCGGGCGTGGCATCCGCTGCTGCTGGTGACGCGATGGGCGCGGCATCCGCGGCTGCAGGTTCGGCCTCGTCGGCGGGCGCTGCGGCTGGTGTCGCGGCGGGGAACGCGTCGACTGCTCTCAGTGCGGCGCAGGGGATTGTCGCAGCGCGGGATGCCGCGGCCGTGTCGGCTGGGAAGGCGAACGCGGACGCTGACCGCGCCGGCACGTCGGCTTTCAACGCGGGCCAGTCGGCGACGGCGGCGCAGTCGTCTGAGGATGACGCTCGCGGGTTCGCTGTCGAGGCAAAAGGAAGCCGGGACGCGGCCGAGCAGGCGCGCGACCTCGCGCTCGCGGGGCAGTTCCTCGGCACCGCGCTGACCAGCGCAACCGATCTGAACGCGATCACCACGCCCGGTGTCTACCGCTGCCCGAGCGGCGCTTTCGCCACCTCGGCGAACAACTACCCCGCGGCGGGCGTGGCAGGCGTTCTGACGGTGACGCAGTGGGGCGGCGTGGGTCAGGTCGTCCAGCGGTACACGCCCTACCCTTCCACGGGCACCCCGAACATCATCGTCGGCGAGTGGATACGCGCTTACCGCGGGTCAGCGTTCAGCGCATGGCGCTTCATGGCGTCGCAGCGCATCGACCAGACTGCGGGCCGAGCGATCTACACGTTGGACGACGTCAACGGTCGTGAACAGTTGATCTACGGCGACACGGGCTCTCGCAACGTGACCGCACTCCTATCGGCGGAATGGACAGGGTCTGCGTACCTGCGTCGCGTCGGGCAGACGGTGTCGGTCAACGTCAACGCTGGCAGTTCCGCGGCAGTCCCCGCCAACACGACGATCCTCACGCTGCCCTCGGGTTTCCGCCCCGACGGAACTATCAACAAGATCATCGCCGGCGGGAACGTGCAGCACGGCGTGGTTACCGACGGCAACGGCATCACGCGGGCGGACACCGCTCTGACCGCGCTCCGCTGGTACTTCAGCTTCACGACGTCCGACCCCTGGCCGACTTCACTGCCGGGAACAGCAGCAGGGAGCATCCCAACATGAGCGAACGCATCGACCCGCACGACGTCGCCGCGGGCGGCCACGAGCCTGTCGACGTGGACCCGTTCATCCCGACGGGGCAGTGCGCCGTGTGCACCGGCCTCGCCGTGGATGAACGGGTGCCGGAGGATCGCGGCCCGGATAACCCCTATGAGTCGGGGGTGCCCGCGGATACGGTGGACGGCATGACTCGCTCGGCTGACGATCTCGTGTACCTCGAAGCAACGCCCGACCTGTCGGGAGGTGAGCTCGTGCGCTTCGGTGGTCTGCCGACCGACGCCTATCAGGGCGCAGGGACGATCGACGGGGAGCACATCGGCGGCACGCCCGGTGTCGCGTACGAGCACTGGCTCGTCGAGCGTTAGAGGTCGCCCCGCTGCCGGTAGGCGGCGACGCGGGCCTCGAACGCTAGTCGGCGTTCACGCTGGTAGGGCGTCCACGCTTCGGGGGTGTCGGTGATGTCGATGCCGTCGCGGTGTGGGCGCTCCCAGGGTGGGTCGCTACCTGCGCGGAGGTAGGCGAGTTCGTGGTCGGTGTTGACGGTGCCGAGGCTCGCGCCTGGTCGTGGGTCCATGCCGGGGAACCTTACGCCGAGGGTCGGACACTGCTCGCTATGGTGAGCGGATGACCGATGAGCAGGTGCAGCAGATCGTCGACGCTCTGAAGGGTGATCCCTGGGAACCGTGGACGCAGGTTGGCATCGCGCTGCTATCGGTGGTCGTGGGCTATCTCCTAGCGTGGGGGAACGAGGCAAGGGGCCGTCGCCGGACTCGGCGGGAAGATGCCGCGAAGAGAAAAGCGGCGGCAGCCCGCCGGGCGAGCCTGCTGTATCTCCGCCTCGTGAGCGCGCCCGAGGCGCTGCGTGAGGAACAGCTGCGCGACGTGCATCGAGAAACGCCTGAGATCGCGTCGGACCTGAACGAGTTCGACCGGACGGGCACGGTTGCTGGGTGGTGGATGCGTCAGGTGACGCGTGCCATCGAGTCTCCGCCCGTCCGGGGCGACGATGGACGGGTCTCATTCGACGCGCACGCTGGGCGAGCTATGAGCGCGCAGGTTCGCTTGCAGGCATGGGCCGAGGGTGAAGTGCCGGTGACGGACTTCGAGCCTGCGCACGATCAGGAGTGGGAGCAGGCCATGCTCGCGCACTATCGCAGCGAGATCGGTCGGAGTGACACCGGGGGCGATCGAGCGAGTTAAAAGGAGACGGGCGTCGTTTGATCTCTCGGGGGCGGGGGTGCCTGCTCATTGCGGGGGGAGGGGCGGTGTCGTGCCTCACTACGCGGAGAAGCTCAGCGCGGCCGAGTACGCGCGCCTGCTCGCGATCGTGGTGCCCGAGGTGGATACGCCGCAGTGCTGGCTGTGTCGGGGGGAGCGGGGGCCTATCCGGTATGGGCTGCGTGCCTGGCATCCGCTCGGCCCGTCGCTCGATCACGTGGTGCCGGCGAAGCGAGGTGGCACGTGGGATCTGTGGAACCTGCGTGCTGCTCACTATGGGTGTAACGCGGGCAGGCGGGACCGGACGCCGCGTACGCCTCGTGGTATCCGCTCGTCTCGGTGGGCGAACGCTGGTCGTCGTGACCGAGACGTGAACGATCAGAACTGAGATCGAAGTCTGACGAGTGTCGACGGCGAAGAGGCATGGGCTCATGGAGTACCGGCACCCGCCGCCGGCACCCGCCGGGTTTCGATCGATTTTTTCCACCCCCGGGTACTGCTCCTCACCCTCGCCCCGCCCAAAACTCCCTCTCCCCGATTCATCCGGTTCGCGGTGTAGGGCGTGTAGGGCGCAGGCGGTCCGTGCGCGGCCGATCAGGGGTAGCCGCGCGCTGCGATGCGCGGTCGGAAGTCGACGCGTCAGAGGGGCGCAGAGCGGAGGTGGTCGCCGTGGCGGCGAAGACCCCCGAGCACGGCACCCGGGCGCGATATCGCGCGGGTTGCCGGTGCGCTGACTGCCGTCGGTGGAAGACGGATGACCAGGCTGCCTATCGTGAGCGGAAGCGTCTGGCCGCGGGCGGCGAGGCCGTCGCCGAGGAGGCGCCCGCGGCTGTGGTGAGGGCGCGCCCTACACGCGAAAAGCGCCCTACAGGCGACGCCGGATCGCGACCCGTCGAGCGGGCAAGCCCTACGGGTCCGGTAATCGTGTCCGTCGGCGCGCCTGACTTCGACGAGCAGGTGCGATCGGCTCTCTCGGTGCGTCGACCGGCGCCCGGTGACGAGCTCGCGCAGCTGATCGAGTCCGCGCTGTGGGATGCCAGGGGTGACACGGCGACGGCGTCGATCGTGGCCGCCGCTGCGATCCGGGATGCCGGGTGGATTCACCGGGCGAGTGTCGACCCGCTCGAGATTCTCGAGCCGTCGTCGGCGATCGAGCGTGCGGCGCGCGAGGCGCTGCCGGATGCCAAGGACGCCGCGACGCGGCTGCGGCACGAGCTCGTGTTTCGCGGTGCTCGAGCGCTCGACGACCCGGCGAATGCGCGCTACTTCGCGTCGACCGTGGAGGCGCTGCGGAAGGTGCTCGCCGATGTGAAGGACTCCGGGGGTGGTGGCGGTGCTGATGCCTTCGCCGCCCTCGTGGGTGCGATCCGGGGTGCCGGCGGGAGTGGAGACCCGGCCCCGGTGGGCGACTCCGCGTAACCCGGCGCGCGAGACGATCGCGCACGAGGTCGTCAACATCATGGCGCTGCTCGGGTGGGCGGCGATGCCGTGGCAGCGGGAGATCCTCGAGACCGCGTTCGAGATTGATCCGGCGACGGGGCTCCTCTGGTACTCCGAAATTGTCATCATCGTGCCGCGTCAGTCGGGCAAGACGTCGATAGTCCTGCCGTGGGGCGTGCACCGCATGATCATGTGGCCCGAGCGGCAGTACCTGCTCTACATCGCGCAGACGCGCGAGAAGGCGCTCGAGAAGCTGCAGGAGGAGCAGCATCACCGCATCGCGGCATCCCCGTTCGGGCAGCTGCTGCAGCGGAACCGCACTGGGAACACGCTCAATCTCACCAACGGTGGCGAGCACATGAAGTTCCTGAACGGCTCGAAATGGTCGATCGACGCGCCGACGGAGAACGCAGGCCACGGTGGAACGCTCGGGCTCACCGTCGGCGATGAGATCTTCGCGCAGAAGGACGACCGCCTAGAGGCGGCGCTGATGCCCGCGACGACGGCCGTCGATGACGCGCAATCGCTGTGGATCTCGACGGCCGGTGAGTCGAAGACCAAGTCGCCGTTCATGTGGAAGAAAGCCGAGGCGGGCCGAGCCCGCAGCGAGCTCCTACGCGCAGACCCGGCGCTGCTGAACGCGCAGCGCATGCGCACGATGTACGTCGAATACTCGGCGCCCGACGGGGCAGATCCCGACGATCCGCTCACCTGGTGGGGGTGCATGCCGGCGCTCGGCTTCACCACGAATCAGACGAAGATCGCGGCATTCCGTGAGGCCATGCAGGGCGGGTTCCTGCGGCCGTTCCTGAATTGGTGGAGTGACGACGTCGAGAAGACGTGGAAGATCCCGAAGGAACGGTGGGAGCACGAGGCCGTTGTCGACCCGGGGTCGGAGGTGGCGCGCGACGAAGTCGTGTACGTCATCGACGTGGCGCCCGAATCGGCGTGGGCGTCGATCGCCGTCGCCGGCATCCGCACTGACACGAAGATCCACCTGGAAGTGCTGGCCGACGCTCCCGGCACCGACTGGATTCTCGACGGCGACAACGGGCTCGAGGTACCCGGCATCGTCGACCTGGTGCGCGAGGCGCCCGGCCCGGTCTACGTCGAGCACCGCGCGGCCGGGTTCCTGCTGCCGAAGCTGCTCGAGGCGGGTATCGACGCGCGCGTGATGACGGCCGCGAACATTGCCGTCGCCGGCCCCGGCCTGCTCGACGCCGTGCTGAATCACGACGTCGTGCACCTCGGGCAAGACGAGCTCACCGAGGCGCTGAAATCCGCGAGCACGAAGGCGACGGATGCCGGGTGGAAGTGGATCAGGGGCAAGTCGATGCGCCCCGTTTCGGCGCTCGTCGCCATCACCTATGCACGGCAGATGCTCGCCGAGCTCCTGCCGGATCTCGCATACGACCCGATCGCAGCGTTCCGCGCCGCGAACGGCACGACAAAGGAGGCCGGATGACCGACCGAATGAAGCCGCGCGCGGCGCTCGCTGCCGCATGGGCGGTGCTGCGATCGTTCCTCGCGACGTTCCGCGACGATCTGCTCGAGGCGCTCGGCGTGCTGCTGATCGTCGTCGGGGTGGCGATGTGGTCGCTGCCCGTCGCGCTGATCATCGCGGGTATCGCGGTGCTGCTGATCGTGCACCCGCTGCCGATCCGGCGGCGATCGTGAGCCTGTTCACCCGCGAGGCTGAGGCGCGAGATATCTCCGCGACTGACGTGTTCGGGCCGGCCTGGCAGTCGCTCGGCCGCGGTGGGGCGATGCGGCAGGCCGCGACCTACGCGGCAATTCGCTACATCACCGATCAGTGGGCGCAGGCGACCGTGACTGTCACGGAGGTGCGGGGCGGTCAGCGAGAGATCGTCGAGACGCCGCTGATCCTGTCGAAGCCGTCGCCGACAATCTCCGTCTGGGATTCCCGGGTGCAGATGGTCGCCGAACTGAAGACGCGCGGCAACGCATATGGGCTCGTCGACAGCGATCGCCGGTTCTGTCAGTGGGTCGCCGACGAGCACGTGACCATCGACGAATCGAATCCCTTCGATCCGAAATACCGGGTGGCAGGGGTGCCGGTGAAGCTCGTGTCGCAGGGCGGCAACCTGCTGCACCTGCGCGAGCAGCTGCGCGCCGGAACCGTCCGCGGGCTGTCGCCGATCTCGGCGTTCGCGGCGTCATTCGAGTGGGCGGATCTGGCGCGGCAGTATGGGCGCCGCTGGTTCAAGCAGTCGTCGATGCCGCCCGCGATCCTGCAGGCGAAGACGGCGAAGGTCGGCGGCGAGGTGCTCGCCGAGGTGCGCGACGATTTCGTGCGCGCCGCCGCCGAGGGAAAACCCGTCGCCCTGCCGGGCGAGTGGGACTACCGCAAAATCACAGTCTCGCCCGAAGAGGCGCAGTTCCTGCAGACCATCGAGGCATCCGCTACCGAGATCGCGATCATCTTCGGCGTCCCGCCGGAAGAGGTCGGCGGCAAAGCCGGCTCGTCGCGCACGTACTCGAATCGCGAGATGGACGCGACCCTGTTCCGCATCAAGACGCTGGGCGGCGTGTCCGGGCGCGCGGAGGCCGCGTTCAGCGACGTGCTCCCGTTCGGTCAGGAACTGACCTATGACCTGTCACGGCTCGAGCGGCCCGGCCTGCTCGAGTTCATGCGGTCGATCACGGAGCAGCTGAAAAACGGCACGCTCACGCTCGCCGAGGCGCGCCGCGATCTCGGTCGCCGCGGCATCGACGCGAACGAGATCGAGCAGTGGCAAGCCTGGTACGCCACCACGAAATCCGAATCCGAATCTGACTCGACGTCCCGCGTCGAGATGCCCGAAGGGGGGACGCAATGACCGAGCTCGAACGCCGCGTCGTCGACAAGCCGACCGAGTTCCGAGCCGCGGCCGAGGGGTCGGGAGGTGTGGGCGTGCTGACCGGTTACGCGGTCGTGTTCGACTCGCCCTCTCGCGACCTCGGCGGCTGGTTCGAGGAGATCGCACCGGAAGCGTTCGGCGCACCGGATGCCGAGGGCCGCGTCGACATGGCCCTGCACACGCGAGTGATCGCGCGCGCGGAGCACGACAGCCGACTGCTGCTCGGCACGACCGACGCCGGCACGCTGCGTCTGTACATCGACGACGTCGGCGTGCGGTACGAGGTGGATCTGCCCGACACGGGCGCCGGCCGCGACGTCGCCGCACTCGCCAAGCGCGGCGACTACCGGCATTCGTCGTTCGCGTTCCACGCGCTCGACGTCGAGTGGCGCGAGAACGCCGCCGGCAGCCTCGTGCGCCGGGTGACTCGCTCCACGCTGAGCGACGTCGCACCCGTCGCCGACCCCGCCTACTGGGCGGCCACCACGCAGATGCGCAGCGCCGTCGATATCGACGCCGTGCGCGCATCCCTGCACCCTTCCCCCGCCGCCCCCGGCGAGTGGGAGGCCGAGGCGACCAAGCGCGCCGCGGCCATGACCCGCGAGACGCACCCCGCGCTCGCCAACCGAACCCGCAAGCGCGGGATCTGAGAAAGGACACACCCGAATGACCAGCATTCAGGAACGAATCAAGTCCCTCGCCGAAGAGCAGAAGCGGGCGTGGGAGAACGAGGGCAAGCCCCTCGCCGACATCGCGGCCGAGCGCGCGCTGACCGCCGACGAGCGGACGAAGTTCGAGGCGCTCGAGCGCGCCTACAACGACTACGACGACCGGATGACGCTGCTCGTGCAGCAGCGCACGATCGAGGAGCGCGCCGCGAACTTCGCCGGCAACCTCCTCGGCAACCGTTCCGCCTTCGGATCGGCGGCCGACGTCGCGCAGTTCGCGAGCGAGATCCGCGGCGTGCTCAACGGGGACACGAAGTTCCTCGAGTACATCCCCGACGCGAACGAGGTTCGCGCCATCATGCACGCCGAGGCGCGCGCGCTGTCCGTGGGTACCGCCCTGGCCGGTGGCAACACGGTGGGACAGACCTACCTCGCGCAGCTGATCCAGCCGCTGCGTCAGTTCTCGGGCATCTTCGCAGCCGGCGCGTACGTGTTCGTCACCGAGAAGGGCGACACCGTCACCCTTCCGCGGCTGACGTCCTTCGGCGCGGCGGCCCCGGCCCCCGAGGCCACGCAGATCGGCGGCACCGACCCGACCTTCGGTCAGATCTCGTTCGGGGCCAAGGGGTACGGCGAGTTCGTCGGCATCTCGACCGAGCTCGTGCAGGACTCGCTGATCGACATCGAGTCGCTGACGAACAAGCTCATCGGCGAGAACATCTCGGTCCTGCTGGGCCAGGATCTCGCGACCGGTTCGGGCGTCAGCGCCCCGCAGGGCATCGCGACCGCAACCACCGTCGGCGTGACCGGCGCGACCGGCGTCGGAGGCGCCCCGTCGTGGGACAACCTGATCGACCTGCAGGAATCGGTGCTCGCCCCCTACCAGGCGAACGCCGCGTGGGTCGCGTCCAACTCGGCCGTCGCGTCCATCCGCAAGCAGAAGGATGCGTCGGGCCGCTACCTGTGGGAGCCGAACGGTCTCAACGGTGCCCCGTCGACCCTGCTCGGCGCGCCCGTGTTCCGTGACCCGTTCGTCGCGGGTGTCGGCGTCGGTGCCAAGTCGCTGTTCTACGGCGATTTCTCCCGCTACTGGGTGCGCACCGTCGGCAACCTGCGCATCGAGCGCTCGGATCACGCCCTGTTCGGTACCGATCAGGTCGCGTTCCGCGGCAAGCTGCGCGCCGACGGTCGTCTCATGGACGCCTCGGCCATCAAGCACTTCGCGGGTGGTGCGTCCTGATGGCCCGCGCCACGAAGGCCGACGCGCAGTCGGTCCCCGTCGAGACGGGCGAGGTGCGCGAAGACGCGGCGGTCGATACGTCGGCAGACCAGCCGGCCCCGCTCGTCGCCGTCGCCGCGGGTGACACCGCGACGGCCCCGGCCGGGCAGGCCGTGCCCGAGGTGACGGTCGACGTCAAGCCGCAGGGCGACGTCGACCCGTCGCAGGGGCAGGAGCCGGCGGTCGCCGACGTCGCCGCCGCGGCATCCGTCCTCGCCGACTCGGCACCTAAGGCGGCCACGCCGACGAGCGAGCTCCACACGGGCGAGGAGATCCCCGCCGAGGGCGACGTCGAGATCGTGATGCTCATCACGATCTCGGGTCTCCGCAACGGCGAGCCCTGGCCGCGCGCCGGGCGCACGGTGACCCTCCCCGCCGCCGAGGCCGAGTCGCTCGTCGCCAACGGATACGCGGCACCCGCCGAGTAACCGCAGAACGGGAGGGCGTGCCAGACGGCGCGCCCTCCCGTCCTCGAGAGGAGTTATCCCCGTGGCGAAAAACTGGCCTATCACGGGCGAGGTGCTCGGCGACGCGATCGGCCTGAGCGTCGAACAGATCGCAGCTGAGAAAGACGATCTCGCGTTCTTCGCGGCTACCGTCTGCAGCCTGATCGATCGCGCGACCGGCCGAAACATCGAGCCCAACCGCCATCAGCTGCCGCTCGCCGGGCTGCCGCCCGAGTTCGTGATGAGCGCTCGCGAGTGGGGGAAGCTCATGTGGAACCAGACCAAGGGCGGCACGAACGCCCGAGGTCAGGCCGCCGAGCCGACCGCGCCTGCTGGCGTCGGCATGCCGGCGAAAGTCGCCGTCTGGCTGGCACCGTTCCCGCCCCGCATCTTCTACGGCGGTGGCGTGTGAGTGGGATCAGTCAAGCAACCGGCATCCTCGCCGCGCGTGACGGCGTGTGGGAGGCGGTCGAGACGGCGACCGCGCACCGCGGCGTGGAGATCGACCGCTACTACGCCCCGCCCGCTGAGATCCTCGCTACCCGCTGGGTCGCCATGGAAGACGTGTCAGTCGACCCGGATCTCGTAAACATCGGCCCCCGTCGGCAGTTCGACGAGGCAATCCGCGTAGGTCTCTCCGTCGGCGCGTGGGTGGCGGCATCCGGCAATCGCGAGGCTGATGGGCGCGCGGCGTTCAATGCCGCGTACAGCATCCTCGCCGAGATCCAAACCCACATCACGCAGACCGATATCACGCTCGGGGGTGCTGTGCTCTGGTGCCTCCCCGGGTCGATGTCGACGGCGGGCGTGCAGGACCCCGAGGGCGGCGGGTACGTCGTCGAGATCCAAACCGAGTTCGTGTGCGCGCACCGCGTGCGCCCCACCTGATCGACCAATAACGGAAGGGGGAGCTATGGCCGGAAAGGCTGTGCCCCGATTCAAGAACGTGTCCCCGCTCGGTGCGCTCGACGTGCCCGCGCTGGGGCGTGTGATCGCCGAGGGCGAGGAGTTCGACGTGCGTGAGGATCTCGCGCCCCTCTTCGCCGGACAGGTGGAGAACTACGAGCCCGTCAACGCATCGGCGAAGACGGCGACGGCCGAGGCGCTCGCCCCGGCCGAAGAGAGCAACCCGGAGGAGGTGGCCGAGGGTGACGACGCAGCTTGACTTCACGGTCGGGATCGGCCGTGAGACGACCTACGGGACGGCCGTCGCGCCGACCCGCTTCGCCGAGTCTGACGCGAAAATGAAGTACGACGTGAAGACGATTCAGTCGAAGGGCCTGCGCCCCGGGAAGAACGTCAACCGTCTGAACCGCAACGCGATCGGCCGGTTCGAGGGGTCCGGCGATGTGGCCTTCGACGTGCCGACGCGCGGGTTCGGCATGTGGCTGAACGCCGTGCTCGGGGCCGTGGTGTCCACGGTTGTCCCGTCGACCACGCCGGCCCTGTACCAGCAGGTGCACACGATCTCGACGACCGACCCGGTGCAGACGTTCACGCTGCAGGAGGTGCTGCCGACCCTCGGCGGTGTCAACTCGTACCCGCACACCTTCACCGGCTGCGCGTTCGACTCGATCGAGCTCAGCGCGAAGGAAGGTGGGTTCGTCGAGGCCAAGCTGTCGGTGACGGCGCGGGAACTGCTGACGTCGTTCGCGGCATCCGCGGCGAGCTACCCGGCTGACGACGCGCTGTTCACGTTCGTGCACGGCGGCATCTCGCTCGGCGGCACGCTGACGCCCGCGACGGCGACGGCGCCCGCGTCGATGAGCGGCACCTCCGCGGCGAACATCGCCGATTTCAGCTTCGCGATCAAGCGTTCGCTGGACTCGGACGGGTGGAACCTCGGCGGGAAGGGGCTGCGCTCGCGCGCCCCGCTGCTCGGCCTGCCCGAACTGTCGGGCAAGATCACCGCGGAGTACACCGACAACGCACTGCGCGACGCGTACCTCGCGCAGACGCCGCTGTCGCTGCTGCTCACGTTCGAGCACAACGTCGCGGTGTCCGGTGCCAACAAGCCCATGCTGCAGATCGCCCTGCCGGCGATCCGTCTGAAGGGCGAGGTGCCGGCGTCCGACGGCGGCAACGCGATCAAGCTGTCGATTGACTTCGAGGCGTTCGACGACGGGATCTCGGCGCAGCCCGTGACCGTCGTCTATCGGACGCTCGACGCCGCGGTGTGACCGAGCAGGCGACGGGCTCCGTCCCTGACCCGGAGTCGCTGCGTCGCCTGCTGTCGAAGCTGCGCGAGTTCCCGCCGGCCGTGCGCACGCCGGTCCGGCGGGAACTCCGCGCGCTCGGCGCGCCCGTCATCGACGCACAGAAAGCGATCCTCGGCGGGCCGCTGCCGCGCGGTCTCGCCAAGACCGGGTATCGGCACAAGCTCGTGCACTCGAAGCGCAAAGGCAAGTTCTACGCGGTCAAGGTGAACACCTACACCGAGCAGGACGTCAAGCGCGGCGGGCGATCGACCGGTATGCGTGCGGGTATCGCCGCCGGGCTGAAATTCCGTGTCGTCGCAGGCAAGACCCGGCAGGGCGTCGAGTTCAAGACCACAGGCCCGAAAGGGTCGGACGGATTTAACAAGGCGAAGTTCTGGCAGAAGCGCCGATTTCGTCACCCCGTGTTCGGCAATCGACGTCACTACGTCGACCAGGCCGGACAGGCATTCTTCCGTGCCCCCGTGCTTCAGGGGCGCGACCAATTGCTGCGCGCCACCGAGGAGATCCTCACCCGCGCAGCGCAAGACACCTAGGAGACAACGTGGCAAAGCTGGTACTGACCGACGGCACGACGATCCCCGTCGTGAAGCCGACCCTGTTCGACACCGCCGAGGTCGAGCGCGAGACGGGGTGGAACCGCAAGGAGTACGCCCGTCAGATGAAGACGACGTCGATCCAAACGGCGGTCGCGATCTTCGCGTCGATGCGTCGCGCCGGCTACAAGGACGTGACGTTCATGTCCTGCGCCGAGCTCGACGGGGTCGATCGCATCGTCGCTCAGCCCGGCGACCTCCGCGACGAAGAGGACGCGGAGGGTGAGCAGAGCTCGGACCCTCAGTAATCCGCAATGGCCGGGGGCGTCGCCGCCGCACCGCGGATGAGGCGCCCCCCTGGCCCGAGCTCGACGAGCTCAACGAGCGCGAGCCGTGGCTGATCGATCAGGTGACCAAGCGGGCGCTGTTGATCTGCCGACATGACTACTGGCCCGAGCTCACCCCGGATCGGATCTGGGATCTGCCCGCCGAGATGTGGGCGCAGCTGGCGCTCGCGTGCGACGCCATCTCAAAGCAGCGTGCCGACGAGGCCGACGAACTGAAGAAACGGAGGTGACCGCATGGCTGGACGCTCCGCCTCTGACCTGATCATCCGCCTGATGGTCGATGACCAGGAGCTCGACAAGGTCGACCGGTCGCAGGCGAAGTTCGACGCGTGGAACGACGCGCTGAGCGCTGGCAGCCGTGTCGCCGCGGGGACGCTCCTCACTGTTGGTGGTGCCGCGGTTGGGGCGTCGATCGCTTTCGCGGACGCCGAGGCCGGCGTTGACCGTCTCGCGGGTTCGCTCGCGCTGACGGAGGAGGAGTCTGCTCGAGCGGGAGAGGCGGCCGGGGACGCGTACGCCGACAACTTCGGCGGGTCGCTCGAGGAGGTGCAGGCCGCAACGGCGGGCGTCATCGGGTCGATCGCCGAGATGCGCACTGCGAGTGTCGAGCAGCTGCAGGGGATCACCTCGAAGGTGCTGACCCTGTCGAGCACCTTCGAGATGGAGGCCGATCGGATCTCGCAGGTGACGGGGCAGATGCTCTCGGCTGGCCTCGTGGCCTCGGCCGACGAGGGGCTCGATCTGCTGACGGCGGCACTGCAGCGGGTGCCGCCCGCCGTCCGTGACGATCTGGTCGACGCGATCGACGAGTACGGACCGTTCTTCGCTCAGATCGGCATGTCCGGGGACGCTGCGATGAGCGCGCTCGTCGCGGCGTCCGAGAAGGGCATGTACGGCATCGACAAGACCGGTGACGCGGTGAAAGAGTTCGGCATCCGCGCCACCGACATGAGCGCGAGCTCGGTCGCCGCCTACGAAGCCGCCGGCCTGTCCGCGTCCGAGATGGCGGCGAAGATCCTCGCGGGGGGCGAGCAGGGGCGGCAGGGCTTCGAGCAAGTCGTCGCCGGTCTGCTCGGGATCGAAGATCCGGTGACGCGGGCGAATGCGGCTATCGGCCTGTTCGGCACGCCGCTCGAGGATCTCGGGGTGAACGAGATCCCGGCGTTCCTGCAGTCGCTCACGGCCGCGACCGGCGGTATGGGTGACGTCGCGGGCGCGGCGTCGCGGATGGCTGACACCGTTTCGGGCAATCCGAAGTCGTCGTGGCAGGAGATGGGCCGGACCGTGCAGATGGTGGCCGTCGATCTCGGCGAGTCGCTGCTGCCTGTAATCAACGTCGTGGTGGGCGCGCTGCAGTCGTTCGCCGACTGGGCATCGCAGAACACCGACGCCGTGCTCGCCATCGCGGCGGGCGCATCCGTGCTCGCGGGCGCGGTGCTCGCCGCGTCCCTCGCCTTCAAGGGGTTGCTGATCCTGCAGACCCTCGGCGGACTGTGGGCCGCATTCAAGGTGGCGCAGACCGGGGCGACCGCGGCGACCGTCGCGCAGACCGCGGCGCAGTGGGCGAACAACGCCGCATGGCTCGCATCGCCCGTGACGTGGATCATCCTCGCGATCATCGCCGGGATCGCGCTGCTCGTCGGTGCGGTCGTGTGGCTCTGGCAGAACTGGGACGGCGTCACGCAGTGGATCGGCGACGCCTGGAACTGGCTGTGGGGCAGCGTCCTGTCGCCGGTCTTCTCGGCGATCGGGGCCGCCTTCGAGTGGCTCGGCGCGAACGTCTTCGCCCCCGTCGGCAGCTTCATCGCCACCGTCGTGCAGGGGATCGGCGACGTCTTCAACTGGATCTACGGGAACATCATCATCCCGGTCGTAACGGGCATCATGCTCTACATCGGACTGTGGGCCGCGGTGATCGTCTGGCTCTGGGAGAACGCCGCGATGCCGGTGTTCAACCTCATCGGGCAGGGGTTCGAGTTTCTACACGCGAACGTGTTCGTCCCCGCCGGGGTCGGGATCGAGATCGTGCTGCGCGCGATCGGCGACGTCCTCAACTGGCTGCAGACGAACGTCGTCTCCCCGTTCGTCGGCTTCCTATCGCAGGCATGGGCGAACGTCGCCGCCGGGTTCAACTGGCTGCATCAGAACGTGGTCGTGCCGGTGGGGCAGGGAATCGCGACCGCCATCAACGCGGTCGGCTCGGTGTTCTCGTGGCTGTGGAATAACGCGATCATGCCCGCGGTGCGCGGCATCGGAGACGGGATCAACTGGGTGCACAACTCGATCATCATGCCCACCTTCAACGCGATCACGGGTGCCGTCGACCGCGTCGGAAACGCGTTCCGCACCGTGTTCGGGGCGATCGGCGGGTTCATCTCGGGGGCGTTCAGTAATGCGGTGAGCGCCGTGCGCGGTCCCATCAACTCGATCATCGGTCTGGTGAACTCGGCGATCCGAGCTATCAACGGGATCTCGGTAACGATCCCGTCGTGGGTGCCGATGGTCGGTGGGCAGTCGTTCGGCGTCTCCCTGCCCCAGGTGCCGTACCTCGCGACGGGTGGTGTGACGATGGGGCCGATGCTCGCCGTCGTCGGTGACAACCCCGGCGGTCGTGAGTACATCGAGCCGGTGGATCGGGTCGCTACCCGTATGGAGCGGGTCGCGATCGAGGCCGCTGCGGCGGGTCGGTCGTCGGCCGGCGGCAGCGGCGGTGCGGCGACGCGACTCGTTCGCGAGGATCTCGAGACGCTGGCGCAGCTGATCGGTCAGGCGGTCTATCCGCTGATCGTGAAGGGCGCGCAGTCGCAGATCAAGACAGCACTGGGGGTGTGAGCGAATGCCGGTAACTCTCACCGCCGTGCTGCTGTCGTCGGCCGATCCGCGCCCCGCTCAGGTCACACTGAGCGGGGTCGCGGCCGGCTCGCGATTCGAGGTCGTCGGCACGACGGCTGATGGTTCGCGCTGGACAATCCCGGGCGGGTCCGGCGTGTCGGACGGCGGGCAGCTGGTGCTCGTAGACAGTCGCACGGCCCTGAACTCGCTGATCACGTATCAGGCGGTGATCGACGGGGCTACCTATGCGGCGGCCCCGCTGACCGTGGCCTATGACGGCCCCGGCGTCGGCGTCGTGCAGACGATCGACGGGCTTCGGAAAGTCGGTGTCGAGGTGGTGTCGGTCACGGAGGCGCGCACTGCTGTCATCCGTGCATCGACGTTCGAGATCGCCGGCCGGGAAGATCCCGCGGCGCGTCTCGACGTCCCGGGATCGTTCGCGTACGCGTGGGAGTTCGACACGCAGGGCGCCGACTCTGCTGCAATGGAAGCGATTCTGCGGACCGGGCGCCCCATCGTCCGGCGGTTGCCGCCCGGGCTGCGCGATTTTAAGCCGGTGGTGCTCGGCCTGGTCACGTCGTGGAGCGACGAGCTCGTGTCGGATGGGTTCGGTACGTGGCGACGATGGTCGCTGAAGGTGCGAGAGATCAGTGACCCGCAGCCGTCGGCCGCGCTGGTGGCGTACGTGTGGACCGCGTTCGATGACGCGATGGCCGATCGTGTGTGGTCGTATCACTCGCTCTTCCCGTCGCTCGCGGGGTGGGCGGCGGTGAACGGCGCCCTGTCCCTCGTCACCTCGGGTGGGTATCTCACGGCGAACTATGCGCGCGCGGCGGCGACGAACGCGGGCGCTGCCGTCGATATCGTCGAGTCGGCCTACTCGGCGGCGGCGAAGACCCTCGGCGAAGCCGTGACACCGGGCGGCACCTACACGGTGTCGATGCGGGTGAAGGGTGCCGCCGGGCGCTCCGCCTCGGCGCTGCTGAAGTGGTCCTCGGGCGCCGTCGTAACGGGAGCTCCCGTCGTGCTGAGCGGGCAGTGGCAGCAGGTGTCCGTGACGGCCGTCGCGCCTGCCGGCGTGACGGGTCTCGCCGCGGGCGCCCGCATGGTCGCGTCAGGTGTTGCCGCGGGCGACCGGCTCGAGGTGTCCGCGCCGACGGTGTCGGTCGGGTCTGTCGTCCCGGTTGGCTCCTTCGATGAGTTATTCGACACGTGGGATCAGTTTGACGCTGCCGACTGGTCGCTGCTGTGAGGGGGTGCCCGAATGCGTAACGGTGCCCCCGACGAGGTGCTGGCCGGCTCGCCGATGTACAGCGCACGGGTAACGTCATGGCTCGGCGGGCAGTTGCTCGCCGAGTCCGTGCCGATCGTAGCCGGGCGGGTGACGGGCAAAGCGTCGCAGAAAGTGATCGAGGAGCTCAGCCTGTCCGTGCCGCGCTTCGCCGCCGCGGCGCCCGGTGAGGACGTACGCGATTGGCGTCCCGGCGCGGACCCGCGGCATCCTCTGGCCCGGTACGGGCAGGTTCTCGACGTGACGATTGTCGTCGAGTCGGTGGTGACGGGGCAGATCTGGGAGACCCGGTTAGGTCGCTACCAGGTGAAGGACTGGGACGACGACGACGCCGGCATGATCACGGTCAAGGGTGAGTCGCTGCTCGCGCGACCGCGCGACGACGGGATGCTGTCGCTCACGTCACCGACGGGGACGCTGAAGACCGAGGCGCGGCGGCTCGCGCCGGCCGGTATGGGGGTCTCTTTCGACCCGGCGCTCGCGGACCGGCCGTGCCCGGCCGCTATGTCGTGGTCAAAAGACCGGCTCGAGAATCTGCAGGAGATCGCCGACGCGTGGCCGGCTCTCCTGCGGGTCGACGCCTGGGGACAGATCCTGTTCCGCGCGCCGCTCCCTGACGTGCCTCATCCCGTGGTCACGCTCCGCGACGGCGAAGGCGGCACACTGATCGCTGCACCCCGTTCCGACACCCGGGCGGGTGCGTTCAATGTCGTGGTGGCATCCACCGGCAAGTCGGCCGGGGCGGATGTGCAGGGGGTCGCCATGATCACCTCTGGGCCGATGAGCGTCAACGGCGAGTATGGCGCGGTGGTCAAGGAGTGGTCGTCGAGCCTGCTCGAGAACGAGGCGCAGGCGCAGGCGGCGGCGCGGACAATGCTCGAGAACTCGGCGCGTCCGGCGCAGGCGGTGCCGGTGCGGATCGCACCCGACCCGCGTCTCGAGATTGATGATGCGGTGGCGATCCTGCGCGGCGACGACGCCCCCTTGTGGGGGTGGGTGACCGCCTGGGATATCCCGCTGACCGCGGACGGCGGCGACATGCGAATCGATGTGGGGGTGCCGGTGTGATCGACGTGAGCCCGCTGAACATCGCCGGCATGCTCGAGCGCGCGGTGCCGCAGGGGCCAGCGCAGAGCGACGATCTCGCCGTGGCATCGACAGGTACCGTGCTCGATCGCGACGTCGAAGGGCGCCGCGTCCGCGTGGCACTCCGCGGCGGCGACGTGTGGCTGCCGGCGGCGGCGGGCCGGTACCTCCCCGGAGCGGTGGTGCGAGTCATGTTCGACCCGACATCGGCGCGCCCGGTGCTGGTCCTAGGCACCGTCGACCCCGGCCCGCCGTCCGCGCTCGGAACCGTGCGGACGATCAACGGGACGCAATTGGTCGTCGAGGTGGACGGCAAGAGGTACCCGATTCCCTCGGTGGCGAGCACCTACACGGTGGGGGAGACGGCATGGATTCTGCTCGACGAGTGGGGCATGCCGGTGATAGCTCTCGGCCCTTCGAAGATCGTCGCGCCGCCGCCCGTCGAGACGCCTCCCAGCGCGGGGAGCACGACCGTCACCGCGACGGCATCGATCGGCCCGCAGTCGTCGGGCACTTACCGCGTGCCGGCGGGCCGGTGGGATCAGTGGAACACGAGCAAATACGGCGGGGCGAGTGACATCTATCAGGGCTCGGCTTACGGGTCAGGGCAGCTGCGAGGGTTCGCCGGCTACGGAGATCAGATCGCCAACCTCGGCGCTATCTCCATCGATGAGGCGGTGCTGACCGCGCGCAAGACCGCCGACGGGAATAGCGCCGTGCTCACCGTGCAAGGCACTGCGGCGGGGGGTCGGCCCGGCGGTGAGCCGATCGCGGGGCCGTTTGAGTCGGCGTCGTCCGGCTCGATCGGATCGGGCGGCACCGGGCAGATCGCCCTGCCTGCCGGTCTGCGCGAGGCATTCCGAGCGGGCGCAGCGCGCGGTCTCGTCGCCGTCGGCTCGCAGTACGGCGGGTTCGGTGGCACGGCGACCCCCGGATCGTTCGTGCTGAATATTCGCTACACGCGCCCCGCATGACAAACGCCCCGGCGTCCGACCCTCACAGGAGGGCGGGCGCCGGGGCGTTCCGTCGTTGGTGGCCGCGAGCGACGGGTCAGTAACCGTTCGCCGTTGCGCCGTGCTCGGCCTGCTCCTGGGTGAAGCCTTCGAACACCAGCTGTTCGATCAGCCCGTCGCGTGAGAACGACGACATGTCCAGGTAGGTCTTCGCCTTCTTCTCGGCCTGCACGTTCCAGTCCGGGGCGATCTTGTCGACCGCGAACTCGGCATCCGCCGCGTCGAAGCCCTCGAACTGCAGCTGCTCGATCAGGCCGCTACGGGAGAACGCCGTGAAAGACAGGTAGTTCTCGCCCTTCGCGACCGCGTTGCGCTGGCCCATAGTAAGTTCCGGCGCGGCAGGCGCTGCGGGCGTGGCCTCGGCGGCGGGCGCCTCGGTTGCGACGGGAGCCTCGGTCACCTCAGTGGCCGGCGTCGCGACGGGCGCGACCGGGGCGGCCGGCTCGATGCTCTCGCTGATGCTGGATGCCGCGCCCGCGAATGTGGCGATCGACACCGCGATAGCGACGATCCAGGCGACGACGCCGAGTGCGAGGCCAGCCCATGCCAGGCCGCGCGTGCGGTTCTTCTTGACGAGGCCGATGATGCCGAGGACGATCGCGGCGATGGCCGGCGCCCAAGCGATGAAGCTTAGGACCGGGATGACGGCGAAGATGAATGCGACGCCGCCGACGATGAGCGCGGCGAGGCCAACCGGGTTCTTCTGCTTCGCGGCGGCCGGGGTGTCGACGGGCGCGGGTGCAGGAATGGTCATGCTGGTGACTTTCTCTCGGGTTGCCCGCGTCCCCCAATTGGGCGGGCATGGCCCTCACCATATCCGCGATTTTCAGCGGACACATAGCTGCGTGACGTGACCGTGATCGGGGGCTCATGGCGCGCGAATGCGCCGGACTGCACGCCACTGCGCCGCAAACTGCTCCACGTTTGCTCCACGTGAGCACACTCGCTCCACGCCGGAAATGACGAAACCCCCGGCGCACCGGGGGTTTCTGTGGTGGGCGATACCAGACTCGAACTGATGACCTCTTCCGTGTGAAGGAAGCGCGCTACCAACTGCGCCAATCGCCCTCGTCCCGAACGGGACTCATCGATCGTACCGGATGCCGAGCGGTGCTTCGAACCACGGCGGAAGACACGCGCGGGGCGCGCGCCGTTTTGCGCCCGCGCTCAGATCGGGTAATGTCTTACGAGTGCTCGGGGCAAGCCCCGGGAACGAAATGCGGATGTAGCGCAGTTGGTAGCGCACAACCTTGCCAAGGTTGGGGTCGCGAGTTCGAGTCTCGTCATCCGCTCGAGTGGAGGGATCTCCGTCTGGGAAACCGACGGAAGATCACGACACGTGGGTCGAACCACACACGGTGGCGTGGCCGAGCGGCTAGGCACCGGCCTGCAAAGCCGTTTACACGGGTTCGAATCCCGTCGCCACCTCAACTCACAAGAGAACAGCCTGTATAGGCGCGATTGGCGCAGCGGTAGCGCGCTTCCCTGACACGGAAGAGGTCACTGGTTCGATCCCAGTATCGCGCACCACTTGAAGCCCCCGGTTCGCCGGGGGCTCTTCTTGTTGCAGGCATTCTCGACGCGGCTGTATCGCCCGTCTCGCTACTATCGCCAGATGTCTGAGTCCGATCTCTCCATCGCGGCCAACGCCGTCGGTTCCTTCACCGCGGTCCTGGCGGCGGTCCTGCTCCTGGCGCGGTTGTTCTACCGTCCCTGGCCGGAGATCAACTATCTCAACCCTCTGATCGACTCGATCCTCGCTCTCTACGCGCTGCTCGCCGCCGCCGTCGGCGTGTGGCTTGCGATGTTCCGCCAACCCCGTGAGTTTTTAGGCACATTTTTCGGCCTGATGATTCCCGCAGTCGCAGCGGCGGGAATTCTTCTTGTCGTCTCGATCATGCTGGCCCGCCTGGATGCTGCGAGGAAGGAGGCTCGGAATCCAACAGTCGTCGCCGACGTGGTCGACAGATGCGACTGCTGCGGGTGCATGCTCACGGGCAGTTCGGGAGCGTCCTCGGGGGCAGTCGCCACCCGTGCGGCAACCTCACCCCAGAAAGTGGTCGCCCCCGCCGCCAGAAAGGGGGGCTGCGGAGTGCCTGGCGGCGGGGACGAGATGACGCTAACCCATGTCCACCAAACGGGGGACACGGATTGACCATTCTTGTGGCGTCCTTGCGGTGATCTTGAGCTTGGCCGGACCCTCACTCGGACCGGGTAGCGTGACGACGCGACGGCCCGCCCGGGCCCGGAAGGAGACGTCGTGACCGTCGAGCAGGAAGCGGGATACCGCGTCTTCACCCCGCCAGCGGGCCCGATTCGCGCTCACCGCGACGGCGCGGTACTGCGGGCCCTCGGCATCCCGTACGCGCGCGCGGAACGGTTCGGGCCGCCCGGTCCCGTGACCGACCGGGGTGCGGAGGACGTGTTCGATGCGGCGACTCCCTCGCCGGCCGCACCGCAGTCCCCGGCGAACCTCGTCGAGGTGCTGGGCGATCAGACCGGGGGGCTGCCGATGTCGGAGTCCTGCCAGCATGTGTCGCTCACGATGCCCGCCGACCGCTCGCCCCGTGACGAGCCGCTGCCCGTCATGGTGTGGATCCACGGGGGTTCCTACGTCTCCGGCGCCGGCGACCTGCCCGTCTACGACCCGGCCGCTCTCGTCACCGAGCAGAAGGTCATCGTCGTCTCGGTGACCTACCGACTCGGTGTGCTCGGCTACCTCGGTGACGGCGCGGCATCCGATTCCGGTCCGCGCCCCGCGAACCTCGGTCTGCTCGATCAGCTCGCCGCGCTCCGCTGGGTCGCCCGCAACATCTCCGCGTTCGGCGGTGACCCGCGGCGCGTCACCGTTTTCGGTCAGTCGGCCGGAGCCGACGCCGTCCTTCATCTGATGGCCACCGACGACGCCGCATCGCTGTTCTCGCGGGCCATCGTGCAGAGCGCACCGCTCGCGACGATGCGCGGCCGCGCGCGGATGACCGCCGCGATGAGCGCGCAGACCCGCTCGCTCACGGCCACCAGCACTCTCGACGAGGTGCTGCGTGCGCAGGCCGCGGCCACCGCGGCTGCGCGCCGCTTCGGCCGGACCGCGCTCATGCCGTTCGCTCCGCACCCCGGTTCGGCGCCCCTGCCCGTCGAAGCCGAGGTGCGCCGACGGTGGCTCGCCAGCGCCCCGGAGATACCGCTGCTCATCGGCGCGACCGCGAACGAGACCCGACTCTTCCTGCCGCACCTGCCGGCGCTGCGACGGCTCTCGAGAAGGCCCGCCGTCGAGCGGGCCGTGGCGGCACTACTCGACGTCGCGCTGACGCGGTTCGTGTACGGCTCCCCGGCGAGACGCCTGGCCCGCGCGTACCGCCGAGCGGGAGGGACCGCCGTGCACTACGTGTTCCGCTGGCGGGCGAAGGGCGGCGTCTACCGCTCCTCCCACGCGATCGAGGTCCCGTTCGTCTTCGGCACCGAGGCCCTCGCGGCCGAGTTCGCGCCCTACCGTGGTGCGCCGCGAGCCGAGCTCGACGCCGTCGGGGTGCGGATGCGCCGATTGTGGGGCGGCTTCGCGCACGGACGGCTCGGGGATCTGGCATCCGTTCCGGGGGTCATCTCGATCGACGGGGGAGTGGGCCCGCGTCGCGCGCGCAAGCGGCGGCGGCAGACCGGGACGCGGCGGTAGCGTGACCCGCATGAGCGTCCCCGACACCCACTGGCGAGCGATCGCCGACTCCTCGTTCGTGCTCCTCGGCACCTATCGTCGCAACGGCGCGCTCGTGGCCGTGCCGGTCTGGATCGCCCGAGACGGCGACGACCTCGTCGTCACGAGCGAGCGCGTCACCGGCAAGGTGAAGCGACTGCGCAACGATCCACGCGTGACCCTGCAGCCGTGCAGCCGGATGGGCAAGGTCGAACCGGATGCCATCTCCGTCGAGGCCCGTGGACGCATCGGCGGCCCGGTCGCCGACGATCCCCGGGCCGACGCGGCGCTGCGCCGGAAGTACGGATGGCAGTACCGGGCGATCACCGGCTTCGAGGCGCTCGTGCGTCGTGTGCAGCGCAAGCCCGGCGATCGCGTCATCCTGCGCCTCTCCCGGGCCGCGTGACGGCGTCACCGCATCTATCGCGAACCCGACCCCCGCCGCAAGGGGGTGCCGCGGGCGTCATGTCACAGGAGACGGTGCAGGGGAGACAGTGGTCGACCCCCGAGGCTGCGCGTCGACGATCTCGCCTGGAGATGCGCTCAGCGCTAGGGACCGGACCACCGGGAGTCACTATGGGCAAGTTTATCTACGACGGCACTATCAAGATCGACTTCGAGGACCGGTTGCTCGCGCACCTGCAGGCGGTCATCATGGCCAAGGTTCGGCGCGGCGAGAGCTTCCCGTTCTCCTGGAAGGACGACATCAGCACCGGTGGCGGGCGAACGACCGTGTACATCCACCCGTACGTGTCGCTCGTATTCAAGTACCACGGCAGTCGGACGCCGCAGATCAGCCCTGCCTGGCTGCACGCGTTGACGTTCAACGCCAACTCCGGGAGGGGCCTCTACGTCGTCCCCGAACCGGACGAGTTCGCGCCGCGGGAGAGCCCGCGCCGTGAAGAGATGGTGTTCCGCGAGGTCCCCGTCGATCAGGCGCCCGAGTCCGTCTCGAGCTGACCGGGAATCCCCGCATCGCCCGAGGGATCGTCGCCGGTATGAGCGACTCGACCGACACCGAGCCCTTCGTCGAGACGAACGGCGTCGCGCACCGGGCCGCCCAGCCGCGCGACGGCGCTCCTCACCTCCCTGCGAGGACCGAGCGCGATCTCACAGCGCCAGCGGAACCACCCCGAGCAGCAGGATGAGCGGAGCGATCACCGCGCCCAGCACGACGAAACGGCTCCAGCGCACCTCGATCCCGGCGGCGACGAGACGGTCATGCCACAGAAGTGTCGCGAGCGAGGCCCACGGTGTCACGATCGGACCGGCGTTCACCCCGACCAGCAGCGCCGCCAGGCGGGCGGGAGACCCGGCCACCGACTCCAGCGCCAGGTAGGCGGGAAGGTTGTTGATGCCGTTCGCGGCCACCGCCCCCACGCCCGCCAACTGCCAGAGCGACACGAGATCGTCGCCGCTGCCGGCCAGCACCGACGTCACCTGCCCGATCCCCAGCGCTTCGAGCGCGCCGACGGCGAGGAACAGGCCGCCCGCGAACACGAGCAGCGACCACGGCACGAGACGGATGCCGAGAGCCGACGGCGCGCGCCAGGCGAACGCGGTGAGAAGCACGACCGCGGCGGCGACCGCCGGCATCCAGGGTTCGAGACCGATCACGAGCAGGGGCAGCAGCGCCACCGTGACGACGCCCGAGATGCGCAACAGCACACGGTCCGAGACGGCGGGGGCGGCGGCATCCGGGTACGTCTTCGGCAGACGCCGCAGGAACACGAGGGTCAGCCCGATCACCGACACCGCGATCGCGACGAGCGCGGAGGGCCCCAGCAGCGCGAGGAACGCGATCGGGTCGTGACCGCCCCCGAGCGCCTCGGAGGCGAGCAGGTTGGTGAGGTTCGACACGGGCAGGACGAGGGATGCCGTGTTCGCCAGCACCACCGTGACGAAGGCGAACGGCAGCGGATCCAGGCGGCGAGCGACGGCCATCGCCACCACGACGGGGGTGAGCAAGACCGCGGTGGTGTCGAGCGAGAGGAACGCGGTCGCGACCGTGGCGAGCGCCACCACCAGCACCCAGAGCAGCGCCGTCCGACCTCGTGCGAGCTTCGCCAGGCGCGCCGCGACGACGTCGAACAGTCCTGCCTTGGATGCCAGCTCGGCCACGATCGTCACGGCGACGACGAACAACAGGATCGGCCACACGCGGTCGGCGACGGCGAGCGCGTCGTCGGTGGGCAGGGCGCCGGTGAGCAGCGCGACGATCCCGAGGATCCAGAGCACGCCGCCGATGATGGCCAGAGTCACCGCTCCACTATGGGGCACGCGGGGTGCGTTCGAGGCCATGGCCGCCCGGTAGCCTGGAACGCGACCCTTCCAGGAGATGCGCTGTGACTGATTTCCCCGCCGATGGCTTCGCCCTTTTCCCCGACCGTTCGGTCGTCGCGCTGCGCGTGAACGGCGAGCTGAAAGACCTCGCCACGACCGTGACGGCCGACGACCAGGTGGAGCCGGTCACGATCGACAGCCCCGACGGCCTGTCGATCCTGCGCCACTCGACGGCGCACGTGCTGGCCCAGGCGGTCCAGCGCGTCAAGCCCCAGGCGAACCTGGGCATCGGCCCGCCCGTCACCGACGGCTTCTACTACGACTTCCAGGTCGACGAGCCCTTCACCCCCGACGACCTGAAGGTCATCAAGAAGGAGATGGAGCGCATCGTCCGCGAGAACCAGCGCTTCGTGCGCCGGGTCGTCACCGACGACGAGGCCCGCGCCGAGCTCGCCGACGAGCCGTTCAAGCTCGAGCTCATCGGGCTCAAGGGCGGGTCCGCCGAGGCGGCCGAGGGGGCGTCCGTCGAGGTCGGCGCCGGCGAGCTGACGATCTACGACAACGTGAACCGCGACGGCGAGACCGCGTGGAAAGACCTCTGCCGCGGCCCTCACGTTCCCGGAACGCGCCTGATCGGCAATGGCTGGGACCTCACCCGCATCGCCGGCGCCTACTGGCGCGGCAGCGAGAAGAACCCGCAGCTGCAGCGCATCTACGGCACCGCGTGGCCCACGAAAGACGAACTGCGCGCCTACCAGCACCGCCTCGAAGAGGCCGCGAAGCGCGACCACCGCAAGCTCGGCAAGGAGCTCGACCTGTTCTCGTTCCCCGACGAGATCGGACCGGGGCTGTCGGTGTTCCACCCCAAGGGCGGCATCATCCGCTACGAGATCGAGCGCTATATGCGCGAGCGCCTGCTCGCGAGCGGGTACGAGGTGGTGAACACGCCGCACATCACCAAGGGCGACCTGTTCATGACCAGCGGCCACCTGCAGTGGTACGCCGACGGCATGTACCCTCCGATGGTGCTCGACGAGGTCGTGGATGCCGACGGGCACGTGTCGCGCGAGGGCCAGGAGTACTACCTGAAGCCCATGAACTGCCCGTTCCACAACCTGATCTTCCGCTCGCGCGGCCGCAGCTACCGTGAGCTGCCGCTGCGCCTCAGCGAGTTCGGCTCGGTCTACCGCTACGAGAAGAGCGGCACCCTCGCCGGTCTCACGCGCGTGCGCGGGATGACCCAGGACGACACCCACATCTACGTCACGGCCGACCAGGTCAAGGGCGAGCTGACGCACAGCCTCGACTTCGTGCTGGAGACGCTGCGCGACTACGGTCTCAACGACTTCTACCTCGAGCTGTCGACCAAGGAGGAGGGCAACCCGAAGTTCATCGGCGACGACACCCTCTGGACCGAGGCGACCGAGACGCTCCGCGAGGTCGCCGAGGCCTCCGGCCTCGAGCTCGTGCCCGACCCGGGCGGGGCGGCGTTCTACGGCCCCAAGATCTCGGTGCAGGCGCGCGACGCGATCGGCCGCACCTGGCAGATGTCGACGATCCAGCTCGACTTCAACCAGCCCGAGCGCTTCGAGCTCGAGTACACCGGTCCCGACGGCGAGAAGCACCGCCCCGTCATGATCCACCGCGCGCTGTTCGGCTCGGTCGAGCGCTTCTTCGCGATCCTGCTCGAGCACTACGCCGGAGCCTTCCCCGTGTGGCTCGCTCCCACGCAGGTCGTGGCCGTTCCCGTGGCCGCCGAGTACGGCGACTACCTCCAGGGCATCGTCGCCGACCTCAAGACCAAGGGCGTCCGCGCCGAGGCCGACCACAGCGACGACCGCATGCAGAAGAAGATCCGCACGCACACCACGCAGAAGGTGCCGCTCATGCTGATCGCCGGCGAGCAGGACCGCTCCAACGGCACGGTCTCGTTCCGCTTCCGCGACGGCACCCAGCTCAACGGCATCCCCGTCGACGAGGCCGTTGCGCGCATCACCGGCGCGATCTCGGCCCGCACGCTCGTCAACACCGCCGAGGACCTGGCGTGACGAACGATCCGGATGCCGCCGCCGGGGGCGCCGCGGCGGAGCCCTCTTCGTCGCCCGAGGGCACGGCATCCGGATCGGCGACGACCGACGCCGAGCTCGTCGACGCGATGACGCTCCCGGGAGTGCCGGACGAGTTCCAGCGCCTGTGGACCCCGCACCGGATGGCGTACATCTCGGCGGGCCGGGAACCGATGGAGCAGAACTGCCCGTTCTGCGCCGCCCCGGAGAAGTCCGACGAAGACGGGCTGATCGTCGCGCGCGGCAGGACCGCGTATGTGCTGCTCAACCTGTTCCCCTACAACTCGGGCCACCTGCTCGTCTGCCCGTACCGCCACATCGCGACCTACGATCAGGCGACCGACGAGGAGGTCGCCGAGATCGGGGCGCTGACGCAGCGGGGGATGCGGGTCCTGCGCGCCACGTCGCGCTGCGACGGATTCAACCTGGGCATGAACCAGGGGGCGATCGCCGGCGCGGGCGTCGACGCGCACCTGCACCAGCACATCGTGCCGCGCTGGGCCTCGGACGCGAACTTCTTCCCGATCATCGCGAAGACCAAGGCGCTGCCGCAGCTGTTGGGCGACGTCCGCCGGGTGGTCGCCGACGCGTGGGGCGCCTGAGAGCGCTCCCCGCGACGATGAGAGCGCTCTCGTCGAACCGGTTGCGAACGCGATACAAAAATCGCTTGACAGCATCCTCATAACAACGCCATCATCGCCTCTAAGCGAAATGTGAGCGATAACAAAGACGTTGACGCTTCGCGAGTGCCGCGTCCCCCCGACGGTCACCACAACCGCACCGACGGAAGCGTCCCGGTCACCCCACGACCCCGACGCGACGCTGGCGCGCGCCCTCCACCGGCTCCGGCCGGCCCGGTCGGCGCGCGTCGTTCCACCCATCCGGACCGCCCCGCGGGCGGGTCCGGCAAACGCGAAAGGCCCTCACATGTCACGGACGACGATGTCCCGACCGACAGGACGGGGACTGCGAGCGCTCGGTGCGCTCGTGGCATCCCTCGCCATCGGTTTCACCCTCTACGGTGCGGCCGCCCCCGCCACCGCCGCGCCGACGGCTCCCGTCGGCACCGGCTCCAACCAGGAGATCCGCAACCAGCAGAACACCCTCTGCCTCGACGACTTCGACTTCAAGACGCAGCCCGGCGCGGAGGTGCGTCAGTGGACCTGCCTCGAGGGCCAGAACCAGCTGTGGGCGGTGACCGACCTCGGCAACGGCTACGCAGAGATCAAGAACAAGTACAGCAACCTCTGCCTCGACAACTTCAACTTCGCCACCGCTCCCGGCTCCGAGGTGCGGCAGTGGACCTGTCTGCGCAACGAGGTGCAGCAGTGGCAGCTGACCGACGTGGGTGGCGGGTGGACCGAGATCCGCAACAAGTTCAACAACCTGTGCCTGCAGAGCGTGGCATCGCCGGTCGACGGCGGTCTGCTGTCGCAGCAGGTCTGCAACAACACCGGCGTGCAGCGCTGGCGTCTGACCGACCCCAGCGTCTCGAAGATGACGTACACGCTGTACAAGTCGGCGAACCCCTCGGCGGACGAGCTCGATGCCTACGCACGCATCACCGACGCGATGGACCGTGCGATCGCTCGATACAACAAGTTCAACAACACCTGGCGCCACCTGAACGTCTCGTACGTGCCCGGAGTGCCCACCGCGGATGCCAACATCAACGGCGACATGCGCTTCGGCTCGAACCGTTCGTACATGGTCGAGGGAACGGCCCTGCACGAGATCGCGCACACGGTCGGTGTCGGAACGGCGTCTCACTTCCAGAGCAAGTGCGACGCGCAGGACTGGCCCGCCGCGCTGCCGCTGCTGAAGTCCTGGGACGGCCCGGACGCCCGTATCAACTGCGGAGGAACCCACATGTGGCCGTACGGTCTGAACTACTCGAGTGAGTTCAGCGAGACGGCCTTCGACCGCAACGTGCGCCTCGTGCAGGCGATGCACCACGACGGGCTCTAAGCCCACCCCCGGGCCCCGGGATCGATCGTCGCCCGAGACGGTCGATCCCGGGGTCTTTCCTCCCCGCTGCGATGCGCGGTGCCGGGGCGCGCGCTGGCGTCGGGGATGGACACCCGCACTGGCCCGCTGGTCCTCGCCGCCGACGAGGGCTCCAGAGCCGCCGCCTCGCGCCTCAGCGCACCTGACGTACCGAGAACTGCAGACGAGGGTTGGCGTACGCCTCCTGCGACTCGATGAGGCGCAGTTCGCGCGAACCGGAGTCGTAGGTGTTCGACAGCAGGTCGAAGACGCTCGAGGCCGTGCGGGCGAGGGCATCGGCGGGGTCGCCCGAGCGGCGGTAATGCGCGGTGAAGAGCGCGGCGGTGACATCGCCCGAACCGTTCGCCTTCATGGGGATGAGAGGCGTCTGAACGATCCAGGCGCCGGCATCGTCGACGACCATCATCTCGATCGTGTCGGCGTCGCGGTCGGGGCGCTCGACGCTGGTGACGAGGATCGTGCGCGGTCCGCGGTCGCGAAGCGCGTCCGCCGAGTCGAGGGTCGACTCGATGCTGCCCGGCTCCGTGCCGGTGAGGAACCCGAGCTCGAACTGGTTCGGCGTGAGGATGTCGGCCACCGGCACCACGCGCTCGCGCAGGAGCTCGGGGATCGCCGGGGCCACGAAGCAGCCCGACTTGGCGTTGCCCATGACCGGGTCGCAGGCGTAGACGGCATCCGGGTTCGCCTTCTTCACCCGCGCGACGGTGTCGATGATCACGTCGGCGATGCCCTCGCCGCCCTGGTAGCCCGAGAGTACGACGTCGATCTCGGGGAAGATGCCTCGCTCCTCGATGCCGGTGATGACCGCCGCCACGTCGTCTGGGGAGATGAGCGGACCGCGCCAGGCGCCGTAGCCCGTGTGGTTCGAGAAGTTCACCGTGTAGACGGGCAGCACCTCGACGCCGATGCGCTGGAGCGGGAAGACGGCGGCGGAGTTGCCGACGTGACCATACGCGACGGCGGACTGGATCGAGAGAACCTTCATGCCTCGATCCTTCCACCTCGGGCGCTCGGTCGGGATGCGCCGGAGGCCGCGGCCAGGTCGTCGGCCAGGGCGCGGGCCGATTCGGCATCCAGGTCGTGAACGGTGAGGCGCAGGAACGAGCCCGTGCGCTCGGGGGTCAGGAAGAACGGATCGCCCTCGCGCACCAGCCACCCGCGACGCATGAGGTCTTCGCGCACGATTGAGGCGGGCGCCGGGAGCGGGACCCACAGGTTCAGCCCGTCGCCCGGAACGGTCGGCAGGCCGCGTTTCGTCAGTGCCGCCGCGAAGGCGGCGTTGCGGGCCGCGTAGTGCTCGGCCGCGCCTTCGATGTCGGCGCGGACCGCGGGATCGGTGACGAGCGCGAGGGTGAGGCGCTGAAGGATGTGACTGACCCACGTGGTGCCCGGGGTGAGGCGCACGGCGAGACCGTCGGCGGTGTCGGCGTCGGATGCCACGAGCGCGAGGCACGTGTCGGGTCCGAGGAACTTCGACATGGAGCGGATCCGCGCCCACCGTTTCTGCCCCGGTCCGATCACGGAGCGCAGCGGGGCGCGGGACAGGAGCGAGAAGTGGTCGTCCTCGATCACGAGGACGTACGGGTGGGCGGTGAGGACCTCGCGCAGCGCTGCGGCGCGCTCCGCCGTGAGGCTCGCGCCCGTGGGATTGTGCGCGCGGGGGGTGCACACGACGGCGCGGACCCCCGCTTCGAGCGCGGCGCGGAGGCCGTCGACGGTCATGCCCTCGGCATCCACCTCGACGGGGACCGCGCGGTACCCGCCGGTGCGGACGGTGTGCAGGGCGGAGAGGAAGCAGGGATCCTCCAGGGCGACCGCGTCGTCGCGCTGCAGAGCCTGGGCGAGCAGGCGCTCGATCGAGTCGCTCGCGCCACTGGTGACCGTGATGCGGACGTCGTCCTGGGGCAGCTGCTCGGTCATCCAGGTGCGCGCCCACGCCTCGAGGCCGGGGTCGATCACCGGCTCGCCGTACAGCACGGGCCGCGCCGAGCGGGCCAGGGCGGCGGTGGGGTCGGGGATCCGCGCGGGGTCGGGGTTGCCGGTGCCCACGTCGCGCAGCACCGTGTCGGGGGCGTAGCCCTCCTGGGCGACCGTCGTCCGATCGGCGACGCGCGTGCCGCTGCGACCGCGCGCCTCGACGAGGCCCGCTTGGGCGAGCTGGCGATAGGCCGCCACGACGGTGTTGCGGTTGACGCCCAGATCGGCCGCGACGGCGCGCACGGGCGGCAGCAGGGTGCCGGGGGAGAGCTCGCCGCGCTCGATCCTCGTGCGCAGGTCGGCGGCGATCTCGGAGGCCGAACGGCCGGTGATGTCGATGCTCATGAGCCCCCTCGGTTCACCGTCACTCTATGTCCTCAGCCATGCTACGGTTTGGCCTAAGCCAATGATCGCGCCCCGAAGCGCGGAACGGAGTGGACATGACCGACACCGGAACCTCGCGCGTCAAGCGCGGACTGGCCGAAATGCTCAAGGGCGGCGTCATCATGGACGTCGTCACCGCCGAGCAGGCCCGCATCGCCGAAGACGCCGGCGCCGTCGCCGTCATGGCGCTCGAGCGCGTGCCGGCCGACATCCGCGCGCAGGGCGGCGTGGCGCGCATGAGCGACCCCGACCTGATCGACGACATCGTGGCATCCGTCTCGATCCCCGTCATGGCCAAGGCCCGCATCGGGCACTTCGTCGAAGCGCAGATCCTGCAGGAGCTCGGCGTCGACTACATCGACGAGTCCGAGGTGCTCTCGCCCGCCGACTACATCAACCACATCGACAAGTGGAACTTCACCGTCCCGTTCGTCTGCGGTGCCACCAACCTGGGCGAGGCGCTGCGCCGCATCACCGAGGGCGCGGCCATGATCCGCTCGAAGGGCGAGGCCGGTACGGGCGACGTGTCGGAGGCCACCAAGCACATCCGCACCATCCGCAGCGAGATCAACGCCCTGCGCGCCAAGACCAAGGACGAGCTGTACGTGGCCGCCAAGGAGCTGCAGGCCCCCTACGACCTCGTCGCCGAGATCGCCGAGACCGGGAAGCTCCCCGTCGTGCTCTTCACCGCCGGGGGAGTGGCCACCCCGGCCGACGCCGCCATGATGATGCAGCTCGGCGCCGACGGCGTCTTCGTCGGGTCGGGCATCTTCAAGTCCGGCAACCCCGCTCAGCGCGCCGCGGCGATCGTGAAGGCCACGACGTTCCACGACGACCCGAAGGTCGTCGCCGAGGCCTCGCGCGGTCTGGGCGAGGCGATGGTGGGCATCAACGTCGCCGACCTCCCCGCCCCGCATCGCCTCGCCGAGCGTGGCTGGTAACGCCCCCCGCGTCGGCGTCCTCGCGCTCCAGGGCGACGTGCGCGAGCACCTCGCCGTCCTGACCGCCCTCGGCGCCGACGCACGCCCCGTGCGTCGACCCGAGGAACTCGCCGCCGTGGAGGGCCTCGTGCTCCCCGGCGGCGAGTCCAGCGTCATCGACAAGCTCGCGCGCGCCTTCGACCTGTTCGACCCGATCCGCGCGGCGATCGCCGACGGCATGCCGATGTACGGCACGTGCGCGGGCCTCATCCTCCTCGCCGACCGCATCGACGGCGCGATCGCCGGCCAGCGCACCTTCGGCGGGATCGACGCACGCGTCGCGCGGAACGTCTTCGGCAGCCAGACCGCCTCGTTCGAGATCGACCTCGACGTGCCCGCCCTCGGCGATCCGCCCGTGCACGCCGTCTTCATCCGCGCGCCCGCGGTGCTCGAGTGGGGCCCGGATGCCGAGCCTCTGGCATCCCTTCCCGACGGGCGCGTCGTCGCGATCGAGCAGGGCGTGCTGCTCGGCACCGCGTTCCATCCCGAATCGACGGGGGAGACCCGGTTCCACCAGCGGTTCCTGGACCACGTCGAGGCGAGACGCGGCGCGACGGCGACCGCGCTCTAGACTGGAAGCTATGTCCGGACACTCCAAATGGGCCACGACCAAGCACAAGAAGGCGGTCGTCGACGCCCGCCGCGCCAAGTCGTGGGCCAAGCTCATCAAGAACATCGAGGTCGCGGCCAAGCTCGGCGGCGCCGACCTGCAGGGCAACCCGACGCTCTTCGACGCGGTCCTGAAGGCCAAGAAGACCTCGGTCCCCAAAGACAACATCGATCGGGCCATCAAGCGCGGTGCCGGCATCGGCGGCGAAGCCGTCGAGTACCTGTCCATCATGTACGAGGGCTACGGGCCGAACGGCGTGGCGTTCCTCATCGAGTGTCTGACCGACAACAAGAACCGCGCCGCAGCCGAGGTGCGCACCGCCCTCAGCCGTAACGGCGGCACGCTCGCCGACCCGGGCAGCGTCGCGTACAACTTCAGCCGCAAGGGCGTCATCGTCGTGCCCAGCGAAGGAACCAGCGAAGACGACGTCATGCTCGCCGTCCTCGAGGCCGGCGCCGAAGAGGTCGAGCCGCACGGCGAGGGCTTCGGCATCATCACCGAGGCGAGCGACCTGGTCTCCGTGCGCAGCGCCCTGCAAGACGCGGGGATCGAGTACGACTCCGCCGATGTCGAGTTCGTCCCCTCGCTGAAGATCGAGGTCGACGCCGACACCGCCCGCAAGGTCTTCCGCCTCATCGACGCCCTCGAAGACAGCGACGACGTGCAGAACGTCTACACGAACTTCGACCTCACCCCCGAGGTGCAGGCCGAGCTCGAGAACGACGAGTAAGGGCGCGCCCTGAGCCTCGACACGGCCCCTGCGCTTAGCGTGGGGGCCGTGTCCCGTTCCCTCCGCGTCCTCGGTATCGACCCCGGCCTCACCAGGTGCGGTATCGGCGTCGTCGACGTCTCGCCCGACCGCACGGCGTCCCTGGTGCACGTGGGCGTCGCGCGATCCGCGCCGAGCGACCCGATCGAGAAGCGTCTCGCGGCCATCGCCGCCGGCATCCGAGAGGTGCTCACGGTGCATCAGCCGCACGTGGTCGCCGTCGAGCGGGTGTTCGCGCAGAACAACCGGCACTCGGTGATGGGCACCGCGCAGGCGAGCGGCATCGCCCTCCTGCTCGCGGCGGAGCACGGGCTGGCCGCCGCCACCCACACCCCCAGTGAGGTCAAGGCCGCCATCACCGGGTACGGCTCCGCCGACAAGCGGCAGGTGCAGACGATGGTCGCGCGCGTGCTGCGCCTCGACTCCCTCCCGCAGCCCGCGGACGCGGCCGACGCCCTGGCCATCGCCCTCTGCCACGCGTGGCGCGGAGGGGCCGCCGGGCCCGTGTCCGGCGATGCGGCTCTGACGCCGGCGCAGAAGGCGTGGCGGGATGCCGAGAAGCGGCGGACCCCGGCAACGCGTGTCGCTCGAACACATGTACGAAGCGGCGCGTAGGCTGGTCCGATGATCTCCTCGCTGCACGGCACCGCGGCTCACGTCGCCGACGACTCCTTGATCGTCGTGGTGGGCGGCGTCGGCTTCTCGGTCGCCGTCACCTCGCAGTTCGCACGGACGGTGCACGTCGGCGACGACGTCCACCTCCACACGAACCTGATCGTGCGCGAAGACGCGCTCTCGCTCTACGGCTTCGAGAGCCGCGAGGAGCTCACCGTCTTCGTGCAGCTCATCAGCGTCACCGGCGTCGGCCCGAAGTCCGCGCTCGGTGTGCTGTCGTCGCTGACGGTGCCGCAGATCGCGCAGGCCGTGGCCGACGACGACGACGCGCCCTTCCGCCGCGTGTCCGGCATCGGTCCCAAGACCGCCAAGCTCATCGTCGTGCAGCTCGCGGGCAAGCTCGCCGTCGTTCCGGCCGCGGCGCCCGCCGCCGTCTCGGCCCACGGCCAGGTGCCCCTGCAGGTCACGCAGGCGTTGGTCGGTCTCGGGTGGAGCGAGCGCACGGCGGCGGAGGCGGTGGCATCCGTCGCCGAGAACGCTTCCGAGAGCGATCGCGCCTCGGTCCAGGCGCTGCTGCGGCTCACGCTGGCGCTGCTCGGTCCCGCGCGCAAGGAGCCCGTGGGTGGCTGACGTGCGCGACGCCGGAACCCCCGACGACGAGACCGAGCTCGCGATCGAAGGGGCGCTCCGTCCCACCTCGCTCGACGAGTTCGTCGGCCAGCACAAGGTGCGCGGCCAGCTGCAGCTCCTGCTCGACGCGGCGCGCATCCAGCAGCGCTCGCCCGACCACATCCTGCTCTCGGGCCCTCCCGGTCTCGGCAAGACCACGCTCGCGATGATCGTGGCGCACGAGAGCGGCCGCCCGCTCCGGCTGTCGAGCGGTCCCGCCATCCAGCACGCCGGCGACCTCGCCGCGCTGCTGTCGTCGCTGACGCCCGGCGAGGTGCTGTTCATCGACGAGATCCACCGCATGGCGCGCTCGGCCGAAGAGATGCTGTACCTCGCGATGGAGGACTTCCGCATCGACATCATGGTCGGCAAGGGCGCCGGCGCCACGAGCATCCCGCTCGATCTCGCGCCCTTCACGCTCGTGGGCGCCACCACGCGCGCGGGACTCCTCCCCAACCCGCTGCGGGACCGCTTCGGCTTCACCGCGCACCTCGAGTACTACGAGCCCGACGAGCTCGAGCAGGTCGTCTCGCGATCGGCATCCATGCTCGACGTCGGTCTGCCCGGCACCGCACGGTCGGAGATCGCGCGGCGCTCGCGCGGGACCCCCCGCATCGCGAACCGGCTGCTGCGCCGCGTTCGCGACTATCTCGTGGTGCACGGGCCGTCGGTGGGAACGGATGCCGGCGACGCCGACGTGCGCACGGTGGGCGCCGCCCTCGACCTCTACGACGTCGACGCGATCGGTCTCGACCGGCTCGACCGCGCCGTGCTCGACGCGCTGGTGCGGCGGTTCCGCGGCGGACCCGTGGGCCTGAGCACGCTGGCGGTCGCCGTGGGGGAGGAGCCCGAGACCATCGAGTCGGTCGTCGAGCCCTACCTCGTGCGCATCGGCTTCATGGGCCGCACGCCGCGCGGTCGGGTGGCCACCCCCGAGGCCTACGACCATCTCGGGGCGCCCCACCCCGACGGCCTGCTCCGGTTCAGCCAGGGGTCATGACCTATACTCGGCGAGGGATTCCCCGACCCCCGCTAGGCAGTGCCGCACGGCGCGCCTGATTCGAAAGGTGCACCGCCTCGATGGATATCGCCCGGTTCTTCGCCGATTACGGCCTCATCATCCTGCTCATCGGTCTGCTGGTCTTCATGTTCTACAGCTCGCGCCGTCGGATGCAGAAGCAGAAGGCCGAGCTCGAGAAGAAGGCTCGCGAGACCGTCCCCGGTGCCGAGGTGCTCCTGCAGGGCGGCCTCTATGGCACGATCGTCGACTACGACGGTGAAGACCTCGACAAGCCCGCTCTCGTCGAGATCGCGCCGGGCGTGGTCATCAAGGTGCACAGCCAGGCCGTCCTCCGTATCGTCGACCCCGCTCAGGGTGCGGTCACCGAGGACGAGTTCATCGAAGCCGAAGAGACCGAGGCCGAGTACGTCGCCGGCGTGGCCGACGGCGACATCACCTCGATCAGCGACGATAAGCGCTCCACCCGTTCGCACCCCACCGACGTCGAGCCCACCGACAAGGACCGTCCCCAGGCCTGACGTCACCGTACGACCCTTTTCCGTTCACCGCCGCACAGAAAGCCGACTCCGTGGCGCCCTCGAAACCCGTCCGTCACGCCTGGCGCGTCTTGACCGGATTGCTTGCCATCACCGGCGTGCTCTTCGGCATCAACGCGCTGGGCGTGTACGCCTTCAATGCCAGTTCCTGGAGCCCTGAGCTCGCCCTCGATCTCCAGGGCGGCACTCAGATCATCCTGCAAGCCCAGACCACCGACGGCGCGGCCCCCAGCAGCGAGCAGCTGCAGCAGGCCGTGACGATCATCCGCCAGCGTGTCGACGCCTCGGGCGTCGGTGAGGCCGACGTGGCCACCGAGGGCGGCCAGAACATCGTCGTTCAGATCCCCGGTCAGGCGGACGACGCCACGCGCCAGCGCATCCAGAGCTCCGCGCAGCTGCAGCTGCGGCCGGTGCTGTTCACGGGATCGCCGGCGACGACCTTCGTCGGCGAGGACGGCAACACCACGCCGTACCCGACCCCCGACCCCAACCTGCCCGCGACGCCCACCGCGTCTCCGACCGACGCGAGCGATCCCGCGCAGATCACGCCCGCGTTGCAGGCGCAGTTCCTCGCGTACGACTGCGCCAACCCGCCGAGCAACCCGGCGCAGGCCCCGGTCGACCAGCCGATGATCACGTGCGGTCTGCAGGACGGCGCGAAGTACATCCTCGGCCCGGTCGAGCTCGACGGCAACGACGTGGCGGACGCCACGAACGGCCAGGAGCAGAACACCGGTCGCTGGGCCGTGAACCTCGTCTTCAACGACCAGGGCACGCAGAAGTTCGGCGAGGTCAGCCAGCGTCTGTTCGGCAAGCAGGCCCCGCTCAACCAGTTCGCCTTCGTCCTCGACGGCGAGGTGCTGTCGGCGCCCACCATGCAGGGCATCATCCTCGACGGTCGCCCCAGCATCACGGGCAACTTCACGCAGGAGTCCTCCAAGGCCCTCGCCGACCAGCTGAAGTACGGCGCGCTGCCGCTGAGCTTCCAGGTCGTCAGCTCCGACACCGTGTCGGCCACCTTGGGTTCGCAGCAGCTGCAGGTCGGCTTCATCGCCGGTCTCATCGGTCTGGGACTCGTGGCGATCTACTCGCTCGTCGTCTACCGCGCCCTGGGAACGGTGATCATCGCCTCTCTCGCGGTGATGGCCGTGCTGACCTACGTGGCGCTGTGCATCCTCGCGTGGCGCGCAGGGTTCCGCCTGTCCCTCGCCGGCGTCGCGGGTCTGATCGTGACCATCGGCTTCACGGCCGACTCGTTCATCGTCTACTTCGAACGCATCCGAGACGAGCTGCGCGACGGCAAGTCGATCACGGCCGCGGTCGAGGACGGCTGGTCGCGTGCCAAGCGCACGATCTACATCTCGAAGTCGATCAACATCCTCGCCGCCGTCGTGCTGTACATCCTCGCGGATGCCACCGTGAAGGGCTTCGCGTTCACCCTCGGCCTGACGACCGCGATCGACATCCTGATCTTCATCCTGTTCACCCACCCGGTGATGCAGCTGCTTGCGCGCACCCGCTTCTTCGGATCGGGTCACCCGCTGTCCGGCATGGATCCGAACGCCCTCGGCGCCGTCTACCGCGGGCGCGCGCAGTTCCGTGCGCCGGTCGCCGCCAGCGGTCGCGCGAAGCGCTCGCGAGGCGAGGCGGAACGCCGCCAGACGATCGCCGAACGCAAGCAGGCCGAGCTCGCCGCCGCCACGCGTGGCGATAGCCGCTCCACGAAGGGGGGAGACGACTGATGCGCTCCATGTCGCAACTCGGTAACGACCTCTACTCGGGGAAGACCTCCTTCCCGTTCGTGCAGCGTCGTCGCCTGTGGTTCATCATCGCGGCGGTCCTCGTCATCGGTGCGGCCCTCGTTCCGCTGTTCCGCCCGATCCAGTTCTCGATCGAGTTCACCGGCGGATCGCAGTTCACCGTGTCGAACCCGGCATCCTTCGATCAGGCCCTCGCGACCGGCGCCGTCACCTCGGTCGTGCCCACCGCCACCACGCGCGTGACCACGATCAGCGACCAGGCCGTGCGCGTGCAGACCGACCAGCTCGACAACGACCAGACGCAGGCCGTCTCGGCGGCGCTCGCCTCGGCGTACGACGTGCCGGCGGCCGAGGTCACGAACTCGTTCATCGGCCCGACCTGGGGCAACGACGTCACCCGTCAGTCGCTGTGGGGTCTGTCGATCTTCCTCGCACTGACGTTCCTCATCCTCGCCCTGTACTTCCGCACCTGGAAGATGTCGGTCGCGGCGATCGTCGGTCTGGTCGACGTGCTCGTCATCACGATCGGGATCTACGCGCTGTTCGGTTTCGAGATCTCGCCGGCCGCCGTCATCGGCTTCCTGACGATCCTGTCGTACGCGTTGTACGACACCACCGTCGTGTTCGACAAGGTCAGGGAGAACACCCGGGAAGACGGGGAGATCTCCGGCCGCACGTTCGCGGAGTCGGTCAACCTCGCCGCCAACCAGACGCTGATCCGCTCGATCAACACCACGGTGGTGGCGATCCTCCCCGTCGGTGCGATCCTCTTCATCGGAGTGCCCCTCGGGGCGCGCACGCTGAGCGACATCTCGCTGTCGATCTTCGTCGGCACGATCGTCGCGGCGTACTCGACGCTATTCGTCTCCGTTCCGCTCTACGCGCTCCTGCGCGAGAAGGAGAAGCCGGTGGCGACCCGTGACGAGCGCGTGCGTGCGGCTCGTGAGAAGGCGGGCGTCCCGGCCTGAGCGCCGGGGCCCGGCCCCCACGCACCCTCGCCCCGACGGGCGGGGGTGCGCCCTCCGGGGCGTAGGATTGACCGACTGACCGTGAGGAGGTGGCCGTGACCGAGACCGCGTCCTCCGCGCCGCCGCCGTCCTCCCTGCGCCGCCTCGTTCCGCGCATCTTCTCGCGTGCCGCTCGTCGTGACGACGTCGACAAGCTGCTGCGCACGGTGCGCACGCACCATCCCAAGGGCGACCTCGCGATCATCGAGCGCGCGTACGCCGTCGCCGACAAGGCGCACGACGGGCAGAAGCGCCAGAGCGGCGAGCCCTACATCACGCACCCTCTCGCCGTCGCGCAGATCCTCGCCGAGCTCGGTCTCGGGCCGAAGGCCATCGCCGCAGCCCTGCTGCACGACACCGTCGAAGACACCGGGTACCCGCTCGACGAGCTCGCCGCCGACTTCGGCGACGAGGTCGCAATGCTCGTCGACGGCGTGACCAAGCTCGACAAGGTCAAGTACGGCGACAGCGCGCAGGCCGAGACCGTGCGCAAGATGATCGTGGCGATGTCGAAAGACATCCGCGTGCTGCTCATCAAGCTCGCGGACCGTCTGCACAATGCGCGCACCTGGGGCTTCGTCCCTCCGCACAAGGCGGCCAAGAAGGCCACCGAGACCCTTGAGATCTACGCGCCGCTGGCGCACCGCCTCGGCATCCAGGCCATCAAGAGCGAGCTCGAAGACCTCTCGTTCGCGGTCATGTACCCCAAGCTCTACGCCGAGATCGACAGCCTGGTCAAGCAGCGCACACCGCAGCGCGAGCAGTACGTGCAGAACGTCATCGACGCCGTCGACGCCGACCTGCGTGAGCTGCGGGTCCGCGGTCGCGTCATGGGTCGGCCGAAGCAGTTGTACTCGGTGTACCAGAAGATGGTCGTGCGGGGCCGCGAGTTCGACGACATCTACGACCTGATCGGCATCCGCATCCTCGTCGGCACGGTCCGCGACTGCTACGCGGTGCTGGGCGCGATCCACGCCCGGTGGACCCCGCTGCCCGGGCGCTTCAAGGACTACATCGCCACGCCGAAGTTCAACCTCTACCAGTCGCTGCACACCACGGTGATCGGGCCCGGCGGTCGCACGGTCGAGATCCAGATCCGCACGAACGAGATGCACCAGCAGGCGGAGTTCGGCGTCGCCGCGCACTGGAAGTACAAGGAGCGCATGGCGGGCGGCAAGGCGGATGCCAAGGCCGTCGACGCCGACATGGCGTGGATCGCCCACATCTCGGACTGGCAGGCCGAGACCGCCGACCCAGGCGAGTTCCTCGATTCGCTGCGCTTCGAGATCGGCGCCAAAGAGGTCTACGTCTTCACGCCCAAGGGGCGCGTGATCGGCCTCCCCACCGGTGCGACACCGGTCGACTTCGCGTACGCGGTGCACACCGAGATCGGCCATCGCACCATGGGGGCGAAGGTCAACGGCCGCCTGGTACCGCTCGAGTCGACCCTGCAGAGCGGCGACGTCGTCGAGGTCTTCACCTCGAAGAACCCCGACGCCGGTCCCAGCCAGGACTGGCTCGGGTTCGTCAAGAGCACGCGCGCGCGCAACAAGATCCGCGGGTGGTTCACCAAGGAGCGACGCGAAGAGGCCATCGAGCAGGGCAAGGATTCGATCGCGCGTGCCATGCGTCGGCAGAACCTGCCGCTGCAGCGCCTGATGAACCAGGACTCGTTCACCGAAGTCGCGCGTCTGTTCCACTACGAAGACGTCTCCGCGCTCTATGCGGCGGTCGGCGAGGGGCACGTCTCGACCCAGTCGGTCATCGAGAAGGTCACCGCGCTCGTCAACGTCGAAGAGACCAACACGGGGCCCATCGACATCCCCGTCGGCCGCAGCCGTGCTCCGCGCGGCGGCGACTCGGGCGTGCTCGTACGCGGTGCCCCCGACATCCTGGTCAAGCTCGCCAAGTGCTGCACGCCCGTTCCGGGCGACGAGATCGTCGGGTTCGTCACGCGCGGCAGCGGGGTCTCGGTGCACCGCGGCGACTGCACCAACGTGAAGGCCCTGAAAGAAGAGCCCGACCGTCTGATCGACGTGGAGTGGGCGCCGACCACGAAGAGCGTCTTCCTGGTCCAGATCCAGGTCGAGGCGCTCGATCGGTCGGGGCTGCTGAGCGATGTGACGCGGGTGCTCAGCGAGCACCACGTGAACATCCTCTCGGCGACGGTGTCGACGACGAACGACCGGCTCGCCCTGAGCAAGTTCGTCTTCGAGATGGGCGACACCGTTCACCTCGACCGCGTGCTCAACGCGGTGCGCCGCATCGACGCGGTGTACGACGTGTACCGCGTCACATCGTCCTGAGACTTTCCAGGCCGACCGTGCGTTCCGTGTCGACGGCGGACAGGAGTTCGGCCGCGCGCCGCCCGTAGGGGAATCGTGGATGCCGCTCGAGCCACGTCACGGCGGCTCGGCGCGCGCCTCGGTCGTCGACGGCCCACCGCCGGGCGATCCGGCGTTCCTCCTCGGAGTCGGCACGCGCGAGATCGACGAGGGCGCGAGCGGGCGTGCTCACGGGGACGCCGCCGACGACCACGGTGTCGCCGAGCGGGAGCCGCACGTCGTGGTAGACCGTCCGCGCGTCGCTGAGCGCGCGCTGGCGCGTGGGGCTCACCCGCTGCACATGATGGCGCGTGGGCTCGACGCTCACGGCGCCGTGGACCCATGCCGCGCTCGCGCGCACCGCGGCCCATCGCTCGCCGAGCAGGGGCGCGAGGCTGCGCCCCCGCATCCACGCCGTCTCGGCCGCGTCGGCGGGCATGAACCCCTCGCCGAGCGGAACGAGGATGCCGTCGAGGCACGCGGCCGAGAGCTCGGCGAGGGAGAGGCGCTCGTCGGCGAAGAAGAGGAAGGGCGACACCATCCCGCCAGTGTGGCGGGATGGTGTCGCCCGGAACGTCGAAACGTCGCTGCTGTGGAGAACCCGCTCAGCCGCCGAGGGCGCGCAGCCACGTGCGACGCGCCTCGAGAGCCTCGGACGCCTGGGCCGCGGCGCGCTTGTCGCCGCGGGCGTTCGCCTCCGACACCTCGGCCTCGAGCTTCTCGATGGCGTCGGTGAGCTGGCGCGTCATGTCGTTGGCGCGCGCCTTCTGCTCCGGGTCGTTGCGCTTCCAGTCGGCGTCCTCGCGGGTGCGCACGCTCTGCTCGATCTTGCGGAGCTCGTCGTCGAGCGCACGCTCCTTGTCGCGCGGGAAGATGCGGCCGATCTCGTCCCACTGCCGCTGGATGGCGGTGAGCTTCTGACGGGCGGTCGCGAGGTTCTTCTCGTCGACGATCGGAGCGGCCTCCTCGAGAAGAGCGCGCTTCTGCTCGATCTTCTCTTTCGACGCCTCGTTCTCGGCGGCCTCGCGCTCGACGCGTGCGCCGTAGAGGGCGTCGCCGGCGGCCTTGAACCGGGCCCACAGCGCGTCGTCGACCTTGCGGCCGGCGCGGCCCGACGCCTTCCACGCGTCGAGCAGATCGCGGTAGGCGCCGATCCCGTCCTCGCCGCGCGGTGCGAGCGCCTCGGCGCGCTCGACGAGGCGGGTCTTGGTCTCACGGGCCGCCTTGTGCGTCTCGTCGAGCGAGGAGAAGAACTCGCGGCGGTGCCGGTCGACCGTCGCGCGGGCGTCGCGGAAGCGTCGCCACAGCTGCTGAGCGGTGGACTTGGACAGACGCGGACCGTTCTGCTGGTGAGCCTGCCAGCGGTCGAAGAGCGCGGCCATGTCGGCGGTCATCTGCTTCCACTGGACCGACTGCGGGTCGCGAGCCGCGAGGGCCTCGGCCTCTTCGACGATCGCGGTGCGCTCGCGCACGGCTTCTTCGCTCGCCTGCTTGGCCGCGATGGCCTCGGTCTGGCTCGCCTCGGCGAGCTCGGCCAGCAGCACGTCGATCCGGGCGAGCAGGGCGGCGAGATCGCCGACCGCGGCGGCGCCGTCGATCTTGCCGCGCAGCGTCTGAGCGGTCGATCGCAGATCGGATGCCGATGCGCCTCCGCGGCGGTGACGGGTCTCGACCAGGATGACCTCGCCGGCGAGGTCGGAGAACTTGCGCTGGAAGTAGGCGAGCGCCTCGGCGGGGGTGCCGTCGGGGTACTGGCCCACCACGCGCCAGCCGTCGGCTTCGCGCACCGACACGGTGCCGTCGTCGTCGACGCGGCCCCAGGGCTCGGTGACGGTCTTCGAGGCCGTGGCTCCCGGGGGAGGGCCGGGGAGACGGGGCCCCGGACGGGCCGCGGGGGTGGCCGGGGCGGGCGCCGCAGCGCCGGGCTCCTCCGTGCTGGCCCCGTCGCCGGCGGCGGCGGGAGCCGCATCCTCGGCCTCTGCGGCCGCAACGTCTTCCGTAGCGGCGGGCTGCTCGTCGACATCGCCGGGGGCGGCGGCGTCCGTCGGCTCGTCGGCCGAGGCGGCGGCATCCGGGGTCTCGTCGGCGGCGGCCGCGTCGGACGTCTCGACCTCGGTCGTCGTCTCGACAGGCTCCGCGACGTCGGCCGTCGCGGTGTCGTCGGTCGTGGCCTCGTCGGCGGAGGGAACGGGGACCTCGACGTCGTTCGCGTCGTCGCGCGGATCGGAGGTCTCGGGAGTGGGAGCGGAAGACACGGATAGCACCTCATTGCGGCAGAACCGCCTGGGGGAGAAGGACTCTCCGAGCCTAGTACGAGCGGCCCCGCCGACGCAGGATCAGGGTGCGGTCGTCTCCGTGGGGAGCGGCGCCGGTGTGCCGGGCTCGTCGGTCGCGGGGGCCGCCGGGGTGGCGCTCGATGAGGGGGCCGGCTCGGGCGCCCCGGGGCCGGCGGCGAAGTACGCCGTCTGCGCGCCGATCGCGCCGGCGATCACGAGGAGTCCCACGACCAGACCGATCACGTTGTCGCGCGTGCGGCGACGGCCCTGCCGTTCGTGTAGCTCGACGCGCGCCTGATACGCGCGCGCCCGCTCGCGCTGCTCCCGCGTCTGCCGGTCTTTCCCGCGCGTCGCCACATCGACCTCCTCCGCCCGACTCCGGGCCTTCCGATCCTACAAAGACCGGGCCGGAGCGTCCGGACCGCTCCGCTCCGGTGTCCGAGGTCGCGATTAGCCTGGGAGGGTGACCCCCTCCTCCGCTCTCTTCCAGGGCCAGACGCCGCTCGCCGTGCGCATGCGGCCGGTCAGCCTCGACGAGGTCGCCGGTCAGGGGCATCTCCTGCGTCCGGGGTCGCCGCTGGTCACTCTCGCGACGACCGACTCCTCGGCATCCGGCTCGGCCGTTTCGGTCATCCTGTGGGGGCCTCCCGGCACCGGAAAGACCACGCTGGCGCAGGCGATCGCGCGGTCGTCGGGCCGGCGGTTCGTCGAGTTGTCGGCGATCACCGCGGGCGTCAAAGACGTGCGCGAGGTCATGCAAGACGCTCTGACCCAGCGCGATCTGTACGGCCAGTCGACCATCCTCTTCCTCGACGAGATCCACCGCTTCACCAAGGCCCAGCAAGACGCCCTGCTGCCCGGTGTCGAGAACGGCTGGGTCGTGCTCATCGCCGCGACCACCGAGAATCCCTCGTTCTCGGTCATCTCGCCGCTGCTGTCGCGATCGCTGCTGCTGACGCTGCGTCCGCTCGGCGACGACGATCTCGGTGCCCTGGTCGATCGCGCCGTCTCCGATCCTCGCGGTCTCGACGGACGTGTGGTGCTCGACGACGAGGCGCGGGCCGCACTCGTGCGCCTCGCCTCGGGCGACGCGCGTCGGGCGCTCACCGCCCTCGAGGCCGCGGCCTCGGTCGCGGGTGACGACGCGGGCGTCGCCCCTCCCGCACGCGACGACGGCGACGACGGCGACGATGACGACGATGACGACGATCCGGGGCCCTTCACGGGCGCCTGCGACGACCTGCCCGTCATCACGGCCGACCACATCGCTCAGGCCGTCGATCGTGCCCTCCTGCGCTACGACCGGCAGGGAGACGAGCACTACGACGTCATCAGCGCCTTCATCAAGTCGGTGCGGGGCTCTGATCCGGATGCCGCGATCCACTACCTCGCGCGGATGATCGAGGCGGGGGAAGACCCCCGCTTCATCGCGCGCCGCCTGGTCATCTCCGCCGCGGAAGACATCGGGATGGCCGATCCGCAGGCGCTGCAGATCGCCGTCGCGGCGGCCGACGCCGTCGCCTTCATCGGTATGCCCGAGGGGCGCATCCCCCTCGCCGAGGCGACGGTCTACCTCGCGACCACGGCCAAGTCCAACGCGGCCTACAACGCCATCAACGCGGCGATCGCCGACGTGCGCGCCGGAGGGTTCGGACGCGTGCCGATGCACCTGCGCGACGCGCACTATCCGGGGGCGAAGCGCCTGGGCCACGGCAAGGGGTACAAGTACGCGCACGACAGCGAGATCGGCATCGTGGCGCAGCAGTACCTGCCCGACGAGCTCCGGGGCAGGCGGTACTACGAGCCCACCACCCACGGCGCCGAACGCGAGGTGTCGGCGCGGCTCGAGAAGATCCGCCGCATCCTCGACGGGAAGTGAGCGCTCCGTGGGAGCGCGCGGGTGGCTCTGGTAGCATGAACCGGCTCGAAACAGGGTTTTCGGGCATCCCCTCCTTCCTGTGATCACCTTCCGGTGCGCCCCGGCGTGCGCTCCGGATCGGGCGGAAGGGGGCGATACGCCCGCGAGCCGCGAAAGGC
>CAJYJO010000013.1 GCA_913774845.1 uncultured Microbacterium sp. | reverse complement strand
CGTTCATCACGAGCACGAGGGCTCGCTTGAACGACACGACCGCGAGGGGCTCGTAGCCCGCGTTCAGCACCAGTGTGCGCATTCCGTTTCCTCTCGAATGGCCGAGACGGCTTCTCGGATGTTCGACTCTCGACGGCGGAAGGTGCGGAGGGATGAAAAAAGGCGCTGTCTAGACAGACAGCGCCTGAGAAGTCGCGGCGAGGCCGCGGCATCCGGAACCGCGATGCCGGAGAACGAGCAGCCCGAGCGCATCCATGGTGCGGATGCGCGGGCTGGTGTTCATCGGCTTTCCCTCCGGTTCTTCCGACGTCGCTGACAGGCTAACCCACTGCGACACGCCCGGGGTCGGGCGCGGGAGGAAACAAAAGACGGCGTGTCGGAGAACGATCGTCTCCGGCACGCCGTCTTCGAGAAGAGGATCAGCCTGCGTTCTGCTGCAACCAGGCGTACGGGTCGACGACCGACCCGTTGATGTGCACCTCGAAGTGGAGGTGGTTCGCCGTCGAGCTGCCGGTGGAGCCGACGAGGCCGATGAGCTGACCCGCGGCGACGGTCTGGCCCGCCTGCACCTGGCGACTGCCGTACGTCATGTGGCCGTAGGTCGTCGAGACCTTCTGGCCGTTGATGACGTGCTCGATCACGATCGCGACGCCGTACCCGCCGTAGCTCTCCTGCGAGACGCTCACGACGCCCGCGGCGGCGGCGAAGATCGGCTGGCCGCCGGGGGCGAGCAGGTCGACACCCTGGTGGTAGCCGGAGTCCCACAGGCCACGGCCGAGGATGTAGCTCGTGAGGGGCCAGCGCACCTCGCCCGAACCGGGGGCGGTCATGTTGAGGTCGACCGAGCTGACCGAGGTCGAGGCCTGCGACGCTTTGGCGGCGAGCTCGCGCGCGCGCTCGGCGGCGGCGGCCGCGGCGGCCTCCTGGTCCTTCTTCTTCTGGATCTCTTCGGCGGTGGTGGCCGAGTAGCTGCTGCGGTCGAGACCCTCGGCGGTGGCGTCGGAGGCGACCACCAGCGACTGATTGTCGGGAGCCGACATCTGCTGGAGGGTCACCGTCTCGGCGGCGGGCATGGTCGCGGCGTACGCCGGGATGGCGACGGTGGCGACGAGACCGGCGACCATCGAGAGGATCACGGCGCTGCGCAGCGGCCGTCCGCCGCGACGCCGGGCCGTCGGGCGCGGCGCGGCGGAGCGGGCGACCGTTCCGGCCGACGGGGCCGCGGTCCGCACCGGGAGCTTCGTCGTTCGGGCGACGGCGGTGCGGGTGGTTCTGCGGGTGGGGCCCGTCGCAGCGACCTCGGGTAGGTCCGCGGCGGGATCGTTGTGTTCAGCCAAAGTTCCTCCGGCGCCTCTGCGTCTTCGGGTGACGCTGGCTCGTCAGCACTCGATTGGGGGCACGATGTGCGGGCTGGGCCCTGCGCGGACGACGAGCCGAGGAGGCAAACCGCGAGGGGTCCGACGGCGGGCTTCCAGCCTGTGGACTCTCAGAGGCTACCCGAAGATAACGAACATGTCACGCTTCGGACAGCGGCCGACGACCGTTCCGGGTCGATCGTCAGCGTCTTCGCAGCGGGCCTCTTCCGAGCGCCGGCGGGCGGGGCTCAGTCCTCGGCGACGAGGAAGATGTGGGAGGCGACCTCGACCGGCAGTTCGAGGCCCTCGTCGACGCCCTCCATCTGAACGAGCACGTATCCCTCGTTGAAGCGATAGTCGCCGCGCGCGCCCGGCAGGACGCCCGCCGCCTTCAGCTGCTGCAGCAGCTCGGGGTCGACCTGCGCCGGCTCGGCGAGGCGACGGATGGTGCCCGAGATGGGCGCACCGGCGTCGGTGAGCTTGCGCACCAGGCCGACGACGCCGTCGTCGAACGTGGAGCTGGCGGCGTCGCCGAGCTGGTCGAGGCCGGGGATCGGGTTGCCGTAGGGCGACTCGGTGGGGTGACCCAGCAGCTCGACGAGACGACGCTCGACCTGCTCGCTCATGACGTGCTCCCACCGGCACGCCTCGTCGTGCACGTAGGCCCAGTCGAGACCGATCACATCGCTGAGCAGGCGCTCGGCCAGACGGTGCTTGCGCATGACGTCGACCGCCTTCTGCCGACCGTCGTCGGTGAGTTCGAGTCGGCGGTCCTCGGACACGACGACCAGGCCGTCGCGCTCCATGCGCCCCACCGTCTGCGACACGGTGGGTCCGGAGTGGCCGAGGCGCTCGGAGATGCGCGCGCGCAGGGGCACGATCTTCTCTTCCTCGAGTTCCAGGATCGTGCGCAGGTACATCTCGGTGGTGTCGATCAGATCGGTCATTCAGGTGTCCTCGATGTCGCGCGGCAAGTCCTCCCAGCCTACCGACCCCCTCCGACACGAGCGCGGGCGCGGCTGAGCCGGGACCCTAGAATCGAGCCATGTCGCACGTGGAACTCCCCGCCGATCTCCTTCCCGCCGACGGTCGCTTCGGTTGCGGCCCCTCGAAGGTGCGCGGCGCGCAGCTCGAGGCGCTCGTCACCCGCGGCGCGTCGATCCTGGGCACCTCGCACCGCCAGGCCCCCGTGAAGAACCTCGTCGCCAGCACGCGCGAGCGCCTGTCGCAGCTGCTGCGCCTCCCCGACGGCTACGAGATCATCCTCGGCAACGGCGGATCGACCGCCTTCTGGGATGCCGCGGCCTTCGGCCTGATCGAGTCGCGCAGCCAGAACCTGGTCTTCGGCGAGTTCGGCGGCAAGTTCGCCTCCGCCGCGGCCGCCCCGTGGCTGCAGGCTCCCGACGTGCGCAAGGCCGAGCCGGGGACCCGCACGATCGCGGAGGCCGTCGAGGGAGTCGACGTCTACGCCTGGCCGCACAACGAGACCTCGACCGGCGTCGCCGCCCCCGTGCAGCGCATCCGGGGCGACGAGGGCGCGCTGACCGTCATCGACGCCACCAGCGCCGCGGGGGGCATCGATTTCGACGTCGCCGAGGCGGACGTCTACTACTTCGCCCCGCAGAAGAACCTCGGCTCCGACGGCGGTCTCTGGTACGCGGCGGTCTCGCCGGCCGCGATCGAGCGCATCGAGCGGGTCGCGGCATCCGGACGCTACATCCCCGAGTTCCTGAGCCTGAAGAACGCGCTCGACAACTCGCGTCTGCAGCAGACCCTGAACACCCCGGCCCTCGCGACGCTGCTGCTCCTCGACGAGCAGCTCGGCTGGATCCTCGACAACGGCGGTCTCGCGTGGGCGGGCGCCCGCACCACGGAGTCGTCGTCGGCGCTCTACGAGTGGGCGGATGCCAGCGATGTGGCGACCCCGTTCGTCACGAGCCCCGACGACCGCTCCCCCGTCGTCGTCACGATCGACTTCGACGACCGGATCGACGCCGCGGCGATCGCGAAGAGCCTGCGGGCCAACGGCATCGTCGACACCGAGCCGTACCGCAAGCTCGGTCGCAACCAGCTGCGCGTGGCGACCTTCGTCTCGATCGAGCCCGGCGACGTCCGCCGCCTCATCGGCGCGATCGACTACACGATCGCGAACCTGCCGAGCGCCTGATCGCCCGAACGACGAAGGCCGTCCCGCACATCGCGGGACGGCCTTCGTCGTTCGGGGAGGGATCAGTAGCTGCGCTCGCCCTCGTCCCGATCGTCGTCGTCGACCTCGTCGTCCTCGTCGCCGTACGTCGAGTCGTCGTCCTCGTGGTGCGCCGGTTCGGCGTCGTCGGACGCGTCGGTCCCGTGCACGGACGAGTCATCGCCCTCGCCGGCGTGCTCGTCGAGCTCGTCGATGTCGACGCCGTCGAGGTCGCCGGCGTGGAATCGCGCCTTGGGCTCCTCGTCGTCGTCGTCGGATTCGTCGTCGTCCTCGTCGGGCTCGTCGTCGTCGAGGATGTCGTCCTCGTCGTCGTCATCGTCGTCGGTAGCAGCCGCGGCCGCCTGCGCCGCCTGGTACTCGGCCAGGCGCGTGGCCCACGGCACCCAGTCGGGCGCGAGCAGCGCGCCGTCGCCGGGGAGCAGTTCGACCTCGAGCACGGTCGGCTCGGAGTCCTCGACCACCGCCACGGCCACCGTCCAGTACCAGCCGGGGTATCCGGACAGACGGGTGTGGAACCTCAGCGAGACGACGCCGTCGTCTTCGGCCGTGTAGCCGGCGGCCGGGCCGACGGTATCGGCAGGGGTGATCTCGTGCAGCGCGGCGAGAGCCAGGTCGTGGGCGCCGGTGAGGCGCTCGTCGACCTGCTCAGGCTTCGAAGTCATCGGCGACCTTGCGCAGGACAGCGGCGATCTTCTGCGCGTGCGGACCGTTGGGGTAGCGACCGCGACGGAGGTCGCCGCCGATGCCGTCGAGAAGCTTCACGAGGTCTTCGACGATGATCGCCATGTCGTCGGCCGGCTTGCGCGACCGCTTCGCGAGGCTGACGGGAGCATCCAGGACGCGAACCGAAAGCGCCTGAGGACCGCGCTTGCCGTCGGCCACGCCGAACTCGAGACGGGTCCCGGCCTTGGGCGCGGGGGTCCCGGCGGGCAGAGCCGTGGCGTGCAGGAACACGTCCTGGCCGTCATCGGTGCTGATGAAGCCGAAGCCCTTCTCGTCGTCGTAGAACCTGACCTTGCCGGTGGGCATGGACACCTCGCTGGTTGTCTGCGCGGAATGCGCGATGGAACGCGGGACCCGATCGGATCCCGGTCTTCCAGCCTACGACACCGGCGCCAGACGATAGGCTGTGCCCGATGAGCACCCGCACCACCGGTGGCAGCACACCGGGCGACGACGTCCCCGTCCGACGCATCGACCGCATCCTCGCGTTCATGTCGCTGGGGCTGCTGGTGCTGTCGGTCGTCTGCTTCTTCGCGATCATCGCGGGCTCCTCGGCCGGTGCCGACACCGCCACCGGGTTCTGGCCGGTGGTGAGCCTGCTGATCCTCATCGCCCCGCCCGTGGCGTTCGCCTGCCTCCTGGCCGTGCTCATCATGAGCTTCGTGCGAAGGGCCCGGGCCAACAAGGCTCGTTGACGTGCCCGAGACCTCCGCTCAACGCGCACTGGCGGTCTCGTTGAGCGCGCGCGCCGACGGCGACCTCGCGCAGCTGTTCGCCGACCGTCACGTCTCCCCGTCGAGCACGTGGCGCGACATGTTCGACGCGGCCGAGGCGCTCCTGGAGCCCGGCTCGGTGGCACGCGCCCTGCCCGCGCTCACGCGCGCCGAGGCGGCGGCGCTCCTGGCGGCGGTCGACGGAACACCCGCAACCGGGGCCCAGCGCGAGGCGCTGGCATCCCGAGCCCTGGTCTCCGACGACGGGCTGCCGTTCCCCAGCGTCGCCGAGGCGGCGCGCGAGGCCCTCCCCGACGGTCTTGCGGATGCCGCGCCCCCACGCCGCGCACCGGCCGCGTCCGAGACGGCCGCCGCCGCCTCCGAGGCCGCCTTCACCAACGCGGCGAGCGTCGCCGACATCCTGCTGCAGACGCTCGAGGCGCCCCTGGGGCGCATCGGTTCGGGCTCGCTGGGGGCGACCGAGCGGCGCCGGTTGGTCGACTCGGGAGCCGTCACCACGCCCGCCGAGGCCGACCTCCTCGTCGGTCTCGCCGCCGAGGTGGGGCTGCTCGGCGCGAACGAGCGCGCCTGGCTGGTGTCGCCCGTCGGGCGTGAGTGGCTGCGCCTGCCGACGCTCGAGCGCTGGCACCGCACCGCCCTGGCCCTGCGCGAGGCCCTGCCGCGCGCGTACCGCCGCTCCGACGGCGGATGGATCCCCACCGAGGAGTGGGCGGGCGCGACCCCGTTCGATCCCGAGGGTCCGGAGCGCGCCACCCTGTGGATTCGTCGCCTGGTGCGGTGGGGCCTGCTCGACGCGGCGGGTCGCCTCGCCCCGTGGGCCGTCCCGCTCGCCGAGGGCGGCGACGTCGACACCGCTGCCCTTCGCGACCTCCTGCCGCCCGAGGTCGACCGCGTGTACCTGCAGAACGACCTCACCGCGATCGCCCCCGGGCCCCTCGCCCCGCACCTCGACGTGCGGCTCCGCTCCATGGCCGCGCGCGAGTCCCGCGCGCAGGCGTCGAGCTACCGCTTCAGCGCGGCGACGATCGGGGCGGCGATCACGGCGGGCGAGACCGCCGAGTCGCTGCGGTCGTTCCTCACCGAGATCTCGCTCACCGGTCTCCCCCAACCCCTCGCCTACGTCATCGAACGCACGTCCGCCGAGCACGGTCGCGTGCGGGTGACCTCCGATCCCGCGTCGCAGATGACCCGCGTCACCACCGACGACGAGACGCTCCTGCGCTCGATGGAGGTCGACCAGTCCCTGCGCTCGATCGCCTTGACGCGCACCGACGGCGAACTCGTATCGCACGTCTCGGCCGACGTCGTCTTCTGGGCCCTGACCGACGCGCACTACCCGGCTTTGGCCGTCGACGTCGACGGACGCCCGCGCACCCTCGAGAGGGCCCGGCTCGCCGCCGACGCGCGGCCCGGCATCGACCCCGTCGAGACGTACGCGCCGCTGCTCGAGCGCCTGCGCGAAGGGGCGGAGGACTCGGATGCCGCCTGGCTCGAGCGCGAGCTCGATCAGGCCGTGCGCGCCCGAGCCGTCGTCGACGTCACCGTGCGCCTGCCCGACGGCTCGGCCCGGGTCTTCCGTCTGGAGGCGACGGGCCTCGGCGGCGGACGTCTGCGCGGTCGCGACCGCGGCGCCGATGTGGAACGCACTCTCCCGCTGTCGCACATCGACGGCGTCGCCCTCGTCGAGTGACCGACGCGGGCTCCCGCTCGCCGCGACCCCGGTAGACTCGAACGCTATGGCTGACGGCCCCCTCATCGTGCAGAGCGACCGCACCGTCCTTCTGGAGGTCGCGCACCCCCAGGCGGAGACGGCGCGGCACGAGCTCGCAGTCTTCGCCGAGCTCGAGCGCGCACCCGAGCACATCCACACCTACCGCATCACCCGCCTGGGCTTGTGGAACGCCCGCGCGGCCGGGCACGATGCCGAGGCGATGCTCGAGACGCTCGACAAATGGTCGCGCTTCCCCGTCCCGGCGTCGGTGAGCACCGACATCCGCGAGACGGTCAACCGCTACGGCCGGCTCGTCATCGAGCGCAATGACGAGGGCGAGCTCGTCCTCCGCTCCACCGATGCCGCCGTGCTCGGCGAGGTGTCGCGCAACAAGCGCATCGCCCCGCTGCTGATCGGCCGCCCCGGCCCCGACAGCTTCCTCGTCGACGCGTGGGCGCGCGGCCACATCAAGCAGGAGCTGCTGAAGATCGGCTGGCCCGCCGAGGACCTCGCCGGCTACACGCCCGGCACCCCGCACCCGATCGACCTCGCCGAAGACGGCTGGCACCTGCGTCCCTACCAGCGGCAGGCGGTCGACTCGTTCTCCGAGGGCGGTTCGGGCGTCGTGGTGCTCCCCTGCGGCGCGGGCAAGACGCTCGTGGGCGCGGGCGCGATGGCCGACACCCGCACGACGACGCTCATCCTGGTCACCAACACCGTGAGCGCGCGACAGTGGCGCGACGAGCTGCTGCGGCGCACCACCCTCACCCCCGAGGAGATCGGCGAGTACTCCGGGCAGGTGAAGGAGATCAAGCCCGTCACCATCGCGACGTACCAGATCCTCACCGCCAAGCGCGGCGGCAAGTACGCCCACCTCGCGCTGCTCGACGCGCTCGACTGGGGCCTGGTGCTGTACGACGAGGTGCACCTCCTGCCCGCGCCGGTGTTCAAGCTCACCGCCGACCTGCAGGCGCGTCGCCGCCTCGGCCTCACCGCGACGCTCGTCCGCGAGGACGGCCGCGAGGGCGACGTCTTCAGCCTCATCGGACCGAAGCGCTTCGATGCGCCGTGGAAGGAGATCGAGGCGCAGGGGTTCATCTCCCCCGCGGCCTGCTACGAGGTGCGCATCGACCTCCCCGCCGACGAGCGCCTCGAATACGCGGCCGCCGCCGACGAGGATCGTTACCGGCTCGCCGCCACCGCGCCCGCGAAGATCGACGTCACCCGACGCCTCGTGCAACGGCATCCCGGGGAACGCGTGCTGGTCATCGGGCAGTACCTCGACCAGATCGACGAGCTCGCCGAGGCCCTCGGCGCCCCGCAGATCACCGGCGCCACGCCGATCCCCGAGCGCGAGGAGCTGTTCCAAGGCTTCCGCGACGGCAGCATCCCGCTGCTGGTGGTCTCGAAGGTCGCGAACTTCTCGGTCGACCTGCCCGAGGCCTCCGTCGCCATCCAGGTGTCGGGCTCGTTCGGGTCGCGGCAAGAAGAGGCGCAGCGCCTCGGGCGACTGCTGCGACCCAAGCAGTCGAACCACACGGCCAGCTTCTACACGCTCATCGCGCGCGACACCGTCGACCAGGATTTCGCCCAGAACCGGCAGCGGTTCCTGGCCGAACAGGGCTACGCCTACACGATCCTGGATGCCGACACGATCGACGCGGCCGCCGCCTGACCCATACCAGGGTGCGGCTTTCCGTTCCATATCCAGCGCATTGCTGGGTCCGGTCACGATAATGAGCACATGACAGCTCCTCGCATCCTCGTCGTCGACGACGAACCGAACATCCGCGATCTGCTCATCACCAGCCTGCGCTTCGCCGGGTTCCAGGTGCGAGCCGTGGCCAACGGCGCGCAGACGATCTCGGCCGTGCTCGAGGAGGAACCCGACCTCATCGTGCTCGACGTGATGCTGCCCGACATGAACGGCTTCAGCGTCACCAAGCGCCTGCGCGGCGCCGGCTACACCGCCCCCATCCTCTTCCTCACCGCGAAGGACGAGACCGAGGACAAGATCATGGGGCTCAACGCGGGGGGCGACGACTACGTCACCAAGCCCTTCAGCCTCGACGAGATCGTCGCCCGCATCCAGGCGATCCTCCGCCGCACGATGCAGGCCGACGAGGAGTCCATCATCCGCACGGGCGAGCTCACGATGGACCAGGACACCCACGACGTCAGCGTCGGCGACGTGTCGATCGATCTGAGCCCGACGGAGTTCAAGCTCCTGCGCTACCTCATGCTCAACCCCAATCGCGTGCTGTCGAAGGCGCAGATCCTCGACCACGTGTGGGAGTACGACTTCAACGGCGACGCGGGCATCGTCGAAAGCTACATCTCGTACCTGCGCCGCAAGATCGACCCGCACTCCTCGGAGCCGCTGATCCAGACCAAGCGCGGCTTCGGCTACATGCTGAAGTCGGGCAAGACCGCCTGATTGGGAGGCCCGCCCTGTCGCATCCCGACGATGCCCTCACGCGCTGGTGGCGCGGTCTGAGTCTTCGGACCAAGGTCACCGGCGTCACGGTCGCGCTCCTGGCGATCGGGCTGTTCACGGCCGGGGTGGGGACGATGGTCTTCCTGCGCACGACCCTCGTCAACAACCTCGACGAGCAGCTCGCGCAGCAGGCCGCGGGAAGCATCGCCAACAGCATCTTCACCACGGCGCCGGTCGACGGGCAGATCGTCTTCTCGCAGGTCGACAACGCTCCCCAGATCGGGTCGATGGTGGTCGTGTACGGCCCCGACGGCGAGCGTGAGGCGTTCTACAACGGCACCTCCTCGAAGGTGCTGCCCGAACTGCCCTCGACCTTCACGGTCGAGCAGACCTACGGCCAGATCGACCGCCGTATCGACCTGGAGGACCCCGACTCCGGGGCGCACTTCCTCGCGCGGGTGGGCGTGCTCCAGGTGCCGGGCAATCCGGGCGTCTACACCCAGATGGTGGTCCAACCGCTCGCGCCGACCGACCGCATCGTCGCCGCCTACGTGGGCATCTACGCCTTCGTGGCGCTGCTGATCCTCATCGCGACCGCGTTGCTGACCCGGTGGTTGGTCACGCTCGCCTTCCGCAACCTCCGCCAGGTCGAGACGACCGCCATGGACATCGCCGCGGGCGACTTCAGTCAGCGCTTGACCGACATCGTCCCCGACACCGAGGTGGGACGTCTGAAGACCGCGATCAACGCGATGCTCGCCCGCATCGACGGCGCCCTCGGGCAGCGGGATGCCACGGTGCGGCAGATGCGCCGGTTCATCGGCGACGCCAGTCACGAGCTGCGCACCCCGCTCGTGACGATGCGCGGTTACGCCGAGCTGTACCGGATGGGCGCGATCCGCTCCGACGAGGACGTCGCGCAGTCGATGGAGCGCATCGAGAAGGAGGCGATCCGCATGGGCGCCCTGGTCGAGGATCTCCTCGCCCTCGCCCGTCTCGACGAGCGCCGCGACGTGAGCATCACCGCGCTGGATCTGCGTCCCATCGCCCGCGATGCCGCCCTCGACCTGCGCGTCACCTCCCCGCAGCGCGAGGTGACGGTCGACGACACCACGTCTCGCGGCGAAATGATCCTGCCCACGATCACGCTCGATCCGCTCCTCGACTCCGGCGGCCGACCCGCCACCGAGACCGGTCGCCGCAGGGTCGCACCCACGACCTCGGCCATGGCGATCGCCGGGGCGACGCTGTCGCGTCTGCGCCGTCGGCAGAAGGATGCCGCCGACCCGGCCTCCCCGTCCGCCGTCGACGTCCCCGCTCCCCCGGCCATGCCGCCGGCGGTCGTGCGGTCCCCGCGCTTGGCGCCGATCGTCCTCGGCGATGAGAACAAGGTGCGGCAGGTCGTGGCGAACCTGCTCGGCAACGCCCGTCGCTTCACGGCGGACGACTCGCCCATCGGCCTGCGCTTGGGCGTCGACGCCGAGACCGACATGGGGTGGATCGAGATCATCGACCACGGCGAGGGCGTGCCCGAGCAGATCCGCGAGCAGATCTTCCAGCGCTTCTGGCGCGCCGACACGTCGCGCACCCGCGAGACCGGCGGCTCGGGTCTCGGCCTGTCGATCGTGGCATCCATCGTCGACCTGCTGCACGGGACGGTCGACGTCGTCGACACCCCGGGCGGTGGCGCGACGTTCCGTGTCTCGCTGCCGCTGGCCGATCGCCGCGACGCGCAGGAGCACGCGCTCATCGAGACGCAGCCTCTCGAACGCCTCCCCGACGACTACCGTCCCGAGGCCTGACCGCCCCGCGCGCCGCTTTCCCGCCCCGACGTCGCGCCCGCCCTGCCCGGCGTCGCGCCGTCCCACGCGTCGCAACGCCCCGTTGCGCCCCGCCCCGGCTGCGCCGTGGCACCGCGAAATCACACGAACGGTGCGACAGCACACCGCGCGACGCCCCCGGAGCCCGTGATCTCGTGCCGATCGTGTGCTCTCGCCTGCCCCGTTCGCTGCGGCCCGGTGCAGCCCCCGGCAACGAAGAACGCCCCCTCCCGGAGGAGGGGGCGTTCTCAGGCGTGAGCGTGGATCAGAAGTCCATGCCACCGGTCGGGTCGCCCGCGGGAGCGGGGTTCTTCTCCGGCTTGTCGGCGACGACGGCCTCGGTCGTGAGGAAGAGGCCGGCGATCGACGCGGCGTTCTGCAGCGCCGAGCGGGTCACCTTGGCGGGGTCGATGATGCCCTGTGCGAACAGGTCACCGTACTCGCCCGTCGCGGCGTTGAGGCCGTGGCCCACGGGGAGCTCGGCGACCTTGTTGGCGACGACGCCGGGCTCGAGACCGGCGTTGAGCGCGATCTGCTTGAGCGGGGCCTCGATGGCCACCTTGACGATGTTCGCCCCCGTCGCCTCGTCGCCCGAGAGCTCGAGGTTCTGGAGGGCGTTCTTGCCGGCCTGGATGAGCGCGACGCCACCACCGGCGACGACACCCTCTTCCACAGCGGCCTTGGCGTTGCGCACGGCGTCTTCGATGCGGTGCTTGCGCTCCTTGAGCTCGACCTCGGTCGCGGCTCCTGCCTTGATGACGGCGACGCCACCGGCGAGCTTGGCGAGGCGCTCCTGGAGCTTCTCGCGGTCGTAGTCGCTGTCGGTGTTCTCGATCTCGCGGCGGATCTGGGTCACGCGACCCTCGATCAGCTCCGACTCACCGGCACCCTCGACGATCGTGGTCTCGTCCTTGGTGATGATGACCTTGCGCGCACGGCCGAGCAGGTCGACGGTCGCGTTCTCGAGCTTGAGGCCCACCTCTTCGGTGATGACCTGGCCGCCGGTGAGGATCGCGATGTCCTGCAGCTGCGCCTTGCGGCGGTCGCCGAAGCCGGGAGCCTTGACGGCGACCGACTTGAAGATGCCGCGGATCTTGTTGAGCACCAGCGTCGCGAGAGCTTCGCCCTCGACGTCCTCGGCGATGATGAGGAGCTCCTTGCCCTCCTGGATCACCTTGTCGACGATGGGCAGAAGGTCCTTGATGTTCGAGATCTTCTGGTTGGCGATCAGGATGTAGGGGTCTTCGAAGACCGCTTCCTGACGCTCGGGGTCGGTGACGAAGTAGGGGTTGATGTAGCCCTTGTCGAAGCGCATGCCCTCGGTGAGCTCGAGCTCGGTGCCGAAGGTGTTGCTCTCTTCGACGGTGACGACGCCTTCCTTGCCCACCTTGTCGATGGCCTCGGCGATGAGCTCGCCGATCGCGGGGTCAGCGGCGGAGATCGACGCGGTCGCGGCGATCTGCTCCTTCGACTCGACCTCCTTGGCGGAGGAGAGGAGCTCGTCGGTGACGGCCTTGACGGCCTTCTCGATGCCCTTCTTGAGCGAGATGGGGTCGGCGCCGGCCGCGACGTTGCGCAGGCCCTCGCGCACGAGCGCCTGGGCGAGGACGGTGGCGGTGGTGGTGCCGTCACCCGCGACGTCGTCGGTCTTCTTGGCGACCTCCTTGACCAGCTCGGCGCCGATCTTCTCGTACGGGTCGTCGAGCTCGATCTCCTTGGCGATCGAGACGCCGTCGTTCGTGATCGTGGGGGCGCCCCACTTCTTCTCGAGCACGACGTTGCGACCGCGGGGGCCCAGGGTCACCTTGACGGCGTCGGCCAGCGTGTTGAGGCCGCGCTCGAGGCCACGGCGGGCCTCTTCGTCGAAAGCGATGATCTTTGCCATAAGTGTGTCGTCCCTCCCGGACGGGTGACTTCCAGATTTTGGCACTCGACGAAAGCGAGTGCTAACTCATTCTGGCACTCGCCCCTGGGGAGTGCAAGCCGCCGGAGCCGCCCCGGAACGACGAACGCCGTGGCATCCGCTGTCGGATGCCACGGCGTTCGGTACGGCAGTCAGGCCAGTCGCACGGACTCCGCCTGGGGCCCCTTCTGTCCGGTGCCGACGGTGAACTCCACCGCCTGCCCTTCCTCGAGCACCCGGAAGCCGGACATCTCGATGCTCGAGTAATGGACGAAGACGTCCTGACCATCGGCGACGGTGATGAAGCCGAAGCCCTTCTCGGCGTTGAACCATTTGACGGTGCCCTGGGTCATGCGAATCTCCTGTTGCTGAACGACGAGGTCATCGTAAGCACGGGACGCCGCGCGGAACCGGGGCCCAGGGGCATTGTTGACGCGCGGGAATCCAACTTTTTACGCCCAGGAAACACACCCCGCGGACGCGGTCAACCCGCCGGGGTCTCGCTCGCCTCGCCGGTGGCGCGGTCCATGCCGATCACCACGATGAGGCGCTTGACGTCGCTCTCGTCGTCGGGGGTGTTGGGGTCGTCCGTCGGCTGGAGGAAGTCGCTCTGCGCGGTCTCGGCGCCGCCGATGGTCTGGGCCAGCCCCTCGGCCGCCGCCTGGTCGCTCTCGCGCAGGTAATAGACCGTCGTCGCGGCGAAGTCGGTGCTGTCGGAGTTGCCCGTCTCGACCGTGTCGCCCGCCCACCCGGCGGCGAGGATCTGATCGCGTACGGCGGCCGCGAGACCCTCGTCGGAGGTGCCGTTGAGCACGACCACCGAGTACGAGGTGTCGACGACCGCGGCGGTGGTCGGCTCCGCCGACGCGGTCGGTGCGGCGGTGGGGTCGTCGCCGAGCGAGATGCGCCCCGACACGACCAGCGTCGCGAAGATCCCGGCGATGATGAGCACGAGCGTGGCGATGGCGGCCCAGAGGAACACGATCCACCCGCGCGATCGCGGCCGCTCGGCCCGGTGAGCGCCGACACGACCGGCGGCTTCCGGCAGGTCGTCGAAGCGATCCCGAGGGAAGGTCGATCTGGCCATTCGAGAATGCTACCTGTCGGAGTCAGAACGCCCCGTCAGCGGGTCGCCGTCCGACCCAGTCGGGAACGGTGCGCGGCGGCCGCCTCGTCGCGACGGCGGCGCAGTCGTCGCACCAGCATCGGGTCGTGCGCGAGCGCCTCGGGGGCATCGATCAGCCGGCCGAGGAGCTGGTAGTACCGCGCCGGCGGCATCCCGAACCGCGCGCGGATCGCCTCTTCCTTCGCTCCGGCGTGGCGACGCCACTCCGCCTCGAAGGCGAGGAAGGCGAGGTCGCGGTCGGTCAGAGGCACCACGCCACGTTACTGCGGGGCGGACGTCGATCCCGGATGCCACGCCACCCACGCCCCGAGCGGGTCCACCTCGGCCCGCACCTCGCCGTCGAGGGCGAGCGAGAACCCGCCCCGGGTCGACTCCCGGCGCCGCGTCCATCCGTCGTGCAGGCCTGGCGCGTCGAGCGTGATCCAGCGTCCCGCCGCCCGCGCCGCGGCGATCAGCGCACCGCGTCGCGCGCGGGGGACGTGCGCGAGCACCCCCGGCGTGGTGACCACGAGCGTCGCGTCCCGCGGCGCCTCGGCGGCGAGCGCGGGCAGTGCCGCGGCGCCGTCGCCGCGGACGAGACGTGGGGGCTCGGCGGCGGCGATGTCGAGCGCGGCGACGATCCGCTCCCGCCGTCCATCCTCGCCCGGCCAGACCAGCCCGGCGAGCCACGCCCGGTCGTCGGTGTCGCGGGCGTCGAGGGGGTTCACGTCGATCCCGGCCCGCCAGACGATCTCCGGCATCCGCAGGTCGGGACTCCCCTCCAGGCCGCTCTCGAGCAGCACCCCGCTCCTCCCGTCGACGGGATCGAGAGCGATGACCTCGTCCCCTCGGCGATAGCGGTACGAGTACCGATCGGGGTAGAGGCACAGGCCGGCGCTCGCGCCGACCTCGAGCAGGGCGATGGGCCCGTCGATGAGCGCGAGCGCCGGCAGCAGCGCGGCGCACCGCAGCGGCTCGTTCGTCTGGACGCTGCGCCGACCGCACTCGATCACGAGCTCGTCCGCGTGCTCGGGCACCCACCGCGCCCACGCGTCGACATCGTCCAGGGGTGCACCCAAAAGGCGCATCACGGCGAACACGAGTGGGGGTTGACGACGGGTCTCGGGGATCCGCGACAGGGCGAGCGCCACCGTTCGGTCGCCGGCGACGCGGCGCGCCCACGCCCCGTACAGGGCTGATCGGCCGGGCGCCTCCTCGCGGGCGAACCGCTCGTAGCGTTCGACGACGGGGGTCACGGCATCCTGGTCCACCTCGGAATTATGCCGCTCCGACCTGACGGTCCTCCGGCACGGGAGAATGGAGGGGACGAAGGAGAAACACCATGACCTACGCCGTCGAGAAGTCCGACGATCAGTGGCGGGCCGAGCTGAGCCCGGAGCAGTACGCCGTGCTGCGCCAGGCCGGCACCGAGCGCGCCTGGACCGGTGAGCTGCTGGATGAGAGCCGCGCCGGCTTCTACACCTGCGCCGCGTGCGGGAACGAGCTGTTCCAGAGCGGCACGAAGTTCGACTCGCACTGCGGGTGGCCGAGCTTCTACGAGTCGGTGCGCCCCGAGGCGGTCGAGCTGCTCGACGACAACAGCCACGGCATGCAGCGCACCGAGGTGCGATGCGCCAACTGCGGCTCGCACCTGGGCCACGTCTTCCCCGACGGCTTCGGCACGCCCACCGGCGACCGGTACTGCATGAACTCGCTGTCGCTGGCCTTCACCCCCGACGAGGACGCGTGAGCGCTCTCGAGGCGATGCGCGACCGTCGGTCGTGGTCGAAGGTCACCGACGAGGCTCCCTCGGGTCCCGAGCTCGAGGCGTTCGTCGCCGCCGCGGGCCGTGTCGCCGACCACAAGACGCTCCGGCCGTGGCGCATCATCGAGATCCGCGGCAGCGACCGCGACGTGCTCGCCCGCGCGTTGAACAAGGCCGACGGCAAGAAGGGCTTCTCCTCGAAGCCGCGCCGCGCCCCGCTCATCCTCGCGATCGTGGCCGATCTCGGCTCGAAGAAGATCCCCGCGTGGGAGCAGGAAGCCGTGGCCTCCGGTGTCGCCCACATGCTGAGTCTCGCGCTCGATGAGGCGGGTTTCGGCGTGTTCTGGCGCACCGACGACAACACCCGCAGCAAGGTGCTCGCCAAGGCCCACGGGCTCGCGAAGCACGAGGTGCTGCTCGGGTGGCTCTACGTCGGCGGCAAACCGCAGCGCTCGCGCCCGGTCCGGCGCAAGACCGTGGATGCCGCGAGGCACATCTCCCGCATGCCCGGTGGCAAGAAGCGACGCACGGTCGACGAAGCGCGCGCCTGACTCGCCCGCCCACCATGACGCCGCTCGGGGGCTCCCCCGGGCGGCGTCGTCGTCCGGCCGCCGCCTTCGCGTCGAACGCCGACGATGGATCCGATCGGTGGGGCCGCGGTCGTTCGCGCCAGCGGATGCGACCCCGGGCGACGATCGGCGTGCGGAGTCAGCGGCGTCGGCGACGCCGCCAGGGCACCGCGGCCACGACAACGCCGGCGATCGCCACCGCGGCGGCGAGCACGGCTACGGCCGTGGTGGGGGCTGCGGGAGCGGGCCAGAGCGCGTCGAGCACCACCGAGGTGCTCAGCAGCCCCACCACCGAGCCGAGGCCCAGCAGCAGCACCCCGGTGCGGCGGACCACCACCGACGACAAGAAGATGTAGATCACGCCGACGGCGCCGCCGAGGTAGAGCCAGGGCTCGCTCGGGACGGCGCGCGGCGCTCCGACCACGGCGACGTGTACGAGCGCCGCGACGAGCAGCACCACGGTGCCGCCGATGAAGTTGACCAGCGTCGCGGTGAGCGGACTCTCCACGCGCACGCGAAGCCGCCCGTTCGTGCCCTGCTGCCAGGCGACCCCGGCCCCCGCGACGGCGGGGACGACGAGCATCCACAGGGGCACGCCGCCGAGGGCGTCGCCCGACAGGCACACGATCACTCCGGCGATAGCGAGCGCCGCACCGACGAGCCGGCGCACCGTGACGGGGACGACCCCCGCCGGTCCGTAACCCACCCGATCCAGGACGAGACCGCCGGTGGTCTGGCCCGCGACGAATCCGACGGTGAACAGCGCGACGCCGATCGTGGCGACCGTCAAACCCTGACTGGCGACGGTGAACGCGCCGACGAGACCTCCGAGCAGCATCCACGGCGGGATGCTCCGTTCCCGGATGCCGCGCATCAGGCGCCCGAAACCGCGTCGTCCCTCGGGCACGAGCGCCGACAGCACGACGAGGATCACGAGTCCGGAGCTGAACGACACCGCCGCCGCGACGATCCCGTCACCGAGCTCCGCTCCCAACGTGCCGTTGATGCGCGCCTGGAGGGCGGTGAGGGCGCCGATGAGGACTGCTCCGCCGACGGCGACGCCGATCGTTCCGCGCTCCGACACGGTTCTCCCCTCGCGCCCCCGGGCTGAGGGCCATCGTCGATCGTACGACGCCCGGCATCCGCCGCGCTGGCTGGGCGCCCGCCTCAGGCACGTGCGAGCGCGAGACGCTCGCGCCGCGCACGCCACGCCGCCCCGACCACCAACGCGAGGAGCAGGACGACGGCGAGAGCGCTGACCGCGGCCAGCGCGAGCGACGCCCGCGAATAATCGCCCCCGTCGATGAAGTACGTGTCGGCCAAGCCCATCCCCGGTCCGAAGGACGCGAAGAAGTACCCGACCGCCCCCATTGCAAGCAGTCCGAGGTATCCGGCGACCGTCGGCCACATGCCCGCGTCGGTCACGACGAACAGCGCGAACATCACCGAGGCGAGCAGTGGCCCCAACACGACGATCCCGACGACGAGCACTCCCGGCGGTCCCTGCTGCGCGGCGGCGACCTCGGCCCAGATCTGGTCCGCTGTGAGCCCGGGAACGGCGGCTTCGGGGTTCCACACGAGGATCTGCATCAGCGCGACGGCTGCGTACGCGCATACCGCCAGCAGCCCGGCCGTGGCGATCAGCACGGTGGTTCGACGCGTCGACATCTCCCCATGCTGATCCGTGCGACGCACCGCGACAAGCTCCGTGTCGACGGAACCCCCGCGGATACGCCAGGCTTTCCCCGTGACCCAGCTCAGCCCCGGCCCCCACGACGTCTCCCGCCTCCTCGGCGATCTCTCCGCCGCGGGCGCCGATCCGGAGTTCCTCGCGCACGCCGAGGTGCACCTCCCGCGACTGCACGAGCTGTTCGAGCGCCTCTACGGCGAGCGCCCCGACGGCGTCGAGCGCTTGGCATCCGTCGTCGACCTCGCCCGTCGTTCCTGGACGGAGCGTCCGCGCGCGCTCAAGGCGCTCGACCGCGAGCGAGAGAGCGCCCCGGACTGGTTCGAGAGCGAGCGGATGCTCGGAGGCGTCTGCTACGTCGATCGCTACGCGGGCGGGCTCAGCGGCATCCGGGAATCCATCCCGTACTTCCGCGAGCTGGGACTGACGTACCTGCACCTGATGCCCCTGTTCGAGAGCCCCGAGGGCAACAGCGACGGCGGGTACGCGGTGTCGAGCTACCGGCGGGTGAACCCCGCCCTCGGCACGATGGAAGAGCTGGCCTCCCTCGCCGCGGAGCTGCGGCGGGCGGGCATCTCGCTCGTGGTCGACTTCATCTTCAACCACACCAGCAACGAGCACGAGTGGGCGCGGAGAGCCGTCGCCGGCGAGGCGGGGTACGAGGACTTCTACCTCATCTTCCCCGACCGCGAGATGCCCGACGCCTACGAGAAGACCACTCGCGAGATCTTCCCCGACGACCACCCGGGCTCCTTCGTGCAGCTCGACGACGGTCGCTGGATCTGGGCGACGTTCTACCACTTCCAGTGGGACCTCAACTACGCCAATCCCGCGGTCTTCGAGGCGATGGCCGGCGAGATGCTGTTCCTCGCGAACCAGGGCGTCGAGATCCTCCGCATGGATGCCGTGGCCTTCATCTGGAAGCAGCTCGGCACGACCTGCGAGTCGCTGCCCGAGGCGCATCTGCTGCTGCAGGCGTTCAACGCCGTGCTGAGGATGGCGGCCCCGGGGCTGCTGTTCAAGTCGGAGGCGATCGTGCACCCCGACGAGGTGATCTCGTACATCTCGCCGGAGGAATGCCAGATCTCCTACAACCCGCTGCAGATGGCCCTCACGTGGGAGGCGCTCGCCACGCGCGACGGCCGTCTCCTGCAGCAAGCGCTCGAGCGCCGTCACGCGCTCCCCGCCGGAACGGCCTGGGTGAACTACGTGCGCAGCCACGACGACATCGGCTGGACCTTCGCCGACGAGGATGCCGCCGAGCTCGGCATCGACGGCTACCCCCACCGCCGCTTCCTCAACGAGTTCTACGTGGGACGGGCCGAGGGGTCCTTCGCACGCGGCGTGCCGTTCCAGGAGAACCCCCGCACCGGCGATGCCCGCGTCACCGGCACCACGGCGTCCCTCGCCGGGATCGAGGCGGGAGACGCCGGCGGCGAGGACCGCGTGATCCTCGCGCACGCCCTCGCCCTGTCGACCGGAGGCATCCCCCTGCTCTACCTCGGGGACGAGGTCGCCCAGCTCAACGACTACACCTACGCCGAGCGCGCGGATGAGGCGGGAGACAGCCGGTGGGTGCACCGCCCGCACCGTCCGGAGCAGAACTACGCCGACAGGACGGATGCCGCGACCCCGGTCGGACGGGTGCACGCCCGGCTGACGCGGCTGATCGACGTGCGCCGCGCCGCCCCGGAGTTCGCCGGCAACGACCTGATCGCCTTCGACGCGCGCGTCGCGTCGATCGTGGCGTTCCTGCGCCCCGGCGCGCACGGGTTCTCGGTGCTCGTCGTCGCGAACGTGGCCGACTCCCCCGTCGAGATCGCGGCCCTCACCCTGTCCGGTCTCGTTCCCGAGGCACTCGACATCGTCGACTCGCGACCGGTGTGGCTGGGAGCCGGACTCACCGTCGCCGCCCATGGTGTGCGGTGGCTGCGCGTGCGGACGCGCTGATCCCGTGGACGAACCCTCGGGCGCCCCGGTCCGCCACCTCGCGGCGCTGGTCGCGGGGGTCATCGCGGTCAGCGCCGTGGTGTGGGCGCCCGCGGGCATCGTCGGCGACCTCGTCATGCTCGTCGTCGCGGTCGCCGCGCTGCTGTTCGCCACGGAGGCATGCCGGCATCCGGGACCCCTGCGATGGGCGGCGTTCGCGGGCGCTCTGCTCGGGGGGCTGGTGACGATCGCTGCGGCCGGGATCTTCTTGGTCGCTCTCGCCCGGATCCTGTCGTAAGGGCGCGGTCGGTGTAGCACGGATGCGACGTCGACGGCAGGGCCACCCCACCGGCGCCCGGCGCCCTAGCGTGAGGTCATGAACGACAACGACCTGTCCGCGCTCACCATCTCCCGCGCGCGCGAGAACGTCCGCGCCGGCGGCAAGCCCTTCGCCTGTCTGATCGTGAAGGACGGGGAGATCGTCGTCGAGGCCGTCAACCACGTCGCGCAGGAGGGCGATCCGACGGCGCACGCCGAGATCCGCGCGATCCGCGCGGCGGCGGAGAAGGGCATCGGCGACTTCGCCGGGTACGACATGTTCGTCACCGCCTATCCCTGTCCGATGTGCCTCGGCGCCGTGTACTACGCGCAGCCGGACCGCCTCGTCTATGCGGTGACGCGGGAGGAGGAGGGCGAGCACTACGAGGACGGCAACCGTCTCATGAGCCTCGCCACGTTCTACGACGAGTACGCCAAGCCCGTCGAGGAGCGCACCCTCCCCACGCAGCGGATCGCCGTCGACGACGCCACCGCCCCCTTCCGCGAATGGACCGCGAAGCACGCGGACTGACGCGGGCGGCCGATCGCGCGTGAGCTCACCGCAGGGCGGATGCCGCTTCTTCGGTGCGCTGCTGCAGGTACGCGCACAGCTGCCCGGCGGCGGAGACCTCGGCACCGAGGCCGATGAGGTCGAGGCTCGTCCCGGTGAGATCGTTCGAGCGGGCCGTCAACGTGGCCACCCAGACCGAATCGGCGTCGAGCTGCAGGTACACCGCCGCGGGAGCGTGCTGCAGATGGACCACCACGATCCCCTCGCCGGTCTCGTCTGCGCCGTCGGTGGGCAGGGCGCGAACCGTACCGAGCTCAGGGACCTCAGCCCGGGGGAAGTCCTCGACCCATCCGCTCAGGTCAGCCAGAGTCGGGCGGGTCGAGAGCGTCATGAAACGATTCTATGATCCGTGGGGGCGGGTCGGACGCGTATCGAGACGGTTCGTTAGCCCCACTGTGCGGGGGACCCGGGTTCCCCGCCCATCGCAGGGTGCCCCACACGCTCTCCCCGCAGCGGGTAGGCCGAATGATGTGCCGGCTACAGGACTTGAACCTGCAACCCCCGTATTACAAGTACGGTGCGCTACCAATTGCGCCAAGCCGGCGGGTGAGGCGGGGCCTCGCTGCACGAGTCTAAGCCGTGCGAGGCCTCCGACCTCGACGGGTCAGTCGGTGTGCTGGCCGCTCTGGCGGTCCCACTCGAGCGACTTGAACTGCAGGAACGAGCAGAGGTTGCCCGCGATGACGAGCTCGGCGGCGAGGCTCGCCATCTCGTGCGGCGACAGCGTGGTGTCATCTTGACGGCCCGTGAGGGTCGCCTCCCACAACGGCTCGTCGTAGCCGCGGGGCTGCATGTACACCGAGGCCTTGGTATTGGACAGGTTCATCACCACGAGCCCGGTATCCTGCCCGTCGGCGTCTTCCTGGTCGACGACCTTGAGGTTGCCCGCGACCACGTGCCCCTGGTCGCGGAACTCTTGGACCCACGCCTTCAGCTGATCACGAGACCGCCGCGGTGGGGAGTCCTCGATCTCATCGTTCATGAGAACAGAATCGCACACGAGCAGCCCCGGGCGAGAGAGCCGCTCAACCTTCGGGGGTCGCGGTCGGGGTGGGCGTGGGGGTCGCCGTGGAGTAGTAGGCGTTGCTGTCGACGGTGAGCACGAACTGCGCGAACTCTTTCGCGTCGTCCATGTTGCCGACGTACGGGGTGCCGTTGACGAGCACGGTGGGCGTCGCGGTCAGCGCCTGACCGTTGGTGTCGGGCAGCCCCTTGATGGCGCGGTCGGTGGCGGCCTTGGCCCACCCGGTGAACGTCTCGTCCTCGATGCACTCACGGACGGTGGCGATGTCGCTCACGCCCGCGCCCTGCGCCATGTCCGCGAGCTGCTGGTCGCTGTACCCGTCGGAGTCGACCGCCGGCTGATTGGTCAGCAGCTCGTGGTTGAACGCGAAGAAGCGGTCGGGCGCGTGAGTGGCCACGCACGCGGCGGACCCGGCTGCGCGCAGGCTGTACTTCGTGCCGTTCGACTTCGACGTCAGCATGGCGACCGGGTAGTAGGTGAGCTTCGCGGCGTCGTCGCCGACCCACTTCGACAGCTGGGTGGCGTTGGCCGCCTGGAACTCCCGGGCCTCGGCCGACATGTAGTCGACGTACACGCGGATGTCGACCGGAGCCGCCGTGCCGGTGGGCTCGGGGGTGGCCGACGCGGTGGGCGCGGCGCCCGCCGCCATCGTCGCGGAACTGCCGTCGACCGTCTGGTCGGCGCGCGGGTCGGCGACCGCCGAGGCGGTGGTCACGACGAAGCCGTCGTCGCTCGCGGCATCCGGAAACGCCAGCGAACGGGCCTCGCGGGAGTTCAACGCCATCGAGACGCCCACGGCTCCGACGCCGATCACCGCGACGGCGCCCAGACCGATGAGCGAGCGGCGCGCGATGCGCCAGCGCGTCTGCTTGGCCTTGACCTGCTGCGCCTTCTCGCGCACCGCCTCGCGACGGTCGCGTTCGGCTGGCACGTTCGGGGACTCGTCGTGGGACATGGAACCTTCCGGGGCACGGACGACGCCGTGGAAAATGGGGGGACGCTCGGGTGGGCGAACGAGCATCGATGCTAACGAGGCTGGCTGAGAAATGGCCAGACACATGCCATACTGACCCTGCGTCCAATGGCGGGCGCACGGGGTCGCCCCCGTTCATTCCATTCACTACGGATCGTCCGGCACGTACCTGCCGGTGAAGGAGAAGAAAACATGGCGTCCGTCACCTTCGACAACGCAACCCGTCTGTACCCGGGCGGCACTCGCCCCGCGGTCGACAAGCTGAACCTCGACGTCGCCGACGGCGAGTTCCTGGTCCTCGTCGGCCCCTCCGGCTGCGGAAAGTCCACCTCGCTGCGCATGCTCGCCGGCCTCGAAGAGGTCAACTCCGGCCGCATCCTCATCGGCGACCGCGACGTCACCGACGTGCCGCCGAAGGACCGCGACATCGCGATGGTCTTCCAGAACTACGCGCTCTACCCGCACATGACCGTCGCCGAGAACATGGGCTTCGCGCTCAAGATCGCCGGCGTCGGAAAAGAAGAGCGCGCCGCCCGCGTCCTCGAGGCCGCCAAGCTCCTCGACCTCGAGCAGTACCTGACGCGCAAGCCCAAGGCCCTCTCGGGTGGACAGCGTCAGCGCGTCGCCATGGGCCGCGCGATCGTCCGTCAGCCCCAGGTGTTCCTCATGGACGAGCCGCTGTCGAACCTCGACGCCAAGCTCCGCGTCCAGACGCGCACCCAGATCGCGTCGCTCCAGCGCCGCCTGGGCGTCACCACGGTCTACGTCACCCACGACCAGACCGAGGCGCTCACGATGGGCGACCGCATCGCCGTGCTCAAGGACGGCCTCCTGCAGCAGGTCGGCACCCCGCGCGACCTCTACGAGACCCCGAAGAACGTCTTCGTCGCCGGCTTCATCGGCTCGCCCGCGATGAACCTGTTCACGGCCGACCTGGCCGAGGGCGGCGTCCGCTTCGGCGACCTCGTCGTCCCCGTCGAGGCCGACACCATCGGCAAGGCCCACGGCTCCGAGGTCACCATCGGCGTGCGTCCCGAGGACATCCAGGTCGCCCCGGCCGACGGCCGCGGCCTGAAGGTCGTCGTCGACCTCGTCGAGGAGCTCGGCGCCGACGGCTACCTCTACGGTCACACCGACATCAACGGCAAGCGCACCGATTTGGTCGCGCGCGTCGACGGTCGCCGTCACCCCAACGCGGGCGAGACGGTCGTGCTGGCGCCGGTCCCGGGCCACGTGCACGTCTTCGACCTCGAGTCGGGCGAGCGCCTGACCGACCGGGCCATCGCCTCGGCCTGATCCACGCACCGACGCGGCGCGTCCTCGATCCCGATCCATCGGGGCCGGGGGCGCGCCGCACCGCTTTTCCCGGAGGTCCTCCGTGTCCGAATCGCTCAGCATCACCGCCAGCACCGTCGACCCCGGCCTTCTGCAACTGCCCTGGTCGACAGGGCTCGCGGACTGGCCGAGCAGCCACATCGTCGCGCTGCCCAAGGGCATCTCACGGCACCTCGTGCGCTTCGCCAACCTCTCCGGGCGGGTCGTCGCCATCAAGGAGACGACCGAAGAGATGGCGCGGCGCGAGTACGACATGCTCGGCAACCTCGACCGCCTCGACGCCCCCTGCGTCGAGCGCGTCGCCGTGATCGCCGGGCGAACCGATGCGTCGGGCCGCCCCCTGCCCGCGGCCCTCGTCACGGCGCACCTGCGGTTCTCCCTCCCCTACCGCGCCCTGTTCACCCAGGTGCTGCGGCCCCACACCGCCACCCGTCTCGTCGACGCCCTCGCGGTGCTGCTCGTGCGTCTGCACAACGTCGGCTTCTACTGGGGCGACGTGTCGCTGTCGAACACCCTCTTCCGCCGTGACGCGGGCGAGTTCGCCGCGTACCTCGTCGACGCCGAGACCGGCGAGCTGCACGGCAACCGGCTGAGCCCGGGTCAGCGCGCGCACGACCTCGACATCGCCCGCGTCAACATCGCGGGCGAGATCATGGACCTCGAAGCCGGGGGACGCCTCGAGGGCGGGGTGGATGCCATCGCCATCGCCGACGGGCTGGTCTCCTCGTACCACTCGCTGTGGGGCGCCCTCACCGACAGGGAGTCGTTCGCCGTCGACGAGTCCTGGCGCATCACCGAGCGCGTGCACCGTCTGAACGCGCTGGGCTTCGACATCGGCGAGATGTCGATCCGCACGGCCAGCGACGGCACCCAGGTGTCGATCCAACCCAAGGTCGTCGATGCCGGACACCATCAGCGCCGCCTCCTGCGCCTGACCGGCCTCGACGTCGAGGAGAACCAGGCCCGCCGCCTCCTCAACGACCTCGACGAGTTCCGCGCGCGCGTCTCGCGCCTCGGCGCCGACGAGGAGCGCGTGGCCCACGAGTGGCTCACGCGCGTCTTCGAGCCCATCGTCATGGCGATCCCGTGGGACCTCCGGGCCAAGCTCGAGCCCGCCGAGGTCTTCCACCAGGTGCTCGAGCACCGCTGGTACATGTCGCAGGCGCGCGGCCGCTCGGTGCCCCTCGCCGAGGTGGTCAGCTCCTACATCGACGACGTCCTGCGTCACCGGCGCGACGAGGCGACGGTGATGGGCCCGCCCACCGACACGATGTCGCTGGCGACGGTCGCCGACGCCGACGCCCCCGCGACCGGCGAGATTCCCACCACCGACACCGACTCGGTCGACTGGCGCGACCTGGTCTGACGCACCGTCCCCGGCCGCCCGCCGCTCGGATCGGGTGGTCTCGGCGCGATCGCGCGCGCGGTCACGTGACCTCGCCGAGGTCGCACGAGCATTCGTGTGATCTCGTGCGGGTCACGTGTCCTCGTGGGCTGTCCGACGCGGGCGCCGAGCCCCGGGAACGACGAAGGCCGCGGCATCCGGGGTTCGGTCCGGATGCCGCGGCCTTCGACGATGCGCGGGAGGTCAGTACCCCACGGTGAAGCGCTCGCGCGTGTGCGCGGGGTTCTCGATCTCGTCGAGGACGGCGATCGCGAAGTCGGCGCCGCCGATGAACGAGTCGCCGTTGTCGTCGACCACGAGCACGTCGCCGCCGTCGCGGTACGAACCGGTGCGCTCGCCCGGAGCCCACGAGCCGAAGCCGCCGGCCGGGTGCACGTAGAACCAGTCGCGGCCGGTGTCGTCGGCCTGCAGGTCTTCGAGGATGCCGATCGCCTCGCGCGCCTCGGGCTTGTACTCCTCGGCGAAACCGTCGGTGTCGATCAGACGCGGCCCGCCCTCGGCCGCGAGCGAACCGCCCGCACCGCCGACGACGCCCACGCGGACGTTCTCCGGGAGAGCGGTGACGAGCTCGGCGATCGCGGGACGGAGCTTGCCCTCCATGTCGCCGCGGGGAGCGGCGGCCGACACCACGACGTCGACGCCCTCGAGCTGGGCGACGAGACCGGGGACGTCGAGGACGGTTCCCTCGAGGTAGGTCGCGCCCTCGACACGCTCGGTGGGCACCGAGCGGGCGATCGACACGACGGTGTGGCCGCGGCGGACGGCCTCGGTCACGATGTGGCTGCCGGCGTAACCGGTGCCTCCGATGACGGCGATGCGGGGCATGGGTGTTCCTCTCGGTGGATCAGACGGCGCCGCGCAGCGTCGACACCTGGTACAGGGCGACGGATGCCGCGATGCCGGCGTTGAGCGACTCGGTGGCGGTGGAGATGGGGATCGACACGACCTGATCGCACGTCTCGGTAACCAGGCGCGACAGGCCCTTGCCCTCGGAGCCCACCACGATCACGACGGGACGATCGGCGAGCTCGAGCGCGGGAAGCGACACGTCGCCGTCGCCATCGAGGCCGAGCACGAACACGCCCTGCTTCTTGAACTCCTTGAGCGTGGCGGTGAGATTGGCCGCCAGGGCGACGGGGATGCGGGCGGCGGCTCCGGCGCTGGTCTTCCACGCGGCGGAGTTGACGCTCGCCGAGCGACGCTGCGGGATGATCAGGCCCTGACCGCCGAACGCTCCGGTGGAGCGGATGATCGCCCCGAGGTTGCGCGGGTCGGTGACGCCGTCGAGAGCGACCAGGAGGGGAACCTCGCCGCGGTCGATGATCTTCTCGAGCAGGTCCTGCGGGTGCGCGTAGGAGTACGGGGGCACCTTGAGCGCCACTCCCTGGTGCACGCCGTCGAAGCCCGCCATGCGGTCGAGCTCGGGGCGCGTCACCTCGAGCACGGGGATGCCGCGGTTGGTCGCGATCGACAGCATCTCTTTGACGCGGTCGTCCATCTCGACGCGCTGGGCGATGTACATCGCCGTGGCGGGGATCTTCGCGCGCAGCGCCTCGAGCACCGAGTTGCGCCCGGTGACGGTCTCGGTGTCGTCGGCGGCCTTCGGGCTCTTGCGGTTCGGGTTGCCGACGGCGCGGACACCCGGCCGTCCCTTGCCTCCGGCCGCGGCGTAGCGCTCCTCGGCCGCCTTGCGCTTGCCGGCGGGGTGCCAGGCGCGGTCCTCCGCCTTCGGGGTGGGGCCGCGACCCTCGAGCGCCTTGCGGGAGTGTCCGCCGGTGCCCTTGAGGGGGCCCTTCTTCTTGCCGGGGTTGCGTGCTCCCGGGCGTCCAGGCTTAGCCATCGATACTCCAATGCGTTCCGGCCGGAGTGTCCTCCAGCGTGATTCCTGCGGCGGCGATCGCGTCTCGAATGCGATCCGCGGCCGCCCAATCCTTGTCCGCGCGCGCGTGCGCGCGCTGCGCGATCATCGTCTGGACCAGGGCGTCCAGAGCGGCGGTCTCCGCTCCCCCGCCGGTGCCACCCCACGGAGAGGAGTGAGGGTTGATCCCCAGGACGAGCGTCATCTGCATGACGTCCGCGACGTCTTGCTTCGCCTCATCGTACTTGCCCGCGTCGAGCAGTGCATTGCCCGACCGGATGCTCGTGTGGATCGCGGCCAGCGCACGGGGCACCGAGAGGTCGTCGTCCATGGCGTCGACGAACTCCGCGGGGAGCCCTTCCTTCGCCTCGGCCCACCCGGGTTCCACGAGGCGCTGGGCCCGGTCGAGGAACGTCCGGATCCGGCCCAGAGCCGTCTCGGCCTCGGCCCACGACGCGTCGCTCAGGTCGAGGTTCGAGCGGTAGTGCGCCGCGGCGAGGGCGTAGCGCACCACGAGCGGATCGTGAGCGGCGAGGACATCGGCGGCGAGCGTGAAGTTGCCGAGCGACTTCGACATCTTCTGTCCGTCGACGGTTACGAGGCCGTTGTGCACCCAGTAGCGGGCGAAGGCGTCGCCCGCCGCGGTCGACTGCGCGATCTCGTTCTCGTGGTGCGGGAAGCGCAGGTCGAGACCGCCGCCGTGGATGTCGAACTCGGCGCCGAGGTACCGCCGCGACATCGCCGAGCACTCGATGTGCCACCCCGGTCGGCCCTCGCCCCACGGGGAGGCCCAGGTGGCCGAGGCGGGCTCTCCCGCCTTCGCGCTCTTCCACAGGGCGAAGTCGCGGGGATCGCGCTTGCCCCGGGGATCCGCGTCGGCGGCGGGCTCCATGGCATCCAGGCTCTGTCTCGTGAGCTCGCCGTAGGCGGGCCACGACCGCACGTCGAAGTAGACGTCGCCGGCCGCGGGGTAGGCGTGGCCGCGCTCGATGAGCTCGGCGATCAGCTCTTGCATCTGCGTCACCGAGGCGGTCGCGCGCGGTTCGTAGGTGGGCGGAAGGATGCCGATCGCCGTGTACGCGCGGGAGAACTCGAGCTCCATGCGGTACGCCAACGCCCACCACGGCTCGGTCTCGGTCGCGTTGGCCAGCACCTTGTCATCGATATCGGTGACGTTGCGCACGAACGTGACCCGACCGTACCGGTGCGCGAGCCAGCGACGCAGGAGGTCGAAGGCGAGGGCGGCGCGCACGTGGCCGATGTGCGGACCCGACTGCACGGTCGGACCGCAGACGTAGACCGTGACGTTCGAGGGGTCGAGCGGGACGAAGTCGCGGAGTCCCTGCGTCTTCGTGTCGTACAGCCGAACAGTCACCGCCCCAGCCTACCGGCCGGTCTTCGACGCGACCCGTGCGTGAAACATGGGGTCGTTAGGGTGCGGGGGTGCCTCTTCTGATCCGCCCCGACGACCTCTCCGCAGACGCCACCCGCGCCCTCGTCGCCGCCCACCTCGCGGGCCTGCTCGAGAACACGCCCGCTGAGAGCGTGCACGCCCTCGACGTCGATCAGCTCACCGCCGACGGCATCACCGTGTGGTCGGCCTGGGTCGACGACGAGCTCGCCGGCATCGGCGCCTGCAAGGACCTCGACGCCGATCGGGCCGAGCTGAAGTCGATGCGGGTCGTTCAGGAGTTCCTCGGCCAGGGCATCGGCCGGGCCGTGCTGCGGCACATCATGGACGATGCGCGGGAGCGCGGCATCCGGAGCCTGTGGCTCGAGACGGGCAGCACCGACGACTTCGTGCCGGCCCGACGCCTGTACGCGAGCGAGGGGTTCGTGGAGTGCCCGGCGTTCGCGCCCTACGCGCCCGATCCGCTGTCGACGTTCATGACGCGCGAGCTCTAGGCCGGCAGCACGAGAGCCGTCGCGAAGGCGGCGACGCCCTCGGTGCGGCCGGTGAAGCCGAGACCGTCGGTGGTGGTCGCGCTCACCGAGACGGGGGCGCCGCCGAGGGCCGCGGACAGGGCCTGCTCCGCTTCGACGCGGCGCGAGGCGAACCGCGGACGGTTCGCCTGCACCTGCACCGACACGTTGCCGATGCGCCACCCGGCCGCCGACAGCAGCCCGACGGTGTGCGCGAGGAAGGCGGCCGCGTGCGCTCCCGCGAACTCGGGGCGGTCGGTGCCGAAGTGCGTGCCGATGTCGCCGAGACCCGCCGCGGCCAGCAGCGCGTCGACGATCGCGTGCGCGACGGCGTCTCCATCCGAGTGGCCCGACAGGGCCTGCTCGCCCGGCCATTCCAGGCCCGCGAGCCACAGGGTGCCCTCTCCCCCGAAGCCGTGCACGTCGGTGCCGATGCCCACGCGCGGTGCCGAGCGGGTCGGCGGGGCGACGACGGATGCCGTGGCGCCCGTCGCGAGAAGAGCGCGAGCGCGGTCGAGGTCGGGGCCGGTCGTGATCTTGAACGCCACGGCGTCGCCCTCGACCGTGACCACGGAATGCCCGGCCGCGGCGACGACGGCCGCGTCGTCGGTGTGGTCGGCACCGGCGGACGCGAGGGCGGACTCCAGGACGGCGCGGCGGAAGCCCTGCGGGGTTTGGGCAGCCGCGAGCTCCGAGCGATCGACGGGGGCGATCACGCGTCCTCGGTCGTCGACGCGCTTGATCGTGTCGACGACGGGCAGGACGGGGATGACGGCAGCGGCTCCCGCGTCGACGGCCGCGACCACCCGGTCGAACACCGCGGGCGGGGTCAGGGCTCGAGCCGCGTCGTGCACCAGCACGGTCTCGACGTCGCCCCAGAGCGCACCCAGGCCCGCGGCCACGGACTCCTGCCGGGTCGCTCCGCCGACCACGACGGTGACGAGATCGGCGCGGTCGCCCGCGGCATCCCTCGCATCGGTGAGCGCCTCGCCCTCGTACCCTTCGGGCACGACGACGACCACCTGCGCGCTCGCCGCGGCGAAGACCCCGCGCAACGCGTGGTGCAGGATCGACCGGTCGTCGATGCCGACGAACGCCTTCGGCGCGCCACCCTTCAAGCGGGTGCCGGAGCCGGCGGCGACGACGATGACCGCGAGACGCGGGACGGGGGTGAGAGTCACCCGTTCACGCTAGCGCGCCGCCGAAGCGGCGACGCGCCGAGCGGGATCAGGACGCGAGGACCTCGTCGAGCACGACGCTCGCGCGGTCTTCGTCGGTCTTCTCGGCCAGAGCGAGCTCCGACACCAGGATCTGACGGGCCTTGGCCAGCATGCGCTTCTCGCCCGCGGACAGGCCACGGTCCTGATCGCGGCGCCACAGGTCGCGGACGACCTCGCTGACCTTGATCACGTCGCCCGAGGCGAGCTTCTCGAGATTCGCCTTGTAGCGGCGCGACCAGTTGGTCGGCTCCTCGGTGAACGGTGCGCGCAGCACCTCGAACACGCGGTCGAGACCCTCTTTGCCGATCACGTCGCGAACGCCGACGAGGTCGACGTTGTCAGCCGGGACCTCGATGACGAGGTCTCCCTGGGTGACGTTGAGCTTCAGGTACTTCTTCGTCTCGCCCTTGATAACGCGTTCTTTGACCTCGATGATCGTGGCCGCGCCATGGTGCGGGTAAACGACGGTCTCGCCAACCTCAAAAAGCATGGAGTTATGTCCTTTCGGCAACATCCAGGATACCACAGGCCCGCATGCGCTAAGGTTCCGCCCTCTCCCGACGCCCTCTCGCGCGCGAGGGCGCGCCAGAAGGCGGTGACGCACCCCGTAGGATGAGGAGGGAATGCCGTCCGTCGATCTTGGAGGATCCGTGAAAACGCGCCTGATCGCGTCCGTCGCCCTGGGTGCCGCTGTGCTGTTGGGCACGACGGGGTGCAACCTCATCGCTCCCCAGGCGACGACCATCGACTACTCGGCCTCCGACGGCGTGAACGTTCCCGCCTCGGCCGGCCCGCTCTCGGTGCGCAACGCCCTCATCGTCGCCAACGACGACGGCACGACCGGCAACTTCGTGGCCGCGATCGTCAACGACACCACCGAGCAGCTGACGCTGAACATCGAGGTCGGCGAGGGCTCCTCGGCCGTCCGCGAGACGGTCAACGTGCCGGCCAACCGCACCCTCAGCCTCGGCGACCTGGCCAACGACATCGAGCCGCTGCGCCTGTCCGACATCGACGCCGTTCCCGGCAGCACCGTCCCCGTGTACTTCCAGTCCGGCGACGGCGAGGGCTCCCTCATGCAGGTGCCCGTCCTCGACGGCGCCCTCGAGTACCTCGCTCCCCTCGCGCCCACGCCCGAGGCGACGGTGACGATCACCTCGACCCCGACGCCCGTCGCGACCCCGAGCCCCACCGCGACGCCCGCGGGCTGACGCGCATACGACGAAGGCGCCGACGATGATCGTCGGCGCCTTCGTCGTTCCCAGCGGCCTCAGGCCTCGAAGCGGTAGCCGAGTCCCCGCACGGTGACCAGCATGCTCGGCTCGCTCGGGTTCTGCTCGATGCGAGAGCGGATGCGTTTGATGTGGACGTCCAGCGTCTTGGTGTCGCCGAAGTAGTCGGTCCCCCACACCCGGTCGATGAGCTGGCCGCGCGTCAGCACGCGACCGGCGTTGCGCATCAGCACCTCGAGCAGCTCGAACTCCTTGAGGGGGATGCCGATCTCCGCTCCGTCGACGGCGACCGTGTGACGGTCGATGTCGAGGACGACCCGCCCGCCCGAGAGGATGCGCTCGTCGAGATCGCCGTCCTCCGGGGTGCGCCGGCGCAGCACCGCGCGCATCCGGGCGAGCAGCTCGCGCGTCGAGTAGGGCTTCGTCACGTAGTCGTCGGCGCCGAGCTCGAGGCCCACGACGATGTCGACCTCGGAGTCCTTGGCGGTCAGCATGATGATCGGGACCTGCGATGTCAGACGCAGCTGACGGCACACCTCCGTGCCGGGCATCCCGGGCAGCATGAGGTCGAGCAGGAGGATGTCCGCACCGCGCTCGCGGAAGGCGGTCAGGGCGAGGGCGCCGTCTTCGGCGATCTCGACCTCGTAGCCCTCCCGGCGCAGCAGGTAGGCCAGCGGGTCGGCCAGATCGGGCTCGTCCTCGACGATCAGAACGCGGGTCATGCGGTGTCTCCCTTCGCGGGTACGGGGGTCGTCGCAGAGCCCTTACGGCCCTTGCGGCGGGGTTTGGGGCGGACGCTCTCGAGATCGGGAGCCTCCGACATCGGCAGGCGGATGGTGAAGGTCGAGCCGCGATCGGGACGCGACCACAGCCGCACCTCGCCGCCGTGGCGCTGCACGGCGTGCTTGACGATCGACAGTCCCAGGCCCGTGCCGCCGGTCCGCCGGGAACGCGCTTGATCGGCGCGGTAGAAGCGCTCGAAGACACGGTGCTGGTCGCCCTCGGGGATGCCGATGCCGCGGTCGGTCACCGCGATCTCGACCACGGTGTCGTCGAGCTTGACCCCGACGCCGACCTTCGATCCCTCCGGCGAGTAGGCGATGGCGTTGGCCACGAGGTTGCCGACGGCCTCGGTGAGGATCTGGGGCTCCCCGCGCACCCACAAGCCCTTCGTGCCGCCGCGGACGACGGTGACCTGCGCCGCGTCGGCCTGGACGGCGTATCCTTCGACGGCCGCCGCGACCACCTCGTCGATCGAGACGTCGCGCACGTCGCGCAGTTCGTCGGAGGCCTGCAGACGCGACAGACTCAGGATGCGATTGACGAGGGCCGCCAACCGCGTCACCTCGGCCTGCAGCCGGGTGGAGAAGTGGCGGACCTGGGCGGGGTCGTCGGCGGCGGACTCGATCGCCTCGGCGAGCAGGCTCACCGCGCCTACCGGCGTCTTCAGCTCGTGACTGGTGTTCGCCACGAAGTCGCGCCGCATCTCCTCCACCCGCTCATGCTCGGTGATGTCGCGCAGGACGAGGAGCGTCAGGCGGACCGAGATGGGCGTCGCGCGCACGGCCACGAGGCGCGGCTCGGCGGGAGCGGCTCCCCGGCGCAGGCGCAGGTTCTCGGCGATGCCGGCCCCGGTGTCGCGCGCCACGCGGGCCACGCGCTTGAGCTCCTCGCTGGCGATGACTTCCCCGGTCTGGACGCCGAACACCTCGGCGGCCGGCGAGAGCGCCAGCACCGTCGAGGAGGTGTCGCACACGAAGGCGGGGTCGTCCATCGCCCCGAGCATGGCCTCCACACCCTCCGGCACCTCCGCGGAGGTCTGAGCCAGAGAGCGGTCGCGAGCGCGCAGGGCGGCGACCACGAGGCCGACCACCGCCGCTCCGACCAGGATGCCTGCGAGGAGCGCGAGCAGCACGAGCTGCGGTTGTTCCATGCCTCCAGCGTAGGGGCGCCCCTCGGGCGTCACCGGCCGTTCACCCCCGGGAGAGCGGCAGCAGCGGCTACTATTCACTGTCACAGCACCACTCGTTAACCTTCGCTGGGAAGAATCCCGGAGGGTTGCGGGACACCTATGTGCCGTGCCGCCGACGAGGAAGGTACCCGCCATGCGCGAAGTATTCCACCAGTCCCTCGAGGACGTTCAGAGCCGACTGGTCGAGATCGCCGACCTCGTGACCGTCGCCATCGACCGCGCGACGCGCGCCTTCGGGACGAGCGACGTCGCCCTGGCCGAAGAGGTCATCGAAGCCGACGCCATCATCGACGAGAAAGCCGTCGAGCTCGACGAGCTCGCGATCGAGATCCTCGCCCGCCAGCAGCCCGTCGCACGCGACCTGCGCATCGTCGTCACCGCCCTGCGTGTCAGCGCCTCGCTCGAGCGCATGGGCGACATGGCCGAGCACATCGCGCAGCTCGCCCGGTCACGCTTCCCCGAGCGCGCCATCCCCAAGGGGCTGAAGACCACGTTCACCCGCATGGGCGAACTCGACGTCGAGGTGGCCCGCCGCCTCGCCGAGCTGCTGCGTACGCAGGACCTGCGCATCGCCGAGTCGATCCGCGACGCCGACGACGACATCGACGAGCTGCACATCAGCGTGTTCGAGAAGGTCCTCGGCGACTCCTGGAAGGGCGAGGCCACCGCGACCGTCGACGCCACCCTGGCCAGCCGCTACCACGAGCGCTTCGCCGACCACGCCGTCTCGGTGGCCAAGAAGGTCATGTACCTCGCCACCGGCGACTGGGCCGGCGCCGACGACGAGGCCGCGCACGAACCCAGCCCGGTCATCTGACCGCACCGCGCAGAAGAGGGGTGGATGCCGATCGGCAACCACCCCTCTTCTCGTCGCGGTGTCAGTGCTTGTTGCCCTGAGCGGCCACGGCCGCGGCTCCGGCGGCGGCGGCCTCGGGATCGAGGTACTCGCCCGGACCGAGCGGCTTGAGCTCGTCGTCGAGGCGGTACACCAGCGGGATGCCGGTGGGGATGTTGAGCTCCGCGATGTCGGCGTCGCTGATGCCCTCGAGGTGCTTCACGAGGCCCCGCAGCGAGTTGCCGTGCGCGGTGACCAGCACCGTCTTGCCGGCCTGCAGGTCGGGGACGATGTCGCTGTGCCAGTACGGCAGCATGCGGTCGATGACGATGGCGAGCGACTCGGTGTCGGGCACCTCGCCGTCGATGCCCGCGTAGCGCGGGTCGCCGACCTGGCTGAACTCGTCGTCGGCGGGCAGCGGCGGCGGCGGAACGTCGAACGAGCGGCGCCACAGCATGAACTGCTCGTTGCCGAACTCCTCGAGGGTCTGCGCCTTGTCCTTGCCCTGCAGGGCGCCGTAGTGGCGCTCGTTGAGGCGCCACGAGCGCTTGACGGGGATCCACAGGCGGTCGGCCGCGTCGAGCGCGATGTTCGCGGTCTGGATCGCACGGCTGAGCACCGAGGTGTGCAGCACATCGGGGAGCACGCCGGACTCGGCGAGCAGCTCGCCGCCGCGCTTCGCCTCCGCCTTGCCCTGGTCGGTGAGTCGCACGTCGACCCAGCCGGTGAACTGGTTGGTCTTGTTCCACTCGCTCTGCCCGTGGCGGAGGAGGATCAGCGTGTGAGGCATGACTCCATGCTATCGAGGCGGCGACCGCCCGCCCGAGCCGCACCTGGCATCATGTCGGGGTGAGCTCCTCCCCCGTCGGCCGCCCCACGCGCGGCACGACCGGGGTGAACCGTTTGCGCCGGATCGACCGCTGGATCGCTCGGCATCCGGTGCTCCGGCGCACCGACGACCCCCTCGTGGTCGACCTCGGTTTCGGGGCGAGCGCGGTCACGCCCCTCGAGCTGCTGTCTCGGCTGCGACGGCAGAGACCGGATGCCGAGGTCCTCGGCCTCGAGATCGATCCCGACCGCGTCGCGCGGGCGGGCGAGCAGGCCGCGGGCGTGGCGGGGGTGTCCTTCGCGCGCGGCGGCTTCGAGGTACCGGTCCCCGGTGGGCGACGCCCCGCCGTCATCCGCGCGATGAACGTGCTGCGACAGTACGACGAAGAGGACGTCGCCGGCGCGTGGGCCCAGATGTGCGACCGCCTGCAGCCCGGCGGCATCCTGGTCGAGGGCACCTGCGACGAGATCGGACGGGTCGCCACCTGGGTGGAGGTGGGGGCGGATGCCGTCGCGCTCAGCCTGACCGTCTCGCTCCGACTGGCCGAGCTCGACTCCCCCGCGATCGCCGCCGAGCGTCTGCCGAAGGCCCTGATCCATCGCAACGTCGAGGGCGAGCGGGTGCACGCGTTCCTGGCATCCCTGGACCGGGAATGGACGCGGGCGGCGGCCCTCGCGCCCTTCGGTGCGGTGCACCGCTGGCGTACGGCGATGCAGGCCCTGGATGACGCCGGGTGGCCGCTCGTCCGGCGCGAGCGCTGGCGACTCGGGGAGGTCGGCGTGGCCTGGGACGCGGTCGCGCCGGCCTAGACGAGAACGGGGAACCCGCCCGCCGGGCCGGAGATCGGGCCGGCTCGGACGCGACGCACGCCCCGCGTCCGGTCAGATGCGTGGGAGCAGGGCGCGCGCGTCGGCCGACGGCATCCCCGCGGCGACCAGGAGATCGACCGCGAGCGGGCGCAGCGCGGCGACGAGGTTGAGCTCGCCGACCCCGCCGTCGGGCAGGATCGCCGCCGGGTCGAGGCGGCGGGTGATGGCGGCGAGGGTATCCCGCGCCACGGGTTCGAGAGAGATGTCGTCGAGACCGTCGCGGACCAGCTGCGCACCTCGGGACAGCTCGGCCAGCAGATCGGCCGGAACGGGACGGCTCTCGCCGTCGGCGCAGAGATACGCCGCACGTCTGGCCACCACGCGGAGGTTGCGGGTGGCGAGGTCGAGAGCCGCGCGGACGCGCTCGTGCCGCTGCAGTTCGCTGCGCTGCCGACGCAGGAACGGAGAGATGCGCGCCACCTCCCGACCGGACTCGAGAGAGCCGCTCCACGCGTCGACATAGGTCTGCAGCGAGCGGGCCCGCTCGAGCCCGCGCTCGGCGCGCGCCCGGTCCCCGCGCCGCAGCGCACGCACGATCGTCTCGACGGCGACATCGAACGCGTCGAAGAGTTCGTCGGCGTCGCGCAGCTCGGTGCGGCGCAGCGTCCGCGGGATGAGCGCGGTGACGATAAGGGCCGCCACACCGCCGATCGCACCGTCGGCGAGGCGCAGGAACGGAGCGCCCGTGACCACCACCAGGGCGATGAGCGACTGCACCACCGCCGCGAGGGCGAAGCCCGGTTGCGGGGAGAGGAACCGCGCGACCAGGAGCGTCACCGTCATCGCCACCGCGATCTGCCACCAGCCGCTGCCGGCGGTGACGAGCACGACCTCGGCGATCAGGATGCCGACGAGCATCCCCATGACCGTCTCGGCGACGCGCCACGGGCGGGCGTCGCGGACCAGCCCGAGACTCGACACCGTGACCGTGGCCGCGAGCAACGGCACCGCATGTCCCAGGACGACGTGCGCGAAGGCGTACGCCGCGGTGGCGGCCACCACGATCTGGGCGATCGCCGGGATGGATTCGCGCACGCGCACGGCGCGACGCGACAGCGTCGACCGCAGACGTGAACGCGGCACGACGACCCCGACGGTCGTCGAGGACTCGTCGTTCGTCATTCCGCGGCGCGGCGGCGGCCGAGACGCGGCAGGCGCGGCACGGCGGCGGTGGCGCCCGCATCGGCGGGGACCACCGTCTCGGCGGCGGCGGCGAGCGGGCCGTCGACGGTGTCGACCACGAGCGGCACCCCCTCGGGCGCGGTGCGCTTGACGAGCGCGAGGGCGATCGGCCCCTCCTCGTGATGCACGGCGACCGACGTGACGGCGCCGATCACGGTGTCGCCGGCGCGGACCTCATCGCCGCGGGCCGGCAGCACGTTGTCGCTGCCGTCGAGCTGGAGAGCGACGACCCGGCGCGGCGGGTGGCCGAGATTGTGCACCTTGGCGATGGTCTCCTGGCCGCGGTAGCAGCCCTTCGACAGGTGCACGGCGGTGCGCAACCAGTCCATCTCGTGCGGAAGGAGGCGCTCGTCGGCGTCGACGCCCACGCGGGGACGCCAGGCGGCGACGCGCAGCGCCTCGACGGCGTCGAGACCGGCGAGAGCCGTCTCTCCGCGGACCGCCGCCTCGATCAGGCGCGCGAACTCCTCGGCATCCACGATCGCCTCGGCCCAGTCGCGGTCCGCACCCGGGTGCGGGTCGACGCGGGCGTAGGCCCACCCTCCGGGGCTGACGTCCGGCCACGGATCGATCCAGACCGGGGCGACCGCACCGAGCGATCCGACGGCGGCGCGGGTGCCCCCGACGACGAAGAGCTCCTCGGAGCGGTCGCGGACCTCGACGCGCAGGCGGAAGCGCATGCGCGTCAGCCAGCCCACCAGTCCGTCGGCGTCGGTCGCGTCGACGATCAGCCAGGCCGTCTCACCGTCGTCGACGACGGATGCCGCGTGCTCGACGCGCCCCTGCGGATCGAGGATGAGCAGCTCGGTGGACACCCCCGGCGGGAGGTGGGTGAGCGCCTGCGAGGACAGGGAGTCGAGCCAGCTCAGACGGTCTTCGCCGCCGACCGACACGACGCGCCGATCGCCGAGCGGGGCGACGGCGGTACCGGCTGCCAGACGTCTCTGCTCGGCGACGGGTGAGCCGACGTGACGCAGTCCGCGGTCGTCGACGACCGCTCCGGGGACGTCGGTGAGGGCGGCCACGGTCACTCCGCCCGGGCGAGACGAGCCGAGGCGTGCGAGCCGAGCTCGCGCCCGAGAGCCGCGATGTCCCAGGCCCACAACAGGTGGTTGTCGACGAGGCCGTACAGACGCGTCGCCGCGGCGTAGGGCTTGACGCCGGCGGTACGGACGACCGCGTCGGTGGCCAGGTCGATGCGCGGCCCCTTCACCTGCCCGACGTACAGCTCGAGGACGCCGTCGGCGTGAACCAGGCTCACCTCGATGTCGAAGCCGCCGTCGGCGTTGCGCAGGGTCTCGACGTCGTCGGCGGTGCGCACGACCGCGGGGGCCGTCGCCGGCAGCAGCGCAGGGCCCGCGTCGGCGTCGCCGGCCGGGCGCGCGAGGCGCCAGTAGCCGATCTCCGAGACGAGCGGACGCCGCTCGTCACCGTCGAGCAGCCACGCGTCGGCGGAGTAGTTGAGGAACCCGCCCCCGTCGTGGCTGAAGCTCACGCGATGCGCGAACTCACCCGAGAAGGAGCGGCCGTCGGCCTCGTAGTCGATGACCCCGGTGCCCTCCCAGACCCCGACGAGCCAGGACAGCGGGACGAGGTCGGCCGGGAGGTCGGTCGGAATCTCGATCACGAGGCGCTCAGCGCTGGCCGCGGTAGAGGTTCCAGATGACCGTTCCGGACACGAAGGCGATCGCCAGTGAGGCGAGGCCGAGAAGTCCCACGAAGAACATTTCGAGCGCGAAAAGGTCCATGCCGCTACTCTAGCCCGCCAACAGGGCCGCCAGCCCGAACCCGGCCGTGATCGCCCCGAGGACGACGAGGGCACCCAGCGTCGACAGCGCCATGCGCTGGATGAACGCCTGCGACCGGCCGTACCAGAGCTGGACGGCGAACGACAGGATCAAGCACGCCCCCATCGCGACGGTGATCCACTGCGCCCGCCACCCCGCGGGGACGAAGAGTCCGATGACGACCCCGGCGACGGCCGCCAGCACCCAGACGGCGACGATGCCGCCGAACGTGCGGCGCGGAGCGAGGTCGGGGGTCGACATGTCCCCATCATCGCCCAGGAGAGGGTGCGCGCGCACGCGAAGCGCCGCGAATCGAGGCGGGCGGCGCCTCGCCCTAAGATGATCGGTGCGCGGCGGGACCGCGCTTGGAGGTCGATGTGGCTCAGCTTCTGGTACTCAGCTCCGCCCCCGGCGGCGGCGCGGCACTGCCCGCGCTCGAATTGCTGAGCCACCGCGTGCGGCAGATTCCTGCCGAAGCCGCACAGCTGGTGAACGCCCCGAGCGCAGACGTGATCTTCGTCGACGCCCGCTTCGACCTGGTCGGGGCGAAATCGCTGTGCAAGATCATGTCGACCACGGGGGTCGAGGCCCCCCTCGTGCTCGTGGTGACCGAGGGAGGGCTCACCGCGGTGTCCACCGACTGGGGCATCGACGACGTCGTGCTCGTCGGCGCCGGCCCCGCCGAGATCGACGCCCGCATCCGTCTGGCCATGGGTCGCCGCACCGTCGATCAGGTGTCGACCCGCATCCAGACCTCCGGCATCACGATCGACGAGTCGTCGTACTCCGCGAAGGTGCACGGCAAGCCCCTCGACCTCACCTACAAGGAGTTCCAGCTCCTGCACTTCTTCGCGACGCACCCGTCACGGGTGTTCACGCGCGAGCAGCTGCTCAGCGAGGTGTGGGGCTACGACTATTTCGGCGGCACCCGCACCGTCGACGTGCACGTTCGGCGCCTCCGCGCCAAGCTCGGCGACCTCGAGCAGCTCATCGGCACCGTGCGCAACGTCGGCTACCGCTTCAACGTCTACGAAGACGATGCGGCGCCGGCAGCGGCATCCACCCCCTCCTGAGGGCTCGCACACGACGAGTTCACTCGCGTGTCACCCACCCCTGCAATGATGTGGGAATGATCGAACACGACGCGCTGGATGCCGGCCTCGGCGATGCCGACGACGACGACTTCGACGAGGCTGTCGAGGCGGCAGACGACCAGCTGCCCGATCACCGCTACCTCGATCGAGAGCTGAGCTGGCTGGCGTTCAACCAGCGGGTGCTGGAGCTCGCCGAAGACCCGACGGTCCCGGTCCTGGAGCGCGCGAACTTCCTGGCCATCTTCGCCAGCAACCTCGACGAGTTCTTCATGGTGCGCGTAGCCGGCCTCAAGCGTCGCATCGTGACGGGCCTGGCCGTGCCCACGAACGTGGGCCGCGCCCCGCTCGACGTGCTCGCCGACATCTCGGCCGAAGCGCACCGCCTGCAGCTGCGCCACGCCGCGGCCTGGACCGAGAAGGTGCGCCCGGCCCTCGCCGAGGCGGGCATCGAGGTCGTCTCCTGGGACTCTCTCGACGCCGACACGGCGGCGCGGCTCACCGAGTACTTCCAGCGCAACGTCTTCCCCGTGCTCATGCCGCTCGCGGTCGACCCCGCGCACCCGTTCCCCTACATCTCGGGGCTGTCGCTGAACCTGGCGATCCGCATCCGCAACGCCCGCACCGGGCGCCAGGAGTTCGCGCGCCTGAAGGTGCCGCCCATGCTGCCGCGCTTCGTCGAGGTCGCCGGAGACGGGCCGGGAGTGCGCTACCTGCCGCTCGAAGAGCTCATCTCGAACCACCTCGAAGACCTCTTCCCCGGGATGGAGGTGCTCGATCACCACGCCTTCCGCCTCACCCGCAACGAAGACATGACGATCGAGGAGGACGAGACCGAGAACCTCATCCAGGCCCTCGAGGCCGAGCTGCTGCGCCGACGCTTCGGTCCGCCGATCCGCCTCGAGATCACCGACGACATGGACGACGTCACGCGCGCGCTGCTGCTGAGCGAGCTCGACATCACCGAGCAGGAGGTGTACCGCCTCCCCGGGTCCCTCGACCTGCGCGGTCTGTTCGACCTGTCGCGCATCGACCGGCCCGACCTGCACTATCCGCCGCACGTGCCCAAGACGGCGCTGGCATTCCAGCCGCCCGAGCAGAACGGACGCGCCGACCTGTTCGGGGCGATCCGCAAGGCCGACGTGCTCGTGCACCACCCCTACGAGTCGTTCGCGACGAGCGTCCAGGCCTTCCTCGAGCAGGCCGCGCGCGACCCGCACGTGCTCGCCATCAAACAGACGCTGTACCGCACGTCGGGAGACAGCCCCATCGTGCAGGCCCTGATCGACGCGGCCGAGGCCGGCAAGCAGGTGCTCGCCCTCGTCGAGGTGAAGGCCCGCTTCGACGAAGCCAACAACATCGTCTGGGCGCGCAAGCTCGAGAAGGCCGGCGTTCACGTGGTCTACGGACTCGTCGGGCTCAAGACGCACTGCAAGCTCGCCCTCGTCATCCGCGAGGAAGAGGGGCGGCTGCGCCACTACAGCCACGTCGGCACGGGCAACTACAACCCCAAAACGAGCCGCATCTACGAAGACTTCGGGCTCTTCACCGTCGACGACCAGGTCGGCCGCGACCTCACCCGCCTGTTCAACGAGCTCAGCGGGTACGCGATCGAGAAGAAGTTCAAGCGCCTGCTCGTCGCTCCCCTGCACCTGCGCAAGGGTCTGCTGCGCCACATCGACAAGGAGCGCCGCAACGCCCTCGAGGGCAAGCCCTCGGGAGTGCGCATCAAAGTCAACTCGATGGTCGACGAGCAGATCATCGACGCGCTGTACCGCGCGAGCCAGGCGGGCGTCCCCGTCGAGATCTGGGTGCGCGGCATCTGCTCCATCAAGCCGGGTGTGCCGGGCATGAGCGAGAACATCACGGTGCGCTCGATCCTCGGTCGTTACCTCGAGCACTCGCGCATCTTCTCGTTCGCGAACGACGGCGACCCGCAGATCTTCATCGGCAGCGCCGACATGATGCACCGCAACCTCGACCGTCGCGTCGAGGCGCTCGTCCGCGTCGTCGACGAGAACCAGCTGCGCGAGCTGACCGCGCTGTTCGACCTCGCCATCGACGACGGCACCAGTTCGTGGCACCTCGGCCCCGAGGGCGAGTGGACACGCCACAGCGTCGACGCCGCAGGCGCCCCGCTCATCGACCTGCAGGAGCACACTATGGCGCAGGTCCAGCGGCGTCGACGCACGCGGACGGTCCGGTGACGCCTCATGCGGGTGGTGCGGTCATGATCCGCGAGGACGGCGAGGTGACCACCTCCGCCAAAGAGACGGCCGTCTACGCCGCGGGCGGTGTGGTCTGGCGACGGGTCGACGGCAAACTCCGCGTGCTGATCATCCACCGCACGAAATACCGCGACCTCACCCTGCCCAAGGGCAAGGTCGACCCCGGTGAGACGCTGGCCGAGACCGCCGTGCGCGAGATCCGGGAAGAGACCGGCATCCGAGTCTCCCTTGGGGTGCCGGTCGGAGTCTCTCGATATCGGATGCCGAACTCGCGCACGAAGATCGTGCACTACTGGGCCGCCGAGGCCACCGAGGCCGCGGTGCGCACCTCCTCGTTCGTCCCGAACAAAGAGGTCGCCGCGATCGAATGGATGAGCCTGAAGAAGGCGCGCAAGCATCTCAGCTACCCCGTCGACATCGAGATCCTCGACGAGTTCACGCGGATCGTCGACGAGAACGCCCTCCCGACCTTCCCCCTCGTCGTGCTCCGGCACGGCAAGGCGCTCTCCCGCGACGACTGGGAGGGCGACGACGGCGCACGGCCGCTCACCCCTCGCGGACGCCGGCAAGCGGCATCCATCGTCGGTCCGCTCCTCGCCTTCGGCGTGCGACGGGTGTACTCCAGTCCCGCCGAACGGTGCGTGCGCACGGCGACCCCGATCGCCCAGGCGCTCGGACAGCGCCTGCACCTCTGCCCCGAGATCAGTCAGGACGCCTGGGAAGACGGACGCGCCGATGCGCGCACCGTCGTCGGTCAGCGCGTGCGCGCCCGCAAACCCGTCGTCCTCACCAGCCACGGTCCGGTGCTGCCCGACATCCTCCACGAGCTCGCTCTGGCCACCGGGACCATGAGCGGCTCGTACCTCGGCAGCGCGTCGGCGTTGTCCCCCGCCGCGTTCTCGGTCGTGCACGTGCCGGTCGAGCACCCGGGTGCCGGAATCGTCGCGATCGAGACGCACGAGCCACGGGTGTGACCCTGCCCGCCGGGATCCGCGTCGCGTGGCGTCGGATCCCGCCGGCGACCGCGCGTCGCGAGACGTCTCGCGCTCTGCTCGCCGAGCTGCTGCCCGGCGCCGACGTCGTCTCGCGCTGCCCGGCGTGCGGAGGCGCACACGGTCGCATCCGGGTGCGTGATCGGGATGCCGCCGCGTCCGTCTCGTACGCCGGAGGGTGGGCCGTGGCCGCGGTGTCGACCGGCGCCGGACGCGGCATCGGGGTGGATGCCGTCCCTCGCGGCGCCGCGGGCATGGACCGGATACTCGCTTCCGCCTCCCCGGATCGGGCCTGGGCGCGCGTCGAGGCTGTTCTGAAGGCTGACGGACGCGGACTGACGGTCGATCCGCGACGGGTCGAGGTGCACGAAAGAGCGGACGGATGGACCGCCTCGATCGACGGGGTCGGCGGATGGGCCGGCTGGGACGTCGACGGACCGGAGGGCGTCGTGGTCGCGGTGGCGGTGGGGTGCAGGCGCGTGGAGTGAGAGGCGGGGCTCCGCGTTCGAGGAGGGCGTGGGGTGAGAAGGCGGAGCTTCGCGTTCGAGGAGGGCGTGGGGCGAGAGGGCGGGGCTTCGCGTTCGAGGAGGGGGGCGGGGCTTCGCGTTCCGTCGCGAGGGCGTGGCGGGTGGGGTGCTGCGATGTGTGTGCGCGTGGTGGGCGCGAGGCTCCGGGTGGGGTGTGGGGCGGCTTGGGTGGGCGGCTTGGGTGAGCGGCTTGGGTGAGCGGCTTGGGTGAGCGCGGGGCGCCGGGAGTGGGGCTGAGGCGAGCTGCGCCGAGGTGAGGTGAGAGGCGCGCCAGATGGATTCGATCTCGCGCGCCATACTCGGCGGTGACGACTTCTCCACAGCCGCCTCCTCACTCGACTTATCCACAGAAAGTGCCGGTCAGGGCTCGAATGTCGGAGGTTGCGGCTAGCATGCCTGCATGAGCTTCTCGATACCTTCGCCTCCACCACCTGACGGGTCCGACCCGCTTGTGGTCGTGCTGCGCGAGGTGCTGGACGCGGATGCCGCTCTCGCGGCCGCCGAAGCCCGCAGAACCCGGGCGCTGGCCCGGGCGGGTCGTCTGGCCCTCGACGCCCTTGCGGGGCAGCGGGCATCGTCGCGGGCGGCGGAGATGGCGCTTCGCGAGGTCGCGTCCGAGATCGCGGCCGCGGAGTGCCTGTCGGATCGGTCGGTGCAGGCGCAGATCGGGCGGGCCATGACGCTCGTCGATCACTTCCCGGCGACGGTCGACGCGTGGGAGGCGGGAGCACTCTCCCGGGCTCATGTGCAGGCCATAGTCGATGCCGGTACCCCGGTGCCGGTGGATAAGCGTGGAGAGTTCGACGTGCTCGCCGTCGCCACCGCTGAAGGACTGAGTGCCGGACGACTGCGGGCACGGTTGGCGACGTTGGCGGAGCGGTTGCAGCCGACGACGATCACGGAACGGCACCAGCGCGGGCGTGAGCAGCGGTGTGTCCGGGTGGTGCGGGGTGAGAACGGGATGTCGGATCTCATCGCGACGCTACCGACGGTGTTGGCGGTGGGGATCTCCGACCGGTTGACGCAGCAGTCGCGGGCGCTGATCGACGCGCGGGAGAACACCGACACGCCACCGCCTGCGTCGGCCGAGCCGGCGAGCGTGCCACCAGGGGGGGAAGAAGGAGGCGGGGTCAAGCCGGATCTGCGAAGCGCAGATCAGGTGCGGGCCGACATCCTCGCCGACCTCCTCCTCACCGCCGCTCCCGACGCCGACCCCACCCGCACCGACGACGGCCCCGGCACCCTCGGCGCCATCCGCGCCCGCGTGCAAGTCGTCGTCCCCGCGCTCTCCGTGCTCGACCCGGCGCGCGAGAACATCGACCCGGCGGAGCTCGTCGGACACGGCCCCATCGACATCGACACTGCCCAACGCCTCACCGAAGCGACGAGGGTGCCGTGGGACCGGGTGCTCACCCACCCCGTCACCGGGGCCGTGCTCTGCACCGACACGTACCAACGGACCGCCGCGATCGACCGGTACCTCCGCGCCCGCGACCGACACTGCCGCTGGCCCGGCTGCACCACCCCCGCCGTGCGCTGCGAAGTGGACCACAACCTCGACTACGCCCTCGGCGGCAAAACCCACGTGTGCAACCTCTGCCACTTCTGCCAACGCCACCACACCCAGAAGCAGTTCACCCGGTGGCAGGTGAGGCAACTCCCCGGCGGGGTGATCGAGTTCACCTCACCCACCGGGCGGGTCTACACCGACCACCCGCTCCCGTACTCACCGGCCGTCCGTTTCGTCGAGGACGATTCCCCTCCCTCCGAGATCCTCGGACGACACCCGGCACCCTTCTGAGACGGGGAGGGCGCCTTACATGGGCGCGGGCACGGACAGGACGTTGCATCGAGAACGCTCTCGCGCGGCCGTGTGCACTCCGCTCGGCGCTGCAGGCGCGTCGCGATCTCCACCGAGCATCGGCTCCCGACGCCACCTCGACTCGCCACGCCCCGTGTTGCGCTCACCCGGTCCCGCTGATCTCGAAGAGCCATCCCACCGGCCCGAGCCCGCAGCCCAGACCAAGGACCAAGGACCAAGGACCAAGGACCAAGGACCAAGCCCACCTACCCACGTCCTCAGCCCGCCTGCCCAGCTCGCCCAGCCCCAAGCTCAGCCCGCCCGCCCAGCCCAGCCCCAAGCTCAGCCCGCCCGGCCAGCCCAGCCCCACGCCCAGCCTGCCCGGCCAGCCCAGCCCGCCACTCAGCCCAGCCCCCACCCCAGCCCGCCACCCAGCCCAGCCCCAAGCCCAGCCCAGCCCACCGGCTCTGCCGAACAACCTGCCGCGCCCCGAGCCCCGCCGCTCAGACGCGCGGGGGCAGCTCGACGTGATCGATCCAGGTCGAGAGCAGCGCCATGGCATCCTCTCCCCCGGCTCGTCCCACCGCGGCGCGGAAGTCGTCCGTCGACACGAGGCCATGTCGATGCTCGGCCACCCACGAGCGCAGCAGCTCGAAGAACGCCACGTCACCGAGGTGCCCGCGCAGCGCGTGCAGGGTCAGCGCACCGCGCTTGTACACCCGGTCGTCGAACATGTCGTCGGGCCCCGGATCGACCACGCGCAGGTCCTGCGGTTGCGCGGCCACACGCCCGTAGTGGCTTACGGCGCAGGCGTCGACGCTCATCCCTCCCGACGCCTCCGACCACAGCCATTCGGCATAGCAGGCGAAACCCTCGTTGAGCCAGATGTCGCTCCACCGACCGATGCCGACGCTGTTGCCGAACCACTGGTGCGCCAGCTCGTGCGCGACCAGGCGCTGCGCGGCGGGCACGAGGTGGTTCATCCCGAACACGGCGAGCCCCTGCGCCTCGAGGGGGATCTCGAGTTCGTCGGCGGTCACGACCAGCGTGCAGCTCTCCTGCGGGTACGCACCGAAGACCCGGTCGAACAGACGCAGCATGTCGGGTACCGCGGCGAAGGCACGATCCGCGCCGGCCGTCAGGGCGGGCGGCGCGGTGACGTGCACCGGGGGCACCACGTCCACTCCACTCCCCGCGAGCGCGCGGGTACGATAGCGCCCGATGTGCACGGCAGCGAGATATGTCGCCGTCGGCACCTCCGACGTGAACGTCGTCGACGCCCGGCCTCCGCGACGCGTGACCTCGGACGCGACGCCCGTGGCGGCCACGGCATAGTCGTCGTCCACGGTGATCTCCATGCGCATCCGCGCCCGGTTGTCGGGCCGATCGTTGCAGGGGAACCACGTCGGAGCACCGATCGGCTGCCCGGCGACGAGCGCGCCGTCGGTCAGTTCCTCCCAGCCCACCGTGCCCCAGCGGGAGCGCCGCGGCGAGGGGGCCCCCGCGTACGTCACGTCGACCTCGAACCGGTCGCCGGCGACGAGAGCCCGCGGCGGAGTCACCCGAAGAATGCGTGGCCCGGCCGCGAATCGCGCGACCTCCCCGTCGACACGCACCCGCGACGTGCGCAAGCCGACGAGATCGAGGGCGATCGAGGTCGCCGACTCGCGCGCGACCGCTGTGATCCGGGCCACACCCTCGAGACGGTTCGTGCGCACCCGATAGCTCAGCGACAGATCGTACGATTCGACGTCGTACGACGTGTCGCCGCTCTGCGGGGCGTAGGGATCGGCCGCGCTCACGTCGTCGACTGGTACGCGCGCACCTTGACCGCACGCCACGGGCCGATGGGATTGCCGCTCCACCGCGAGCCGACCGGCACGGTCTCACCGCGCATGACGAGCGACGCGGGCCCGACGGTGGCGTGCGCTCCGAGCGTGGATGCCGGCAGCACCACGCTGTGCGGACCGAGGGTGGCCCCCGGCTCGAGCTCGACGGTGTCCATGCTCATGATTCGATCATGGAACAGGTGCGTCTGCACGACACACCCCCGGTTGACGGTCGACGCGTCCCCGAGCGTGACGAGATCGGGCTCGGGCAGCCAGTAGCTCTCGCACCACACGCCGCGACCGATCCTCGCCCCCAACGAGCGCAACCACACGGCGAGAGCCGGAGTCCCCGCGGCGGCTCGCGCGAACCACGGAGCCGCGACCATCTCGGTGAAGGTGTCCGACACCTCGGTGCGCCACACGAAACTCGACCACAGCGGCTGCTCCCCGGCGCGGATGACACCGACGATCGCCCACTTCGCCGCGGTCGACACGCCCGCCGCGACCGCGCCCGCGGCCAGCATCACGATCCCCGACAGCAGCAACGCCCACACCGGACCCCACGCCGACCAGAGCGCGGCGAGGGTGAAGAGCACGCCCAGCCCGATCCCGCAGGTCACCACGACCGGCACGAACCGGCAGAGCTCCCACAGCGTGCGCGCGAGACGCAACGGCGCGCTGGGGCGATACGTGCGCGACTCGTCACCCTCGGCCGACAGGCGGCGCAGACGCACGGCAGGCGAACCGAGCCAGGACGACCCGGGCTTCGCCTTCGCCGGCGCCGCCGACAGCACGGCGACCAGACCGTCACGGGGAACGCGATGTCCCGGAGCCGCCATCCCCGAGTTGCCGAGGAACGCGCGTTTGCCGATCCGCACGGGCCCGATCCGCATCCATCCAGCGTGCAATTCGTACGACGCGACCATGGTGTCGTCGGCGAGGAACGCCCCGTCCTCGATACGGGTCATCGACGGCAGGAGCAGAACCGTCGACGCTTCGACATCACGTCCGACGCGCGCACCGAGCAGGCGCAACCACACGGGGGTGAACAGCGAGGAGTACAGCGGGAAGAGGATCGTGCGCGCGGCGTCCAGCAGCCGCTCGATCGTCCACGCCTGCCACGCGACCCGGCTGCGCACCGGATGGGTGCCCTCGGTGAGACCGATCGACAGCACCCGCACGAGAAGAACGACGGATGCCGCGAACACGACGCCTGTGACCGCGACGGCCGGCACGAGCCAGACGAACCCCGACCCGACGGCCTCGAGGAGGGAGTCGGCGCCGCGCATCCCCTGGGCCAGGACGAGACCACCCACCGTGAACGCGGCGAGCGGCAGCAGGGCGAGCACCACGGCCGACGCGGCGTAGGCCCACAGCCAGCGGGTCGGCGCAGCGGGGCGCTCCGCGGGCCATCCTCGCGTCGTTCCGCCCACGCGCACCGCCGGCGACCCGGCCCACGACTGATCGGCTTTGACACGACCGAAGACGGCGGAGCCGGGCGCGATCTCGGCGCGACGACCGATGCGCGTCCCGGGTGCGAGCGTCGAACGGGATCCGACGGTGGCCCCGGCGCCGATGCGCACCTCGCCGATGCGCACGAGATCACCATCGATCCACCAGCCGGTCAGGTCGACCTCCGGCTCGATCGACGCCCCGTCCCCGACGACGAGCATGCCCGTCACCGGAGGCAGCGCGTGCAGGTCCACGTTGCGCCCGATCCGCGCACCCAACGCGCGGGCGTAGTACGACACCCAGGGCGCGCCGGCAAGGCCGACGGCATCCACCTGATCCGCGATCTGCTCGGCGAGCCACAGGCGCACGTGCACCCACCCACCGCGTGGGTAGTCCCCGGGACGCACCCCGCCCAGGAGCAGACGAGCGGATGCCACGGCGATGGCCATGCGTCCGAACGGCGTCGCGAAGACCAGGAGCCCGACGACGAGCACCGCCGGGGGCACCGACGGCAGCACGTCGAAACCCGGCATCAGGCGCAGGATCGCCGAGGCGGTCAGAAGATACAGCAGCCAGCGCACCCCCGAGAGGATGAACAGCGGCGCACCCAGCAGAGTCTGCACCCACTGCGTCGCGCGTGGGGTGGGCGCGGCACGGTGGAACGCCGTCGGCGCGTCCTCCTGCAACTGCGGCCCGAGGGCCTTCGCCATCGCCCCGAGGCGCGGCACGTCGTAGATGTCGGCGACGGAGAACTCCGGCACCCGTGCCCGGATGCGCGACACGAGCTGTGCGGCGGCGAGCGATCCCCCACCGAGGTCGAAGAAGTCGGCCTTCCTCTCGGTCACGCTCAGGCCGAGGACCGCCTGCCACTGCTCCGCGAGCCACGTCTCGTCGGGCGAGAAGTCGGTCGCGGCGGGAACGGCGGCGCCCGGCAACGGCCACGGGAGCGCATCCCGATCGACCTTCCCCGACGTGCGCACGGGAAGGGCGTCCACCACCCCGAGGAGGGGGATGGTCGCGGCGGGCAGACGCTCCGCCAGCGCCGCCCGGGCCGCGTGCCGGTCCAGCTCGACACCGTCGTCCATCACGAGGTATCCCACGAGCACGGGCACCCCGGCGTCGGTGGTGCGCACCGCGACGGTCGCCGCGCTCACCCGGTCGAGGTCCTGCAGCGCCGACTCCACCTCGCCGAGTTCGATGCGCCGCCCGCCGACCTTCACCTGGTCGTCGGCGCGCCCCTGGAACACCAGTCCCGCGGAGTCGAAACGCACGAGGTCGCCGGAGCGGTACGCCCGCTCCCACCCGAGAGAGGGCATGGGCGCGTACTTCTCGGCATCCTTCGCCGGATCGAGGTACCGGGCCAGCCCCACGCCGCCGATGATGAGCTCCCCGACCTCGCCCTCGGCCACCGGTGAGCCGTCCGCGTCGACGACGGCCAGCGCCCACCCGTCGAGCGGCAGACCGATGCGCACCGGGAGGGAACCATCCAGCGGCGCAGCGCACGCGACGACCGTCGCCTCGGTGGGGCCGTAGGTGTTCCACACCTCGCGCCCCTCGGCCACCAGACGCGCCGCGAGCTCGGGAGGACACGCCTCGCCGCCGAAGATCAGCAGACGCACGTTCTCGATCGCCTCGGCCGGCCACATCGCCGCAAGGGTCGGAACGGTCGAGACGACGCTGATGCCCTGCCGCAGCAGCCAGGGGGCGAGGTCCTCCCCCGAGCGCACGAGCGCCCGCGGTGCCGGCACGAGGCACGCCCCGTGCCCCCAGGCGAGCCACATCTCCTCGCAGGACGCGTCGAAGGCGACGGACAGTCCGGCCAGAACCCGATCGCCCGGACCGAGCGGCTCACCCCGGAGGAAGATGCGCCCCTCGGCCTCGACGAACGCCGCGGCCGAGCGGTGCGTGACGGCCACACCCTTCGGCACGCCCGTCGACCCGGAGGTGAAGATGATCCATGCGTCGTCATCGACGGCGGGCGGAGCGACGATCGGTACCGCGTTCGTGCGGGGGTGGGGCGCCGCACCGTCGTAGAGGGGGACGAGGTCGGCATCCGGATCACGGGGGACGTACTCCCCCGCGCCCGTGATGATGCCCCGCACCCCGGCTTCGCCGAAGACGAGACGCGCCCGCTCGTCGGGATCGTCGGCGTCGACGGGGACGTAGGCGGCTCCGGCGGCCATCACGGCGAGGATCGAGACGTACAGCTCCTTCGATCCCGACGGCATCCGCACCCCCACGCGGTCGCCCCGGCGCACGCCGGCCTCGTGGAGGGCCGCCGCGGTCCGCCACACGCGTGCGAGCAGTTCCCGGTAGCTGAGAGCCCCGGATCCGTCATCGATCGCGGACGCCTCCGGATGCCGTGCGGCCACTCCCGCGAGAAGGTCGATGAGCGTGCGCGCGGGTGGCGCGGCATCCGTCCGATCCAGAGGAGCCTGCGCGCGAGAAGCAGAGATCGTCACGGGGGTGAACAGTACAGCGCCCAGGAAAACACCCCGGAACGGCCGCCCCGGTTCACCTTCCGTTCACCCGTGCAACGCAGACTCTTAAGAGTCGATGTTTAGCGTTCCCGTCGAGCCCTGCACCGGGTTCCGTCCCCAAACATGCGAAGGATTCACATCGTGAAGCTCTCCCGACTCGCCCAGCTGGGCACCGTGGCCGCCGTGGCCTCCCTGACTCTCGCCGGCTGCGCCGGCCCCTCGGGCTCCGGCGACGCCGCGGGTTCGTCCTCTTCGCCCTCGTCGTCCGACGTGGCGTTCACGATCGACCCCAGCCTGTCGGGCACGATCACCGCCGGTGGCTCCAGCGCCCAGTCCAACGCGCAGGCCGCGTGGACCAGCGCCTACAACGCCCAGGCCAAGGGCGTCACGATCAACTACGACAAGTCGCAGGGCTCCGGCGGCGGTGTCACCAACTTCCTCAGCGGCGCGTACGACTTCGCCGGCTCCGACGCCCCGCTGAACGCGGACCAGACGGCTCAGTCCAAGGCCCTCTGCACCGACGGTGGCGTCAACATCCCCGTCTACCTCGACGGCGTGGCCATCATCTTCAACATCCCCGGCGTCACGAGCCTGAAGCTCTCGGGCGAGACGATCGCGAAGATCTTCGCTCTGCAGATCACCGACTGGTCCGACCCGGCCATCACCAAGGACAACGGCACGGCCCTCTCCGCCGGCGCCATCACGACCGTCGCGCGTTCGGACGGCTCGGGCACCACCACCAACTTCACCAACTACCTCGCCGCGACCCAGTCGTCGGTGTGGACCTCCCCGGCCGGTAAGGACTGGCCCATCGAGGGCAACGTCTCGAAGCAGAAGGGCGGCTCGGGCGTCGTCGAGGCCGTCAAGGCCGGCTCCGGCACGATCGGCTACGCCGACCACTCCGCCATCGGTGACCTCAACGCCGCTGCGATCGTGACCAACGGCACCGCCGTCCCCTACAGCGCCGAGGCCGTCACCGCGACGTTCGAGGCCGCCGCGGTCGACGCCAGCAACGGCGTCACGGGCGACCTGTCGAAGAAGTTTGACTACTCGAAGCTGACCGCCGAGTCCTACCCGATCCCGCTGGTGTCGTACGCGATCACCTGCACCACCTTCAAGGACTCCAAGCAGTCCGAGCTCGTGAAGTCGTACCTCGGCTTCGTCACCAGCACCCTCGGCCAGCAGGTCGCGGCGAAGAACGCCGGTTCGGCCCCGCTGCCGGACTCGGTGCTCGAGGCCGCCGCCAAGACCCTCTCGGCCATCAAGTAAACATCTCTTCGGACTCGACGCGACCCGCACGCACCGTGCGGGTCGCGTCGGGCTGATCGGAACGGTCGACCATCGTCGAACGCTCCGCTGAGCCGAATTCCTCAGAGAACACCCGATCGAGGAGCACCCATGACACGTGCCGAGCGCGAGGTCCCCCGTGACTGACACCGTCGCTGACACCGAGACCGCCCCGTCGTCTCCGCCCCCCGCCCGCACGAGCATCGTCGGGAAGCGTCGCGTCGGCGACAGCGTCTTCCTCGGCCTGTCGACCACCGCCGCCGTGTCGATCATGATCATCCTCGCCGGCGTCGCGATCTTCCTGATCCTGCGGGGTCTGCCCGCCATCACGGCGAACTGGAGCGAGGGGGACCTCGCCGGCTACCAGAACCGCACCTGGTCGAGCTTCTGGGAGTACGTCGGTCCGCTGCTGTTCGGCAGCATCTGGGCGGCGCTCATCGCCATGGTGATCGGCACGCCCATCGCCATCGGCATCGCGCTGTTCATCTCGCACTACGCCCCGCGCCGCATCGCCGGAGCACTCGGCTACATCGTCGACCTGCTCGCCGCCGTCCCCTCGATCGTCTTCGGCCTGTGGGGCATCATCGTGATGCGCCCGCTGCTGCTGCCCGTGAGCCAGTTCCTCAACGAGTACCTCGGCTGGATCCCGCTCTTCCAGGGTCCCGTTTCGACGACCGGATCGACGATGTTCACCGGTGGCGTCGTGCTCGCCGTCATGATCCTCCCGATCGTCACCTCGATCACTCGCGAGATCTTCCTGCAGACGCCTCGTCTGCACGAGGAGGCCGCGCTGGCGCTCGGAGCGACCCGCTGGGAGATGATCCGCCTCGCGGTGTTCCCCTACGCACGCAGCGGCATGGTCTCGGCCACGCTGCTGGGGCTCGGGCGCGCGCTGGGCGAGACGATGGCCATCGCGCTCATCCTCTCCCCCAGCCTCATCTACTCGGTGCTCCTGCTCACCGACGGGTACAACTCGCAGACGATCGCGGCCAACATCGCGCTGAACTTCCCCATCGCCACCGATCTGCAGCGCTCGGCGCTGATCGGCACCGGTCTGATGCTGTTCGTCGTGTCGCTCGCGGTGAACATGTTCGCCCGCTACATCATCGGCGCGACCGGACCGGGCGCCAAGGGCCGCAAGAAGGGCAAGCGCTCATGACCGTCACCGCCCCCTCCGCGCCCCTCGCGCTGACCAGCGGCCAGCTCCCCCGCTACATCGAGCCGATGCTGCTCGCCGGGGTCGCGGTGGTCGTCGCCGGCGTCCAGCTGTTGATGGGCGACTTCAACCTCGCCGTGTGGCTGATCCTGACCGCCGTGCTCTACCTGATCGCCATCGGAGTGGGCTCGTCGATCGTCGAGAACCGCCGTAAGGCCGTCGACCGCGTCGTCCGCGGTCTGGTCACGTTGGCCTTCCTGCTCGCGGTCGCGCCGCTGATCTCGACCCTGTGGACCGTGGTGTCCAAGGGGCTCCAGGTCGTCAACTGGCAGTTCATCACGCAGGTCGGCGGTACCGCCTTCGACCCGAACACGCTCGAGGTCGTCGCGACCGCCGGCGCGTGGCAGGCGATCACCGGAACGCTCATCATCACGGGCATCGCCGCGCTGATCTCGGTGCCGATCGGCATCCTCGCCGCGGTCTACCTGGTCGAGTACGCGCAGCCGAACAACCCGCTGCGCCGGGCGATCACGTTCCTCGTCGACGTCATGACGGGTATCCCGTCGATCGTCGCCGGTCTGTTCGCGTTCTCGCTGTTCAGCCTCATCGTCGGACCGAAGGCGTTCAGCGGGTTCTCGGCATCCATCGCCCTGTGCGTGCTGATGATCCCCATCGTCATCCGCTCCACGGAGGAGATGCTGCGCCTGGTCCCCGCCGACCTGCGCGAGGCGTCCCTGGCACTGGGCGTGCCCCGCTCGGCCACGATCCTCAAGGTCGTGCTGCGGACGGCCGCCTCGGGCATCATCACCGGTGTCGTGCTGGCGGTGGCCCGCGTCGTGGGCGAGACCGCGCCGATCTTCATCGCCGCGAGCTTCACCGACAACTTCAACGCCAACCCGTTCGAGGGTCCGATGCAGACCCTGCCCGTCATGGCATACACCGCGTACAGCTTCCCGGGTCAGGACATCGACGCCTCCCAGGCCCAGGCTTGGGGAGCCGCATTCCTGCTCGTCGTCCTCGTCGTCATCTTCAACCTGATCGCCCGTATCGTGGCGGCGGTGTTCGCGCCCAAGGCGCGCTGAGCCCAGAAAGGCACTCTCGTGTCCAAGAGCATCGAGGTCCAGGACCTCAACGTCTACTACAGCGACTTCCTCGCGGTCGAGGGCGTCTCGATCGACATCGAGCCCCGGTCGGTCACCGCGTTCATCGGTCCCTCCGGCTGCGGCAAGTCCACGTTCCTGCGCACGCTCAACCGCATGCACGAGGTCATCCCCGGCGGTCACGTGAAAGGCCGCGTGCTCATCGACGGCGACGACCTGTACGGCCCCGGTGTCGACCCGGTTCTTGTGCGCCGCCACGTCGGCATGGTGTTCCAGCGCCCGAACCCCTTCCCGACGATGTCGATCCGCGAGAACGTCCTGGCCGGCGCTCGCCTGAACAACAAGCGCCTGTCCAAGGGCGACGCCGACTCGCTGGTCGAGAAGTCGCTGCAGGGCGCGAACCTCTGGAACGAGGTCAAGGACCGCCTCGACAAGCCCGGCGGCGGCCTCTCGGGCGGTCAGCAGCAGCGTCTGTGCATCGCGCGCGCGATCGCGGTCTCCCCCGACGTGCTGCTGATGGACGAGCCCTGCTCCGCGCTCGACCCGATCTCGACCTTCGCGATCGAGGAGCTCATCTCCGAGCTGAAGAACGAGTACACGATCGTCATCGTGACGCACAACATGCAGCAGGCCTCGCGCGTGAGCGACAAGACCGCGTTCTTCAACATCGCCGGCACCGGCAAGCCCGGCAAGCTCATCGAGTACAACGACACCGCGACGATCTTCACGGCCCCGACCGTGCAGGCCACCGAGGACTACGTCTCCGGCCGCTTCGGATAAGCCGCCCACCCGAAGGCCCCGCTCCGGCGGGGCCTTCGGCGTTCCCGGATGCCGGCGACCCCCCGTCCGAACGTGCGAGACATCCCGGATCAGTCGCGCGGGCTCAGCAGATACGCGTTGAGGTCGTCCGTCAGGGCGTGATCGATCGCCAGGTCGTCGCCGTCGATCGCCGCCACGGGCGCGGCCAGACGCACGCTCGACAGCAGCCAGGCAGCATCCGCGCGACCGAGGTCGACCACCGGTACGGTCTCATAGCCCGTCTCGAAGCCGCGCCGCGCCAGGTGCGCGAACACACTCTGCTGGGTCGTCCCGTGCAGGATGCCGGCGTGCGGCGCCGGAGTGACGAAACGGTCGCCGAACCGCAGGAGGACGGATGCCGTGGGCGCCTCCAGGACGAAACCGTCACTCGAGACGAACACGGCGTCGTCGGCACCGCGGCGCTGCGCCTCGCGGATCGCGGCCATGTTGACCGCGTACGACAGCGTCTTCGCGCCGAGCAGGAGCCACGGCGCCCGCGCGGGGACGTCGAGGGCGTATCCGCGGTCCAGCGTCACGATGCGCACGCCGTCTCGCCGTGCACGGACGTTGTCGGGGGCGGTTGCGAGGGTGACCCACGCCGTCGGCGTGGCACCGCCCTCGACGCCGCGGCTGTACAGGAGCTTCATGACGGACTCCCCCGGTCCGGCCTCGGCCGCGACGCGGGTGATCGCGGCCCGCCACTGCGCCAGGTGCGGCGCGGGCAGGTCGCACAGCTCGGCCGAGCGGGCGAGCCGCGCGAGATGAGGCTCGACCCCCTGCACGTGCCCGTCGACGACACCGAGCGATTCGAAGACGCCGTCACCGCGCTGCGCGCTGAGCTCGCCCACCACGAGGGCCGGCGCGGCCGGGTCGATGACGCGCAGCGACGCGGCGAGGTCGGTGTGCGGATCGTCGGGTGCCGCGGGGTCGATCACGAGAGCGAAACGCCAAGCCATGCAGCGAGCCTACGCGGCGTTGCCGACACGCCCGGGGCGTGTCAACGGGGTCGGCCGAGGGAATGTCCTGCGGAGTCGCTTGTTACACTTCTACAGCCGGGCCGCAGTAACCCCGGGCTCCATCTTCTGCCGCTATGAGCGGCCTTGCGCCGAGAGGCGTTCTGCGGTCCGGCACTTTTCTTCTCCGCTTCACGCGGGTCAGGTCAGCGCGTCTCGACGCCACAGAGCCGCGGATGCCGAGAGGTCGTCGGCGTAGGTGGCCAGGCGCAGGGCGCGGGTCGTGAGCGCTGACGCCCGCTCCGACTCTGTGTTCTCGTAGTCGTCGGCCAGGTGCGTCGATCCGGCGGCCTGCACGCGACAGAACGCCGCTGCGCGTTCCAGCGCGACGGCGAAATCTCCCTCGAAGAGTCCGCGCAGGATCGTGTCGATCAGCTGCACCAGCTCCTCGGGTCCCGCGGGCGCGGGAGCGCCCGCGACGATCGCATCGACGGTGCTCATCTCGACACGGCCGCGCTCGTACAGCAGGGCGGCCGTGGCCGAGTCGTCGTGGATCATCAACTGCAACAGGTAGAGACGCCACAGCGAGCCCGGCAGGGATCGAGCGGGTGAACGCGACCACAGCTCGGCGATGTCGTCGATGCCGTGATCGTCGGTGAACGCCACGAGCCGCTCCACGACCCCGGCGCTCGGGTCTGCACGAACACGCGAGAGCAGCGCGTGAGCGGTGCTGTGCGCGACGCGCGACACCTCTGCCGGGTCGTCGGCCGAGAACAACCTGTCGAACAGTTCGGCGGGACGCCGGACCGGCTTGTGGAACTCGCGAGAAGAATCGCTCATCGTTCCAGGCTAGGCCGTGCGCCCGCACGAACGGGCCGCACTCCCCGGCTCAGGCGGTGGCTACGGCGACGATCGGGGCAGTGCTGGGCGTACCGTCGGGCGAGCCGCCGTCGGGTTCGACGGTGACGGCGATGACGTCGCCGACATGCATCTCGCCGACGAGTTCCGCCGTCGCGTTCCCATCGGGACCCGGCTTGAACGTGCCGGCCGCGATCGGCGTCTGGTCACGGACGAACCAGAGCTCGTACGTCGTGCCGTCGGCGAGCTCCGGCATCCCGTCGGCGACGATGACGGTGCGTCCCGTCGAGGGGGACCAGTGCGCGGTCGCGACAGTGCCGTCGGCCATCGTCGCGGAGGCCTGCTGGGCGTCGGGAGCCTTCTCGATCTCCTGCAGCGCCACGACGGCGGCCGGGGGCGTGAACAGCTGGCTGGCGGTCACCGCACCGAACCCGAGGACGAGCACCGCGGCGAAGGAGGCGGCGAGAGCGAACCAGCGCTTCGCCCCCCATCCGGATGCCGCAGACGCACGAGTCGGCACGACCTCGCGCGCCGGCTCGAAAGGAGCGGGGCCCGCGGCGGCATAGTCCTCGTCGTCACGTCCGCCGGCTGTTACGGAGTCGGCCTGGGGAAGGTCGACGATGCGCGCCAGCAGCGACGCACGGATCGACGGGGGCGGTTCGACGGGGTCGACGGAGGCGCTGATCGCCGAGGCGGTGTCCGCGGCATCCCGCACGTGGTGGTCCCAATGCGGATAACCCGCCAGAGCCTCCTGGTACGCGCGTTCATCTGCCTCGGATAGCGCGTTGAGCGCATGTCCGACGGCGAGGTCGGCGAAATCCCTCTCGTTCACTTGTCCACCCCCATTTCCATCCTCAGTCGCGACAGTCCGTCGCGCATCCTGGTCTTGACCGTACCGAGCGGCGCCCCGACGAGGGTAGCGATCTCACTTTGGCTGTACCCACCGAAATAGGCCAGCGTAAGCGCTTCCTTCTGGGCGTCGGGAAGCGTCGCCAGTGCATCGACGACACGCCGCCCTTCCATCTTGAGCTCTACTTTTTCGGAGACGTCGTCATAGGCGACGTCCATATCGCGGAATCCCGCACGCACATCCCGATCCACGCTCGACTGCGACGACCGCACGCGGTCCACCGCTCGTCGGTGCGCGATCGTGAGAACCCACGATCTTCCCTGACCTCTGTTCGGAGTGAAGCGCTCAGCGGATTGCCAGATCTCGAGAAAGACCTCCTGGAGGACCTCTTCACTCTGGGAGCGGTCGACGAGGACGCGCAGGATCAGTCCGAACGCCCGCGCGGACAGCGTGTCGTAGAGCTCGGCGAACGCGGCGCGGTCACCGCCGGCGACGCGCTGGAGCAGGGCGCCCACGTGATCCACGTTCTCCGCCCCGTCGTCGGGGAGGTCGAAGCCGTCGATCACCATGACATCCATCATTCCCTACCTCCGCCTGCCTTCCTCGCGTGCGCGCGCGAGGAAGGCGGAGAGCGCAAGCAAACCGTTATCTCCGACCCCGCCGATCACTCGCAGCCGTGGCGCACGAGCGGATCGAAAAATATTCGCAGGAATATTTACACCGTCTTGATCTGGTCTTTTTCTTTGACCGGATGCCATCCGAGCCCCTGATCAGCAACATTTCGCAATCCGATCCCGAGGGGGTCCCGAAGACCCTGTGTAAGCCGCTCCACGGCGAACCGCCCCTCGCACCGGGGTGTCCCTGACGGGTCGCAGCCGCGATCCGAACGATTTCGGAGGAATGTCATGCTCACCAACAAGAAGCCTGTCGTCGCCGGTCTCGCCCTCGTCCTGGGTTCGGCCTTCGCTCTCACCGCATGTTCGGGTGGTTCGACCGCCGGCGGTTCGACCGAGGAGACCACCGCCCCCTCGATGGCCGCGTCGCCGTCGATGTCGGCCTCGTCCAGCACCATGAACCCCGCCGCCAACCTCGTGGGCCCCGGCTGCTCGGACTACGCCGCCGCCGTCCCCTCGGGCGCTGGCTCGGTCGAGGGCATGGCCGCTGACCCGGTCGCCGTCGCCGCCTCGAACAACCCGCTGCTCACCACGCTCACCGCAGCGGTCAGCGGCCAGCTCAACCCCAACGTGAACCTCGTCGACACTCTCAACGGCGGCGAGTTCACCGTCTTCGCTCCGGTCGACGACGCGTTCGCCAAGATCGACTCGGGCACCATCGACACGCTCAAGACCGACAGCGACCTGCTGACCAAGATCCTCACGTACCACGTGGTCCCCGGCCAGATCGCTCCGGACAAGATCGACGGCACCCACACCACGGTCGAGGGCCAGGATGTCACGGTCGCCGGCTCGGGCGACTCGATCACCGTCAACGGCTCCTCGAAGGTCATCTGCGGTGGCGTCCAGACCGCCAACGCGACCGTGTACCTCATCGACACGGTGCTGATGCCCCCGATGTAAGTCCTCGGTGCGTGAACTCCACGCAACCGATCGGTCGATGATCGACCGACCATGACGGCGAGCGCCGGACCCCAGGCGAGGGGGTCCGGCGCTCGCTCCTTTCTGCCGCCACCTGCACGAACCGCTCCGCGCGGCCCGGTAGGCTGGTGGTCACGGGCCTCTAGCTCAGTCGGTAGAGCATCGGACTTTTAATCCGCGGGTCGTGGGTTCGAGCCCCACGGGGCCCACCCTCCCGAGTTCTTGCACGCTGACTCCACGCGCAGCGAAACGAAGCGTCACCTGTCCCGGAAGTATTGAAGCGCTCGACGAGAGCTGATCGACGCGATTCCTTCGAGCACCCCGCAGACGACGCCGGTTCCGCCCGCCAGCAGCGCGACGACGGAGAACTCGAGAGCCGAGGGAAGAACCCCGCCCGTCATCGCTACCGACACCGCAAGGGTGACAACGAGGGAGATGATCGAGGCCGCCACAATCCACGCTCCCGTCTCCACCAGGAGCATGACGCCCTGATCGGACGGTCGGATGCCGATCAACCGCGCTGCGGCGAGTTCGAGTCTTCGCACGCGCACGGCCAGGAACCCCAGCGAGACGCCGACGAGGACGAGCGCGCCCGGCAGGAACGCCGTCGCCCGGTTCCGATACGACGCCTCCCCGTCAAAGGTGCGTCCGAGCGAGGAGTTCAACTGACCCACGGTGGGAGGCCCCTGCCCCGTGTCCTCGCCGACGACCACAGCCGAGGCGGCGATGGACTCGACGCGCGGCGACTCCGGCCACACGTTGACCCAGCACTGGTCGAAGGTTCCGGCATCGGGCACGGTCTGGAGGACGGAGTATCCCAACAGGGGACGACGGCCGTCTTCCGGGTAGGGGAACGTGCCGGCGACGTCGACGGAGCGGTCCCCCAGCGCCAGCGGCGTCCTGCCCGCACCGAGGGCGTCAGCCGCGGCATCGGACAGGAAGATCCCGTTCCGCTCGCGCGCGTCGGGGAGCAGGATGCCGATGAGGCCGGGGGTCGCTTCGAAAGTCGGCAGTTCGACGCCCGGGGTGACGGCGGGAGTAAGAGGAGCCGGATCAGCGCGGAGCGCGCCCGCACCGCGCACATTTGGGAGCGCTGCCAGGCTGGCGCACTGCTGCCCGTCGATGCGCCCCGCGGCATCGACGACGGTCACCGATGCCCCCGCGTCCTGATACCCCCTCGCCGACTGGAGAAGATCGGCCGTCACCGCGACGTTCCACACCAGCAGACCGGAGAGCAGAACGCACCACACCATGCCGAGAAGGAGTGCCCGCGTGGTTCCCGATTCGAGGTTGCGCCTCGCTTCGGAACGCAACGACCGCGCGGAGATCGAGGATCCGACGTCGTTCACGGCTGGAAGGCGGCCAGATCGACGATGTCGGTGCAGGAATCCCGCGTCCCGGCATCATGGGTCGCGATGACCACGATGCACCCCCGACCGGCCATCTTCCGAAGAGATTCATTGACCGTGTGCGCGGTTCGCAGATCGAGCTGGGCCGTGGGCTCGTCGACGAACAACAGGTCGGGTGCCGCGGCGATCGCACGCGCGAGCATCAGTCGCTGGGCCTCGCCGCCGGACAAGTACCGGAACGCTTCGTCGGCGACCGCCTCCAGACCGAACTCCTCGAGGAGACTCATCGCCCCCTCCTCCGCTGCGGGCCGTTCGTGACCTCGAGCCAGGAACGGCAGGGCGACATGATCGAGCGCGGTCCTGCCCGCCACCCCGTGCGGGTTCTGGAACACCCAGTTGGCTGACGACGAGTCTGGACGTCGGACGCACCCGTGGGCGGGCTGGATATCGCCCGCCATCACGCCCAGCAGGGTGCTCTTCCCCGCCCCAGACGGACCCACGACCGCGTAGCTGCGTCCCGGGATCAGCGTCAGGTCGATCCCCGCGAAGAGTCGCCGGCCCGACTCGTACTCGTGCCCGACGTCATCGAGGATCAGGGACATGTCCGCCCCGCGCCCGGTGCGATCTCGACCTCGGAGGGCAGGTCGTCGTCGAACGTCATCAAGGTGTACCCCAACTGGCTGCTGACGATGTCGCCTGAGTAGGCGACGTCGCCGTCCCAGACGCATCCTCGATCGCCACTTGCTCCGACGATCGCCGACGGGGGTACTCGGACGGTCTCGATCGGGTCGACCAACTGCACCTCTCCCTTGAAGGCCACCGACTTCGGGTCCGCCACGAACGCCCGGAAGGAAGGCGTCGATGTGAGAGCCGCCCACGTCTGTCGATCCACGTTCCCCTGCTCATCGATGCCAGCCGGGACGCCGTCGACGGATACGACCCGCGGCCGGGCGGGGAGCGTCCGCGGCATGGTGCCCAGTCGGAGCGCGGATATTCGAGGAGGCAGCTCGACCAGAGCATCGCCCGGTTGGAGCACGGCGCCCACGTGCGAGAGGCACGTCCCGCCCGTAACGGCGTCGCTCGGCAGCCACACCACGCTGGACGGCGCGATCGCGTCGACAAGGGGCGCATCGGGTACCGCCGCACGTCGCAGGCCGTTGAAGAAAGCGATCGTGCGAGGACCCATCACCCCGTCGATCGCCCCCTCGAAACCGAGGAGCGCGAACGACTCCTGGAGTTCGCGAACATCGGTGCCCTTCGCACCGACCTCGAGAGTGCGCCACAAGGGATGCGCCGTTGCCAGGTCGACGAGCGGGGTGCCGTCGATGGCGAACGTCGAACCGCCGTGCTCGATGACGGCATCCGGCGAGCAGGAGCTCGAGGTGAGCAGCCCGCCGGACGGGGAGGTCACCTTCGCGCTGGGCTCGAGGGTGATGCTCAGGTCGACCGTCCTCCGATCGGAGAACTCCTCCACGCTGACGCCGGAACGCTCGATGGCGACAGGACGCTCCAGTTCGGCGGGAAGGGCGATCCGCCCCACCGACCATCCGACGATCGCAGCACAGCACACCGACAGCAGGAGGGCGCTGCCGAGGATGATCGTCCGCTGACGCCCTTCGCGGGAACGGCGTGTCATCTTGTCCTTCTCTGGTTCACGGCGCGTCGAGAACGCCGAGAGGATCCTGGGCGCACCGCCGCACCTCGATCGCGGACCAGTTCAGCCCCGTCTGATCGGCGACATCCTTGTTGTACTGCGCGACCGTGTACGCGTCGGAGACGATTCCCTTGCGTTTGAAACAATCGACGACGATGACCGCCTCGTCTCTCTCCTCGGGATTCCGCCGGATGTGTTCGTACAGCATCGCGACAGCGCCGACGGTCTTCTTCTCGCACCCGGGCACGGCGTCCCCGGTCACCTGCGACTCCGTGAGCTCGCCGTCGGCCTCCACGGCGTATCCTCCGTCGGCGTAGAGCTCTACGGAGACGCCGAGATCCTCGAGACACGTCTTGAAGGCGGCGCGAAGACCGGCGTACTCGGCGTCCGTGACCACGCCGTCAGCGAGGATCGCGCGCTGGGGCTCCGTGGTGTCGCTCGACTCGTAGATGCGCGTGAACCAGTCGGACCAGGGCCCGTCGAAATGGGGCGCGGTGCCGACGTTCGGCGAGGTGTCCTGACCCAGAGGCACCTCCGGGGCTGTGCCCGCATCGGCGCACCCCGAGAGGGCGCCGATGCAGGCGATGCCGGCCAGCACTGCTGCGAGCAGCCGCCTATTCTGCACGGCCTGACTCACACCGTGTGGAAGGCGTACGTGTACCACTCGACATTCGCATAGCTCGCCCGCTGCCAGGAGGTTTCGCCCTTTCGAGCCCAGGGCCCGTAGTTGATTTTGCCGCCCGCCTTGACCTGACTCTGCACGACCTTGTTGGCGCAGAACGAGGTGCTGTTCACAGCGCGCGACTCCGAGTAATACCCGCATGATCCGTTGTCCGCGAGAGCCGCTGGTGCCGCAATCAACGTCGCTCCACCGAGTGCTGCCGTGACCGCTGCCGCAATCACCAACCTCTTGATCGACGTACGCATGATGTTCCCTCTCGTCGCGATGAAGTAATGACGGCATGCACACGGGGCAGCCGCTGGTGAGCAAGCCTGGCCGAGCGGCTGTCCACCGTCCGGTGTGATGAGGGGCAGCGGAAGAGCGTCATCACCCCACGTCGCCGACGAACGGCTAGAAGACCCGAGGCCCCCAGGTCCGCAGGAATCGCTGGTGACGCGCCCAGTTCTGCGTTTTCATTCCGCGACGAGAACCTCCCGCGCGCTCACGCCCGTTCCGAAGAGGCCCAAACTCAACTTCCTCCCGCCATTCACCCGCTCGCGCGGCGAAGTCACCCGGGCGCGCGGGACCGGGCCGCTAGTCGAGGAGCTCGACGCCGAAGCCGGCGACCACCTCGCGCACCTCGGCGAGATAACGCTGCGCCTGCTCGGTGAGGGGCACGGCGGTCCGGCCGATCCAGCCGATCTCGATGCGCTCGTCGACGTCGAGAGGCACGGCGACGATCTCGGGGTCGAGGTCGTCGCTGATGATGCCGGTGGAGATCGTGTAGCCGCCCAGACCGATCATGAGATTGAAGATGGTCGCCCGGTCCGAGACGCGGATCTCCTGGGCGCTCGACAGCGTGGAGAGGATCTCCTCGGCGAAGTAGAACGAGTTGTTCGCCCCCTGGTCGAACGTGAGGCGGGGCAGGTCGACGAGGTCGTCGAGCGTCGCCGTCTTCCGAGCGGCGAGCGGATTGCGGCGGGAGACGAAGATGTGCGGCTCTGCCCGGAAGAGCGGATGAAAGGCCAGTCCGGAATCCCGCAGCAGCTTGTCGATCACGTTGCGGTTGAAATCGTTGCGGAACAGGATGCCGAGCTCGCTGCGGAGCGTCCGCACGTCTTCGATGATGTCGAAGGTGCGCGTCTCCCGCAGGGAGAACTCGTATTCGGGGGCGCCGGTGCTCTTCACCATGCGCACGAACGCGTCGACGGCGAACGAGTAGTGCTGGGTGGAGACGCCGAGGAGCCGCCGCGACGGCGGACGACCGAGATAACGTTGCTCGAGGAGCTCCGCCTGCTCGACCACCTGACGCGCGTAACCGAGGAACTCGACCCCGTCGGTCGTCAGAGTCACACCGCGGGCGGACCGCATCAGCAGATCACGGCCGACCCGCTGCTCGAGATCGCGCATCGCGGCCGACATCGTCGGTTGAGCCACGTAGAGCAGGTCGGCGGCCGCAGAGATCGACCCCTCCGCCGCCACCTCGATGAAGTACTGCAGCTGCTGAAGGGTGATGCCGCTCGCCCGCTTTGCCATAGGCAAACGCTATACCAAGGCATAGTCGACCCGAATTACCCGATGACCTTCACTCGGCAGGACGATGAAGACACCGACTTCCGCGGGATCGCACGGGTCCCGCCCTCCCGGATTGGCATCCTCATGGCGAACGAGATCACGTTCAGCATCACCACCACCCGTTTCGACGAGGACTACGCTCCCGCCGAGGGGTCGCGGATCACGACGAACTTCGCCAACCTCGCGCGAGGCGAGGGGCGCCGACAGAATCTGCGCAACGCGCTGACCATGATCACGGAGCGCCTGAACGCCCTCGCTTCGACCGACAACCCGAGCGGCGACCGCTACCGCGTCGAGCTCGACATCGTCTCCGTGCAGCTGCAGTTCGGCGACGGCGCCGACGACGAGGAGTTCCCCGTCATCGAGGTGCTCGACGTGCACATCGTCGACGGCGTCACCGGCGACCGCCACCAGGGCATCGTCGGCAACAACTTCTCGTCGTACCTGCGCGACTACGACTTCAGCGTCGTGCTCCCCGCCGCCAAGGAGGCGGCGGGAGGCGTGTTCACCGTCCCCGACGACTTCGGCGACCTGCACGGCAAGCTGTTCCGCCACTTCCTCGACTCCGAGGCCTACCGCGAGCGCTATCCGCAGTCGCCGGTCATCTGCATCAGCGTGTCGACGAGCCGCACCTACCGTCGCAACGGCGTCGTCCACCCCGTGCTGGGCGTCGAGTACGTGCAGGACGGCACACACTCCCTCACCGACGACTACTTCGGGAAGATGGGCCTCGAGGTGCGCTACTTCATGCCGCGCGGAAGCGTCGCCCCGCTGGCGTTCTACTTCCGCGGCGACCTGCTGAGCGACTACACCGACCTGCAGCTGAGCGGCACGATCAGCACGATGGAGACGTTCCAGAGGATCTACCGCCCCGAGATCTACAACGCCCACGCGACCGCCGGCGAGGTCTACCGCCCGAGCCTCGAGGCCAGCGACTTCTCCCCGACCGAGGTCACCTACGACCGCGAGGAGCGCAGCCAGCTCGCCGTCGTGCAGGGCCGGTACGCCCAGGAGCACTTCGTCGAGCCGCACCGCGCTCTGCTCGAGCAGTGGGCCGCCGATTTCGACGCGGTCGTCCGATGACCGCCGTGACCACCGTCCCGGCCACCCTCGCCGTCTCCGCCGAAAGGACCCCCGTGCCCACCCTCCTGCCCACGGCCATCGTCGGAAGCCTCCCCAAGCCGGCGTGGCTCGCAAAGCCCGAGGTGCTGTGGTCACCGTGGGAGCTCGAGGGCGACGTGCTCGTCGAGGGTCAACACGACGCCCTGCGCGCGGCGGTGCAGGAGCAGGAGCTCCGGGGCATCGACATCGTCAGCGACGGCGAGCAGACACGCCAGCACTTCGTGACGACCTTCATCGAGCACCTCGACGGCGTCGACTTCGAGAACCGCGAGACGGTCCGCATCCGCGACCGCTACGACGCGAGCGTCCCCACGGTGGTCGGCGCGGTGAGCCGTCGCAAGCCCGTCTTCGTCGACGGTGCGGCCTTCCTCCGCTCGCAGACCGACCGCCCGATCAAGTGGGCCCTCCCCGGCCCCATGACGATGATCGACACCCTCGCCGACCGGCACTACCGCAGCCGCGAGAAGCTCGCGTGGGAGTTCGCGACGATCCTCAACCAGGAGGCGCGCGAACTCGAGGCCGCCGGCGTCGACATCATCCAGTTCGACGAGCCCGCCTTCAACGTCTTCTTCGACGAGATGAAGGAGTGGGGCGTCGCCGCTCTCGAGCGCGCCGTCGAGGGTCTGCAGGCCCAGACCGCGGTGCACATCTGCTACGGCTACGGCATCAAGGCCAACACCGATTGGAAGGCCACCCTCGGCGCCGAGTGGCGTCAGTACGAGGAGTCGTTCCCGTTGCTGCAGCGCTCGAGCATCGACATCGTCTCGCTCGAGAGCCACAACTCGCACGTGCCGATCGATCTCATCGAGCTCATCCGCGGCAAGAAGGTGATGCTCGGCGCGATCGACGTGGCCAGCCACGAGGTGGAGACCCCCGAAGAGGTGGCCGCCACCCTGCGGAGGGCCCTGCAGTTCGTGGATGCCGACAAGCTCATCCCCAGCTCGAACTGCGGGATGGCACCTCTGCCGCGCCAGGTCGCTCTCGACAAGCTCAGTGCACTGTCGGCGGGTGCCGGCCTCCTCCGCGAAGAGCTCACGCGCGCTTCCGCCTGAGCAGCGCCTTCCGTGACAGAGTCGACGGTGTCCCCCTTCACCGCCGAGGAGAACCATGCCCATCGCCGCCGATGACCCCCGCCTGACGTCCGCCTTCACGGCATCCTCCACCCGATACGACGACGTGCCGTTCGCGCGGGCCGGGGCGAGCGGCATCCCTCTCCCCCGCATCTCGCTGGGACTCTGGCAGAACTTCGGCAGCGGACGCACGCTCGACTCGCAGCGCGAGATCCTGCGCCACGCCTTCGACCGGGGCGTCGTGCACATCGACCTCGCAAACAACTACGGCCCGCCCTACGGCGCCGCCGAGACGACGTTCGGCACCGTGCTCGACAGCGACCTGCGTCCGTACCGCGACGAGCTGTTCCTGTCGACCAAAGCCGGCTACGACATGTGGCCGGGGCCCTACGGCGACGGCGGATCGCGCAAGTACCTCGTCCGCTCGCTGGAGCAGAGCCTCGCGCGCATGCGCACCGACTACGTCGACGTGTTCTACTCACACCGCGTCGACCCCGAGACGCCGATCGAAGAGACCGTCACCGCCCTCGCCGACATCGTGCGCAGCGGCAAGGCGCTGTACGTCGGCATCTCGAACTACCCGGCCGAGCTCACCCGGCGAGCGCACGAGCTGCTCGCGGCCATGGGCATCCGTCTGTTCATCCACCAGCCCCGGTACTCGCTGTTCGACCGCACCCCGGAGTCCGAGCTCTTCCCGACGCTGCGCGAGCTGTCGGTCGGCAGTGCCGTGTTCTCGCCGCTCGCCCAAGGGCTGCTGACGGCGAAGTACCTCGACGGCACCGTTCCCGCCGACTCACGCGCCGCCGACAGCCGCTTCCTCGACGAGTCGGCCCTCACCGACGACTACCTGGAGCGCATCCGCGGCATCGACGGGGTCGCCCGCGAGGCCGGTCTCTCGATCCCGCAGCTCGCCGTGGCCTGGGTGCTGCGCGACCCGGTCGTCACGACAGCGATCATCGGCGCCTCGCGCCCCGGCCAGATCGACGACGCCGTCGAGGCGAGCAAGGCCACGCTGAGCGACGACGTCATCGCCGCCCTCGAGCCGTTCGCCGCCCCCTCGGGCGGATCCCTGCGCTGACCGACGCATAAGCGGAGCGTCGGCGCAAGCGGCGCGGCATCCGTCACTCCATCGTGTGAGGTGAGAGTCCACACGCGAATCGAGGAGGCGCTATGGGTGTCGCACGTTGGATCGGAACCGGAGCAGTCGGACTCGCCGGAGCCGTCCTGGCCCGCACGGCCATCGGCCGTGCGGTCGCCGCCGGAACGGTCGCCTACCGGGTCTGGAAGGACCCGAAGGTGCAGAAGATCCGCCGCAAGGTGCAGGCGAAGGTCCTGAAGCAGCGCTCGACGCGCTGACGGCCGAGGCCCGGGTCGCGTCCGTCGACCTGGGCCTCACGCGCGCCCGGGCACCGCGTCCAGCGGCAGGGGCGAGACGGGCTTGGTGACCCCGAAGGCGAAGGTCGTGTCGATGGCGGACAACGAGGGGATCGCCCGCAGGTGCTCGCGCAGCAGTCGCTCGTACTCCTCGAAGCTCGGCGTGACGACGCGGACGAGATAGTCCCAGTCCCCCGCCAGCAGGTGGGCCTCGACGATCTGCGGAATGACGCGCAAGCGCTCCTCCACGGCATCCACCGTCGCTCCCTCGTGCGAGGCCAGACGCAGGCGGACGAAGGCGGTGATGGTGAGGTCGACCGCTTTCGGCGCGACGACGGCGCGGTAGCCCTCGATCACCCCCGCCTTCTCGAGGTGGCGTACGCGCCGCAGACACGGCGACGGTGAGAGCCCGACGCGATCGGCGAGCTCCTGGTTGGTCAGGCGTCCATCCTGCTGCAACTCCCGCAAGATGAGACGATCGATGCTGTCGAGAGATGCCATGCAGCAGATTCTGCTACCAACAGAACAAACGCGGCAATTTTCGCAATCGTCTGCGCCAGACGCTTTCCTACGCTCGAGCGGTGGCCACGTTCACCCTCACCCACCGCACCGCGACCCCGTCCCGCAGCGCCGTCGTCGGCACCGCCGCGCTGGTCGCGGTGGTCTGTCTCTGGTCGTCGTTCGCCCTGTCCACGCGCGCTCTCGAGGGCGCCGGCCTCACCGTGGCGGATGCCGCGATCGTGCGCTTCGCCGTTCCCGCGGTCGTGCTGTCGCCCTGGATCCCGCGCACGCTGCGCGCGCTCCGCGGCGAGCGCGCCGGCATCCTGGCTCTCGTGCTCCTGGCGGGGCTGCCGCATTTCCTGCTGTTCGCGTGGGGAGCGCACCTGACCTCGGCGGCCCTCACGGGGCTCCTCGTGCCGGGCACGGTGCCGCTGTTCGTCGCGGGGCTGGTCTTCCTGCGCCACCGCCGCACACCGACCCGCGCGCGAATGTGCGCTCTCGCCGCAATCGTCGCGGGAGTCGCGGCGAGCGCCTTGTTCACCGGAGGTCCCGCCGGCCCGGCCGGTATCGCCGTTCTCCTCGCCGCGGGGTTCGTCTGGGCGGCCTACACACTGGGTCTCGCGCGCACGCGTCTCGACCCGGTCGGGGTGATCGCGATCGTGTCCCTCACCTCGGTGATCGCCGCCCTCGCGCTCGCGGTGAGCGGGGCGATGCCCTCGCACCTGCTCGCCGGCCAGGTCGATCCCGCCACCTGGGGCGCCTACGCCCTGGTGCAGGGCGTCGGGACGGGTCTGCTGTCGACGGCTTGCTACGTCGTCGCGGTCAAGAACCTCGGCGGGAGCATCCCCGCCGCAGCCGGAGCTCTCAGCCCCGTCCTCACAGCGGTCGTCGCCGTGCCCCTCCTCGGCGAGCCGTTGTCGGCCGGTCTCACCGTGGCGCTCGCGCTCATCGTCGCGGGCGTGGCCGCCTTCGCACTCGCGCCGGACAGGGCGCCATTAGCACGAGTGACGGCATCCGATTCCTCCCCCGCTCCGAAGATATTGTGAGGCGTGCCGCGCTCGCGCGCCGCCGGAGATGAGGGATGCCATGACGACCGACACTGCGGCACCGATCACGCAGACGAAGCCCACCCGTCGACCGCACGCGTGGCCATGGGCCGCCCTGGCCGGAATCGTCGCGGCGGCGGCCCTTCTCGCGGTGGCCGAGATGTTCGCCGCGCTCGTCGCCCGTTCGGCGAGCCCGGTTCTCGCCGTCGGCTCTTTCATCGTCGACATCGTGCCGCGTCCGTTGAAGGAGCTCGCGATCACCCTGTTCGGCGAGTCCGACAAGATCGCGCTCCTCGTCGGCGTCGGTCTGGGCGCCGCGGTCGCCGCCGCCGTGGCGGGCGTGCTCGAATACCGCTTCCGCTTCGTCGGCGCCGTGCTGCTGCTCATCGGCGGAGTTCTCGCCACCGCGGCGATCCTCACACGTGCGGGCGCCGGTGCGCTCGCGTGGCTGCCGCCCGTGCTCGGTACCGTGGCCGGCATCGTCGTGCTCGTGTTCGCCGTCGAGCGGCTGAAGCACTGGATGGATGCCGCGCGCGCCGGCGATCTCGAGACCGCCGGGGTCGACCGTCGCCGCTTCCTCGTGTTCACCGGCGTCACGGCCCTGGGCGCCGTCGTCGTGGGCGTGGGCTCGCGCATCTGGAACGCCACGACCGCCTCGGTCGCCGCCGCGCGCGACGCCCTGCGCCTCCCGGCCCCGCGCACCACGGTCACGGTGCCCGACGGTGCGAACTGGGAGATCCCGGGCCTGTCGCCGATCATCACGCCCAACAGCGACTTCTACCGCGTCGACACCGCCCTGACGGTCCCGAACGTCGACCCCACCACCTGGCGCCTGCAGATCGACGGCATGGTCGACACCCCCATCGAGCTCAGCTTCGACGACCTCGTGGGGCGCGGTCTCGACGAGTACGGCGTGACCCTCACGTGCGTCTCGAACGAAGTGGGCGGCAACCTCGTCGGCAACGCCATCTGGACCGGCGTCCCCATCCGCGACATCCTGCGCATGGCCGGGCCGCAGGCGGATGCCGACATGGTGCTGTCGGAGAGCGTCGACGGCTACACGGCCTCCACCCCCCTCTCGGCGCTCGTCGACGACAACCTCGACGCGATCTTCGCGGTCGCGATGAACGGGGAGCCCCTGCCCTTCGAGCACGGCTTCCCCGTCCGCATGGTCGTGCCCGGCCTGTACGGTTACGTCTCGGCGACGAAGTGGGTCACCAAGCTCACGGTGACGCGGTTCGACAAGGACGAGGCGTATTGGACGCCCCGCGGATACTCCGCCGAGGCCCCGATCAAGATGTCCTCGCGCGTGGACACCCCGAAGATCGGCTCGCCGGTCACGGCGGGTGCCGTCACGATCGCCGGCATGGCCTGGGCTCAGCCGGTGGGCGTGCAGAAGGTCGAGGTCAGCATCGACAACGGAGAGTGGCAGGAGACGCAGCTCTCGACCCCCATCAACGATCAGTCGTGGGTGCAGTGGAAATTCGACTGGACCGCCGAGGCGGGGACGCACTACATCGCCGTCCGCGCCACCGACAAGCAGGGCAACCTCCAGATCCAGGACCAGGCACCGATCGCTCCCGACGGTTCCAGCGGCTGGCAGCGCACGCTCGTCACCGTCACCTCGTGATCGGCGCCGCGCGCGGCCGGTGATGTCAATCTCTATCGCACCGGCCGCCGCGCGGGGCATCATCGGGGAATGGCCTCCGCTCGCACCCCCCACCGTCGTGGTGCCCCCGAATGAGCACGGTTCCCGATGAGCCCATCGCCCCCTCGGCCGCACCCGCCCACCCCGTGACCGGTATCCGACGATCCATCCCGCGCGACTGGGACGAACAGGTCGACTTGTTCGCCATCGTCAAGCTCGACAGCGGCGGTTTCGTGCGCGGGTGGAACCTCGGCGCCGAACGCATCAAGGGCTACACCGAGGACGAGATCCTCGGCTCGCACTTCTCGCGCTTCTATCGCGAGGACGCGCGCCGGCGAGGAGTACCCGACCAGCTGCTCGCGGCGGCTCAACGCGACGGGCACGTGGAGGACACGGGATGGCGCGTGCGCAGCGACGGCACGGAGTTCTGGGCGCGGGTGACGATCTCGGCCATCCGCAGCGACCAGGGGCAGGTCCTCGGTTTCGTCAAGATCGTGCGCGACCTCACGAGCGAGAAGCAGGCCGCCGACGAGCGCGAAGCGCTGCAGCGCACGTTCGCCCACGACCTCCTCTCCCCCGTCACCGCCCTGCGCGGCTATCTCGACCTCCTCGGTGAGGAGCTGCCCGCCGATCACCGGCTGCTGCGCCTCGCCGAAGAGGCGAGCGACCACATCGTCGCGATGGCGGAATCGCTCATGGCGGATGCCAGCTCCCGCACCGAACGCGGCCGCCGGCGCGCGAGCATCGACCTCATCGCGCGAGGCGCCGTCGCGCTCGTCCTCCCCGGGGACGGCCACGGGCGCGTGGTGTTCGGACAGATGGATGCCGTTCCGATCTGCGGTGACGTCCTGGGGCTGCGCCGCGCCGTCTCCAACGTGCTCGAGAACGCCGCGAAGTACTCCGACGACCTCATCCGGGTAGAGACGTTCGAAACCGACGAGGGCGCCTCCGTCCGCGTGAGCGACCGCGGGCGCGGCATCCATCCCGACGACCTCGCGGCCATCACGCAGGAGGGTCAGCGCGGGCGGTTCGCCGACGAGGCCGACGGCGGGCGGGGCATCGGCTTGTCGAGCGTCCAGCGCATCATGAGCGAGCACGGCGGGACCCTCCGTGTCGCGAGCACACCCGGGGAGGGCACGCGCGTGACGATCACCATCCCCCGGGCCGAGGACGAAGCCGAACCCCCCTCGGGAGTCTGACGGCGCCCCTCAGTCGTCGGAGGTCGCGAGCTCCGCTCCGGCCGCCTCGATCTCGCTCAGGGCGGCCGCGCTCGAGTCGGGATGCACCCCCGCGACCAGGTCGGTCAGCACGCGGACGCGCCGTCCGGCGCCCAGCGCGTCGAGAGCGGAAGCCCGCACGCAGTAGTCCGTCGCGATCCCGACGACGTCGATGTCGCGGATGCCGTGCGCCTCGAGAAGGGATGCCGCCGTCTCGCCGTCGTCGGACACGCCCTCGAAGAGCGAGTAGGCGGGCTTGCCCTGGCCCTTCTTGAGGTGGTGGCTCACGCGGGCGGTGTCGAACACCTCGTCGTAGTCGGCGCCGTACGTGCCGCCGACGCAGTGCACCGGCCACGTGTCGACGAAGTCGGGGGTGGCCGAGAAGTGACCGCCGTTGTCGCCGTCGCCGTCGTGCCAGTCACGCGACGCGACGACGAGCGCGTAGTCGTCGGCGTGCTCGGACAGGAATCGCGAGATGCGTTCCGCGACGGCGTCGCCGCCCTCGACCCCGAGCGCCCCGCGCTCGGTGAAGTCGTTCTGGACATCGACGATGAACAGGGCGCGCGTCATACGTCGAGCCTACGCGTCGCGGCATCCGCTCGTCCCAGCTTCGAAGGCCACCAGATGCGACGCCCGAGGTCGTACGCCAGCGCCGGAACGAGCAGCGATCGCACCACGAACGTGTCGAGCAGGACGCCGAACGCCACGATGAACGCGAGTTGCGCGAGGAACAGGATCGGGATGACGCCGAGAGCGGCGAACGTCGCCGCCAGCACGAGACCGGCGGAGGTGATCACACCGCCCGTGGCGACCAGACCGCGCAGGATGCCGGGACGGGTGCCGTGCGCGAGCGACTCCTCCCTCACCCGCGACATCAGGAAGATGTTGTAGTCCACGCCCAGGGCCACGAGGAACACGAAGCCGTAGAGCGGCACCGCCGGGTCCGCGCCCGGGAAGCCGAGGATGCCGTCGAACACCAGGGCGCTCACGCCCAGGGCCGCCCCGAACGAGACGATGACGGTGCCGATGAGGATGAGCGGCGCAACGACGGAGCGCAACAGCGCCATCAGGATGAGCAGGATGACGACGAGCACGATCGGGATGATGAGGGTGCGGTCGCGGATCGAGGTGTCGATCGAGTCGATATCGGTGGCGGTCACGCCGCCCACCAGGGCGGTGCCCTCACCCAGCTCGACGCTGAGGGTGCTGCGCAGCTGTCGGACGGTGTCGTCCGCCGCGGCGGAGTCGGCCGTGTCGGCGAGGGTCGCGGCCAGCAGCACGTCGCCGTCGGCGACCGTCGGGGTCGGGGCGGGCGTCCCGGGAGCCCCGAATGCCGACGTCTGCAGGGCGCCGTCGACCACGCTCACCGGGGACTGACCCCCGGGCGCGTCGGCGCTCAGCACCGACACCGCGTCGATCCCCGGGGCGCCCTCGAGCACGGCGACGGCGCGGGCGGCCTCCTGCTCCGGGACGAGCACGTACGCGGGGCTGCCCGAGCCGCCCGGGAAGTGCTCGGCCAGAGCGGCCTGACCATCGCGCGCCTCCGAGGCGCCGAGGACGAGATCGCTCGCGGGCACACCGTCGGCGCGCAGCTGCGTGACGCCGACGCACGCGGCCAGGAGGACGAGCGTGCACACGATCCACACCGGCCGGGCGCGGCGGGCCACGAAGCGCGCCTGACGCGGCCAGAGCCCCTTCACCGGTTGTGTGAGGTCGGCGGGGAGAGCCGCTCGCCCGGGCTTCGGCGGGAACGGCCAGAACGCCGCGCGGCCGACCAGGGCCAGCAGCGCGGGAAGGAACGTCAGCGCCGACAGCACCGCGAAGGCGATGCCGATCGACGCGATGGGCCCCAGCGCACGGTTGGTCGCCAGATCCGACAGCAACAGGCAGAGAAGCCCGGCGATCACGGTGCCACCGGACGCCAGGATGGGCTCGAACGCGCCCTTCCACGCCCGGGTCGTGGCATCCCATCTGCCGAGCCCCTCGCCGACGGCTTCGCGGAATCGCGCGACGTAGAGGAGGGCGTAGTCGGTGGCGGCCCCGATGACCAGGATGAAGAGGATCCCCTGCACCTGCCCGTTCAGCACGACGATCCCCGCGAAGGCGAGCCACCATACGGTGAGAAGAGCCACGCAGAGCGCGAAGACCGAGGTCAGGAGCACGAGGATCGGGAGAAGCGGCGAGCGATAGACGACCACGAGGATGACGAACACCGCCACGAGGGCGACGATCAGCAGCAGACCGTCGATGCCGAGGAAGCCCTTCACGAGGTCGGCGGTGAACCCCGCCGGTCCCGTGACCCACGCCTCCACGCCCGCCGGGACTTCGGCGGACACCTTCTCGCGCACCTGCTCGACGACGTCGCGCACCTCACCGGAGCTGTCGATGGGCACGAAGATCTGCGCGGCCTGTCCGTCGTCCGAGACGACCGGGGGCGACGCGTCGCCGGAGACGCCGTCGACCGCGGCGATGTCGGCCGCGAGCGTCTGCAGGGCCGCGACCTGGGCGTCGCTCAACGCGCTGCCGTCGGCGGTCGACGCGACGACGATCGCGGGAATGGTGTCGCTCCCGGTGAAGTCCGTCAGCCGTTCGCTGACGCGAGTCGCATCGGCCGACTGCGGGAGGAAGGACGACTGGTCGTTCGTCGCGACCTCATCGACCTTGCCGAAGAACGGCCCGCCGATCGATCCCCCCACCACCCACAGCAGGACGAGCAGGCTCGGGATGCCGACCCGCAGCCAGCGCGAGACGCGAGGTGGGCGCGTGGAACGGCGGGTGGAGCGACGGACGGGCGCAAGCGAGTCGGACATATCGCTAGCTTATCTAGCTATATGCCCGTTTTCCAGTCGGGTCAGCCCCTCGCGAAGAGCACGACGATCGAGACGACGAACGCCACCGCACCGAGGCCGAGCACTCCCGCGGCCAGGCGGGACACGAAGCGGACCACGGGCGAGTGATGCGTGAGCCGCATGCGGTTCGGCGTCCCACGACGGTAGAAGATGTCGGTCATGTCCGCTCGACCGACCTCGACCTCGTCGTCCGCCGACAGCGGCGCCTCGTTCACTCCCCCGTCGGCGTCGAACCAACGGACCACCCGCCCGCCGTCGACGCGTTCGACGACCGCACGCGCGGGCAGCCAGGTACCGTCGGCCAGGAGCAGGCAGACCGCCGCGAAGGCCAGGAGCAGTCCGCCGCCCAGCCCCACCCACGTGAAGATCTCGATGACGGCATCGAGGGCGTTCGACACGGGGGCTCCAGCAGAGTCGGCGGGCGGAGGACAGCCGTCACGCGAACGCGGAACGAGGCGGCTTCAGCCTACCGGGAGGCCGCGCGCGTGCACCGGACACCAGAAAGGCCCCCACCCGGTGGAAGCGGGTGAGGGCCTTCGGAGCCGCCTAAGGGAATCGAACCCTTGACCTATTCATTACGAGTGAATCGCTCTGCCGTCTGAGCTAAGGCGGCATGTGCTCGCTGACGCGTGCACGATCATCTACCTTACATGCTCCGGAGAGCTCCGCGGTACGCGATCAGTAGTCGCCCGTGGCGGAACGATCGGCGAGGATGTCACGGCTCGAGGACAGTCCCAGACGCGTCGCGCCAGCGGCGATCATCTCGTCGGCGGCGGCGCGGGTGCGGATGCCACCGGAGGCCTTGACCTCGGCACGGTCGCCGACGGTGCGCTTCATCAGCTCGACGGCGTGCACGCTCGCGCCGCCCGCGGGGTGGAAGCCGGTCGAGGTCTTGACGAAGTCGGCGCCCGCGGCGACAGCCGCCTCGCAGACGGCCACGATCGCCTCGTCGGACAGGGCGGCCGCCTCGATGATGACCTTGAGCACCGTCGGGGCCGGAGCCGCGTCGCGGACCGCACGGATCTCGGCTTCCACGACGTCGTAGCGACCCTCGATGGCGGCACCCACGTCGATCACCATGTCGATCTCGTCGGCGCCCTGCGAGACCGACAGCTTGGCCTCGGCCGCCTTGATCTCGGCGTGGTGCTTCCCGCTGGGGAAGCCGCACACGACGGCGAGCTTGAGGCCGGCGGGAAGCTCCACGGGCAGGAACGACGGCGAGATGCAGACGCTGTGGGTGCCGAGCTCCGCTCCCTCGGCGATGAGGCGCTCGACGTCGGCGCGGGTGGCCTCCGGCTTGAGCAGCGTGTGGTCGATGTAGGTCGCCAGGTCGGCGGTGGGCGCGGTCATCGGGATCTCCTCGTTCGTGACGGATCAAGCCTAGGCGGGGTGGACGCGAGCGCTACTCGCAGCGCAGACCCTCGGCGGGGACGGTCCCGTCGAGGAGGTAGTCGTCGACGGCGGAGTCCACGCAGGAATCGCCCTTGTTGTACGCCAGGTGCCCCTCGCCGACATACGTGACCAGGACGCCCTGCGACAGCTGGTCGGCGAGCGCCTGCGCCTCGCCGTACGGGGTGGCGGGGTCTCCCGTGGTCCCCAGGACGACGATGGGCGGCGAGCCGGGCGCCGTGATGGCCTCGCGCGTGCCGGTGGGCGGGGCGGGCCACGCCGCGCACGGGTCGGGACCGAGCCAGTAGGGGGCGACCACCGGAGCCTGCTCCTCGAGCGCGGCCTGCAGGGCGGGATCGTCGTCATCGCCCTCGTCGGGGTAGTCGATGCAGTTGTAGGCGCGCAGCGCCTGCATGGTGTTGTCGGCGTAGCGGCCGTCGACGCGACCGTTGTAGAAGTCGGCGAGTTGGAACGCCACCGAGGCGTCGCCGTTCTGCACGTCGGTGAGGGCCGCGCGCAGGTAGGGCCAGCTCTGGTCGCTGTAGAGGGCGGCGACGATCGCCGTGACGAGCGAATCGGCGCCCAGCTGACGGCCGTCGCCGCCGGCGAGAGGACGGGCGTCGACGCGGGCGAGCAGGTTCGACAGATCGCTCATCGCATCGTCGACGGTGCCCGAGAAGGGGCACTCCGACGTCGTGAGGCAGTCGGCCATGAACGCGCGCAGGGCGTTCTCGAACCCGACGGCCTGCGCGAGGCCGCTCTCGCTGCCCGGCAGACTCGGGTCGATGCCGCCGTCGAGCACCATGCGGCCCACCCGCTCCGGGAACAGTCCCGCGTAGGTCGTCCCGAGGAACGAACCGTAGGAGAAGCCGAGGTAGTTCAGCTTCGCGTCACCGAGGACGGCCCGCAGCAGATCCATGTCGCGCGCGGCGTTCTCGGTCGAGATGTAGGGCAGGATGCCGTCGCTGTTGGCCTCGCAGGCGTCGGCGAAGTCGGCGGCGCGCTGTTCGAGCGCCGCATCGCGCTCGTCACTGCCGCGCGCGCCCGGCGGGATGTCGTACAGGAAACGGTCCATCCCGGCGTCGTCGAAGCAGGTGACCGCCGAGGACTGCCCCACACCGCGCGGGTCGAACCCGATCACGTCGTAGGAACGCGTCAGCGCCTCGTCGGCGACGAGCCCGAGCGAGTCGCGCACCGTGTCGACACCGCTGACGCCCGGACCGCCCGGATTGGTCAGGAGCGAACCCAGAGGCTCCCCCGAGGTCGCGCGGTGGCGGATGACCGACAGGGTGAGGTCACCGGCGGACGGGTCGGCGTAGTCGCGGGGCGCCGTGACCGTGGTGCAGTCGAAGCCCGCGCTGCCGCAGTCGCTCCACGCGAGCGTCTGGCCGTAGTAGGGCAGGAGTGCCTCGTCGACACCCTCGGTCTGCGGGGCGGGCGAGCGACCCGTGTCGGGGGCGACCGGCGGGATCTGGGCGTACAGGCAGCCGGAGAGGGCGAGGACGAGCGTGGCGACGCCGGCGACGACCGTCGCGAGGCGGCGGCGCGCGCTCACGGCGCGGAGCCGTTCGCGACGGTGATCATGAGACTCTCCAACGCCAGCAAGGGGGCGGCGTTCTGCTCGAGGTTGCGGCGGGTGACCGAGATGCGGTCGAGCACGCCCAGGGTGCGCGCCGGGGTCCATTCTGCGGCCAGGGCGCGCAGAGCGTCGAGACGCTCGCTGTTGACGAGGTCGCCGTCACGGCCGTACTGGATCATGACGACATCGCGGAAGAGCGACTGGAGATCGGTGAGCACGCGGTCGATCCCGTCGCGCAGGCTGCGGGTGGCGCGACGCTTCTGATCGTCTTCGAGGGCGTTCACCTGCCCGCGCACCGAGGGCGGGACCGCGGCCCCCTCGGCGACGCCGAGCATGCGCAGGAGGGCGCGACGCTCCTCGTCGTCGCGGGAGGCGGTGAGCGCCTTGGCGTCGTCGGTGGCCAGCCGCACGATGCGGCCCGCGACGTCGACGGCGTCGCCGATCCCGCGGACGTTCAGCACGGCGGCGAGCGTCTCGGCGCGGCGCGCGCGGGCGTCGTCGTCGGTGGCGAGGCGTTGGGCCATGCCGATGTGCCGCTGCGCGTGACGCGCGGACTCCTCGGCGACGTCGGCCGGAACCCCGGTGCGCTCGACGATGAGGGCCGCCACGTCGGCGACGGAGGGTTCGCGCAGCCGCAGGACGCGCACGCGGGAGCGGATCGTGGGCAGCAGATCGGCGTCGCTGGGGGCGCACAGCACCCAGACCGTCTTCTCGGGGGGTTCTTCGAGGGCCTTGAGCAGCACGTTGGACGTGCGCTCGGCCATGCGGTCGGCGTCTTCGACGACGATCACCCGGTGCCGCCCGAGCGAGGGGGCGAACGACGCGCGCTCGACGAGCCGTCGGGCCTCGTCGATGCGGATGACGACCTGCTCGGTGCGCAGCGCCGTGAGATCGGGATGGGTGCGCGCGAGCACCTGGTGCTGGGCGCGCTGGTCGCCGTAGTCGGCGATGAGCGCCGCGGCGAAGGCGTACGCCAGCGTGGAGCGCCCCGAACCGGGAGGGCCCGTGATCAGCCAGGCGTGCGCGAGCGCGGAGGGGTCGGATGCCGCGGCCCGGAGCGTTCGCACCGCCTCGTCTTGCCCCCACACCGCATCCCACGGGAACGGCGCCGCCGCGGCGGCCGGCGGAGACGGATCGAGCGCGACGGACATGGGTTCCACCCTAACCGTGGGGCCGGACACCGCCGCTGGCGGTCGCCTGTGGATGCGGCGCGGTCGGGCGCCTGTGGATGCGGCACGGTCGGGCGGTCGCGCAGTGCTCGGATCGGCGCGCGCAGAAGCGTGCGCACGACCGTCTAAACCGGCCCGCGTCGCGAAGACGCCCCCACGAGTCCCGAGCGGACGGGGATGAACCGCAGCCCTGCGACCGTCTCAGCCGAGCCGCGCCGCCACCGCATCGCGGACGCGCTGCGCGAGCGCCTCGGCCGGCTGCGTCGCATCGAGGACGAGGAAGCGCTCCGGCTCGGCGGCGGCAAGGGTGAGGAAGGCGGTCCGCACGCGAGCGTGGAAGTCCTCCTTCTCGGCCTCGAGCCGGTCGAAAGGCTTGTCGTCGGCGTCGAGTCGGCGGCGCGCAGCGGCCGGGTCGAGGTCGAGCAGCACGGTCAGGTCGGGCAGGAGCCCGTCCGTGGCCCAGAGGGAGAGCGCGCGCACGTCGTCGGCGTCGAGGACCCGGCCCGCGCCCTGGTACGCCACCGACGAGTCCAGGTAGCGGTCCTGGATCACGACGTCTCCGCGCGCGATGGCGGGTCGTACGACGGTCTCGACGTGGTGCGCGCGATCGGCGGCGTAGAGCAGCGCCTCGGCGCGGGGATCGATGTGGCCGCGGTGGTGCAGCACGATCTCGCGGATGCGCACCCCGACGTCGGTCCCGCCCGGCTCGCGCGTGCGGACGACGTCACGGCCACGATCTCGCACCCAGCCGTCGAGGAGAGACGCCTGCGTGGTCTTGCCCGCGCCGTCGCCGCCCTCGAAGGTGACGAACAGCCCGGGACCACCGGCCGCCGCCGCCCGCGGGGCGTGCAGCGGCCGGTCGCGGTCGTCGGTCACGACTTCTTCGCCGGCGCCTTGCGCGTGGTCGTCGTCGAGCGGGCCGTCGTCTTGGGCGCAGCCGTGTCGCCCGTGGCCGCCTTGGCTGCCGTGGTCTTGGCCGCGGCAGTCTTGGCCGCTGTGCTCTTCGCCGCGGTCGTCTTGGCCGCGGTGGACTTCGCCGCAGTCGTCTTGGCCGCGGTGGACTTCGCCGCGGTCGTCTTGGCTGCCGTCGTCTTGGCCTCCGCAGGCTTCCGCGCCGCTGCCGTCTTCCTCGGCGCCGGGCCCTTCGCGCGCTTGTCGGCGATCAGCTCGACCGCCCGCTCGAAGGTGATCTCCATGGCGTTCTCGCCGCGCGGGACCGTCGCATTGGTCTCGCCGTCTGTCACGTACGGACCGAAGCGGCCGTCCTTGAGCTTGATCGGCTTGCCGCTGACCGGGTCGGCGTCGAACTCCTTCAGCGCGCTGGAGGCGCGGCGGGCTCCGTACTTGGGCTCGGCGTACTTCGCCAGCGCCTCTTCGAGCGTGATGTCGAAGATCTGCTGCTCGTTCTCGAGCGAACGCGAGTCCGTGCCCTTCTTCAGGTACGGGCCGAATCTGCCGTTCTGCGCCGTGATCTCGGCATCCGTCTCGGGGTCGATACCGACCACGCGCGGCAGCGACAGCAGCTGAAGGGCCGTGTCGAGGCCGATCGTGTCGACGGACATCGAGCGGAAGAGCGACGCCGTGCGCGGCTTGGGGGCGGCTTCCTTCTTGGCACCGCGCTTCTTCGGGGCTTCGACGACCTCGCCCGTGGCCTGATCGACCTCGTCGGGCTCCTCGGCGTCGACCTCTTGCACGTACGGACCGAAGCGCCCGTCCTTGACGACGACGAGCTTGCCGTTGTCGGGGTTCTCGCCCAGCACCCGATCACCGGCGACGGGAGCGTCGATGAGCTCCTGCGCCTTCTGGGGGGTGAGCTCGTCGGGGGCGAGGTCTTCGGGGATGTTGACGATGCGGGGCTTGGCCTCGGGATCGGCCCCGGGCACGGTGACCTCGAGGTAGGGGCCGTACTTGCCGAAGCGCAGCGTGGCCGTGTCGGTGATGCGCGTCGAATTCAACTCGCGCGCGTCGATCTCGCCGAGGTTGTCGACGATGTGGCGGAGCCCGACCTGCTTCTCAGAGCCGAAGTAGAAGGACTTCAGCCATTCGGTGCGCCGCTGCTCGCCGCGGGCGATCGCGTCGAGGTCGTCTTCGAGAGCAGCGGTGAAGTCGTAGTCGACGAGGTCGGCGAAGTGCTCTTCGAGAAGGCGCACGACGCTGAAGGCGAGCCAACTGGGCACCAGGGCCTGACCGCGCTTGGTGACGTACCCGCGATCGAGGATCACGCCGATGATGCTGGCGAAGGTCGACGGGCGACCGATCCCCTTCTCTTCGAGTGCCTTGACCAGGCTCGCCTCGGTGTAGCGCGGCTTCGGGGACGTGCTGTGCCCCTTCGGCTCGACGTCGCTGACGCGCAGCTCGTCGCCCGCGGCGACCGCCGGCAGCGACTGGTCGGCGTCGTCGTCGTTGCGCTTCTCGTCGGCGCCCTCTTCGTACGCCTCGAGGAAGCCCTTGAAGGTGTAGACGGTTCCGGATGCCGTGAACTCCGCGACCTGCGCACCGGCCTTCACCGTGAGGGTGACGGTGGTCGTCTCGTACTTGGCATCGGCCATCTGGCTGGCGATCGTGCGCTTCCAGATCAGGTCGTAGAGCTTCTGCTCGTCGCGGTCGAGCGACGACGCCAACGAGGCGGGCGTGCGGAAGGTCTCGCCGGACGGGCGGATGGCCTCGTGGGCCTCCTGCGCGTTCTTCGACTTGCTCTTGTACACGCGCGGGTTCGCGGGCACGGCCTTGTCGCCGTATAGCGCGACCGCCTGAGCGCGTGCCGCCGAGATGGCCTGCCCGGAGAGGGCGACCGAGTCGGTACGCATATAGGTGATGAAGCCCTTCTCGTAGAGACGCTGTGCGACGCCCATGGCGTGCTTGGCGCTCATCGAGAGTTTGCGGCCGGCCTCCTGCTGCATCGTGGAGGTCGTGAAGGGGGCGCGCGGGCTGCGCGTGCCGGGCTTGGCCTCGACCTTGGCGACGGTCGCGGTGCCGGCGGCGGTGATCGCGTCGGCGAGAGCGCGGGCCTGTGTCTCGTCGAGCACCACGACGGCCTTCTTGAGCCGGCCGTTGTCGTCGTAGTCGCCGCCGCGGGCGATGGGGGCGCCGTCCAGGCGGTTCAGGCGCGTGGTGAAGGACGAGCCCGCCTGGGAGGCGAGGGCTTCGACGTCCCAGTAGGAGGCAGACACGAACGCCATGCGCTCGCGCTCGCGCTCGACGACCATGCGGGTCGCCGCGGACTGCACGCGCCCGGCGCTGAGCGCGGTACCCTCGCGGCCGGAGCCGACCTTGCGCCAGAGCACCGGCGAGACGTCCCAGCCGTAGAGGCGGTCGAGCACGCGACGTGTCTCCTGCGCGTCGACGAGCGAGACATCGAGCTCGCGCGTGTGCTCGGCGGCCTCTTTGATGGCGTCCTTCGTGATCTCGTGGAAGATCATGCGGCGAACGGGGACCTTGGGCTTGAGGACCTCGAGCAGGTGCCACGCGATGGCTTCGCCCTCGCGATCGCCATCAGTGGCGAGCAGGACTTCGTCGGCGCCCTTGAGCGCACGCTTGAGCTCGGCGACCGTCTTGGTCTTGCGGTCGTTGACCACGTAGAAGGGGTCGAAGTCGTTCTCGACGTCGATGGAGTACTTGCCGTACGCCGCCTTCTTGTCGGCCGGGATCTCCTTCTTCGACGCGAGGTCTCGGATGTGACCGACCGAGCTGAGTACCTCGTAGTCGTCGCCGAGGTATCCCTGGATCGACTTCATCTTCGTCGGGGACTCGACGATGACGAGCTTCTTGCCGTTTGCCACTGGGGTCCTTTCGTCGATGCACACCATACACACGCCTCCCTGTTCGGGATCCGGGAGGACTACGGGCTCGGAGTTTCGGGGGGTCCGGCCCGCGAGCGCGCATCGAATGAGATTCCACCGTACGCCCCGGCGACGGTGATGGTGCAGATGAGGCCCGCGACATCGCACTCTTCCACCAGCGCTCCTCCTTCTGCGGCGATGCGGGAAGCCAGCTCGCACGGCACCCCCGCGACCGCTCCGCTGGCCGCGTCGGCCGCCGCGAGCGCGGCGGCGTCCGCGATACCAGCCAGCCGCTGGGCGGCGACGGCCGCTCCCCCGACGATCGCGAGGGAGACGGTGAGGCCCGCGACGACGGCGACGACCCCCACCGTGGAGATCGTCCCCGCCATCAGCGCCCTCCGTCGAGGGCGCAGGCGCGCGCCGACACCGGCGGAAGCGGCAACGCCACCGGAAGGACGGCGGTGGCCGACACGCACACCGTGCCGTCGCGCCGGTCGACGGTGGCGGCACCACCGGCCTCGGCGACGGCGGCGAGCGCCCCGTCGTCCCCTCGACCGAGAAGCCGTGCGGACTCGGTGACGGCGTGCTGCAGGCGCACGGCGGTCGCGGCGGATCCGAGCACACCGACGCCGAGCGCGAGGACGACCACCACCGCGGGGAGTGCGACCGCGAACTCGGCCGTCACCGCTCCGCGCTCGTCGAGCGGGCGGACGATCATTGCACCGTGAGCGCGCGACGGACCAGGTCGGTCAGGATGCCGCGCACCTCGTCGCTTCGCATGATGACGACGAGCAGTCCCGCGAACGCGACGGCAGCCATGGTCGCGATCGCGTACTCGGCGGTGGCGGCTCCGCGCTCGTCGAGGAAGAGGGCGCCGGCGCGGGCGCCGGTGAGCGGGGGCAGAGCAGCGGAGGCGCGGGGACGGAAGAACGGATTCATAGGAGCTCCTCGGGGATATCGGTAGGGCGGTCAGGGGAGAACGGGAGATCGCAGCAGGCCGAGCATCATCGGGGCGACCGCGAGCAGGAGGAAGGCGGGCAGCGTGCAGGCCCCGAGAGGGATCAGCAGCCGCGTCGACAGGCGTGCGGCGGCCGCGCGACCGTCGGCACGGGCGCGGTGGCGTGCGAGCCAGGCGTCGCCGCGCAGGAGTTCGACCGCCGGGACACCCGCGCGCACTGCGAGTTCGAGCGTGGCGTCGACGGCCTCGTTCTCTTCGGTCGGCGACCCCGCGGCGCGGAGCGGGGAGGAGGCGACGACGGCGCGGGCGCGGTCGACCGAGGCGCCGGCGGACAGCGCGACGGCCCACAGCTCGGCGCGAAGGCCGGGGATCGCGGGCGGCGGAGACGCCGAGCGCGTCAACCGTCGGGTCCAGAGCCGCCCTGCGCCGACGAGCGCGAGACCCGAGCCGAGGCACGCCGCCCCGAGGGGCTCGGTGGTCAGGATCCCGACCGTGTCGACCCCGAGCGCGGCCCCCATCGGGATGCCCAGCAGCGGCAGCCAGCCGAGCAGACGCGCGGTGGCCGCGGGTTCGGCGAGCGCGACGCGCACGTCGGCGGCCACTTCTTTCGCGTCGCGGAGGGCGACGGCGACGGCGCGCAGGGTCTCGGCGAGCGGGGCGCCGGTCTCGACGGCCACGGTCCACACCGCCGCGATCTCGACCCACGCGTCGCCGCCGCACCGGAGCGCATAGCCCACGTCCGCACCGCGCGCGGCGGCATCGGCGACCGAGCGGAGCGTGTCGTCGGACGCGCCCGCTGCGAGGTGCGCCCAGGCGCCCGCCGGGGGGAGACCCGCCGCGAGCAGGACGGCCAGGCGCATCACCGTCTCGACGGGATCGACGGTGCCGGCGCCCCGCGAGCCCCGGCGCTCACGCCGCGCACCGTCGGAGCGCGTGATCGCTCCGGCTCGCATCACGACCACCGCTCCGGCTGGATGACGAGACGACCGTCGCGCACGAGCGGCCGCCCCCATCCCGTCACGCGACGGCGGCCCTCTGAGCGCTCGACGTGCACGATCGCTCCCACGCCGCTGGCGACCTGGCGTGCCGTGGTCGTGGCATCCATTCCGGAGAGCGCGCCCAGTGCTTCGAGGCGCGAGGCGACGTCGACGAGGCTGCTCGCGTGAAGGGTCCCGGCGCCGCCGTCGTGGCCGGTGTTGAGGGCCATGAGCAGTTCACGTAGCTCCTCGCCGCGGCATTCGCCCACGACCAGGCGATCCGGCCGCATGCGCAGGGCTTCGCGCAGCAGCCGGGCCAGACCGATGCCGCCGGTGCCCTCGATGTTGGGCTGGCGCGCTTCGAGCACCACGTGATGGGGGTGCGCGGGGCGCAGCTCGGCGACCTCCTCGATCGTGACGATCCTCTCCCCCACCGGGACGTGCGAGAGCAAGGCGGCTAGCAACGTCGTCTTGCCCGCGCCGGTCGAACCGGTCACGAGGATGTTCTCCCGGTCGGCCACGAGGGCCTCCAGCTTCTCGCGCTGTCGGGTCGTGAACATCCCGCCCCGCTGCAACGTCTCGAGGTCGGGTGCGCTCCACCGCGGCACGCGTATCGACAGGGTGGTTCCGCGGGCGGCGACCGGGGCGAGCACGGCGTGCGCACGGATGCCGCCGTCGAGGCGCACGTCGACGCAGGGAGACGCGTCGTCGAGGTGACGCCCGCCGAGCGCGATCAGGCGGACGGCGAGCCGACGCACCTCGCTCTCGGACGCGCTCCACGAAGCGACGTGCTCGATCCCCTCGCCGCGATCGACGAACAGCCCGCTCTCGCCGTTGACGAAGACGTCGGTGACGGACGGATCGGCGAGGAACGGCGCCAAGAACGACAACGCCGGGTCGTCGTTCCACGCGGGAGCGGAACCGACACGGGGCAGGAGCCGGAGGGGTCGAGGCGAAGGCATGCCGGAAACCTACGGACGACCCGAAGTGTCCCGCGGCGGCGGTCGCCGGATCCGTGGACGGGTACGGGTCGTCGGCGGCTGGGGAGGAACGGCCGGAGCATCAGCGGCAGCTCGTGCCGACGCGGGCGTTCGGCCCGGCGGATCGACCCGATCGGGCCGGAAAAAGGAGGGGGCGGCATCCCGTCAGTGGGGGGCGAGGGATGCCGCCACGCGTCGGGGGAAAATTGGGGGGCTCCCCCCGACGCGAGCGCCGGAAGCGATGTTCGGGCGGTAGACAGCGTACGCGGGCCGCAAGGCGCAACCAAACGACACGACCTATTCATCGCGATATATCACCTGTTTCCCGGGTTCGGAGATGCCAACTATCGGAGGTGGCCGCTGTCGGAGGCGGTGACTAACGTGACCGCAAGGAAGACGTCGCGCACGGTCGCGCGCGTCTCGTGACCGCGAAGGAGCGCCGCGATGAGCAGCCAGATCGACCACCTCCTCACCGAGACCCGCCGGTTCGCCCCGTCGGCCGCGTTCGCCGCCCACGCGGTCGGCGACCGCGCCTTGTACGAGCGGGCAGCCGAGGACCGCGAGGGCTTCTGGGCCGACCAGGCCCGCGAACTGCACTGGCACACGCCCTTCACGCAGGTCCTCGACTGGTCGAACCCGCCGTTCGCGGAATGGTTCGCCGACGGCGAGCTCAACGTCGCCTACAACTGCCTCGACCGACACGTCGAGGCGGGCCACGGCGACCGCATCGCTCTGCGGTGGGAAGGCGAACCGGGCGACCAGCGCAACGTCACCTACGCCGAGCTCACCGATGAGGTGAAGCGTCTCGCGAACGTCCTCACCGACCTGGGCGTCGAGCGGGGCGATCGCGTCGCGTTGTATCTGCCGATGATCCCCGAGGCCATCGCCTCGATGCTCGCCGTCGCCCGCATCGGCGCGGTGCACTCGGTCGTCTTCGGCGGGTTCTCCGCCGACAGCCTCCGCGCCCGCATCGACGATGCCGGCGCGAAGGTCGTCATCACCGCCGACGGCGGATGGCGCAAGGGCAAGGTCTCGCCCCTCAAGCCCGCCGTCGACCAGGCGCTCGCAGACCGCAACGGTTCCGGCATCCAGGAGACCGTCGAACACGTGCTCGTCGTCAAGCGGGGCGGGAACGAGGTCGACTGGACCGACGACCGCGATCTCTGGTGGCACGACGTGGTCCCGCAAGCGGCCGCCGAGCACGAGGCACAGGCGTTCCCGGCCGAGACGCCGCTGTTCATCCTCTACACCTCGGGCACGACGGGGAAGCCGAAGGGCATCCTGCACACCTCCGGCGGCTACCTCACGCAGGCGGCGTTCACCAATCGCGTCGTCCACGACGTCCACCCCGAGACCGACGTCTACTGGTGCACGGCCGACATCGGCTGGATCACCGGCCACACCTACGTCACCTACGGCCCGCTCGCGAACGGCGCGACGCAGCTGCTGTACGAAGGCACGCCCGACACCCCCCACCCGGGCCGCTGGTGGGAACTCATCGAGAAGCACGGGGTCACGGTCTTCTACACGGCCCCCACCGCCATCCGCTCCTTCATGAAGATCGGTCGCGACGTCCCTCAGAGGTTCGACCTGTCGTCGCTGCGCCTGCTCGGCTCGGTGGGCGAGCCCATCAACCCCGAGGCGTGGGTCTGGTACCGAGAGATCATCGGCGCCGACGAGACCCCCATCGTCGACACCTGGTGGCAGACCGAGACCGGCGCGATCATGATCTCCGCCCTCCCGGGCGTCACCGAGACCAAACCGGGTTCGGCGCAGGTCCCCGTGCCCGGCATCTCGATCGCCGTGGTCGACGACCAGGGCGAGCCGGTGGGCAACGGCAGCGGCGGCCTCCTCGTGGTCACCGAGCCGTGGCCGAGCATGCTGCGCGGCATCTGGGGCGACCCCGACCGCTATCGCGAGACCTACTGGGAGAAGTTCGCCGACAAGGGGTACTACTTCGCGGGCGACGGCGCGCGCCTCGACGACGACGGCGACGTCTGGCTCCTCGGTCGTGTCGACGACGTCATGAACGTCTCCGGCCACCGCCTCTCGACCGCCGAGATCGAATCGGCCCTCGTCGGCCACGAGGGTGTCGCCGAAGCGGCGGTCGTCGGAGCGTCCGACGAGACGACCGGACAGGCCGTCGTCGCGTTCGTCATCATCAAGAGCCGCTACCTGAAGGAGCACCCCGTCGAGGGTCTGGGCGACGAGCTGCGCACCTGGGTCGGCCAGCAGATCGGACCGATCGCGCGACCCCGCGACGTCTACATCGTCGGCGAACTGCCCAAGACCCGCTCGGGCAAGATCATGCGACGGCTCCTGCGCGACGTGGCCGAGGGCCGGGAGGTCGGCGACACGACGACTCTCGCGGACACCGCCGTCATGAGCGTCATCAGCGCCCAGGTGAAGTGAGCGCACGGTTCCGGATGCCGCCGGGCTGAGGTGCGGCATCCGGAACCGCCCGGGTAGAAGGGTGGACGACGGGGGTAGAATTCCACCGTGAGCCTGAACATCAAGAACGAAGCCGTTCACGACGCCGTGCGGGAGCTCGCGCAGCGCCTCGGCCTGGGCCAGACGTCCGCCGTCGAATACGCGGTGCGCGCAGCCCTCGATGCGCTCGATGCCGGTCCGGCCAACGCAGAGAGGGCACACCGGATCGCCGACGCGGCGCGAGCGGCTCAGCGCGTCTACGCGGGGACCGATCTTCGCGCGATCGAATGCGATCTCTACGACGAGGCGGGACTCCCCCGGTGATCGTCGACACATCGGCGCTCATCGCCGTCCTTCAGGCGGAGCCCGAGGCCGAGCAGATTCTGTCGGCGCTGTCGGCCACACCGCGCCCCCTGATCTCGGCAGCGACCCTGGTCGAGGCGACGATCATCGCCGACCGAGGCGGTGACGCGGTTCGTTCCGCTCGATTCGACGACCTCGTCGACGCGCTGGATCTCGATGTGGTCCCCTTCACCGCAGCGCACGCGGAGCGGGCTCGACGCGCCTATCGCGAGTACGGTCGAGGCTCAGGGCATCCGGCTCGACTGAATCTCGGCGACTGCTTCGCCTACGCCCTCGCAGCCGAGCGGCGGATGCCGCTGCTGTTCGTCGGAGACGACTTCGCGCGGACGGATCTCGCGTCGGTTCTCCCCCCAGACCCCGGGACCACTCCTCCCGCATCCTGAGCGCCGTCGCGGAAACCTACGCTTCGAACGACGAAGGTCCCGGATGCCGCTGCGACACGGCATCCGGGACCTTCATCGGCGGGATCAGGCGACGGTGAAGATCACCTCGACCTCGACGGGGCTGTCCAGCGGCAGCACGGGAACACCGACCGCCGAGCGCGCGTGCGCCCCGGCTTCTCCGAAGACCTGGCCGAGGAACTCGCTCGCGCCGTTGATGACGCCGGGCTGACCGGTGAAGTCGGGGACGGATGCCACGAAGCCGGTGAGCTTGAGGACCCCGGTGAGGTTGTCGACGCCGCCGACGAGGGCTGCGGCCGCGGCGATCGCATTCAGCGCGCACTGACGGGCGTACGTCTTCGCATCGGCGGGGGCCACCAGACCCTCGGACTCCCCGACCTTGCCGGTCGCCGGAAGCGCGCCCTGGATCATGGGCAGCTGACCAGAGGTGTAGACGAGGTCGCCGTGCCGCTTGGCGGGGATGTAGGAGGCGACCGGGGGCACGACCTCCGGGACGTCGACGCCGAGCGCGGCGAGGCGCTCCGAGACGCTCACTGCTGGCCCTCGAACTGGCGTGCAGCGGTCTCGGCGGCACCGAGCCCGGCGTTGGCCGCGCCGCCGCCGGTGGGACGCTTGAAGTACGCGACCAGGCCGCCCTCGGGACCGGTCACCACCTGCACGAGCTCCCAGCCCTGCTTGCCCCAGTTGTTGAGGATCGCGGCGGTGTTGTGGATCAGCAGCGGCGTGGTGAGGTACTCCCACGTGGTCATGTCGGGCTCCCGGCGGTGGGTCGGAGCGCGCAGGTGTCGCGCGCGGGGGTGGAGGCGTACGCGCGCGAGCGCACGCCTTCGAGGCATCGCCCAGCAACGTCGCTTAGCATCAAGCCTATGCCCGAGAACAAACGAACGGCTAGCGGTGCCCTCGGCGGCATCGTCGGCCTCGTCGGCCTGAGCGCGGTCGCCGGACTCCTGGTCACCGCCGCCGTGACGCCGGCCATCGCCGTCTCCGGTGCCGCTGCCTCCAGCGCCATCACGCTCTTCGACAAGATGCCGAGCTACCTGCAGCCCGACGAGCTCATGCAGCCGACGACGCTCATGGCGGGTGACCGGGTGCTGGCGAAGTTCTACGACCAGAACCGCTCCCCCGTCACCTTCGACCAGGTCAACCCGGTCATGTACGACGCGATCCTGTCGTCGGAAGACCCGCGGTACTACCAGCACGGCGGCGTCGACCTCATCGGGACGACGCGCGCTCTGCTCAGCAACGCCTCGGGCGGCGAGACGCAGGGTGGGTCCTCGATCAGCCAGCAGTACGTCAAGAACGTGCTCGTGCAGCGGTGCGAGCGCGACGCGCGCGCCACCGACGCCACCGAGACCACCGCCGCGGTGACCCGCGACGAGGCGCTGCAGCAGTGCGCCCTCGCGGCCGTGCAGGCCGAGGGACCCGAGGGCTACCAGCGCAAGCTCCAGGAGATGCGCTACGCCATCCAGCTCGAGAAGGAGTACACGAAGGATCAGATCCTTCTCGGCTACCTCAACATCGCCAACTTCGGCGGCGTCACCTACGGCATCGACGCCGCGGCGAAGCGCTACTTCAACGTCTCGGCCGCCGATCTCAATATCGGTCAGGCCGCGGTCCTCGCGGGCATGGTGCAGAACCCCAATCGCTACCGCATCGACCGCCCCGACGGCTCGATCGTGTACGACGACGGCACGTCGGAGAACAAGCAGCCGGACGGCTCGATCGACGACGTCGATCAGGGCACGATCCAGGGCCTGTACACGCTGCGCGATAACGGAGAGATCACCCAGGAACAGCTCGTCGCCGCCGCCGACGGCTACAGCGAGACCAAGGGACGCCAGCTCTACGTGCTCAGCCGTATGGAGGCGGACGGCAAGATCACGCACGAGCAGTACGTGCAGTACGCGGTCGAGCCCATCACCCCCCAGCTCTCCGAGACCGAACAGGGGTGCGCCTCGTCGGGTGCCCCGTACTTCTGTCAGTACGTCGTGTCGACGATCCTCAACGACCCGGCTTTCGGTGCCGAGACCGATGACCGCGTCCGGGCGCTGCGCCAGGACGGTCTGACCATCCAGACGACGCTCGACTGGCGTATGCAGGATGCCGCGCAGAACACGATGAACGAGAACGCGCCGCAGAGCTACGAGGGCATGAACTTCGGCTCGACCGCGGTGAGCCTCGAGGCCAAGACCGGTCGTGTGCTCGCGATCGCGCAGAACACGAAGTTCACGCAGGATCCCGAACTGTCGAAGTCCGACCCGTCGTATAACCAGATCGTCTTCGCCGGGGACTCGGAGAACGGCGGCTCGATCGGCTTCAGCGTCGGATCGACGTTCAAGCTCTTCACGCTCGTCGACTGGCTCGAGAAGGGCCACTCCCTCAATGAGACGCTCAACGGGCGGCTCCAGCCCGTGCCGAACATGACCAACTCCTGCTACGGCAACTGGGTCAACCCGGGCGGCGTGCGCATCAACAACTTCGCCAACAACCCGGGTTACGTCGGTACGCCGATGATGTTCACGCGCGACTCCCTCAACACCGGATACCTCGCCATGGCCGCCGAGCTCGACCTCTGCGACATTTCGAAGGTCGTCAAGAAGCTCGGCGTGCAGACGGGTGACGGCCGCGAGATCAAGATGGAGAACGCCAACGAGGTCATCGGTAGCGACAACGTCTCGCCGATCGCCATGGCGGGCGCCTTCGCGACCGTCGCCAACGGCGGTAGCCAGTGCCAGCCGAAGGTCATCGACAAGGTGACCACCGCCAGCGGCGAGGAGCGCCCGATCCCCGAGCGCACCTGCACCACCGCCCTCACCCCTGAGATCGCCGCGACCACCGCGTACGCCCTGCAGGGCGTCATGGCTCGAGGCGGCACCGGCGCGGAAGCCAACCCCGGCGACGGCACGCCCGTCATGGGCAAGACCGGTACCCACGAGGGTCACGAGACGTGGATGATCGAATCGTCCACGAACGCCACCACCGCCGTCTGGGTCGGCAACTGGGAGGGCGATGTCGACCTGTTCCGCAAGTACTACAACCGCACCGAGCTGAGCAGCATCCGTTACACCCTCGCCCGCGACATCCAGAGCGCCGCGAACGAGTTCTACGGCGGCGACCGCTTCCCCGACCCGGTCTCCAACCTGCTGCGCACGCAGCAGCGCGACCTGCCGAACGTCGTGGGCCAGAGCATCTCTGCCGCCACCTCGACCCTGCAGGGCGCGGGCTTCCGCGTGAACGTCGGCGATCCCGTCGACTCGCCCTCGGGTCCCGACACGGTCGCCGCTCAGAGCCCCGGTGGCGGTTCGGCCCCCGCCGGCTCCGTGATCACCCTGAGCCCCGGCAACGGTCAGGGCGGCACGGTGCCGAACGTCGCCGGACAGAACGTCAACGCGGCCCGTGCCAGCCTCGCCGCGGCGGGCTTCGGCAACGTCTCGATCGGCTCATGCCAGAGCGAGCCCGGCGCGCCGCCGGAGGGCCAGGTGACCGGCACCAACCCGGCTGCCGATTCCGCGGTCAACAAGAGCACGGCGATCGCCCTCACGGTCATCGCCCGGCAGTGTCCGTGACGCGCCCGCTCGTGACGGCCGCCCTCGCGCCCCTCGGGGTCGCGGGGGCGGCCTCCGTCGGGGCCGCGGCCTGGGGCATCGGGGTCGAGCGATATCTCTTCACGGTGCGCTACCACGCTCTGCGGGTGCTCCCGAAGGGCTCGGAGCCGATGCGCGTGCTGCACGTCTCCGACGCGCACATGGCGCCGTGGCAGCACCGCAAGCAGGAGTGGATGGCTCGCCTCGTCGAGCTCGCCCCCGACCTCGTCGTCAACACCGGCGACAACCTCGGCCACCGCGACGGGCTCACCGGGATCCGCACGGCGTTCGCTCCGCTGCGCGGCGTCCCGGGGCTCGTGGTGCACGGATCGAACGACTACCAGGAGCCCGCCCCGAGGAACCCGCTGCGGTACTTCCTCGGCCCCTCGGGAAACGTGCCCAAGCACAAGCATCTCGACGTCGACGCGCTCGACCGTTTCTTCGCCGACGACCTCGGGTGGAGCATCCTCGACGACACGGCCGTCTCGATCGAGGTCAACGGCCTGCGCGTGACCGCTTTCGGCGTCAACGACGCGCATCGCCGGTGGGACCACCCCGAGCTCATCCCTCCGGTCCTCGAGAGACTGGATGCCGCCGACCTCACGCTCGGCGTCATGCACGCGCCGTACCGGCGGACGCTCGACACGTTCGTCGACCTCGGCGCCGACGTACTGCTGGCGGGCCACACGCACGGTGGTCAGGTACGCGTCCCCTTCAGCCCCAGGGCACTCGTGTCCAACTGCGACATCCCGCTCGAGCAGGCGCGGGGTCTGAGCGAATGGACGCACGAGGGGCGGTCGGTGCCGCTGAACGTCAGCGCCGGTCTGGGCCACTCCATCTACGCGCCGGTGCGCTTCGCGTGCCGCCCGGAGGCCACGCTGCTCACACTGCTCCCGCGCTGACCCTCCTGCACATCTCACGAAGGGGCCGATCCGTCCACGGATCGGCCCCTTCGGCCGTTTCCGGCGCCGCTCGATGTCGCACGATCGAGGCTCCTCGACCGAAAGGACCTCGAATGCACCACCCTCCCCCGTTCCGACGCCGACTCCCCGCCTTCCTCGCCGCCGCGGCCGTCCTCCTCGGCGGCATCGGTCTCACCGCCCCCGCCGCGCACGCCGCCGACCGGGGTACCGGCTTCGGCACGTGGGCGCCGTTGTCGAGCACCGGCTGGCACGGGTCGATGCTCGTCGATGGCGTGCACACGTACTGCATCCATCCCGGCCGCCCGGTCGCCACCGACCCGTCGACCGACCACGGAACGACCTCGAACGTCGAAGGGCTGAACGCGCAGCAGCTCGTCTCGATCAACCACCTCGTCAGCACCTACGGACAGACCGGCGATGCCGTGCAGGCCGCCGCCGTCAGCTGGGCGGTCAAGGCGATCGCCGACCGCGACACCACCCTGCACTCGTGGGGCTACACGGGCGACGACCTCGGCGAGGCGATCGACTACATCATGCGCCGCGCGAGCCCGGAGAACAGCCAGGCCGTGCGCGAGCGAGCGCTGCAGTACCTGTCCGAGGCCGAAGCGGTACCGGTGCCGCGTTCGGGCGGCTCGCTGTCGGTGGCCACGGCGGACGACGACCCGACGCACGGAACCGTCGTCGCCGACGTGGACCCCGCCGCCACGGGCACCCTGCGTCTGCAGAACGCGGTGTTCGCCGATACCGGTGCATCCGATCGCGGCGACGTCCGCACGGGCCAGGCGTACGACATCGTCGCACCGGCGACGGCCTCGGACGACGGCCGCCCCTACACCGTGCGCGCCGACGCGACCTTCACTCTGCGACAGGCCGCGATCCGGTACTATACGACGCCCGATCAGCAGGAGTCCGCCGGTCCCGCGGATCCTCTGCGCTTCGATCTGTCGGCTCAGGATGCCGCACCCCGCCCGGTGCGCTTCTCCCCTCGCATCGAGACCACCGCGCGCATCGAGGAGGGTCGATTCGTCGACGAGGTCCGCGTGTCCCCGGCCGACGGCGTCTGGCCCCGGCACGAGGACGGCTCGTTCGTCGTGATCTCCGCCACGGCCGACCTCTACCGCACCGGCGCATTCCCCGCGGAGTCGGAGGAGGTCCCCGCGAACCTCGAGCCGGTGATGAGCCTCGACCTGCGAACAGATCCCGCGCGTGGTGCGGGCGCCTATGAGGTGGCCAGCGGACGGGTCCCCGGACCGGGGGTCTACACGGCCGTCTGGCGGATCGACAGCGCGGCGCAAGACGCCGACGTCGTTCCGCACCTGCCGCCGGGGTTCTTCTGGCGCGAGCGCTTCGCGACGCCGACCCAGACGGAGCAGCTCGTCCCGACGCCCCCGGACGACCCGACGCCGTCGCCCACCCCGACGAGCCCGGCGCCGGCCCTTCCGACCGCTCCCCCGGCGCCTCCTGCCGCACCCGCGGCCCTGGCGACGACCGGGGCGTCGGTGGCTTCGCTCGGGGGTGCCGGCGGCGCCGTCGCAGTGGTCATGGGCGTCGGCCTCCTCGCGTGGCGGGCGATGCGACGTCGGGCGACGCCGCAGGCCTGACCGACTGTGCCCGGTCGCGACCGCCCGTCCGCGTCCTGCGGCGGGCGGTCGCATCCCCGCGCCCGTCCCCTTCGGACCTCCGCGAGGTCACATCCCGCACCCGCAACGTCGAGCTCGGCGCGGTCGCATCCCGCACCCGTCACCGCGAGCTCCGCGCGGTCTCCCTGACGCACGCGTGACGCGCCCGGCGCGTCCGTGGTTCGGAGCATGCCTCCGGACGGGGTAGACTTTACTGGTTGCAACGGGGTGTGGCGCAGCTTGGTAGCGCGCGTCGTTCGGGACGACGAGGCCGCAGGTTCAAATCCTGTCACCCCGACCACAGCATCACCAGAAGGGCCCTTCACGGACGTGGAGGGTCCTTCTGCATGTCCGCGAGAGGTCCGCGTCGACGAGGTCCGCACCGAGTGCGGAAGCCGGCATGCTCCCGCACTCGGTGCGCCTGTATCTCAGGCGTCCTCAGCTCACTTCGACACGAGGGTCAGGGTGAGCGTCGACGCATACGTCCCGGCCGCGACGTTCGCCGGCGGGGCGAACGTCAGGTCGGCGCCCCAGCGTGCACCGGTCAGTGTGGTGCTGACCGCCGCACTGTCGGCGATCTTCTGCGTACCCGCGGTCGACCCGGGGGCGCCGAGCGAGACGCCCGACGGCGGTGCATACCCGGCGGCGGTCGTCGGCACGAGAGTCAGCGTTCCCCGGTCGAGGGTCTGCTCGCCGCGGAAGTCGCTCCAGCTCGCGGACAGCTCCCATCCGCGCAGCACGGCACGGTCATCCACCACCGTGACGATGCCGAGCGGGCGCGTGGCACGGGTCGCGCGAGCGACGGCTCCGAAATCGACCGTCGTCTTCTCGGCCGAGAGCGACCACAGGTCGCTCGCCGTGACCGCGGCGGCCAGATCGAGCGCCTCCGGCCGGTCCTCGCCCGGCGTGATGGGCTTGTCGAACTCACCCCACGCGAGGACGGTGAACTCGGCGTCGCCCGGCTGGGTCAGCGCGAGGGTGTGGTGACCCGAGGGAAGAGTCGAGATGTCCACCTCGACGCGTCCGGACGGATCCGCCTGCACCTGCGTCCCGACCTTGGTCGGCGTGGACCACGCCCAGACGTCGAGCTTTTTCCCGGCGTTCGCCGCGCCCGCCGACACCACCACGGTGCGAGCCCCGGGCGCCGGGGTCGAGACGTCGACCTTGCCGGCGGTGGATCCGGAAGGCTGCGTCGGCGCGACCGGATCGGGCACGTCGGCGGTCACCGCGAGCGTCTGCCAGCCGAGGAGCTCCCCCGTCGACGTGTAGACGGCGATCCGGTACGAACCGGCGGCCACCGCGCGCGGCACGGTGAAGGTCACCGCCCCCGATGTCACCGTCGCCCGGCCCAGACGGGTCGTGCCGGCGAAGAGGTAGGCGTGCAGGTCGCCGCCCTCGGGGGCGGTCGGAACGGTGACGGTCACCGGGTTCGCGTGCTCGACCCGCGCCGGTGCGACGGTCACCTTGTTCTCGGCCGCCGGGGACAACCCCGCCTCGGACGGACGCCACGCGTCGTCGACGCCGATGGTCAGGCTCGTCTTGTACGGAGCCCCCGTGCGGCTGCCGAGCGTCTGCGAAAATGCCAGCGCGTGCACCCCCACCCCGGCGAGCGGACGATCCAGCACGATCCGCCACGTGCCGTCGGCGCCCACGACCGTGGAGCCGGCGGCGCGATCGTCGACCGTGAGACCGACGGTGGTGCCCGCCGAGCCGGTGCCGGTGACCTCGGCGATGCTCGTTCCCGACGCCTTGACCCCGGCGAGATCGGTGCTCACGGCGAAACCGGAACCGTCTGCGGCGATGTCCTGCCGTTCGAAGAGGAACTGCTGCGGGGCGAGCGCGTGGTCGACGATGCGGGTCTCGCCGATGCACCCGTTCCAGCCGTGCTCGGGCTCGGTGTTCCAGGTGGAGGCGCCCAGGATCCACGGCATGAAGTCGGCCGCCATCATGCCGCCGACCTTCGCGGCGTTGCGCAGCACCGGCACGCCGTCGACGTACATGATGACGGTGCGCGCGCGCGGGTCGCCCACGATCGCCACGTGGTGCCAGCTTCCGGGCATGATTTCACCCGACCACAGGGTGTACGAGTTCTTCGTCTGCGTGTCGGCCGCGGAGAACTGGTATTCGCGCAGGTTGGAGATCCCCAGCCATGCCGCGCCGGCCCCGGCATCCGAGGTGTCGTTGATCCCGATCCACTGCCGGGCTCCGCCCCGAGTGATCGCGGCACCCCAGCGGTTCGCCGCCTCCGTCCAGTCCCCGCTGAGCTGGACGAACGTCTCCACTGTGTAGCCGGATCCGGCCGTGAGGTTCGCAAAGGTGGCCGGGGCGCCGTACTCCGTGGTCAGGTACGACAGGTTGTCCCGTGCGCCGCTGTTGCGGTGCACGTTCGAGAAGCACGCGGCACCCTTGTCCGCCGAGTAGAACGGCACATTGGTGTGGGTGATCGTCAGGTCCTCGGGCTTGTCGTCGGCGTCCGTGGCATCCACGGGGTTGCGGTACATCGGACTCGCTCCGGCGATGTCGGGAATGACGGTGGTGTCGCCCACGGCACCCTCGGGGACCGTCCCGAACCGCCAGTGCGCGATCGTGCCCGCGACGCGGTGGTAGTCCTCGGGCGAGCCCGCCGCCTCCTGGCGGTCCTGCGTCGTACCGGCCGTCCACCCCGTCGAGACGATCTGCTTCGCCAGAGCGGTGAGATCGACGTCGTCGACGTCGGATGCCGCGGGCGCGGTCCAACCGAAGCGCCCGGCGAAGTCGACGTCCATGCGCATGTTCTGTCCCGGTCCCGTCAGCACGGGCGTGTCCGTCGACGTGCGCGAACCGGAGCTCTTCTTCCCGACCCAGGGTGAGACGGTCGACAGCGAGACCGCGTTGCCGCTCAGGTCGAACTCGAGCAGCGACATGATGCCGTTGCCGCCGTCGGCGGCCATCTGGTAATCCGCGAGGATCTCGTAGACGGGATGGCCGGCGTCGTTCGTCAGCGTGCGCATCGTGGAGCCGTGGAAGTGCCCGTTGAGCGTCAGCACGATCTGGTCGTTCTTGCGGATCAGCTTGTCCCAGAGCAGGTCGCCGTACCACCAGCTCTCGGGCGAGACCTGGTCCTGCGCGATGCCGATGATGGCGTGCGACGTCAGGATCACCGGGACGCCCGGTTGGGAGTCGAGGATGCCCTGCGCCCACGCGAAGGTGTCGTCGGAGGCGTTCCAGCCGAGCGACAGGACGATGAACGGTCGCCCCTCGGCGGTGAACCGGTACGCCGAGGAGTACCCGTTCTGGAAGGTGCCGAGCAGCGTGCTGCCGGCCTGGGCGGCGAGTCGCGTCGCGCCGAATCGGGCCAGGTAGTTCGCCGCGTTCCCCGTCGAGGAACGGGCGCTCTGGTCGGCCACGTCGTGGTTACCGGGAATGATCGAGTACGGCACGCGACCGTTCTCGAGGATCTTCATGGCCCGGTCCGCGGCATCCCATTCCCCCGACACCCACTGCTGGTCGACGACGTCGCCCAGCTGCAAGGCGAAGGGGATGTTGAGGGCCGCCTTGTTGTCGACGATCCACTGGTTCTGCACCTCGAACGGGTTCGTGCCGTACTGCGGCATGAACTGCGAGGCGCTGTAGCGGGAGTAGAACTGCGTGTCGGGGAGCACCGGCAGGACGAAGCTCGAACGCGGGGTCGCGGTCGGCGCGGCCGTCGAGGCGGTCCGCGCCTCGGCAGCGGTAGCGGGGGCGGCGGCGCCGACTCCGAGGAGGGATGCCGCCAGAGCGGCGACGGTGGCGAGCGCGGTCGCGGCGCGCACCGAGCGGCGCGGCGAGGGCGGACGAACGGGCAGGAGGGTGTTCACAGGAAGCCTTTCGGAGAGCGGGTCAGGAGGCCGGCGTCGGCTGAGGACCGTAGGCCTCGATCTCCGACAGGGTCATCCAGGTCGCGGAGGACTTGTTGGTGATGATCACGCGCACGCCGGTGGCGACGACGGGCTGCGAGGTGGTCTCGAGCGACAGGTTGGCTGCGGTGTTCGCGACGGGCCAGGTGCCGCCGCTCGGGAGGTTCTTCCAGCCGCCGAGGAGCGTGCGGTACTGCACGGTCACCGCGCCGATGTTCTGCTTGCCGCCGATGTCGTAGACGTTGACGCCCGTGATCTGGCGGGGCTGGTCGAACGAGAAGGACACGCGGTTCGGGTTGACGCGGTTGGCCGAACCACCGCTGCGCCAGTCGGCGAAGCCGGTCACGCTGCGGTTGCCGTCCGTGAGCGCGAGAACCGTGGAGTCCTTGGCGAGGTAGTCGACGTGCACGCCCGGCTGACGCAGCAGGTTGACGCGCTGTGCGGCGCTGAGAGTGATGACGAGTCGAGCGGCGAACGCGGTCGAGGTCGCCGGCACGACGACCGTGCCGGGGGCGGCCAGCGTCGAATCGGAGACGGCGCTCCAGTTCCACGTGATCTGCTCGGTCACGCGCGCACCGGTGTTGCCGATGGGACGCGACACCGTCCGCGGGGCGCGCATCTGCAGCTCCTTCACCGTCACCCCGGCGAAGGAGGAGAGCGTCGAGTCCGTCGCGTCACCGGGGGCACCGATCGCGAACGTGACCGAGAGGTCGACGCTCTCCCCGAAGAAGCCCGTCGACGTGCCGGCCACGGTGACCGTCCCCGCGCTGTTCCACACCGAGGGATCGGGCATGCGCCAAGCCACCGTGGTGAGGGGCGTGGACATCCCCCAGCTGTACTGCGCGGAGAGTCCCGTCGGCATCGCGGGCACCGCGCCCGGAGCCGCGACGACGGTGCTCGTCGCGACCGTGGGGACGAGGGAGCGCAGACGCCACTGCTGCACGGCCGCACCGGCGGTGTTCAGCGTGTAGGTCTGCACCTCCGATCCGTCGGCGGTCTTCCAGTTGTACAGATCGAGCGCGGCCGCCTGCCCGTCGGCATCCTTCTGCACGTTCACCAGGGCCACCGCACCGTTGCCGGCGTCACGCGCCTCCCACTGTGCGTAGGGGTCCTTCGCCGCGTCCGCGGCGGAGGTGGTGGTGAGGTAACGGAACGTCGAGACGTCGTTGCGCGAGCGCGCGAGGGCGCGGTCGTTCTGATCAGCGATGACGAAGACGTTCGTCGCGCCTGCCACCGGGTACAGCCGCAGTGCTTGAGTGCGCAGCGCCGCGGCATCCGAGGTGCGCATCGACTCGATGGCGGCGGCCGCCCGCTCGGTCGCGCCGGGGGCGCTGGAGACCTGCGCGTTCGGGTCGCCGATCTGCGCCACCTTGCCGGTGGCGTGCGCGCTCTCGAGCAGGGTCGGCTGCGCGGCGCCCAAGCCGGCGTACGTCCCGCCTGAAACCGCCGAGACCGCGCTGTTGAGAGAGGCGGCGACGGCCGGCGAGACGGCGGCGAGGGTGATTCCGACGACCACGGCGACCGCGGCGACGGTCCGGGGATTTCGGAGGGACAGACGTTTCATCGAGGAGGGGTCCTTTCGCGACGATGCCCCCTGCTGCCGGGGGCGCGGCGAACGTACCGACGCCGAGAGGAGTCCCCGTGGTCGCGAGGTATACCGCGGGTGAAGGCGACACCGCCGAGGCATGGCCACGTCAACATGTGGGTGTCGGGGGCAGCGGCGGGGGCCGGATATCATGGACGGTGGACCTCAGCCCGCTGCCCGCGGACTCGAGGCGCAGACGCGGCGTGGACCGCGGCGCCGTCGAGGGTCCCTCTTCCCGCCTGACAGGAGCACCGTGTCCGACGCCTCGCCCCGCCTCGTCGCCTTCGATCTCGACGACACCCTCGCCCCCTCGAAGACCGCGATCGACCCCCGCATCGGTGACCTGCTGCTGGCCCTCGCCGAGCGCGTCGAGGTCGCCATCATCTCCGGCGGACAGCTGCAGCAGTTCCGCAGCCAGGTGGTCGAGCGCCTGCCCGAGGCCTCCCCCGAGCTGCTGACGCACCTCCACCTCATGCCCACGTGCGGCACCCAGTACTACCGCCTCACGCCCGACGGCATCCAGACGGTCTACGCGCACTCGCTGACCGACGACGAGAAGCAGCGCGCTCTCGCCGCCGTGCGCGAGGAGGCCGAACGCCTCGGGTTGTGGGAGGCCGAGCCCTGGGGCGACATCCTCGAGGACCGCGGGTCGCAGATCACCTTCTCCGCGCTGGGTCAGTCGGCTCCGCTCGAGGCGAAGATGGCGTGGGACCCCACCGGCGAGAAGAAGAACTCCCTTCGCGAGGCCGTCGCCGCGCGCATCCCCGACCTCGAGGTCCGCTCCGGCGGATCGACCTCGGTCGACATCACCCACCGCGGCATCGACAAGGCCTACGGGATGAACAAGCTCGCGGAGGCCACCGGCATCCCCCTCGACGACATGCTGTTCGTCGGCGACCGCCTCGACCCCGACGGCAACGACTACCCGGTCCTCGCCATGGGCGTCGAATGCCAGGCGGTGCACGGCTGGGAGGACACCGCCGCGTTCCTCGACGAGCTCATCCCGACGCTCCCGGAGCGTACGGCGGCCTGAGCACCCGTCTCCACGAGAGAGCCGGTTCCGACGCGTTCGGGGCCGGCTCTCCGCGTCAGAGGATCTGGCCGATGGGCTCGCGCTTCTCGGCCTGGAACCGGTCCTCCGTGCGCCCGTACGCCCAGTAGCCCGACAGCGACACCTGGTCGCGGGCGAGACCCCAGCGCGAGAACACGAGATCGCGCATCACCTTCATGGCCTCGCGCTCGCCGTGCGCGAAGACCTGCCCGCGCCCGGGAAGGGGATGCCACCGCCCCACCGCCTCGGCGAGAACGGGCGTCGCGCCGGCCTCGGCGTCGCCGCGGTGCACCCACGTGACCTCGACGCCGGCCGGCGCCTGGAACGACACCTGCTCGTCCGGGCTCTGCACCTCGAGGAACGCCGCCCCGGTGGCATCCGGGGACAGCGCCTCGAGGGCCCGGGCGATGGCCGGCAGCGCCGACTCGTCACCGATGAACAGGTGCCAGTCGGCCGCGGGGTCGGGGGCGTAGCCGCCGCCGGGAGAGGACACGACGAGCCGGTCCCCCGGCTGGGCGCGCGCCGCCCACGGACCGGCGAGACCCTCGTCGCCGTGGACCACGAAATCGATCGTCAGCTCGTCGCCGTCGACGGCGCGCACCGTGTACGTGCGGGTCACGGGGAGGTCGTCGGCGGCGAGCGTCTCGCGCAGGGCGGCGAGATCGTAGGGCGGCTCGAGACCCAGCTCCGGCTTGACGAAGGTGATCTTGACGTACGCGTCGGTGTGCGGAGTCTCGCGGAAGAGGACGAGATCCTCGCCGCGGGCGCGGATCCGGACGAGATGAGGGGTCAGGCGCTCGGCTGCCACGACGTGCAGGACGTGCTGGGGACGCGGCGGGCGCGCGGGGCGATCGGTCACGGTGTTCCTCTCACTGGTTCGCGGTACGCACCGCGGCACGTGCCGCTTCGCCGACGGCGCCGTCGGCACCATCGCCCGGGCTGAGAGCCTGCGCGACCTCGGTGTAGTAGTCGGTGATGTGCGAGCGGACCGTCTCGCGCGCGTCGACCGCGTCGCCACGGGAGACCGCGTCGACGATGTGCCGGTGCTCGCGGCGCAGCCGTCGGGCGACATCCGCCCAATCGCCGAGACGGGCGGCACCCGCGCTCGTGTAGGCCTCGATCGAGCTGCGCAACCCGGCCATCATGGCCGAGACGACGGCGTTGCCGGACGCCTCGGCGAGGGCCTGATGGAACCGCGCGTCGAGAGAGAGGAACTCCGCGGGAGCGAGGTCGTCGGCATCCATCGCCTCGAGGATGCCGATGATCTCGGTCAGATCGGCGGACGTCTGCGCGAGCCGCTCGGCCACGTCGCACTCGAGCACGATGCGCGTGCGGACGACGTCGGCGAGGGGGAACCCGTTCGCGGCCACCTGCAGGCGCAGGAACGCCGCGAGGCCGCCGCGCGGGGTCGTCACGATCATCGCGCCGGCCGTCGGACCCGAACCCGTCGCCGTGCGGACCACGCCCAGCACCTCAAGCACGCGGACGGCTTCACGGACGCTCGAGCGTCCGACGCCCAGCTGTGCCGCGAGCTCGCGCTCGGGGGTCAGGCGATCCCCCGGCGACAGTCGACCGTCGCGCAGGTCGGTCTCGATGCGTTCGAGGACCACCTGCCACGCCCGTTGTGCGGTGTCGGCCATGGCATCCCCCGTTCGACCGGTCGTGACGGTGTGGCCGGACCACACCACCCTACGCGCGGATCGTCAGGCGTCGGCGGCCGTGGCGTACCCGGCGGGGTTCGTGGTCTGCCAGTTCCAGTAGTCCCGGCAGGCGTCGTCGATCGTCAGACGCGTGCGCCATCCGAGCACCTCGCCGGCCTTGGACGGGTCGCAGTACGTCGCCGCGACGTCGCCCGGGCGGCGCTCGAGCATCTTCTTCGGCAGCTCGTGGCCGACGGCCTTCTCGAACGAGGCGACGAGCTCGAGCACGCTCACCGGACGCCCCGTCCCCAGGTTGAACACCTGGTGGCCCGGCTGCGCCTGCTCGAGGGCGGCGACGTGTCCCTCGGCGAGATCGACGACGTGGATGTAGTCGCGCAGGCCCGTGCCGTCGGGGGTGTCGTAGTCGGAGCCGAAGACGCCGATCTCGTCGAGCGACCCGATCGCGACGCGCGAGACGTACGGCATGAGGTTGTTCGGGATGCCGGCCGGATCTTCGCCGATCAGACCCGACGGGTGCGCGCCCACCGGGTTGAAGTACCGCAGCACCGTCACGTTGAGCTTCGGGTTCACGCGCGCCACGTCGGCGAGCACGACCTCGTTCATGCGCTTGGACTTGCTGTACGCGTTGGAGAGGTCGACGCTCGTCGTCGACTCCTCGGTGAAGGGCAGGTCGGCCGGGTCGGAGTAGACGGTGCCGGTGCTCGAGAACACGAACGACCGGATACCGCGGGCGATACCGACCCGCAGCAGCGCGAAGGTCGTGTCGAGGTTGTTGGAGTAGTACTCCAGCGGCTTCTGCGTCGATTCGCCGACGGCCTTGAAGGCGGCGAGGTGGACGATCGCGTCGATCGGACCGTGCGCGTCGAACGCCGAGGCGACGACCGCCTCGTCGGCGGCGTCTCCCACGATGAGGGGGGCCGGCTTGCCGGTGATCTTCTCGACACGCTCGGCGGCGACCGCGTGCGTTCCGGACAGGTCGTCGAGGAGGACGACGTCATGACCGGCTTCGAGGAGGGCGACGGCGGTATGGGTGCCGATGTAACCGGCACCGCCGGCCAGGAGAACGCGCATGCCTCCAGGCTATCGCTCGGGAGCGCCGGGGCTGATCGCTCGGAGGGTCTCAGCGACCGTCGAGCCGGCCGCCGGATTCGCGCAGGTAGCACGCCGCACACATCGACTCGTAGGTGACCTCGCCCTGGATCTGCCCCTCGTCGATCGCGACCTGGTCGCCGTCGAAGACGAACCGACCGCCGACGAGACGGGCGTTGAAGATCGCCTTCCGTCCGCACCGGCAGATCGTCTTGAGCTCCTCCAGGCTGTGCGCGATCTCCATGAGTCGCGCCGACCCGGGGAAGGCCTCCGTGCGGAAGTCGGTGCGGATGCCGTAGGCGAGCACCGGGATGCCGTCGAGCACGGCGATGCGCAGCAGATCATCGACCTGGCCGGCGGTGAAGAACTGTGCCTCGTCGACGAGCAGGCAGGCCACCGGGGCGTGACCGGCCGCCGCGTGGAACACCTCGCGCAGATCGTCGTCGGCGGCGACGAGGAAGTCGACCGGACGGGTGACGCCCAGTCGGCTCTCGATCTGGTCGGCGCCCTTCGTGTCGATCTCGGGCTTGGCGAGCAGCACGCGCTGTCCGCGCTCCTCGTAGTTGTACGCCGCCTGCAGCAGGGCCGTGGACTTGCCCGAGTTCATCGCCCCGTAGCGGAAGTACAGCTTCGCCACGCGGGACTCAGGGGTTGATCGCGAGCGCGTGAGCGGTGGCATCCAGCTCTTTCCGCGCCATCTCGGGACGCGTGTTGAGCGTCTCGCCGTAGCTCGGGATGAGGTCGCGCAGGCGCGGCTCCCACTCGGCCATGCGCTCGGGGAAGCACTCCTTGATGAGGCCGAGCATGATCGACACGGCGGTCGAGGCACCCGGGGAGGCACCGAGGAGTCCGGCGATCGAGTGGTCGGCGGAGGTGACGACCTCGGTGCCGAATTGGAGCACGCCGCCCTTGGCCTTGTCGCGCTTCATCACCTGGGCACGCTGTCCGGCGTCGAGCAGCTCCCAGTCCTCGTCTTTCGCGGTCGGCATGAACTCGCGCAGGCTGTCGACCTTCTTCGCGTGGGTCTTCAGCAGCTCGCTGACGAGGTACTTGATCAGGCTCGGGTTGTCGACGGCGACCTTCAGCATCGGGAAGATGTTGTGGGGGCGCACCTGGGTGACGATGTCGAGCATCGAGCCGTTCTTGAGGAACTTCGGGCTGAAGGTGGCGAACGGCCCGAACAGCAGCGCCGCCTCGCCGTCGACGACGCGCGTGTCGAGGTGCGGCACCGACATGGGCGGAGCACCGACGGACGCCTGCGAGTAGACCTTCGCGCGGTGCTGGGCGACGATCGCCGGGTTGGAGGTCTTGAGCCACTGCCCACCGATCGGGAAGACGCCGTAGCCCTTGATCTCGGGGATCCCCGAGCGCTGCAGGAGCTTGAGCGCCCAGCCGCCCGCGCCGACGAAGACGAACTTCGCGTTGATCGACCCGGGGGTGCCGCCGATGACGTGGCGGTACGACACCTGCCACGAACCGTCTTTCTGCTTCTTCAGCTTCTTGACGTCGTGATTCGTGGCGACTTCGACGCCCTTCTCACCCAGGTTCGCGAAGAGCTGGCGGGTGAGGGAGCCGAAATCGACGTCGGTGCCGGCGGGGACGCGCGTGGCCGCGAAGGGCTCGTCGTTCTTCAGACGCTTCTGCATGAGCAGCGGCGCCCACTGGTTGATGACGCGGGAGTCCTCGCTGTACTCGATGCCGGCGAACAGCGGCTGCTCCTTGAGCACCTCGTAGCGCTTGCGGAGGTAGGCGACGTCTTTCTCGCCGCGCACGAACGTCATGTGCGGCGTCGCGTTGATGAACGTCGACGGCTCGTCGAGCACGCCCTCGGCGACGAGCGACGCCCACAGCTGACGGCTCTGCTGGAACTGCTCGTTGATCGCGACGGCCTTGGCCGGGTCGAGCGCCCCGTCTTTGCCCTCGGGCATGTAGTTGAGCTCGCACAGGGCCGCGTGACCGGTGCCCGCGTTGTTCCACGCGTTCGAGCTCTCTTGCGCGACGTCGCTGAGGCGCTCGAGGACCGCGATCTTGAGATCGGGCTGGAGGTCTTTCAGCAGCGTGCCGAGCGTCGCGGACATGATGCCGCCACCGATGAGCAGAACGTCGACGTTTTCAGTCACCCAACGATTCTAGGTGCGAGCCGTGAGGTGTCTCGACATCAAGAGAACCAGCGGTTCGATGTCGAGACACCTTTCGGTCACGCGGTCGCGAGGCGCTGGTGCGCGACGAGCTCGGCGATCTGCACGGCGTTGAGCGCGGCGCCCTTGCGGAGGTTGTCGTTGCTGATGAACAGCACGAGGCCCTTGCCCTCGGGAGCCGACTGGTCGGCGCGGATGCGCCCGACGTAGCTGGGGTCGGTACCGGCCGCTTGCAGGGGCGTCGGGACCTCCTCGAGGCGCACGCCGGGGGCGTCGGCGAGGAGCTCTCGCGCGCGCTCGGGGCTGATTTCGCGGGCGAACTCGGCGTTGATGCTGAGCGAGTGGCCCGTGAAGACCGGCACGCGCACGCACGTGCCGGCGACGCGCAGCTCGGGGAGCTCGAGGATCTTGCGGCTCTCGTTGCGCAGCTTCTTCTCTTCGTCGGTCTCGTTGAGACCGTCGTCGACGAGGTTGCCCGCGAACGGGATGACGTCGAAGGCGATCGGGGCGACGTACTTCTCGGGGCTCGGGAAGTCGAGGGCCGAACCGTTGCGCACGAGGCGCTCGACGTCGCCCTGGGCGAGGACGCCCTCGACCTGGCCGAGGAGCTCCTGCGCGCCGGCGAGGCCGGAGCCCGAGACCGCCTGGTAGGTGCTGACGATGAGGCGCTCGAGGCCGGCCTCGGCGTCGAGCACCTTCAGCACCGGCATGGCGGCCATGGTCGTGCAGTTGGGGTTGGCGACGATGCCCTTGACGGCCTGGTCGATCGCGTGCGGGTTGACCTCGCTCACGACGAGGGGGACCTCGGCATCCATACGCCAGGCGCTGGAGTTGTCGATGACGAGCGCGCCCGCCTCGGCGAAGCGGGGGGCGTGCGCGCGGGAGCCGGTCGCACCGGCCGAGAAGAGCGCCACCTCGACGCCCGCGGGGTCGGCGGTCGCGACGTCCTCCACGACGACGGACTGGCCGGCGAACTCGATCGTCGAACCGGCGGAGCGCGCCGTCGCGAACAGTCGCAGCTCGCGGATCGGGAAGTCGCGCTCGGCGAGGATCTCGAGCATGACGGTGCCGACCTGGCCGGTGGCGCCGACGACGGCGAGGGAGATTCCGGAATCGGAGATGCGGGTCATGCGGGGTCCTCGGAGGGGTTCGGGTGAGCGGATGCCGCGACGGCGGCGTTCGGGTCAGACTAGCGCGGCGATAGCGGGCGTCGTCATCGGCACCGACACACAACGGGCGGTTCGGCGCTTCAGCGCCGAAGATCGACCGGAATACGTCGTCTTCCCCCCGACCGGAACGGGGCGGATTCCACAGGCGATCCTCCGATGTCGGCGGAGTGATCGAGAATGGACGCGACACCCGCCGAGAGGACACCCGTGGACGACCCCCTCATCGACGCCCTGCGTCGCGCGGTCGAGGCCGCACCCGACGACATCGAGCTGCGACTGCACCTGGCTGCGCAGCTTCTCGAACGCGGCGAGACCGATCGCGCAATCGCCGAAGCGAGCACCGTCCTGTCGCGCTCCCCCGACGAGATCCGGGCGCGTGAGTTCATGACGCGCGCTCTCGTGGGGCCGACGCCCCCGACCGGGGCTGAGAGCGCACACGCGGTCGATGCATCGGCCTTCCCTCCGCCCGTCGGCCCGCCGATCGCGCCGGCGACTCCCCCGACGGCACCGGCGTCGAATCCGGATGCGCACACCACGGGCGGCTTCGACTGGACGGCCGCCGAGAACGAGGTGCACCACATCGCTCGACCGGCGTTCGTCGACGGCGCCGACGGCCCCGCCTTCGACGAGCACGACCTGCAGCGCCCCACGACGACGCTCGCCGACGTCGGCGGTATGCGCGAGGTCAAAGAGCGTCTGAACGCCGCGTTCCTCGCCCCCTTGCGCAACCCCGAGCTACGGGCCCTGTACGGGAAGAGCCTGCGCGGCGGGCTGCTCATGTACGGTCCGCCGGGCTGCGGCAAGACCTTCCTCGCTCGTGCCATCGCGGGCGAGCTCGGCGCATCGTTCCTGACCGTGGGGATCAGCGACATCCTCGATCAGTACACGGGCAACAGCGAGCACAACGTCCGCGAGCTGTTCCAGCTCGCTCGGCGTGACGCGCCGACGGTCATCTTCCTCGACGAACTCGACGCCCTCGGACAGCGGCGCTCGCTGGCTCGACACAGCGGTCTGCGCGGCGTCGTCGTGGCGCTGTTGGAGGAGCTCGACGGCGTCGCCAGCCAGAACGAAGGCGTGTTCGTCCTCGCCGCCACGAACCAGCCCTGGGACATCGATCCGGCGCTGCGACGCCCCGGACGTCTCGACCGTACGGTACTCGTGCTGCCGCCCGACGACGAGGCGCGACGCGCCATCTTCCGCCACCACCTCGCGCGACGCCCGGTCGAGGGCGTCGACCTCGCCGAACTCGCGCGAAACACCGAGGGATACAGCGGCGCCGACATCGCCTACGTCTGCGAGATGGCCAGCGAGAACGCCCTCCTCGACAGCGCACGCAGCGGATCGGTTCGACTGATCGGAATGGACGACCTGCGGCACGGGATCGCGCAGACGAACCCGTCGACGGGCCCGTGGCTGGAGTCGGCGCGCAACGTCGTGCGCTTCGGCGAAGACGACGGAACGTTCGCCCAACTGCGCGAGTACCTGCAGAGCGTGCACCGACTGTGAGCGATCAGGCGGCGCTCGATCGTGTCGATGGTCTCCTCGCCCTCGGCCGCCCCGAGCAGGCCTTACGCGAAGCCGGGGCGGTCCTCGCCCGAGACCCGGGGAGCGACGACGCACACCGCCTCGTCGGAGAGGCCCTCCTGCAGCTCGATCGCTGGGACGATCTCGCCCCGCACGCGGCAGAGGCCATCGCCGCTTTCCCCGACTCCGAGTGGGCGTGGAGACTGCACGCCCTGGCACAGGCCCATCTCGGCGCGGCCGACGACGCGATCTCCGCGGCGCGGCGTCTGCGCTCCCTCGACGCTGAGTCGCTCACCGCTCTGATGACGTTCGCGTCGGTCACGTCGACGCTGGGCCGCGCCGCCGAGGGTCTTCCCGCCACGCGTCGTGCACGCGAGATCGCCCCCGACGACCCCGCTGTGATCCTGGCGCACGCGGCGCAGCTGTGGAGCGCCGGACGAGCCCGCGACGCCCGGGCCGCCGTACACGAAGCGCTGAGGATCGACCCCCAACACGAACACGGCCGGGATCTGCTGACCCTCATGGGCGCCCGCCGCCAGCCGGTGCACGATCTCATCGACGCCGCCCGCCGGACGTCTCGTTCTCCCGACGCCGATGGCGAGAACGAAGCCCTGTTCGAGCTCGCGAGCAGCCGCGTCCTCCTGCTCCCCGCGGCGATCGTCGGGGTCATGTCGCTCTTCATCGCCGCGCTGTGCGTCGTCTCCCGCGGCCTGCTGGGGTGGCGCATCGACATCGGTCTCAGCCCCGGCCTCGGCGTGCTGGTGCAGGTCCTGACCTGGTTCATCGGCGCGACCGCGATTCTCGTGTGGTCCCTCCGCGTGCGCCGCGAGCTCGGGAAGCTGCTGCATCCGATCGTCGAGTCGCGGATGAGCCGTGGCGCCCTCTCGATGGGCGCCGCGCTCCTGATCGCCGGGACGCTCGTCCTCACCGCGATAGGTCTGGTCCTGTACGCGAGCGCCGGGGATCCGGTCGGAACAGTCGGTCTGCTGCTCGGCCTGGCGAGCGCGTACGGGGCGTCGGTCCTCGTCGCGATCTTCCAACTCATTCCGCGGGGGCGTCTGCCCAGGACGGTGGCGGTCTTCCCGGTGCTGATGGTGATCCTGTCCCCGGCGATCGTCGCGGGGCTCGTCCTGGCAGCGCTCGCCATCGTCGGGGGAACGCTCTACGTCGTGCTGTGGGCGTTCTCGGGAGGTCGACTCCCCGACCTCGTTCCCGACGCCGATACCGCCGAGAAGCAGCGGTCGACGGGCGTCCCCGTCTCCTCCGACGGTCATCTCGCCACCGATGGGTGGACCGGACGACCCGGGCAGCGCGATCTGCGCTGAGCGGACGATCAGCGAGGCAGTCGTCCTCCCGGGCGCGGGAAACCGGCTCTCGAGGGCGCCGGCTCACTGATCCGGGCAGGGTCCTCGAACGATCCGTCGACGCCTCCGCCGCCGTTTCCGGCAAGAGCATCGGCCGACGGGGCCACGACCCTCCCCGTCGCGACGGAGACGGCAGGCGGGCGCGTCAGCGCCCGGTGCCGGCGTGCACGGTGGCCTCGGCGTCGCCGTCGAGACCGTAGGCGGTGTGCACCAGACGCGCGGCCTCGGCGAGGTCGACGCCGCGCACGACCACCGAGATACGGATCTCGGACGTCGAGATCATCTCGATGTTGACCCCGGCCAGGCTCAACGCCTCGAACAGGGTGGCCGAGACGCCCGAGTGGGTACGCATCCCCGCGCCGACGACCGACAGCTTGCCGATCTGGTCGTCGTGCACGAGGCTCTCGAACCCGACCTCGGACTGCTCGCCGGCGAGCGCCTTGAGCGCCGTCGCGGCGTCGGTCTTGGGGAGGGTGAACGAGATATCGGTGCGGCTGGTGGCCGCGGCCGAGACGTTCTGCACGATCATGTCGACGTTCGCGCCCGACTTCGCGACGATCTTGAAGATGTCGGCGGCTTTGCCGGGGACGTCGGGGACGCCGATGACGGTGATCTTCGCCTGGCTGAGGTCGGTGGCGACGCCGGCGACGATGGGCTCTTCCATGGCTTCTCTTTCGGGGACGAGGGGGGAGGTCTTCGAGGAGTCGAGCACCCAGGTGCCCTCGCTCGAGCTGAACGTGGAGCGGGCGTGGATGAGCACGCCGTGGCGCCGCGCGTACTCGACCGCGCGGATGTAGAGCACCTTCGCGCCGTTGGCGGCGAGTTCGAGCATCTCTTCGCTGCCCACGCGCTCGAGCTTGCGCGCCAACGGCACCACGCGGGGATCGGCGGTGAAGATGCCGTCGACGTCGCTGTAGATCTCGCAGACGTCGGCGTTCAGCGCCGCGGCGAGCGCGACGGCGGTGGTGTCGGAGCCGCCGCGACCGAGCGTCGTGATGTCGCGGGTGTCGCGGTTGAAACCCTGGAAGCCAGCGACGATGACGATCGCGCCCTCGTCGAGCGCCTCGCGCAGGCGCACCGGCGTGACGTCGACGATGCGGGCCGCGCCGTGCGTGGCATCCGTGATCATGCCGGCCTGGCTGCCGGTGAAGGAACGGGCCTCGAAGCCCATCGAGTGGATCGCCATGGCCAGCAGCGCCATCGAGATGCGCTCGCCCGACGACAGCAGCATGTCGAGCTCGCGCGGAGCCGGCATGGGCGCGACCTGACCGGCGAGGTCGAGCAGCTCGTCGGTGGTGTCGCCCATGGCGCTGACGGCGACGACGACCTCGTGGCCGGCGCGGCGGGTGTCGACGATGCGCTTGGCGACGCGCTTGATGCTCTCGGCGTCGGCGACGGAGGAACCGCCGTACTTCTGGACGATCAGAGCCATGAGGAGAACTCCCGGAGGGGTCGTGCGTCGGGATGCCACGACGCCGGCGCTCGTGTCGCGCCCGAGGATCATCCTAGGGGCGCCCGCATTCCCGCCCCGTCATGCGAACGCGCAGCGGCACGCGGCTAGGATCGTGGGGTTCCACCCCCTCCCCCTGGAGCGATCCGCATGCCGCTCTCCCCCGGTCAATGGCTGACGTCGCTGCGACGACTCGTCCACACCGACGACGAGGCGACGTCGCTCGACACGACGCTGCTGCCCGTCATCGACGAGGCGCTCGCCACCCGCATCCTCGACCTCGCCATCCGCATCGGCGAGACGATGCTCGTCGTCGGCGCCCCGGCCAACGAGGTGACGCTGACGATCGTGCGGGTGTGCGGGGCGTACGGGCTCGATCCGGTGCACGTCGACGTGACGTACAACTCGATCACGATCGCGCACAGCCGTCCGGGAGCGAGCCACCCGACGACGCTGCTGCGGGTCGTGCGCGGCTCGGTCCCCGATCACGCCAAGCTGCAGCGTCTGCAGGCCCTGGTCACCGAGATCACCGGCGGGCTGGCCCTCGACGACGCGATCGCGCGCTGCCGCGCCATCCGGCGTCTGCCGTTCCGGTACCGCCCGCCGATCGTCATCGCCTCGCAGGCCTCGCTCGCCGCGGGTGTGGCGATCATGTTCGGGGCGAACTGGCTCGCCCTCGTGCTGTCGTTCCTCGCCGCGGCCCTCGCCGCGACGACGCAGTACGTGATGGCACGCGCGAGGGTGCCCTACTTCTTCGCGCAGATCGCCGGCGGGTTCGTCCTCACCGTCTTCGCCGCACTGTCGCCCCTGCTGCGCTACACCGGTCTCGATGCGGCCGCCGCGATCCGACCGTCGGTGATCGTGGCATCCGGGATCGTGCTGATGCTCGCGGGACTCACCGTGGTCGGGGCGGCCCAGGATGCCATCGACGGCTTCGCCCTGACGGCCACGGGACGCATCCTCGAACTGACCACGCAGACGCTCGGGGTCGTGCTGGGCATCCTCGCCGGTCTCGAGACGGTGCGTGTGATCGGGCTGGGCATGTCGCCGCCGTCGAACGCGCTGCCGCTCGGGCCCGTGTCGGTGCAGTTCGTCGGCGCCGCGGTGATCGCGATCGCCGTGGCGGTCTATAACGGCGCGGGCGCGCGCATCGTCGTGGTCAGCGCCGCTCTCAGCCTGGTGGCCTGGGCCGGATACGTCGCCGCGACGGGCATCGGCTTCGAGGTGGCCGCGGCCAGCGGCGTGGGCGCGTTCGTCGGCAGTTTCGCCGGCATCGTCGTGGCGTACCGGCTGCACGTCCCCTCGGTCGCGATCACAACCGCGGCGATCCTCCCGCTCGTGCCCGGTGCGGCGGTGTTCCGCGGTCTGCTCGGGATCGTGGAGTCCGGCGACGACGCCGCGGTGCTCATGACCGGCGTCACGACGCTCGCCGGCGCGGCGACGATCGGCATCGCCCTGGCCGTGGGCGCGTCGCTCGGCATCTACCTCGGCCAGCCGGTGCGCGCGACGCTGTCGAGCGTGACGCGGGTGCGCGCGCGGGCGCGGGGGTAGCGGGGAAACAGCCCGGACGCCGGGGACACGCCTACTTCGCGATCAGGGTGATGGTGACGGTCGAGCGGTACGCCCCGGTCGGTGTGGCGCGGGGAGCACGGAGCGAGAACACCGCATCGAGCGTCGTGCCGCCCGCCGCGGTCGAGGTGTTCGGTGTGCCGCTGGCGAGCACCGCGGGGTAGGTCGCCGAACCGGCCTGCTGAGCTCTGCCCGGAGTCACCCCGCTCATCGCATCGACGACCTGGGGAACGTATCCGAGTGCACTCGCGGGGATCCTGTGCGATGGGTCGGCGACCCCGGCGAAATCGGCGACCGAGAGCATCAACGTCCAGCCCGACATCGTCGAGCGGTCGTCGATCACGACGAAGTGCCCCAGTCCGCGTCCGATCGATGTGATCTCGCGCGGAAGGTCACCGAAGTCGACGGCCGCGCGGGCGGAGGGCATCGTGAGCGTGAACAGATCGGATGCCGTGACCCCGACGGCCATGTTCGTCGCCGTCGGAGCGTCGACGCCCGGCAGGGTGAGGACGTTCCACGCGACGACGGTGCCGTCGCTCTCGGCGAGATACAGCCGGGCTCTCGTTCCGGGAGCGAGCGCGGCGGCGGTCAGGTCGATGACACCGGTGCCCGTAGCATCCAAGGTCACTCGTTCGAAGGAACGTCGGGGGGCGAATGTCGCGACGGTGAACGTCTTGTTCGCAGCCGTGGCCCCCGCCGACACCCGAGCGCGCGCCCCACGGTCGATGACCTCGACGGAGAGGGTGCGCGTGGTGTCGGTGAGATCCGACTCGAGAATCAGACCCGGCACCCGATCCGTCCGCGGGGGGAAGGTCGCGTCGCGCAACAGAGCCGTGTCGGAGGGCGTGTCTCCAGCGACGAACGTCGGGTTCGCGCAGGCGGCGAGATCGATCCCCCCGGTCGCCCCGGGGATCGTGGACACCGCGTCCGACGCCGCCCGCACGAGGTTCAACGGCAGCGGAGCGTCGCCACGCGCCGCGGCCCCCTGTTGTCCCGCGCACACCGCGTACGACACGAAAGCCTGAAGCGTCAGGCCCTTCGCGGTGGTGAAGATCTTCGTCAGCTGCGTCGGCACGATCATCGAGGCGATCCCGGGGATGGGGTACGCGCGCGGATCGAGGCTCGCGTACGCGCCTGACAGGTCGGAAACGGCGCCGGGGCGTGCGGATGCGGACGACAGAGCGACCGAGACGGCTTCGGGGGTGGGCGCGACGAAGGCACCGGCGGCATTCGCTACCTTCGCGACGGGAAACCCGGTGCGCATCGCGTACGCGTTCTCGACGTATGTGATGGCCCCCTCACCGTAAGACTGACTCACGAAGGAAGCGACACCGAGCGACCCGCTCTGTCCCGTGAACGGCGCGCCGGGAGCGGGGAACAGCGACCGTTCGCCCCCCGTCCACACGCCGGGAAAGCGGTCGGACATCCACCGGGTGAACTGCGCCGTGGTACCCGATGCATCCGAGCGGTACACGGGTCTGATCGCTCGATCCGGTAGCCGTACTGCGGGGTTGACGACCTGGATGGATGGATCGTTCCACCGCGTGATCCGACCCGCGAAGATGCCCGCCACCGCCTCCCCCGGCAATCGCAGGTCCGAGAGCAGCTTCCCGTCGACGGTCAGGTGATACATCAGCGAGATGCCCTGAGCCGCGATGGGCAGGTACGCATACGACACGGTCGGCACCTCGGGGGGCGATCCGTCTTCGGGAGCTACCTGGAACGGCAGCTCGCTGATCGCGAAATCGACCGTCTGATCGAGGAAGTCGTGGCGAGCGGCCGCCGACCCTGAACCCCAGAACGACACCGACAGCTCGGAGGCGGTGTCCGTGCGCCACTGGTCGATCGCGGTATGCATCCCCGGGGAGCCCGAACCCGAGACCGGCGCCAGGGCATCGGCGGCATGGACGGGCACCGACGACAGCGCGACCACGGCGGCCGCCGTGACGAGGGAGGCGAGGAAGCGGAGCATCACCCGAAACGCCCGTTCACGTAGTCGTAGGTACGCGGGTCGAGGGGCGAGTCGAACATCGCCTCGGTGTCGCCGTGCTCCACGATGTGGCCCGGCTGGCCCTGGGACGCGAGGAAGAACGCGCATTGCTGCGAGACGCGCTGCGCCTGCTGCATGTTGTGGGTGACGATCACGATCGTCAGCTCCTTCTGCAGCTCGCCCATCGTCTCCTCGATCACTCGGGTCGACGTCGGGTCCAGGGCCGAACACGGCTCATCCATCAGCAGCACCTTGGGCTTGATCGCGAGCGAACGGGCGATGCACAAACGCTGCTGCTGGCCGCCCGACAGTCCACCGCCCGGCGCACGAAGACGGTCCTTCACCTCCTTCCAGAGCCCCGCCCCCTGCAAAGACGTCTCCACGAGCTCGTCCTTCTGGTCGCGCGAGGCCCGGATGCCGGTGAGCTTGAGCCCCGCGATGACGTTGTCGTAGATCGACATCGAGGGGAACGGGTTGGGCTTCTGGAAGACCATGCCGATGTGCTTGCGGGCGTCGATGAGGCGGTGCCCCGGGTCGTACACGTCGTCGCCGTCGAGCAGCACCTCACCGGCCAGCGATGCCGACGGTACGAGCTCGTGCATGCGGTTGAGAATGCGGAGGAAGGTCGACTTGCCGCAGCCGGAGGGGCCGATCAACGCCGTGACCTGGCCCGCGGGCATCGTCAGCGAGACGTCGAGCAGCACCTGATGGTCGCCGAACCACGCCGAGATCGACCGGGCATGGAGCTCCGAGAGCGATGTCTGCACCGCCTGCGTCTCGGCGCCGCGGTGCTCCGCCGCCGCAGCGGCCCCGAGGGGTGACACCGCGGGAGACGCGCTCCGCCGCCCGCGGAAGGAGAACCGTGGCGCCCGCATCTTCTCGGTCGGCGGCGCGGGGACGAGCGAGCCGTCCGCGACGAGCGCCATCGCGCGCGCGGCATCCGTGTCGTCGAGGCCGTCGTCGGTCCGAGCACCGCGACGATCGCGGCGCTCACGAGGGATCGAGGCGGGCTCTGCGAAGACCGCTTCTTCGAGCCGCGCGAGCTCGTCGGGCCCAACCACGTCGGTCATGAACGGATCGCTCGGTGCGGTCTGGACGCTGAGCACCTCGGTGGCGTCGGCCGACGACGGCGCAGACTCGCCCGAGGCGGCGCTGCGGGTCGAGAGGGATTCGGGGTGTTCGATCATGGGGTGCTTTCGCGTCACAGGAGGTTGGGGAGCAAACGGATGAGCTGGTCCGAGACGAAGACGCTCGCCAGGAGCAGCACGGGCGCGAAGACGATCCAGGTCTTCTGCCACCCGACGCGGCGATACGCCCAGAGGGCCGCGAACTCCGCGGCGACGAGGAATTGCAGAGCGAAGACGAGGGCCCACACCGTGGTCATGTCGGTGGCCAACGGCGTGGCCTGCGGCGGAAGCGTCAGCTTCGTGGTCTGCCGTGCCCCCGGGTCCTGACCGGTGTCGGCCAGGGCGGCGTCGACATAGGCCGTTCCCCCGGGCAGATAGGGCGCACCGCGCGCGGTGACGAGCGTCACGCGGCTCTCGCCCCGCAGGCGGGTGATCGTCGGATCGCCCGCGTAGCGCACGCCGAGAACCTCGAAGGTGTGCTGCCCCTGCCCCGTGCGCACGGTGAATGTCTCGCCGGGCTGCAACGATTGAATGCGCGCGAAGGGACCCCCGAACGCGGCTGCGCGGCCCATGATCGTGCTGGTGCCCACCTGTCCCGGCAGCACGGTGCTGCGCAGATGTCCGGGACCGCGCATGAGGTCACCCGCCGTCGTGCCCTCGACGACGACTTCCTCGACACCGAGCTGCGGAATCGACAGGATCGCGACGGGCACTCCGTCGGCGAGCAGCTTGTCGTCGAAGTCGCCCTCGCTCACGGGAGCCGTTCCGGCGGCCAGCTGCGCACGGTAGGTGTCACGCAACTGCTGCTGCGCCGCGAGATGGGTGACGTGGCCGACCAGGAGCAGATTGCCCAGGAACACCAGCATGAGCATCGCGACCGTCGCGAGCACCCCGCGGAGAAAATTCTGGACGGGCGACAGGGGCGCGTACCGCACCGGCGGACGCGGGCGACGTCGCGGCGGCAGACGTGGGGTGGCGCCGCGCGGGTGATCGTCGAAGAGGGTCACGCGGTCACCGCCCGCGTCGACGCGGCGGCACTGACGGCGCGCAGGACGCGGATGAGGACGAAGAGGAGCACGACGACCACGAGCCCGACGATGACGAGCCAGGGGAACATCACGACGAGAGCGTCGCGAGTCACCTCGCGCGCCTCGGCACCCTGCGCGGCCGGCGGGGCGATCGTGGCGGACGCCGTGAGCAGCGTCCACTGCCCCGCATGGTGCAGACGCGCGCTGACCACCCGGGACTCCCCCGGCTGCAGCGCCGCCACGGCGACCGCGTCCACCCCGTCGAGGTGATTGTGCAACACCGCCCCCTCGAGAGCGAAGGACGCCGTCGTGTCGATCGGGGTCGCACCGGCGTTGCGCACGGTCAGCCAGACATCGACCGTGCCATCGATCGGATCGAGCGAAGGGATCGCCGCGGCCTCGACACCGCCGACGAACAGCACGGGGGAAACCGCGACCTCGTCGGTTCCCGGCGTGGCGGCCCCCGTCGTCGAATCGCCCGGCACCGCATCGGACGCCCGGCTCCCGCCCGACTCGGACGCGGCGGGCGTCGCGAAGACGGTACCGGCCGAGACGGACGTGCCGGGCGTCGGTGTGGGGGTCGAGGAGTCCTCGGTGATCGTGACGGTGAAGGGGATACCGGTGCCGTCGTCAGCGGACGCCGTGGCCGTCGAGGCCGCTCCCGCACCGGCGATCAGCAGAACCACGATGAGGGCAGAGCCGTGCCGGGTCCGCCGCCTCACGGCTGCCCCGCGCGGCCCGCGCCGACCAGCTCGGAGGTGTCGGCGCCCGCGCGCTCCATGTACTCGATCCACTCGAGCGCACGCGCTTCGTCGCGGCGACGACGCCACCGCAGGAGCACCACGAGTCCCGCTGCGGCGACCAGCACGATCACGAGCACCCACGGCACGGCGAACACCACCGTGTCGCGAGTGACCGCCGCGACGGGCGTCTGCATCGTTGCATCCGGGGAGTCGACGAACGGGTTCAGCACGGTGCGCGGCCACAGCGCCAGCCATGCCCCGACGCCCGAGACCACCAGATCGTATTCTGCGGTGCTGCCCGGCAGCAGCACCGGGATACTCCCGCCGCGTTCCTCGGTCGTCGGGATACCGAACCAGGTGCCGACGCCCGAGGTCGTGTTCCCCGCGAGGGCGACGTTGCCCCCGTTGGTGACGGTGTAGTGCACGTGCACTTCTCCCGCGAAGGGGTTCCACCAATCGCCCGCGTACGACGCGTCGTAGCTGGTGATCGACAGACGCGGCTGCAGCTCGCCCGACACACGCGCGTAGAGCGGAGTCGCAACCCGGCGGTCGAGCGTGACCTGCTGGCCGTCCTCGATGACGGATGCCACGAGCCCCCCGACGTGGTCGCCCGGCGTGGCATCGGCGGGGACGGCGACGGTGAACGCCAGCAGACGAGCCTCGTTCGGCTCGAGAGAGAACCTCATCCGGTCGCTCCCGTCCTCGAACCGCACCCACGCGCCGACCGCGGCGGGCTGATCCTCGGTGGCGAGCAGGGCGAAGGAGCCGTCGTCGACGTTGAAGGCGTCGGTGGCATAGACGGTGAAGTCCTGGCGCTGCGTCCCGGTGTTGCCGATCAGCACGCGGTCGGTGACGCTCTGCCCCGGGTCGGCGGCGTAGGTGAAGCGCGTCCGACCGTCGGGTCGACCGTCCTCTCCTGCGGGGCGCGTCGCAACGCCGACCGTCGCGGCGTCGGCGCTGGTCTCATCGGCCGCCGCGACGGGGGACGCGGGGGCGATCAGGGCGGTCGCCGCGACCAGGGCGACGGCGATGGCGGCCCACGACGAAAGGCGGCGGGAGGTCGAGGAGAGCACGGTCTATCTCCGCAGGTGGAGGCGACGGAGGTCTGTCGCAGAGGTGAACGGGGGCTGATGGGCGGCGAGCCGGGACATGTCCCGGCCCGCCGCCGGACGCACCGTGTGGGAAGACCGGGACGGCCTCCCCACACGGGCGTGGAGGGGTGTTACTTCGACGTCAGCGTGACGGTCAGCGTCGAGTGGTACTCACCGGTCCGGGCGTCCTTGGGAGCCGTGAAGGTGAGGTCGGCGTCGAACAGCGCGCCGGTGGCGAGCGTCGAGACCGGTCCGCTCTTCGCGAGCGTCGTGCCCGTGCCGAGCGAGACACCGTCGATGAGGGTGTATCCGCTGTAGGCCTTGGGCGTCACGGCGAGCGCGGTGGTCGGGATCTCGTCGCCCGAGCCGTTCTTGAACGACGTCCACCCGGCCGTGAGGTTCCAGCCCTTGAGCACCTGACGGTCGTCGACCACGGTCACCTTGCCGAGCGGCTTGGTCGCGCTCTGGTTGCGGGCCACCGCACCGAAGTCGACCTGCGTCTTGTCGGCGTTGAGCGACCAGAGATCGCTCGCGGTGACCGCGGCCTTGAGGTCGACGGTGTCGTTGGCGGGCTCGCCCGCCGTCGCCGTCTTGGTGAACGTGCCCCACGCGAGCACCGACAGGGACGCGTCGCCGGGCTGCGTCAGCGCGACGGTGTGAGTGCCGGAGGGCAGCGAAGAGATGTCGACCGTCGCGTTGCCGCTGCCGTCGGTGGTGACCTGACCCAGGTTGGTCGGGTCGGACCAGCCCCACGCCTGCAGCGTCTTGCCGGCGTTGGCCATGCCGGCGGGGACGATGATCGACGCGGCGCCGGCGGCCGGATCGGTGATCGTGACCTTCTTGGCATCCGAACCGGTCGGCTGCGTCGGAACGGTCTTCGCGACGGTGCCGGTGAAGGCCTTGTCGTTCGAACCCGCCGAGTTGGTGGCCCGGACCGTGACGCTGAAGTCGCCCGCGCCGCTCGGGGTGCCCGAGACGACACCGGTCGAGGCATCGAGGCCGACGCCCGCGGGGAGCGCGCCGGAAGCCACCGACCAGGTCAGCGGCGACGAGCCGCTCGCGGTGAGCGTCTGCGAGAACGCAGCGCCCACGGTCATCGGGTTGAACGCCGACGTCGTGATCGACGGAGCCGTCGCCTGGGCCTGCGCCTGGTTGGCGAAGGTCCAGGTGCCGCCCGCGTTGACGTGGATGCTGACGAACTTCACGCCGGCGTCCGCGAGGGTGAGACCGTTGTTCTTGGTCCACGCGAAGCCGAGGCTGTAGTCGCCGCCCTGAGCCTTGATTGCGGCCCAGTTGCCGAAGAGGAAGCCCGAGAGCGTCAGGTTCGGCGAGACGATGTCGGTGCCGCTACCGGTGAGGGCGCCGTCGCTGGACGCGGTCCACGTCGAGAGAGAGGTCTCCTGACCGGGCGTCGTGATGAAGTACGCGGCGCCGGTCGCGTCGGAGCTGCCGGCGAACGGCTTGTCGAGGTCGGCGACCTGGACGCCGGGGCTCGCGAGCACCTGGGAGTCCCAGTTGAGCGTCGTGCCGTCAGCGAGGAGGTGGCCGTCGCCACCGTCGAGGAGGAAGAACTGCGGAGCACCGCTGGCGGCGTTCGCAGCGGTTGCCGTGAAGCCGCCCGCGAGGAGCGAGAGCGCGGTCGCCGCCGCGACGATGCTCCCGAACTTCTTGATGTTCATGGGAATGGGTCCTTGTCCGAATCGGTCGATCAGAGAGCCGCGAAAGCGCGCTGGATGGAGGTGGTCGACGGAGCGAGGAAGCCGAACTTCTTCTTCACCGCACCCACGGAGCTGCTCAGCGAGCCGAAGCTCGTGAGGCTGTTGGTGACGGTCGGGTTGACGAGGTTCGCCAGACCGGCGTCGTACTTGGCGTCGGAGGACACGATGCGGGCGTACTCGACGACGAGGTAGGTGTCGCGACCGAAGGTTGCGTCCTTGTAGTAGTCGGCGTTGGGGACGAGCGAGGGCGCCGTGCCCGTGAAGGCGACCTGGCCCGAGACGGCCGAGCCGAAGCTCGCGCCCGAGTTCGCGGTGGTGTCGACCCCGGTGGCGCCGTTGGCCTGCGCGATCCAGCTGGCGGCGCTGAACGGGATGAGGTCGTTGGTGCCGAGCACCGACGCGTCGTTCTCGGGCGTGGTGCCGTTCGCATCGGTGACGCACGAGCCGAGGGTCGGGTTACCGATCGCGCCGAGGAAGAAGGTGCGCGTGCCCGAACCGTTCTGGGGCAGACGCGGCTTCACCGGCGTGCTGCCCACCGTCGTCGTGGTGCATTCGTAGATGGACTTCAGCTGCGCCGGGGTGAGGCTGGCCCAGGCCGCGTCGCTGCTCTTGTAGGCGAAGCCGACGGCGTCGCGCGCGTACGGCACGTACGCGAGGAGACCGTTGCCGTCGGCGTTCTTGCCCGGGCCGCCGGAGGAACGGGCGATGTCGACCTGGCCGAGGATCTGGCGGGCCGGAACAGCGGGGTTGCCGCTGTAGGTGTTGCCCGTGATCGAGGCGCGCAGCGCGTTCACACCGGCACCCGAGCCGGCGGGGCGACCGAAGAACGCACCGCCCTGCTTGGTCTGGATGGCCGTCGAACCGAACGCGTCGAAGTTGCCGAGCGTCTTGTTGTTCGACGTGACGCGCACGAGCGTGCCCGTCAGCTTGGTGCCGTTCGTGATGGCGTTGACGGAGTCCTGCAGGGTGTCGGAGCCGACCAGCGCGTAGCTGTTCGAGACCGGCTCGGCCGACGCCGACGTGGCGATGCTGAAACCGGCGATCGCGATACCGCAGGCCGCACCCATGGCGACCAGCTTCTTGAGCTTCAACTCAATGACCTTTCTTAGGCAGTGCAGTGATGTCAGGAATGTTCAGTTGTCGGAGGAGAAGTTCAGAGTCGGCGACGCAGGCGGCCGAAGAGCGGAACGCACAGACCGCTCGCGATGCCGCCGAGCAGGCTGGCCGGGAGGGCAGCCGGCAGACCGCCGAGGTCGGGGTCGTCGGCGGTGGCGGGACCGTTCAGGGCACGCGCGGGAGACCCGCTGGCCGTCGGCTGCGGTGTCGCCGCGTCAGCGGATGCCGTGGTCTCGGTCGGGGATGCCGCGGCGGAGGATGCAGCGGGGAACGGCACACCCTCGACGGCCGCGCCCGCGTCGCCCGATGCGGCGGCGGGTACGCCGGCCGCGATCGTGGTCGCCGCGGCGAGCGCCTGGGCGCTCCACCCCTGAGGGAGCGGGACGTACCCCGGCGGGAGCTGGCCGACCGCCGTCCCCGGGTTCTGACCGGTCGTTGCGGCGTAGCGGATGAACGCGGCGTATCCGGCGCGCAGGTCGGCGTCGGCCATGGCCGGGTTCGCTGCCGCGTAGACCGGCATCGTGAGGGGATACGCGCTCCGAGCGGCCGAGGCCTGCGCCGACGCCGGGTCGAAGCCGTACACCTGCGGCTGGCGGGGGTCGGCGGTCATGGCGGCGGCGGCCGCGGCCATGGAGTCGGGCGTCGCCGTCACGAACTCTCCCGCGGGGTTGCGCAGCGCCGCGGTGACCACCTGATACCGGGCGGCGGATGCCGTGTCGGTGACGGCCAACACCGTTTGACGCCCGGGGAGGTTGCGGTCGGCTTTGCCGAATTTCGGAGGGATGCTGTTCGGATCCCAGTCGCCGAGCGTCAGTCCGTCACCGCGCAGGGTGTCGTACGCCCCCGTCTCGAGATCGTTCACGTACGGCCGCCACGTGACCAGATTGACCGGGCCGGCGGACTTCGTCGCGGCCTGCTCGACGGGGTCGGCCTTCGGAAAGTCCTCGCGTGGAAGGGTCGTCGCCGTGCCCGACATGTTCGCGCGGTCGGTCGTCGCACTCCACGGATTGACCTTCATTCCCCAGGGATCGGGGGTTCCGGCGAGGAACTCCCGTGCGTCCTTGTCACCCTGCACGTACTGCCAGATCGCCCACGCGGCATCCGATCGCCCCTGCGGGACGAGGGCGTCCGCGAGCGACGCGGCCGAGAGCGCCTGGTACTTCCACTCCGGGTCGTTCACCGCGAGGAAGTCGGGGTCGGTGGTGAGGTTGCGCGGGTTGAAACTCGCCTTCATGACCACCTCGCCCGAGTCGGTGCGTTTTCCGGTGTCGGTGAAGGTGCCGAGGTGACTGCGGTCGGCGAACGTGGGCAGGGAGTCGAGGTACGAGTTGGTCAGGAGTTTCGCGACCAGTCGCGGTGTGAGCTTGAGCTGAGTGAACGGCAGCCCGGAGCGCTGCGCGGCATCGGTGGGCACCGAGGCGTCACTCGGACGGGGGTTGCGGTCGATCGCGAACGAGATCGCCGCGCCCGTGACACCGATGGGGGCGTATGCCAGGGGATCCTGCCCGGGTTCGCTCTGCAGCGCGCGCGAGGTGAGAGCGAGCGGCGCGGCCGCGGTGCCGGCGGCGGCTGCCACGGCGTCGGACTCAGCGCTCGTGATCGCCGTGTACACCCCGCCCCCGGCCTGCGCACACACGGCGGGCCGCCAGGAGGCGACCGCGCGCGCGATGAGCTCGCTGCCCGCGAGCTGACGCTCGGCGGCACCGAGCGGGCAGCTCAACCCGAGGGTGTTGAAGTCGAGCTTGATCGCGACCCGATGCTTCCAGGCATCCCAGAACAGACCGGACTGCGTGATGAAAGGCGCACCCGAGTCGCGCTCGCCCCGCGGGAGGACGACGAGCCAGCAGCTCTTGCCCGTCACCGCGCCATCGGCTCCCTCGACGGGCGCTCCGCAGCCGAGTCCCTGAGACTGCAGGGCGGTCTGCACCTCGAACTTGACCGAGCCGGAGCCGTCTCCTCCCGAGCCCGCCCACGGGATCATGTTCGTCGTGTAGCGGGTGAAGAATTCGTTCGAGTTGACGTCGGGCTTCGCCCTCGTCCCGCTGGAGTCGGTCTGGTAGTTGTACTTGCTCTCGACGATGCTCGCGACGGTCTTACCGCTGAAAGACCGGAACGGGATGGCCGTCGACGTCGGCGACGAGAAGCCGTCGCCCGTGACCGTGTACTCGGCATCGGGCGCTGCGACCGATGCGGCGTCGAACCGGACCGCGTCACGGCCGGACCCGGGGACGCCGGCCAGACCGTACTGGCAGGTCGTGCGGTCGGGCCGGGGTTCGTCGCCCGGCTCGTCTCCCCAGCATTGGAAGACCTGGAGGAAATTCGCCCCGCCGATCTGCTGATTCGGCACGGTCGAGGATTTGCCCCCCGTCCACGAGACGACGATTCCCTGCGCCTCGAGCCCGCGGGTCTGCGAGACGGTGACCTTCAGATCGGGAAACGGCGCGTTGGCGATGTCGGTGTCCTGGTCCCTGGCCGCGACGGTGACGGCCGACGAGTCATCGGCGGACGCCGGGGCCACCCCCGCGAGGGTTCCCGTGCCCCCGGTGAGAACGAAGATCATCGCTCCCGCGAGGACGCCCACGGCAACCGACGACAACCAGCCGCGCGCGACGTCGCCATGGGATCGGCGGGCACGTCGTCGGTCACGGCGCGGTGACGTGAGGGACGGCACGGCAGAGGCGGTGCGCGCGCGGGTATCGGGCACGGGATGTCCTTCGGGTCGAGGGGCGTTCGGGAGCGCCCTCAGGAGAAGCCAAGGGCAGCGGTGTGTCTGCGGGATGAACGCGGTGGTAACGAGACGCCGCCGCGGCGCTGCGAAGGTGCGAACGTCCGCCGGCTGAAGAAAAGCCCCGGTAGAGAGGCTATTTCTGACGCGGATCGGATCGCGGGCGCCGCATCACGAGCGGGGGGACGAGGATCGCGGCGATCAGCAGGAGTCCGGCGGCGAGCATGATGGACTGAGGCGTACCCCACCCGTCTTCCGGAAGGGTGAAGGGAGACGACACGGCAGCGTTGGCACCGGCCGCGGCCAGGCCCTCGGTATCGCCGGTATCCGTGACCGCCGCTTCCGCTGCCACCGCGGGAGCGACCGCCCCGCTCTCGGTCGAGGCGCCCGCGGTCGATCCCCCCTTGGTCGCGCTCCCCCCGCCGCCGGCCCCGGTGGCGGGGGTGTCCTGCTGCGCGCCACCGGTGCCGCTGGTGCACTGCTTGTCGCCCTGTTTGTCGCACTCGGCAGGCTGCGGGGCGGATGCCGCGAGCTTGTTGTCGGCGTTGGGGTTGTCGCACTGGTTCCACCCGTCGGCGCTGACCGTCGTCCCGGGGAGGCTGGCGAGCACCCGGAAGCCCTCCGCGACGAGGTTCATCGGCAGCGGCGAGTAGCCGAGCGAGGACGCCTGCTGCTGACCGACGCAGAGCATGTAGGACCCGAACGCGGAGAGCGTCTTGCCCTTCTCGGCGGTGAACACCTTGGTCGGCTGGGTCGGCACGATCATGTACGAGTAACTCGACATCGGATACGACCGCGGGTCGGTGCTGTTGTACACACCGCCCAGGTTCTGGGTCAGATCGGGGTTGATCGTCGCCGACATCAGGGCGACGGCGACCGACTGGTACGTCGGCTCGACGTAATACCCCGCCTTGTTCAGCACCTTGACCACGGGGAAACCCGACTTCATCGCGTAGGAGTACTCGACGTAGGTGATCGCCCCCTCGCCGTAGTTCTGGCTCACGTAGCCGGCGACGCCGAGCGAGCCGCTCTGCCCCTTGAAGGTCGCGTTGGCGGCGGGGAACTGCGACCGCATGCCCTGCGTCCAGATGCTCGGATACTGGTCCGACATCCATTTGGTGAATTGCGCGCTCGTACCGGACCCGTCCGAACGGTAGACCGGCGTGATCGGCCGATCCGGCATCGAGAGCGCGGGGTTCTCCTTCGCGATCGCCGCGTCGTTCCACTTGGAGATCTGGCCCGTGAAGATCTTGGCGATCACCTCCCCCGAGAGACGGAGGTTGGTGACGCGCTTGCCGCCGATCTTGAGGTTGTACATGAGAGACGTGCCTCCGGCGACGATCGGCATGTACGAGAACGACACCGGCGGCTTCTCCGGAGGCGACCCGTCTTCGGGCTTGTCCTGGAAGGGGATCTCACTGACCGCGAAGTCGACGGTCTGATTGATGAAATCGGTCCGGCCCGCCGACGAGCCCGTGCCGGAGAAATTGACGGTCATGTTCGACGCGACGTTCTTGCGCCACTGGTCGAGGGCGTTCTGCGACCAGGTCGATCCCGAGCCCGAGATCGGCGGGTAGCCGTCGGCGGCCTGCGCCGGCACCGGCATCAGGGCGACGAGCGCGGCGGCGGCGAGCATAGCGACGAGGCGGACGAGGCGGAGGGGGACGTTCACGAGGGGTTCTCCTGGGCGGCGGGAGTCGACGGGGTCGATGACGAACGGCGGTCGTGGGCGCGCTGGACGAGACGCCAAGCGAGGTCGGCGGGCGGGCGGCCCTGAGGAGGACGACGACGGCTCTCGGCTCTCCGGCCGGGGCCGGCGGGCCCTTCCCCGCTCATCCGACGGACATCGCGCGCAGAGGCGGCAGCCGCCGCACGACGCTGACGGTCCGAGAGCTGTCCCGGTCCGCGGCCGCCGATGAGACGGGCGACGACGAACAGCGTCAGCACGAGGAGCACGAGCGTCGCCGCGGCGCCGAAGCCGCGCGCGATCATGTTCGGCTCGGGCGACTTGACGAAGTCGAACACCTGCAGCGGCAGCGAGATCATCGGCCCCGAGAAGGGGTTGAGGTTCATCTCGGCGGTCACGCCGGAGGTGAGCAGCACCGGCGAGGTCTCACCGATCCCTCGCGCCGTCCCGAGGATCACGGCGGTGACCAGTCCCGAGCGCGAGGTGGGCAGCACGACGCTCCACACGGTGCGCCACCGGCTCGTACCGAGGGCGTACGAGGCCTCCCGAAGGTTGTTCGGCACCAGACGCAGCACCACGTCGGAGGCGCGGATGATGATGGGGAGCATCATGACGCTGATGGCGAGGGATGCCGCGAACCCGGAGCGCTGGTTCGTGATGAGTGTCACCACGGCGGCGTAGACGAACAGCCCCGCGACGATCGAGGGCAGCGCGGTCATGGCATCCGAGATCGTCCGGACGAACCGAGCGAACGGACCGCCGATCTCATTCATGAACACCGCGGTGGTGACCCCGAGCGGGATCGTGATCGCCAAGGCGATGCTGATCTGGATGAGCGTCCCGACGATGGCGTGGGTGATGCCGCCCATGGTCAGCGGGTCGAGGGGGCCGGCGAGCTTCATCGTCTCGGTGAAGAAGTTCAGGTGCAACAACGCCGACGAGCCACGAACGAGCGTGAAGAACACCACGAAGGCCAGAGCGCTCAGCAGCAGGAGCCCTGCCGAATAGAACAGCGCCGTCATGATGCGCTCGCTGACGGCGAGGCGGTCCGCACGCAGCGATGACAGAACCGCGTAGATCGTGAGGAACCCGAGAAACGACACCACGACCCAGCCGACGACGCCCGTCATCGGCGTCAACCACCCGAACAGCAGGGTCGCCAGGGCGATACCCGCGGCGATGCTGCCGACCAGATTGAACGCGTCTCCGAACGGGACGGAGCGCAGGTCACGGCGTTCGCCGACCCGACCGGTACGCGCCGGGAGAACGGTGCGGGAGCGAGGAACCGGGGTCCCGTCGGCCTGGGACGGGGTGTCCATCGTGAGGACCGACATCAGTTGCTCTCCGCTCCCGACCGACTGCGGGCGACGATCGTCGAGGCGGTGAAGTTGACGATCAGCGTGATGATGAACAGCACGAGCCCCGCTGCCATGAGAGCCGACAGGCCGAACTGGCTCGCCTCTCCGTAACGCAGCGCGATGAGCGCCGAAACCGAATTGGTGCCCGTCTTGAGCACCTGCGGGTTGATCGTGAAGATCGGCGAGATGATCATGACCACCGCGATGGTCTCGCCGAGCGCACGGCCGAGGCCGAGCATGGTGCCGCCGATGATGCCACCGCGTCCGAAGGGCAGGACGACCGCCCGGATCATGCCCCACCGTGTGGAGCCGAGCGCGAGGGCGCCCTCGCGTTCGCCCAGGGGCGCCTGCGAGAACGCTTCGCGCATGACGGAGGTCTGGGTCGGCACGACCATGAGCGCGACGACGATGCCGGCGATGAAGGCGGACGATGTGAAGGCACCCGCGTCGGTGAGCGTCTGTCCCGTCTCGTCGGACACCCGGAACACGGGGATCCAGCCGAAGTAGACCGAGATCCACTCGGCGACCGGGATGACGTTGGACTGCAGGAAGAACACGCCCCACAGCCCGAACACGACGCTCGGCACGGCGGCCATGAGGTCGACGAGCGTGATGAGCAGCCCCTTGAGCTTCGGCGGAACGATCTCGCTGATCAGCAGCGACGTTCCCAAAGCCAGCGGCACCGAGATCGACATCGCGATGACGGCGATCGTGACGGTGCCGAACAGCACCGCGGCCACACCGAACGACTGCGTCTCGGGGGACCACTCCTGCGTCGTGAGGAACGACGGACCCGCCACGGCGAGCGCGTCGCCGGCACGGGCCGTCAGGAAGAGCCCCACCGCGAGCATGATCGCCACGGTCACCCCGCCCGCCGCGTACGACACGAGCCGGAAGACGCGGTCGGCCACCACCGGGGCGCTCTTCAACGAGCGCGGGCGCGGTGTCGCCGTGGTCGCCGCCGGAGGAAGAACCTCCGTCGCTGTGTCCGTCATGCACCCTCCGTCGGCCGCGTCGTTTCCCGTCCACCCCGAGAGGCGCGGATCCGCGTGGGACGGAATCGGCGCGGGACGGCGGTCCGTGGACCGCTGACGCGACGTCGTCGCTTCGCTGAGTCGCCGGCTCGGGTCGCCGGCACAGGTGACGCTAAGAGCGAGCCGTGAACGCCGCCGAGCCCGCCCAGCCACGCCGACTGGCCGGTAGGTGAACGAGAGAAGTTGAGGTCATCGCAGCGGAGTCGCCGCCACCGAAGGGGTGGGCGTCGCCGTCGGTGTCGCGGGCGTCACGGACGGCGCGGTTGGTATCGGCAACGCCTGCCGCGGACCGGCGGAGAGCAGCAGACGTACCGTCGAGCCGAGCATGAGCGGGGTGTCGCCGCCGGGATCGAGAGCCACCACCGACCCGGAGCTCCGGTCGGAGGCGACGACCTCGGTGACCGGTACGAAGCCCGACGCCCGGACCGCCTCCGCGGCCGCCGTCGCGTCGAGCCCATCGATCGGCGGCACGCGGTTCATCCCGGATGCCACCACCACTCGCACCGCCGACCCCCGGGGCACGGAGCTGCCCGGCGCCGGCTGCATCTCGATCACCGTGCCGGCCGCCTGGGGCCCCTCACGCTCGGTGACGGGGTCGAGGAGGAGGCCCGCGCGGGCGAGACCGGCACGCACTTCCTCGAGTGTGCCCAGCGGTGGGACCGCGACGAGGGCCGCGGACGCCGACGCTGTCGACGCGGGGGCCGCGGTCGCGGTCGGGGCGGCCGAAGCGGGGGCCGTGACGACGGAGGCCACGGGCTGAGGCGACGGTCGACCGACTCCGGCGATCAGAGGGATCGCTGCGGCCGCGGCGGCGAGGACCACGAGAATGGCGGCGGCGGCGCCCCAGCCGCTCCCCTCTCGCCCGCGGACCGGACGGGCGGGAGCTCGATCGACCGCCGGCAGCGGATCGGGAGGCGCCGTCGTCGGGACCTGCGGTGCGAGAACACGAGTCGCTCCCCCGGCCGGTACGCGGGAGGGCGCGGCCGCGGCGATCTCACGGCGCATCTCGGCGGCATCCGCGTATCGATCCCCGGGCGCTTTGAGCATCGCCCGGACGACCACGCGGTCGAGTTCGGGCGGGATGCGTCGCGCGCAAACCGACGGCACCGGTGGTGGGGCGTGGAGGTGGGCGCGCACGACGGCCGCCCTGTCCGCCCCCTCGAACGGACGGCGACCGGTGAGCGCGAAGAAGAGCAGACCGCCCGCCTGGTACAGGTCGCCTCGGCGATCGACCGGTTCCCCCCGCAGCTGCTCGGGTGAGGCGAAGTGCGCGTTCCCCACGACGCCGGCGTCGGCGCCCGGCGCCGAGCTGCGCAAGACGTCATCGCCGCGGGTGGTCTCGCCGGCGGCGTCGGCCAAGCCGAAATCGAGCAAGGTGGCGCGCATGCCCGCGTCATCGACGTGGACGAGCACGTTCGCGGGCGACACATCGCGATGCACCCACCCCGTCGAGTGGACCGCCTCGAGGGCGGCCAGCACGCTGTCGGCCACCGCGACGGCATCGGCTACGGGCAGGGCGCCCTCGGCACGGACGTGATCGGCCAGTGTGCGGCCGGGAACCAGCTCCTGGGCGATCCACGCGATGGGGACGCCCTCGTCGTCGAACGTGCCGACATCGACGATCGACACGATGCCGGGATGGGAGATCGACGCCGTGCGGCGGGCCTCGTCGAGGAAGGCGCGACGCAGCGCCTCACTACCGGACAGGTGCGGATGCAGGAGCTTCACCGCGACCGAGCGCCCCGTCACGGTGTCGTCGGCCGAGAACACCGACGCCGTACCCCCCGATCCGAGCAGACCTCCCAAGCGGAACCGCCCGGCGATCAGGCCGTGGAGGGGCGACGGATCGGGGGAAGACGGTCCCTCCGACGGTGATGGTGAGGCCGGCGACGGCGGAGAGGCCGGTCTCTCCTCGCGCGGGTTCGCACGCGGAAGCGACCGGCGGTCAGTCACGGACCTGCCCGGTCATTGCGGGCGTGCCGCGATGGTGGAGCGCCGCCCCGAAGCGGTGCCGATGCTGACGCTGCCGGCGATGTCGGCCGTCGCCAGCACGACGGTGGCCGCTCGCGCCGCCGCAGCGGCCTCGCCCGCGGACTCGTACCAGCGTGCTGCGGTGACGACGGGACGGTCACCGCGCCGGATGACCCACCCATGAGTGGTCGCACGCGGACCGCGCACGGTGGTCACCGCCATGTCGAGGACCCGACCCTGCTCGAGACGCACCGCGTCGAGCGCTGCCCCCGGCGAAACATAGACGAGCGCGCATCGGGCGAGCTCCCGGTTGTTGGTGGCCAGCAGCCGCCACACGCCGTACACGCCGAGAGGCGCGGCCGTCGTTCGCCCTCCGGACGAAGCGATCTGCGTCCCCTCCAGCTCGGGGACGAGTGCCGAACGGAACAGCAGCCACGCGCTCAAGCGCGGGTCGCGTGCCGAGCGGAAGGTGTCGAAGATCACGCGGCCGCGGCGCGCGCGCGTGTCGGAGAGCATCTCGCTCACGGAAGGCCCCTGTCTGACGGACCTGCGCACCGGGGGTTCGAGTCGACCGGCACTGTTCCGCAGTGACGAAGGTCGCGCCTGCGGGTGACCGCGGCGGGAGCAAGGGGTGAACGCGCGGTTCACCAGCCCGCAACGCTTTCCGCGCCGGCTCGCGCCGGTCGGGTCAGAGGGTGCGGCGGCCCTCGAAGGCGCGGCCGAGGGTCACTTCGTCGGCGTACTCGAGGTCTCCGCCGACCGGGAGACCGGATGCCAGCCGGGTGACGCGGATCTCGAGGGTGTGCAGCAGCCGGCTGAGGTAGGTGGCCGTCGCCTCACCCTCGAGGTTGGGGTTGGTGGCGAGGATGACCTCCTGCACCGTGCCGTCGGCGAGCCGCTGCATGAGCGAGGTGATGCGCAGGTCGTCGGGGCCGATGCCGGCGATGGGGCTGATCGCGCCGCCGAGCACGTGGTAGAGGCCGCGGAACTCCCGCGTGCGCTCGATCGCCGCCACGTCCTTGGCGTCTTCGACCACGCAGATGAGGGTCGCGTTGCGGCGCGGGTCGCGGCAGATCGAGCAGCGCTCCTGCTCGGACACGTTGCCGCAGATCTCGCAGAACTTCACCTTCTCGCGGATCTCGCCGAGCAGGGTCGACAGACGCGACACGTCGAAGGTGGGCGACTGCAGGATGTGGAACGCGATGCGCTGCGCCGATTTCGGTCCGATGCCCGGGAGGCGACCGAACTCGTCGATGAGGTCTTGGACGATTCCGTCGTACATCAGGTGAACCTCGTCGGGGGCTCGTAGGGTTCGTCACGCACGTAGGTGGCACCGAGCATCTGTCGCACGACCGCCTCGCCGTAGCGCTGCACACCGCCGCTCAGCGGCGCCATGCGCGGCACGACGACGGGAGGCAGGGGCGCGTCGGCGTCGTCGACGGGTGGGATGACGTCGTCGTCGTCGACCTCGTCGGGCGCGGGGACCGAGGGCACGACCTCGCGCGGGGGCAGCACGGCCCCCTCGCGAGGCGCAGTGGGTGCGTCGGACGGCGGCACGTCGTCGGGCTCGTCGTCGACCGCGAGCGCCGTCGTGACGGGCGCGCGTCCGGCTCCGGGCGCCGTTGCGCCGTCGGAGGAGGGAATGGGCGCGACGGCCCACTCGGTCACGCTCGACGCGTACGGCGCCGACGAACGGCTCCCGGATGCCGGCCCACCGGCGCCGCGCGCTGCGTCGGCGCCCGAGGGGCCGGGGGACGTCGCGGGACCGGAGGGGCCGGAGGGGCCGGAGGGGCCGGAGGGGCCGCGCCCCGCACCCCCGGAGCCTCCCGGGCCGGCGTCGCCCTCGAGGCGTGCGAGGTATTTGACGCGGACGCCGAGCACCGCCTGGATCGCGTGGCGGAGGTCTTCGCTCGGCCCGCCCTCGGGCGTGCGGGTCTTGAACGCCGACAGATCGGGCGCGGTGCGGAAGGCGAGGGTGAGCACGTCGTCGTCGAACGCCACCACCGACGACGTCGAGACGACGAGCCACGACGATCGGCTCGCGACCTCGAGCTGGCCGAGGATCTCGGGCCACGCGTCGCGGACGTGGGCGAGCTCGATGGGCCCGACGGGCGTGACGGGCGGCGTGGCGGCGGTGGGCTCGAGGGGCGAGGTGTCGGTGTCCGGCGCCGCGGTGTCGGTGACCGGGGCCGAGGCCGCGGTCGCGTCCGGGGTCGCGGTGTCGGCGGCCGGGGCCGCGTCCGGAACGGGGGATGCCGGAGCCGGCGCTGCGTTCTCCGCCGCGCCGTCGGCGGCCGGGGAAGCGGAGGCCGGGGTCGCGTCGGGAACCGGGGAAGCCGGAGCCGGGGTCGCGTCCGGAACCGGGGAGGTCGGAGCCGGCGCTGCGTCCGGAGCCGGGGCCGCCGGGGCTGCGGTAGCCGCCGGGGTCGGCTCGGGAGTCGCGTCGGTATCGTCCGCCGACGCCGATCCGGGAGTCGGGGCCGTGTCGAACGGGTGCGCCTCGTCGGCCGGGATCGAAGCCGGGGTACCGGCTGTGCTCGGGCGGCGCGGTGCGGCGGGGCCCGGGTCGGCGGGCATCGGCTCGCCGTCGTCGAACGGGGGCGGTGCGTCGTCGTCGGTGAAGGGCGGGGGCGCGTCGTCGTCGGACGGGGCACCGAACCCGGTCTGCGGGGCCGCGGGGCGGGTCTGCGGGGCGGCGGCCGAAGAGCCGACGGGACCGCGGCCGGGGGAAGCCACGGCCGGCGACGGACCGGCGGGTGATGCGACGGCGGACGGGGTGCGCCCGGGCTCGGCGATCGCGCCCGGAGCGGCGACCGGCGCGGCCACGGCCGGCCCTCTGCCGGGCGAGGCGATGCGCGGCGATCCGGGAGACGCCACAGCCGAAGACGCGACGGCCGGAGATGCCGCAGCGGGCGACGCCACGGCCGGTGGAGCCGCACTCGGCGAGCCCCCCGGCGAGGCGATGCGCGGCGCCCCGGGAGACGCGACCGACGGGGTGCGTGCCGGGGCAGCGGCCGCGGGGACCGCGATGTCGGCGGCGGGCGAGGCCGGTCGACCCGTCGCGGGTGCGACGACCGGGTCGGCACCACGCGAGACATCGAGCTCGTGCGCGGTGGCGGGCGAGGTGCCGTGCGCGACACCCGCGTGGGTGAGCACCCGGGCCACGAGCAGCTCAAGCTGCAGTCGGGGCGAGGTGGCGCCGGTCATCTCGTCGAGCGCGGCGACGACCAGGTCGGCGGTCCGCGACAGGCGCGCGGTACCGAACGCCGTCGCCTGTCGAGCCATGCGCTCGAGCTCGTCGTCGGGGACCCCGCGCAGAACCGCGGACGCTCCGGCACCGGTCGCCGCGACCACGATGAGATCGCGCAGTCGTTCGAGCAGGTCGTCGACGAAGCGACGGGGGTCTTGACCGGTCTGCACGACCCGATCGACGGCGGCGAAGGCTCCCCCGCCGTCGTTCGCGGCGAAGGCGTCGACGACCTCGTCGAGCAGCTCCGAATGCGTGTAGCCGAGCAGGGCGACCGCGCGTTCGTACCGGACGAGCACATGTCCTGCACCGTCGGCGTCGGAGCCGGCGATCAGCTGGTCGAGCAGCGAGAGGGTGTCGCGCGGCGACCCGCCGCCGGCGCGCACCACGAGCGGCAATACACCGGCCTCGACCCCCACTCCTTCGCTCTCGCAGAGCTCTTGCACGTATTCGAGCATGGCCGCGGGCGGGACGAGTCGGAACGGGTAATGGTGCGTGCGCGAGCGGATCGTGCCGAGCACCTTCTCGGGCTCGGTGGTGGCGAAGATGAACTTCACGTGCGCGGGCGGCTCTTCGACGAGCTTGAGCAGGGCGTTGAACCCCTGCTGCGTGACCATGTGCGCCTCGTCGAGGATGAAGATCTTGAAGCGATCGCGGGCCGGGGCGAAGATGGCGCGCTCGCGCAGGTCGCGCGCGTCGTCGACACCGTTGTGGCTGGCGGCGTCGATCTCGACCACGTCGAGCGAACCGCCGCCGCCACGACCGAGCTCGACGCAGCTGTCGCAAACGCCGCACGGGGTGTCGGTGGGGCCGGCCGCGCAGTTGAGGCAGCGCGCGAGGATGCGCGCCGAGGTGGTCTTACCGCAGCCGCGCGGACCGGAGAACAGGTAGGCGTGGCCCACGCGGTCGCTGCGCAGCGCGGTCATCAACGGCTCGGTCACCTGCGACTGCCCGATCATCTCGCCGAACGCCTCGGGGCGGTATCGGCGGTACAGGGCTGTCGTCACCCGAACAGCCTACGGCGTCCCTCCGACATCGCCTCCGCTCGCCCCGATCGCCGACCCCCGCCCACCCTCACGGGAGGAGAATCCGCCACGGGAGGACGCCACACCCCCGACGCACCCTCCCCCCACCGATTCCCCTCCCCCCACGCGTCACAGACCACGCCCGCCCGCCCACGCGAGCCGCCCGCCCACCCGCGTGTGCGAGCCACCGCCCCGCCCCGAGCACCAACCCCCGCCCACCCTCACGGGAGGACAATCCGCCACGGGAGGACACCACACCCCCAACGCACCCTCCCCCCACCGATTCCCCTCCCCCCACGCGCCACCGCAGCCCCACCGCCCGCGCCCCCGCCGCACCGCACCACCGCCCCGCGCCCCACCGCGCACCCACCCCCGAAAACGCCGAACGCGGCGACACCCCGGAGGGTGCCGCCGCGTCCGCGGGAGTCAGAAGCCGCCGTCGAGGCCCACGGCCACGGGGGCGTCGTCGTCGCTCACGAGCGGGATCGCCGTCGTGACGATCGGCACTGATGCCGACAGCAGCGTGCCGTCCTCGCGGACGGAGCCCTCGAGCTGACGGATCGACGGCCGGCCGGGACGCACCGGTCCCTGGCCGTGCAGCGCCACACGCACCGTCTCTCCCGGCGCGACGGTGTAGTCCACGCCGCGCACGGCGAAGGAGACAGGACCGCCCTCTCCCCTGGCGCGCAGGGTCAGCGCGGTCGCGGTCACGGTGATGTCGAGGCGCGTGCCGTGCCAGTGCAGCACGTACGACAGTTCGGGCCAGTCCGCGGGCAGACGCGGGTCGAAGGTGAGCAGACCGAAGTGGTCGCGCATGCCGCCGAAGCCGCTGACGAGGGCCGTCCACACGCCACCGGCCGAGGCGACGTGCACCCCGTCGGAGGCGTTGTGATGCAGGTCTCCGAGGTCGACGAACGCGGCCTGACGGAAGTACTCCAGGGCGAGGTCCTGGTATCCCACCTCCGCCGCCAGGATCGACTGCACGACCGCCGACAGCGTCGAGTCGCCCGTGGTCAGCGGGTCGTAGTACTCGAAGTCGGCGAGCTTCTCGGCATCCGTGAAGTGGTTTCCCTGCAGGAACAGGGCGAGCACGACGTCGGCCTGCTTGAGCACCTGGTACCGGTAGATCACCAGCGGGTGGAAGTGCAGCAGCAGCGGGCGCTGGTCGGGCGGGGTGTTCTCGAGGTCCCAGATCTCGCGCTCGAGGAACACGGCGTCCTGGGGATGGATGCCGAGGGCCTCGCTGAAGGGGATGTGCATCGCCTCGGCCGCCCGGTCCCACCGCTCCGGCTCGGAGGGGTCGAGGTTCATGCGGTCGGCCATCTTGGCGTACGCGTCGGGGTCGTTCTCGGCGAGGTCGCGCACGGTGCGCGCCGCGAAGCGCAGGTTGAAGCGCGCCATGACGTTGGTGAAGAGGTTGTCGTTCACGACGGTGGTGTACTCGTCGGGCCCGGTGACGCCGTGGATGTGGAACGAGTCGTGCTCGCCGTCCGGGGCGTCGTCGCTGGAGCGCCAGAATCCGAGCGTCGACCACAGACGCGCCGTGTCGACGGCGATGTCGACCCCCTCGCGGGCGAGGAACTCCTCGTCGCCGGTGGCTCGCACGTACTTCGCCAGGGCGAAGGAGACGTCGGCGTTGATGTGGTACTGGGCGGTTCCGGCGGCGTAGTAGGCCGATGCCTCTTCACCGTTGATCGTGCGCCAGGGGAACAGGGCGCCCGCCTCGTTGAGCTGGTGCGCGCGCTTGCGCGCCGCGGGGAGCATCAGGTACCGCATGCGCAGGGCGTTGCGGGCCCACAGCGGCGACGTGTACGCCAGGAACGGCAGCACGTACACCTCGGTGTCCCAGAAGTAGTGGCCGCTGTAGCCGGAGCCGGTCACGCCCTTGGCCGGGACGCCCTGACCGTCGGCGCGGGCCGCCGCCTGGGCGAGCTGGAACAGGCACCAGCGGGTGGCCTGCTGCAGGTCGGCCTGGCCGCCGATGCGCACGTCGGAGCGGTCCCAGAAGTCGGCGTACCAGGCGATCTGCTCGTCGATGAGACGCTGCACGCCCTTCTCACGGGCGCGGTCGAGGGTGCGCCGACAGCGGTCGAGCAGCTCGCCGGTGGGGACGCCGCGCGAGGAGTGGTAGCTGACGAACTTGGTGATGGTCGTCGGCACCCCCGCCTTCGCGTGCACGCGGTAGACGTTCTTGGCGATGTCGGGCTCGACGAGCTGACGCGCCGTGAACTCGTTCTCGGTGTCGACGAGGTGGTCGGCGATGACGGCGAGCGTCATGCCGGACTCGTTCACCTCGTAGCTGAGCGCCGAGCGGTCGCCATCCTGCCAGTACTCGCGCGGCTGCAGCACGCGGTCGGTGAGTTTCTCGGTCTTGCGGGGGTCGAAACCGGATTGCTTGGATGCCATCGGCGAGCCGCCGTAGATGCCCTCCCCGTCCTGACGGTTCAGCAACTGGCTGCTGACGGTCACGGGGGCGTCGGCGTCGAGCACGGTGACGGTCAGGCGCAGCACCGCCAGGTGCTTCTCATCGAAGGACACGAAGCGCTCGTCCTCGATGCGCACGCTCTTGCCCGAGGGGGTGACCCAGAGGAGGGTGCGGCGGAGGATCCCCTGGCGCATGTCGAGAACGCGCTCGTACTCGCGCACGTCGGCGACGTCGAGCGACAGGGGCTCGTCGTCGACGTAGACGCGCATGACCTTGGCATCCGGAGCGTTGATGATCGTCTGGCCGACCTCGGCGAAGCCGTAGGCCTGCTCGGCGTGACGGATCGGGAACGTCTCGTGGAACCCGTTGATGAAGGTGCCCTGCTCGAGGGCGAAGCGCCCCTCGATCGAGTTGCCGCGCAGACCCAGGTACCCGTTGCCGACGGCGAAGAGGGTCTCGGTGACCCCCACGTCGTCGAGCGAGAACTCGGTCTCGACGAGGCGCCATTCGTCGACGGGGAAGCGATCGCGATCGATCATTCAGAGCCTTCCGTGGGAAAGGTGCGGGGCCGCGCGGGCGCGGCGGATCGGGTTCGTCGCGCGGAGGCGACGGCTCAGTCTACGAACGCGGCGAGGTCGTCGACGACCACCGTCGCCCCGGCGGCGCGGAGGTCGTCGGCTCCGACGCCCCGGTCCACGCCGACCACGACCCCGTATCCGGCCGCGGCGGCCGAGCGCACGCCGCTCAGGGCGTCCTCGACGGCGACCGAGCGCGCGGGGTCGACGCCCAGCATGCGGGCGGCCTCGGCGAAGACGTCGGGGGCGGGCTTGGATGCCAGGTGGTCGCGTTCGGCGACGACGCCGTCCATGACGACGGGGAAGCGTTCGCGGATGCCGGCGGCTTCGAGCACCTCGACGGCGTTCTTCGAACTGGACACCACGGCGATGGGCGTTCCCGCCGCCTGGAGCACGTCGAGGAGGGCGACCGACCCGGGGTACGGGGCGATGCCTTCACTGCGGAGAATGCGCGAGAACACCTCGTTCTTGCGATTGCCCACGCCGCACACGGTGTCTTCGGACGGGTCGTCGGAGGGGTCGCCCCACGGCACCTCGACGTCGCGGCTGCGCAGCAGGCTCGCGACGCCGTCGTAGCGCTTCTTGCCGTCGACGTACTCGAAGTAGTCGCGGTCGGTGTAGGCGGGCTCGATCTGCCACGCGGCGAACAGCTCGTCGAACATCGTCTTCCAGGCGCGCATGTGCACCTCGGCCGTGGGGGTGAGCACGCCGTCGAGGTCGAACAGCACGCCGTCGAAGGCGGTGAGATCGGGCAGGTCGGGGGTGTCGGTCACGGCGGGCTCCAGATCGGGGTGCGGGTCACGCGCCGGTGCGCGGCGTTCTCAGGGTAGTCGTCGGCGACGTGCACCGGAGGGACGAGGGTCGGCGGCGACTCAGGCCGTGACCGACAGCGTCTGCCGGGCGATCTCGAGCTCCTCGTCGGTGGGGACGACGAGAACCTGCACGCGCGAGGCGTCGGTGGAGATGCGTCGGATGCCGCGCTCTCGCGCCGCGTTGCGCTCGGGGTCGATCTCGACGCCGGCGAAGCCGAGGGTGGCCATGGCCTCCTCTCGGACGCGCACCGAGTTCTCGCCCACTCCCGCGGTGAACGAGATGACGTCGACGCCGTCGAGCTGGGCGAGGTAGGCGCCGGCGTACGCCCGCAGGCGGTGGATGTAGACGTCGAAGGCGAGCTGGGCGGCCGGGTCGCCGGCATCCCGTCGCTCTCCGATGTCGCGCATGTCGGACACCCCCGCCAGCCCCAGCAGGCCGGAGCGCTTGTTCAGGAGGGTGTCGAGGTCGGCGATCGACATGTCGGCGCGCCGGGCGAGCTGGAGCAGCACGGCGGGATCGAGGTCTCCCGAGCGCGTGCCCATGACGAGCCCTTCGAGCGGGGTGAGGCCCATCGAGGTGTCGACCGAACGGCCGCCCTCGATCGCCGCGACCGAGGCGCCGTTGCCGAGATGGAACACGATCTGCTTCAGCTCGCCGACGGGGCGCCCGACGAAGGCGGCGGCGGCCTCGCTGACGAACTTGTGACTCGTGCCGTGGAAGCCGTAGCGACGGATGCGGTGGGCCTCGGCGACCTCGCGGTCGATGGCGTAGGTGTACGCCTCGGGGGCGAGGGACTGGTGGAACGCAGTGTCGAAGACGGCGACGTGCGGCACCTCGGGGAACGCCTTCTTCGCCGCCACGATGCCCGCTAGGTTGGCGGGGTTGTGCAGCGGGGCCAGGACCGAGAGCTCGTCGATGTTGATCTCGACGAGGGGCGTCACGACGGTGGGGGCGAAGAAGCGCGCCCCTCCGTGCACGACGCGGTGGCCCACGGCGACGGGCGGGTGCTCGTCGAGCGCGGGACCGTGCTGCTCGAACGCCTCGAGCATGACGGCGAACCCGGCCGTGTGGTCGGAGATCTCGCGCTCGATCGTGTACGTGGCATCCGTTGCGGTCGGCGCGGGGCCATCGGGGGCGGCCAGGGCCGCCGCGGCGACGGTGTGCTTCGCGATGCCGGTGCCCTCGCCGATGCGCTCGACGAGCCCGGAGGCGAGGACCTCTTCGCGGGTCATGTCGAGCAGCTGGTACTTGAACGACGACGAACCGCTGTTGACGACGAGGACGACGCTCACTGGGTGCCCCCCTGGGCCTGGATCGCGGTGATGGCGATGGTGTTGACGATGTCGTCGACGAGGGCGCCGCGCGACAGGTCGTTGATGGGCTTGTTGAGTCCCTGCAGGACGGGGCCGATCGCCACGGCGCCGGCCGAGCGCTGCACGGCCTTGTAGGTGTTGTTGCCCGTGTTGAGGTCGGGGAAGACGAACACCGTCGCGCGGCCCGCCACCTCGGAGTCGGGCATCTTGGCGCGAGCGACGGCGGCATCGGCGGCCGCGTCGTACTGGATGGGTCCCTCGACGAGCAGCTCGGGCGCCCGCTCGCGCACGAGCGCAGTGGCGGTGCGCACCTTCTCGACGTCGGCGCCGGTACCCGACTCCCCCGTCGAGTACGACAGCATCGCCACCCGCGGCGCGATGCCGAACTGCTCGGCGGTGGCGGCCGACGACACGGCGATGTCGGCGAGCTGCTCGCTGGTGGGGTCGGGGATGACGGCGCAGTCGCCGTAGACCAGCACGCGATCAGCGAGGGCCATGAGGAACACGCTCGACACGACCGAGACGCCGGGCGCGGTCTTGATGATCTCGAACGCCGGACGGATGGTGTGGGCCGTGGTGTGCGCCGCACCCGACACCATGCCGTCGGCCAGACCCAGGTGGACCATGAGCGTGCCGAAGTACGACACGTCGGTGACGGTGTCGGCCGCCTGGGCGTGCGTGACGCCCTTGTGCGCACGGAGACGGGCGTACTCGGTGGCGAACTTGTCGACGTGGACGGCGTCGAAGGGGCTGAGCACCTCGGCGTCGCGGATGTCGATGCCGAGCTCGATCGCGCGCCCGCGCACCTCGATCGGTTCGCCGAGGATCGTGAGGTCGGCGATGCCGCGCGAGAGCACGGTCGCCGCGGCCCGCAGGACGCGGTCGTCATTACCCTCGGGCAGCACGATGCGGCGCTTGTCGCTGCGGGCACGGTCGACGAGCCCGTACTCGAACATGAGCGGGGTGACCACGCTCGGGCGGGCCACGCCCAGCTCGCGCGTGAGCAGCTCGGTGTCGACGTGGCGCTCGAAGAGGGCGAGAGCGGTGTCGTAGCGGTGCTGCGAGTCGGCGGCGAGACGGCCGCGCGTGTTCATGATGCGCACGGCGGTGTCGTACGTGCCGAGGTCGGTCGCGATGATCGGCAGCGGCGAGCCGAGACCGTCGATCAGGCGCACGATCGGGTCGGGGAGCTCGAATCCGCCGTTGAGCACGATCCCCGCGAGGGAGGGGAAGGTGCCCGAGGCGTTGGCCAGCAGCGCGGCGAGGAGCACCTCGCTGCGGTCGGCGGGGATGACCACGACCGCCGATTCTTTGAGCCGCGGCAGCACGTTGACCATCGACATACCGGCGACGACGACGTCGAGCACCTCGCGGGTCAGCAGCGCCGGATCGCCCTTGATCAGTTCGCCCTCGACCGAGCGCAGCACACCGCGCACCGACGGGGCGATGAGGAAGCGGTCTTCGGGGAGGGCCCAGACGGGCACGCTGCGGCGCTCGGCCGCGGCACCGACGGGAAGTGTGTCGATGATCTGACGCACGGATGCCGTGATCTCGTCGAGGCGGTCGGGATCGGCGCGGTTCGCGATCACGGCGAACAGCGCGGCCCGCTCGTGCTGCAGCTCGGACACCGCGAGCGAGGCGATCTGCCCCACCTCCTGCGGGGTGCGGGCGACCGACATGCCCAGCGTCTCGCTGTGCCCCTGCTGCGCCCGGCCACCGAGCACGAGGAGCACCGGAGCGCCGAGGTTGGCCGCGATGCGGGCGTTGTAGCCCAGCTCGGCCGGGCTCCCGACGTCGGTGTAGTCGCTGCCGATGATGACGACCGCGTCGCACTGCGCCTCGACGGCCTTGTAGCGCTCGACGATGCGGGCGAGAGCCGCGTCGGCGTCGTCGCGCACGTCGTCGTAGGTGACGCCGACGCAGTCGTCGTAGGCCAGATCGACGCTGTCGTGATCGAGCAGCATCTCGAGGACGTAGTCGCGCTCGGCGGTGGAGCGCGCGATGGGGCGGAACACCCCCGCGCGCGGGGTGACGCGACTGAGGGCGTCGAGCACGCCCAGGGCCACGGAGGACTTGCCCGAATGACCTTCGGCCGACGTGATGTAGATGCTCTGCGTCACGCGTCCAGCCTATTGCGGGGCCCCGACACCGCTCCGGGGTTGCTTCGGCGTCGAGTGATCAGCACGGGCACGTCTAGGCTCGCGACCGTGAGCACCCCGACACCCGGCACCACCGTCCCCGACCACCGCGGCCGCACCGGCCTGCACCTCACCGGCCGCGACCTCGACCGCAACCCGCGCGTCGAGGTGACCGATGTCGAGCTGCTCGCCGCCGGGTGGCACGTGCTGCGCGCGACCACGTTCCGCTACCGCGGCGACGACGGCGAGTGGGTCACGCAGAAGCGCGAGACGTACGACCGCGGCAACGGGGCGACGATCCTGCTCTACGACACGGACCGTCGGACGGTGCTGCTCACTCGGCAGTTCCGCTACCCGGTGTACGTCAACGACCACCCCGACGGCATGCTCGTCGAGACCGCCGCGGGACTGCTCGACGAGGACGACCCGCTCACCGCGATCCGTCGCGAGGCCGAGGAGGAGACCGGCGTGCGCGTCGACGAGGTGCAGCACGTGTTCGACGTGTACATGAGTCCGGGTTCGGTCACCGAGCGCCTGCACTTCTTCGCCGCGGCGTACGACGGCTCGACGCGCGTGGGCGACCGGGGCGGTCTCGAAGAGGAGGGCGAGGAGATCGAGATCCTCGAGTACGGCATCGACGAGGCGCTCCAGCGCATCCGCGACGGCCAGATCCAGGATGCCAAGACCATCATGCTGCTGCAGTGGGCGGTGCTGGACGGGCCCTTCTCCCGGCACTGAGACGGAGGCATCCCCGCTTTCGGGCAAAGAAAAGACCCTCCGCGCACCCGGTAGAGCCTGGTTACCCTTGCTACGTTTCCGTCCTGGGGGAGTTGGCCTGGATGCCGCCACGCGGAGAGCCGAGTTCAGCTTACCCGACGCCCGGCCGAGCTCCGACCCCGCTCATCCCTGCAGAGCGAGAGCCGCGGCACCCAGCAGCGGCCCGTCTCCGTCGAGACCCGAGCCGACGATGCGGCAGCGGCGCGCGTAGGCGTGCACCGAGGCGGCCTCCGCGGCGGCGCGCACCTGATCGATGTAGTCGGGCGAGACCTGCGAGAAGCCCCCGGCGATGGCCACGGCCTCGAGGTCGCACAGGGTGGCGGCGGCGGCGATGGCCTGGCCGACCGCGGTCGCCGATCGACTCACGGCAGCGATCGCCGTGGCATCCCCTGCCGCGTGGGCGGCGGCCAGATCGAGACCGGTCTCGCCCTCCCACCCCTGCGCCCGGGCCCAGGCCACGGTGCCGGGGCCGGCGGCAACCGCCTCGAGCGTCGCCTCGACGGCCCGGCCGTCCTCGATCGTGCGGACGAACGTCTGTCCCAGATGGCCGGCGTTGCCGCTCGCGCCGCTCACGGGTCGACCCCCCAGCACGAGGCCGCCGCCCACGCCGGTCGACACGACGATCGCCATCGCGTCGTCGCAGCCGACGAGGGCTCCGCGCCAGTGCTCGGCGAGGGCGATGCAGGTGCCGTCGAGAGCGAGGTGGATCGGCCCGCCGACCAGCCCGCCGAGCACCTCGTCGACCGGCAGTCCCGCCGCGAGGGGGAGGTTCAGCGGCGACACCGAGCGAGAGGGCAGATCGACCGGGCCCGCGCTGCCGACGCCGATCGCCGTGACGGTGACGCCCGGCACCGCGGCAAGCGCGGCCTCGGCGGCCTCGCGGATGTGCCGGGCGATGGTGTCGCGGTCGTTCCCGCGCCCCGTGGGACGTCGGGTCACGCTCGCGCGGACCACGTGGCCGTCCGTGGAGACCAGGGCCGCGTCGACCTTCGTCCCGCCGATGTCGACGGCGAGCACGTGCGCGGGGGCGGACAAGGACGGGGTGGCATTCGACATGCACGAGCTCCTCGGGTGGACCGACGCTCCCCGATCCTAGGGGCCGGTGCATCGCCCGTGTGACGCCTGTGCGCCGGTGCAATCCCGCCCTCCGCCGCATCGCCGCGGGTTACGATCAGGTCACGGCGGCGGCGAGGACGCGCCCCCGCTTCCACGACACGAGGGATGCCATGGACGAGACGGCCACGACCGAGGCGGCGACGCGCCTGCGACGCAGCGACACCGCCCCCGCCCGCCCCGGCCTCGACACCCCGCTCGACGCGGAGGCGTTCGCCGACCTCACCGGCCGCATCGTGGCCTCGGTCTCGCGCGTCATCGACGGCAAGCCCGACGCCGTGCGCAGCGCGCTGATCGCCCTCCTCGCCGAGGGGCACCTGCTCATCGAGGACGTCCCCGGCGTGGGCAAGACCATGCTCGCGCGCGCGCTGGCGGCCAGCGTCGACGCCGATGTGCGCCGCATCCAGTTCACCCCCGACCTCCTGCCCGGCGACATCACCGGGGTGTCGGTGTTCAACCCCGTGCAGCGGCAGTTCGAATTCACCCCGGGCGCGGTGTTCGCGAACATCGTCATCGCCGACGAGATCAACCGCTCCTCCCCCAAGACGCAGTCGTCGCTGCTGGAGGCGATGGAGGAGCGCCAGGTCACCGTCGACGGGCGGACGCACGTGCTCCCCTCGCCGTTCCTCGTCGTCGCGACCCAGAACCCGCTCGAGATGGAGGGCACCTATGCCCTTCCCGAGGCTCAGCGCGACCGCTTCCTGCTGCGCGTGTCCATGGGGTACCCGGATGCCGCGGCCGAGGCGCTCATGCTCCGCCAGCGCGACACGGTGAACCCGCTCGACGGTCTCAGCCCCGTCGTGTCGGCCCGGCAGGTGACCGCGATGATCGCCTGGGCGCGCAGCGTGCACATCGCCCCGGCCCTCGAGGAGTACGTGGTGGCACTCGCGCAGGCGACCCGCAGCCACCCCGACATCCGGCTCGGGGCGAGCCCGCGAGCGACCCTGCAGCTCGTCCGAGCGGCGAAGGTGCGCGCCGCCCTCGACGCCCGCGCATACGTCATCCCCGACGACATCACCGCGCTGCTGTCGCCGGTCTTCGCCCACCGCCTCATCGCCAACCGTTCCGCGGCCGGTGGCCGTGCGGGTGCCGTCGTCGTGACCGATGCGCTCGAACGCATCGCCGCGGGCGTGCGGGTCCCGCTCGCGTCCCGCACGTGAGATCCGCGGTGCGGCGCTGGTGGCCGTTGACCGTCCGCGGCACCGGGGCCGCCCTGCTCGCGATCGGCTCCTTCGTGATCGCGCAGCGCGCGGGGATCCCCGAACTGCTCTATTTCGCGACGCTTCTCGCGGCGCTCCTGGTCGCTGCCGCCGTCGCGCTGCTGGCCACGCGCGGCGACGGGGAGGTGTCGCGCGTGATCACGCCCGAGGTGCCCGAGGTGGGCGGCACCGCGACGATCGTGGTGCGTGCGCGGCTGCGCACCGCGCTTCCCAGCGGCCCGGGCCGATGGCGGGACGCTCTCCCCGCGGGGCTGTCGGGGCGCGCCGAGGGCTCCTCGCCCGCGACGGGGTCGACGCTGGCCGGCGCCGGCGGACGGATCGAGGTGCGCTACGACGTCGTCGGCGCGAAGCGCGGCATCCATTCGATCGGCCCGCTGGAGGTCACCACGACCGATCCCTTCGGGATGCTGCGGCGCCGGCTCGCCCTCGGGCGGTCGACGCCGGTGACCGTCGCTCCCGCGATCGTGGACCTCGCTCCCCTCCCCTCCGCGTCGGGCGAGGCCGGCGGCACCCGGCAGTCCACGACGTTGCAGGTGGGGCAGGGCGCCGACAACCTCGTGGCCCGTCCGTATGCGCCGGGCGACTCGATGCGGCGCATCCACTGGCGCGCCACCGCGCACCGCGACACGTTGATGGTGCGCCAGGAGGAGCAGGAGTCGAGCCCCGCGGCCACCGTCGTGCTCGACCGCTCCGCGTCACGGTGGGGCGCGCTGTCGACCCACGCACCCGGCAGCGATCCGGCGTTCGAGACGGCCGTCACCGCGTGCGTCTCGATCGTCGCCCGGCTCGTGCACGAGGGCTACACCGTCGACGTCGTCGACAGCGACGGCGCTGTGCTCACCGAGCCCGTCGACGGCGGCGACGACGTCGAGGCGCGCCGACTGGCCGCGGGTTTCGCGTCGCTACGCGCACGGGCGGACGATCCCGCGCGCCGCGTCGTGCCGGCTGCCGCGGCCGCCCTCGCCGGCCCGGTCGTCGTGATCACGGGCGCCCTGTCGCCGGAGGACCGGTCGACTCTCGGCGGCGTCGCCCACCACTCGGCGATGCCGGTGCTCATCTCGGTGGCCGACGGCGCGGATCTCGACCGTCTGCGACAGGGCGGCTGGCGAGCGACGGCTCTCGCACCCGGCGCCGACGTCGCCCGCGCCTGGGACGACGCGATGGAACAGGGGTACGCCCGTGTCGACTGACGTCACGGTGCTGCGCACCCCTCGCCGTCGCCGCGACGCGTCGCTGCTGACCCTCGGCCTGTTCGCGGCCATCGCGGCGGCCATGCTCCCCGTCCTCTCCGTCATCGCGCCCGGCCCGTGGGTCGCTGGGGCGGTGCTCGTCACGGCGGCTTCGCTGGGCGCCGGGCTCGTCGTGCGTCTGTCGCGCCTGCCGGCGGTGCTCGCGAGCGTCGCCGAGACCGCGGTGTGGATCGTGCTGCTCACGGCCATCTTCGGCGGCGGTACGGCACTGCTGGGGCTCATCCCCACGCCCGCGACGTTCGCGTCGGTGCCCGGTCTCCTGGCCGGGGCGTCGGAGGAGATCCGTGACGGCGTGGCGCCGGTCGCCGCGGAGACCGGCCTGTCGTTCCTTCTCGTGGGGGCGATCGGCGCTCTCGCGATCGTCCTCGATCACGTCGTCCTGACGGCGCGGATGCCGCTGCTGGCAGGCGTCGGCCTCGTCGCCGTCTCGCTCATCCCCACGATCGCCATCCCCTCCGACGTCGACGTCGCGGGCTTCGTCCTGCTCGCCGCCGCGCTGCTGTTCCTGCTGCGCATCGACACGCGCTCGCGCACCACCGCGCGGGAACGCGCGGGGGCGCCGCGGCTGTTCGGTGTGTCGGCGACGGCGCTCGGGGTGGCGGCGGTGGCGGTCATCGTCGCCGTGGTCGCCACGCCGCTGCTGCCGCAGCCGGGCATCCGCTTCGCCACCGGCGGCGCCGGGGGGATCGGCACGACCATCAATCCCAATCTCGAGCTCGGCAACGATCTGCGCCAGCCGCGCGACGTCGACGTGCTGACGGTCACCACGACCGCGCCGAGCGCACCGTACCTGCGCGCCGTGACGCTGTCGAGCTTCAACGGATCGGTCTGGCAGCCCGACAGCTCCGACACCGTGCCCGTCCCCGGCGACGGTGCGGTGTTCGACCGGGTCGGCGTCGACGGCGACATCACCCTCGCCGATCAGACCACCACCGTCACCGTCGACCAGCTCGACAGCCCGTGGCTCCCCGTCCCCTACCCCGCCTCCGCGGTCACCGGCCTCACGGGTGAGTGGCTCGGGATGCCGCAGAACCGCACCGTGGTGACACGCGCCGGCTCCACCCGCGACCAGGTGTACCAGGTACAGGCGAACGTGCCCCGCCCGACGCTCGAGCAGATCCGCGCGCGGGCCGCGGGCGGCGCGGGCGTGGACTCCTCGCTCACGGCCCTGCCCGCCGACGTGCCCGCCGTGATCGGCGACACCGCGCGCGAGGTGACCGCGAACGCCACAAACCCCTACGACCAGCTCGCGGCGCTGCAGACGTGGTTCCGCTCCAGCGCGTTCCGCTACTCCCTCGACGCGCCCGTCGACGCCGGCTTCGACGGCGCGGGTCTGGATGCCGTGGCCGATTTCCTGCAGGTCCGCGCCGGCTACTGCGTGCACTACGCCTCGGCGTTCGCGGTCATGGCGCGCACGCTCGGCATCCCCTCCCGCATCGTGATCGGGTACCTGCCCGGTACGGCATCGGGCATCGCCGCGCAGGGCGGAACCGAATACACGGTGTCGTCGAGCCAGCTGCACGCGTGGCCGGAGGCCTACTTCGAGGGCATCGGCTGGGTGCCCTTCGAGCCGACCAACAGCCTCGGGGTTCCGACGAACTTCGCCTCGGGATCGAACAGCGGTGGCGGCGCCGAGCCGAGCACCCCGCAGCAGGACGCCGCCTCCCCCGACGCGCAGCCCTCGACGGCGCCCTCGCAGGCGGACCGCGGCGACGTCGACGCGCAGGACGGCACCGTGACCGCCCCCGGCGCGCGTCCGGCCACGTCGTGGGTCCTGCCGCTGGTGCTCGTCCTCGCGCTCCTGCTGCTGGCAGCGGTGCCCGCCGTGGTGCGTGTCGTGAGACGGCGACGGCGTCTGTCGGCGGCGCGCGCGGGTGATCCGGTCGCGGCGTGGACGGCTCTGCAGGAGGAGGTCGTGGATCTCGGCATCCCGGCTCCGGGCGCCGAATCGCCGCGCGCGTTCACCGCGCGGCTCGTGGCGGAGCACGGCGCCGACGCCGACGACGTCGGGCTGCTGCGCGAGGCCCTCGAGCGGGCGAGCTACGCGGAGCTGGCCGTCGATCCCGCGCAGGGCCCGGCTCTCGTCGCCGCGCTGCAGCGGGTGACCGGCGCGCTCGCGACGCGGACGACGACGGCGCGTCGGATCACGGCGCGGGTGCTGCCCCGGTCGCTCGTCGTGCGCCCCGGTGCCGTCGACGTCGCCGACGAGCGGGAGCCGGTGGCCTGACGCGGAAGAGCGCCACCCCGGAACCGGGGTGACGCTCTTCAGGTGGCGGAAGTGACAGGATTTGAACCTGCGAGGCGAGTTACCCCGCCTACATGGATTCCAGCCATGCTCCTTAGGCCGCTCGGACACACTTCCAAGGGACGATCCTACACGGCCCTCAGGTCGTGATCGAACCGCGCCGGTCGCCGGCTCCCCCGGTCGCTCAGAGCACGCTCTTGGGCAGACGGTGCAGCGTCACCGCCCCCACGGCCCGGAACGGGTGCAGAGGATCGGGCACCTCGGAGCCCGTCGGGCCGCCCAGCTCGCTGTGCACGAGAGCGCTCATGACCGCGTACGCGTCCATCCGGTCCCAGCCGCGCTGATCGACGAGATGGTCGAAGACGTCCTCGTACCCGCGCCGGACGCTCTCCTGCACGGGATCGCCCAGGCCGACGAAGATCCACTCCTCGTCGGTCTCGACACGGGGCGCCCGGAGTCCGGCATCCGGGACGAGATCGATCGAGACGACGGCGACGCCCGCCGCCTCGATCGCGACGAACGACGACTCCCCGCGCGCCATCACGGCGTGGATGTCGCCGATCGACAGCAGGGCGCCCTCGACCTCGACCGGCAGGTACACCGTGGCGCCGGGGGCGACGTCGGTGAGGTCCATGTTCCCGCCCAGCGCGGTCGTGGGCATGACGGTGGAGTTCGTCCCCGTCGCGGGGGCGGTGCCGATGCAGCCGATCATCGGGCGGGCGGGCACCACGTGCCGATCGGTGAGGTGCACCCCCTCGGCGTCGATCGGGATGCGCCGGCTGACGACGTGATCGGGCATGCGGTGCTGCAGCGCCCCGGCGCCGGGCAGGCTCTGCGACCAGCCGTACGCGCCGAGACGGATCTCGTGCACGTGCACGGCGAGGGCGTCGCCGGGCTTCGCGCCCTCGACGTACACGGGTCCCGTCACGGGGTTGATCGGGGCCCGCAGGGCGCCGAGGTCTCCGTGGTCGTGCAGCTCGGCGTAGACCGCGTCGTCGGTCTCGAAGGCGATCGTCTCACCGGTTCCCGGACGGATGCGCAGCGCCGGGGGCACCGAGGCGTCGTACCCCGGGCGGCCGTGTTCCGTGCCGAGCCGGTGCTCGACGCTCATCGGGGGGCCACCTCCCCGCCGCCCTCGCCGGCCGTCGCCGTCGCGTGCTCGGGCAGGGGGCCGGTCGCTCCCCCGTTCTTGCGGGCGAAGATGACGTACACGATCGCTCCGACGACGAGCCAGACGATGCCGCCGACCTTGGCCGTGATGTCGGCGTTGAGCAGCACGTAGCCGATGATGAGGAACCCGATGACGGGCACGACCAGGTGCAGCAGGTAGTTCTTCGACTTCTTCTTGCCGAGGTAGTACACCGCGACGGAGACGTGCAGGAGCAGGAAGCCGAGCAGCGCGCCGAAGTTGACCAGCGACGAGATCACGGCGATCTGACCGACGAAGAACAGCACGAGCACGAGCGAGATGCCGCTGACCAGCAGGATCGCGGCCATCGGCACCTGGCGGGCGGTCACCTTCGACAGGAAGGCGGGGAGGCGCCGGTCGCGGCTCATCGAGTACAGCAGGCGAGAGGTCGCGGCCTGGGCCGCGACGGCGTTGGCGATACCGACCGCGATGACGTTCACCGCGAGGAAGGCGGTGGCCCAGCCGGAACCGGCGGCCTTCGCGACGAGGACGAAGAAGGCGTTGTTGACCTCGTCGTCGCCGAAGGCGATCGTGCCGTTGGCGAGGGCGCTGGCGAACCAGGTCTGCGTGATGAAGAGCACCGCGACCACGAGCAGGGCGATGATCATCGCGCGCCCGCCCGACTTCCGGTCGCCCGTGGACTCCTCGGCCATCGTCGAGATGCCGTCGAAACCGAGGAAGCTCAACACCGCGATCGACAGCGCGGTGGCGATGAGCGCGGGGTTGACCTTCTCGGCATCCCACAGCGGGGCCATCGTGAACTGCGCTCCCGGGATCGTGCCGGACGACAGGGCGACCATCGCGATGACCACGAAGATCACCACGAAGGCGAGCTGGATGGCGAGCATGACGCGGTTCGCGATCTTGATCGAGCCGATACCGAGCACGTTGATGACGGTGTTGATGATGACGAACGCCACGGCCCAGATCCACTGCGGCACGTCGGGGAAGATGCCCGCCATCGACGACGCGGCGAAGACGTAGAGCAGGGTCGGCACGAGCAGGTAGTCGAGCAGGATCGCCCAGCCCGCGAAGAAGCCGACGGTGGGGTGGATGCCACGACCGACGTACGAGAAGACGGAACCGGCGATGGGGAACGCCTTCGACATCTGCGCGTACGCCAGGGCGGTGAAGATCATGGCGACGACGCCGGTGAGGTAGACCAGTGGCACCATGCCGCTCGCGGCGTTGTAGACGACGCCGAAGATGGCCCACGGGGCGATCGGCACCATGAAGACCAGGCCGTACACGACGAGGTCGAGAGTGGACATGGAGCGCTTGAGCTCCTGCGTGTAGCCGAAGGCCTCCAGCGACTGCTGGGCCTCGGGGGCGGGGTGCGACATCGGGTCTCCTGGTTCGGGTGGGGTGGCGCGGGTGTCAGGGAAGGGGCGCGAGGAAATCGGCGATGACCGCGCGGAACGCGTCGGGCATCTCGAGGTGGGTGCAGTGGCTCGCTCCGGCGAAGACGTGCGAGCGTGCGCCGGGGATGTGCTCGACGAAGGGCTCCCACGTCTCGGGAGTGGCCTCGTCGAACTCGCCGGCCACCACGAGGGTGGGCACGGCGACCCGGGGCAGCCGGTCGATGATGGTCCAGTCGCGGCCCGTGCCGACGACATGGAACTCGTTCGGGCCGTTCATCGTGAAGTACACCGTGGGGTCGGCGAGCATCTGCTGCTCGCTGTCGACGAAGTCCTGGGGCATCGGGATCACGCGGCACACGTGCCGCTCGTAGAACACCCGCGTGGCCTCGACGTACTCGGGGTCGTCGAGGGTACCGGCGGCCTCGTGCCGGTCGAGCGCTTCGCGCGCTTCGACGGGCAGCTCGGAACGCAACCGCGCCGCACCCGCGAGCCAGAGGGCCATGGATGCCGGGGAGTTGCAGATCTCCAGGCTCCGCAGCCCCGCGGGCTGACGCACGGCGATCTCGGCGCCGAGCATGCCGCCCCACGACTGACCGAGCACGTGGTACTCGTCGAAGCCGAGCGCCTCGCGCAGGTTGTGGAACTCGTCGACGAAGAGCTGCGGCACCCACTGCGAGGCGGGGGCCTCGGGGTGGTGCGAGCTCTTGCCGCACCCGATCTGGTCGTAGTGCACGACGGTGCGCCCGGTCAGCTCGGCGAGGGCGTCGAGGTTGGACACGTAGTTGTGCGCCATCCCCGGGCCGCCGTGGAGCACGAACAAGGGCGCTGCGCCGGTGGGCTCGGCCGGTTCGGTCAGACGGGCCCAGGTGTAGCCGTCGTGGAAGGGGACGGTGATCTCGCGTTGCATGCAGTCATCGTGGACCCCTTAAAGGTGCGTTGGCAAACCTTTTCTGCGGAATTAACATGGAGGAAACGACGGGAGCCCATGGCCGAGACCGACGACGCCTCCCTGGTGGAGCGCGTGACCGAGCGACTGATCACCGCCGTCGCGGTGGGCGAGTTCCTCCCGGGCACCCGCCTCCCCGCCGAACGCGACCTCTCCCCTCTGCTGGGCGTCGGCCGGACGACCGTGCGCGCAGCCCTCGACGATCTGTCGACGCGGGGGCTGATCGAGCGACGTCGCGGGCGCGGCGGCGGCACCTTCGTGGCGGAGGACTGGCCCGCCTCGATCGTCGTCGGGGTCGACCGGTGGTTCGAGGAGCGCTGGAGCGATCTCGTCGACGCCTGCACCGCGAGCTCGATGCTGCATTCCTCGCTCGCGCGCCTGGCCGCCGAGCGGCGCACCGACGTCGACATCGCCGCGATGCGCGGCCGTCTCGACGACTTCCACGCCGCGGAATCGGGAGACCCCAAGCAGCACGCCGACAGCCTGCTGCATCTCGCCATCATCGATGCCGCACACAACGACGCGCTGCGCGAGATCCTGCTCGAACACGAACGGCATTTCTCGCTCTCCGCTCCGGCGCACCCGTGGGGCGATCGGGAGAGTCACCGCCGCATGGAGACCCGCGCCGCGCGCGAGCACGACGCCATCGTCGACGCGATCGTGCAGGCCGAGCCCGACGAGGCCGCCGAGCTCGCGCGCCGGCACGTGCAGATCGACCTCGAGCTGTACACCGAGGCGCGGGAGTTCGCGCGCCGCCGGGCCGCCGAGGCCGCGACCGGCTGAGGAATCTCCCCTGACCGGAGGGGAATCGGGCGACGGAGGAGACTCACACGCAAGGGCATCCTCCGCTCCACGGGACTCCTCCCGTCGCAGCCCCGCTCAGCCGCGCAGGCGCCCCTCGAGTCCGGCGCGCACCGCGGGCCACTCCTCGCGGAGGATCGAGAAAGAGAGCGTGTCCGCCACGCTGCCGTCGGGGGCGATGCGATGCCGGCGGAGCCGGCCCTCGGGCGTCGCGCCGAGGCGCTCGATGGCCCGCGCGCTGCGCTCGTTGCGCGCGTCGCAGCGCAGCGCCACGCGGTTCACCCGCCACTGCTCGAAGGCGTGCCGGAGAAGCAGGAGCTTGGCGGCCGGGTTGGTCCGTCCTCCCTGGAACGCCCGGCCGTACCAGGTGGTCCCGATCTCGACGCGCCCCTGCGCGGGCACGTACTCGTAGAACGTCGTCGCCCCGCGCACCTCTCCGGTCGCGGCATCCCGGACCGTGAAGGCGTAGAGGCCGGGGGTCCGCCGCTGCTGTTCGACGCGATCGGCGTAGGCCTCGACGGAGTCGGCCCACGGGGTCGTCATGCGACTCCACAGCGCCTCGTCGGTCAGGGGCCACGCCTCGGCGGCGTCGGCGGGGTCGGCGGGGGCGAGACGGATGCCGTGCCCCTCGAGCGTGAGGTCATGGGCGGTCATCGCGCCTCCAGCTGCTGCACGAACTCCTCGGCGGCGGCGAGCTTGCGGCGCAGATCGTCGCGGCGCAGGACCGCCTCTTCGCGGATGTCGTCGAACCGCGCAGCGAGCGCCGCGGCGGCGGGATCGGCGTCCAGGCCGTCGACGACGGAGAGCAGCTCCGCCATCTGCTCGAGCGAGTAGCCGAGCGGCTTCATGCGCCGGATGAGCAGCAGTCGCGACTCGTCGTCCGCCGTGTACAGGCGGAAGCCGCCCTCGCTGCGAGCCGAGGGCCGGAGCAGGCCGATCTCGTCGTAGTGGCGGAGGGTGCGGATGGACAGCCCGGTCCGCTCCGCGAGCTCGCCGATCTGCATCGGTCGCGCGTCGTTCATGGCATCCCCCATCCCGCAACCCTCTCGTTACGGTAGAGTATCTCTCGGTCGCGTTTCACGCCCCCTCCATTCTTCCCCGCCGCCGCGCGGGTTCCCTCTTCCCCGGGAGTTCCCCCATGACCGACGTCGTCGCACGCCCCGAACCGACCGTCCTCGACGCCCTGCGCTCGCCTCGCCTCCTCACTCGCGAGGTGCTCGCCGGTCTCGTCGTGGCGATCGCCCTCATCCCCGAAGCGATCGCGTTCTCGATCATCGCCGGCGTCGACCCGCGCCTCGGGCTCTTCTCGTCGTTCGTGATGGCGGTGGCCATCGCGTTCCTCGGCGGACGCCCCGCGATGATCTCGGCCGCGACGGGGGCCATCGCGCTCGTCATCGCACCCGTCGCCCGTGAGCACGGGGTCGACTACCTGCTCGCGACGCTGATCCTCGGCGGCATCCTGCAGGTGGTCCTCGGGCTGCTCGGGGTCGCCAAGCTCATGCGCTTCATCCCGCGCAGCGTCATGGTCGGGTTCGTGAACGCCCTCGCGATCCTCATCTTCACGGCTCAGGTGCCGCAGCTGATCGGCGTGCCGTGGGCGGTCTACCCGATCGCGGCGGCCGGGCTCGCCATCATGTACCTGCTCCCCCGCGTCACGAGGGTCGTGCCGGCGCCCCTCGTCGCGATCGTGCTGCTCACCGGTGCCGCGGTCGTCTTCGGCATCTCGGTGCCCACCGTCGGCGATCAGGGAGCCCTCCCCGAGAGCCTGCCCGCACTGCTGCTGCCGAACGTGCCCCTCACCGGCGAGACGCTCGGGATCATCCTGCCCTTCGCCGTCGCCATGGCAATCGTCGGGCTGCTCGAATCGCTCATGACCGCCGCCCTCGTCGACGACATCACCGACACCCCGTCGTCGAAGACCCGTGAATCGCTCGGCCAGGGCGCCGCGAACGTCCTCTCCGGACTGTTCGGCGGCATGGGCGGCTGCGCGATGATCGGACAGACGATGATCAACGTGAAGGCGTCGGGCGCGCGCACGCGCATCTCGACGTTCCTCGCCGGTGTGTTCCTCCTGGTCCTCGTGCTCGTGTTCGGCGACGTCGTGGCGATCATCCCGATGGCGGTGCTCGTCGCGGTGATGATCGTCGTGTCGATCGCGACCTTCGACTGGCACAGCATCCGTCCGTCGACGCTGCGCCGGATGCCGCTGAGCGAGACGATCGTCATGGTCCTGACGGTCGCCTTCACGGTGTGGACGCACAACCTCGCCATCGGCGTGGGAGTGGGCGTCGTCGCCGCCGCGGTGCTCTTCGCTCGTCGTGTCGCGAGCCTCACGAGCGTGACGCGCGTCGAGGAGGCCGACCTCGTGCGCTACACCGTCGAGGGCGAGCTGTTCTTCGCCTCGAGCAACGACCTCACGACGAAGTTCGCGTACCACCGCGATCCGGCCCGGGTCGTCATCGACCTGTCGCGCTCGCACGTGTGGGACGCCTCGACGGTCGCCGCGCTCGACGCCATTCGCACGAAATACGCGCACCTCGGCACCACGGTGGAGCTGGAGGGCATGAATCCCACGGCCGCGCGTCTGCACGAGCGCCTGAGCGGCGGTCTCGGCGCGGGGCACTGACGGCGGGCGCGCGTCCTTCCGCCGTGCCGCGCGCGGGTCAGGAGCGCAGCGTCGTCGAGGGGGTCTCGCCGAACTCCCCGCGGTACATCGCGGCGAAGCGACCGAGGTTCGAGAAGCCCCAGCGCGCCGCGATCGCCGCCACCGTCTCGATCGAGGGATCGGCGCTGCGCAGCTCGGAGCGCGCGGCGTCCAGGCGCACCCGGCGCAGGTATTGCATCGGCGTGCGTCCGGTGGCCGCACGGAACGCGTACTGCAGTCCTCGCGGGGACAAGCGCGCCGCCTGAGCGATGTCGGCGAGGACGACGGGTTCGGCCGCGTGCGCCTCCACATAGGCCTTGGCCCGGCGCACCGGAGCCGGCAGCGACCGAGCCGGGCGACCGGCGGCGAGCGCCTCGGTGAGCGTGGTGGGGAAGGTCAGCAGCGATGCCTCGAGCAGCAGCGTGCGAGCCTGCTGCTCGATGAGCGGGGTGCGCTCGGGCGATCGCAGCAACACGTCGCGCGCGTACTCCCACGTCCGCGACCAGTAGCGCAAGCGCTGCTCGCTGACGGCGGCGTGGCCTGTCGCGCGCACACGCAGGGTGTCGTCCCCGGCGAGCCGGCGGGCCGCGTCGTCGAACTCGGAGCGCGAGAACGACACCGCCGTCCCGGCGATGCGTCCGGAGAACGAGACCTCCAGCGGACGGTCGACCACCATGAAGGGGATGTTCGTGTCGATGCGCTCGCGACGGTAGACCCCGGAGACGCGGGCACCGGCGATGCGGGCGAGGACGACCAGATCGAGCGGGTCCGATTCGACGACCATCGTCGAGCCGATCGTGTAGTCGCAGAAAGCGAAACCGGGTTCGGTCACCGAATGCCACGACAACGCCGGCTGAATGACCTCCGCGCGCGAGATGCGGGCACCCGGCACGACCGTCTGCCAGAGGTGCTCGACGGTCTCCGCGTCGCGCGTTTCGATATTGGTGTGCTCCACGCAGGTTTCCTAAATCGTCCGAGAATATGCGGCAAGACCATTGCGCCGACCGACGAGGACGGCTATGGAACCGCTCTCACGCAAGTAATGCGAGAAAAACGATCCGCTCGGATGACCCCCACCCGATATTCACCGTAGTCGGCGAATCGAGAGAAATGCGCATTTTGAGCTAAAGGGCCGGAGTACGCGAGCGAAAGGCCGTCGGACGCAAAATCACGTCCACCGCATTGCCCTGCACGGCATCCACCGAGAGCATTTCCTCACGCCGCATTCCGCGGCGATCGACCGCTCCCGTTCCCCGGCACGGTGGTCGACGACGTTCCGGCGCGGCACTCGTGACCCCGCGTCGGGACGTCGCTGCTGGACAGCGGCGAGACACCCGCATAATGAATGCGGGTCGCCGCTCGGCACCCGCCCGAACGAGGGGATGCCGATGCCGTTCCGCACCATGACGACCCTGCAGGCCTGGGTCGACGACTTCCGCGCCCTCGGTTACGGCGACGCGGAGATGCTGCGCATCATCCCGCAGGAGGCGGAGGACGACGCCGACGCCGGACTCATCGCCGCCCAGCTCCGCAGCGTGTCGACGACGTTCTACGTCGCCCCCGGGAACGAGCACGGCTCCACCGAGTGGGCCGTCACGTTCGAACCCCGGGAAAACGCGGCTCCCCTCCCCGCGGGACGCGTCATGGCGCTGGCGAGCGAGCTGGCCACCCTCTCGGCGCTGTGCTCGTTCCTGCAGGCGCGTTCGGAGGCGTTCCTCGCCACCCACGGCTGAGCGCCGCGGACGTTCGCCGGCCCCGCGGAGCCCCTCGGACGGGTCAGCGGGATGCGGCCGCCGTGAGGTGCTCCATCAGCTTGGCCGCCTGCGCCGCTCGGCTCGGGTCGACGAACGACAGCGCCTGCTCGATACCGGCGTCGAAGGCGCGCAGGCGCGACCACGGCGGGCTGTCGAGGTCGACGATCGCGGTGATGTGGTTGACGCGGCGGTCTTCCTCGTCCAGATCGCGACGGACGGCTCCGCGCTGCACGAGACGGTCGATGAGGGTCGTGACACCCGCGGAGGTGATCCCGAGATGATCGCGCACGTGCGAGGGGCGCGCTCCGGGGTTCTCGGCGACGAAGATCAGGGCCCGGGCGTCGAGCTCGTTCAGCGACAGTTCGCGACGCGCCTCGGCGTCGGCGACGCGGCGCGCCTCGCAGTACGCCAGCAGGGCACGCCCGAGTGCCGCCCCGGACGGGGGCGAAGACGGAGGCTCGGTAGACATCTGCACGACAGCCGATCGTACTCAGTGCATCGCGACGATCCCTGCCACTTGCGCTCCGGCTCGCCGACACTCGTTCTCTCGCGCACGCTCACGGCGGCGTCCTTGTCAAGCGGGTCCTGCGCCCGGACGCCCGGGTCTATGACTGGATCATGACCACCCGTCCATAGGCGGGCACCCCCGTCGGGAGACGGGAGCGAGGAGAGCATCATGATCTACGACGATCGCCACCAGCAGCAGTCCGGAGCGGTGTGGAACATCGCCCTGTCGAGCGCGATGGGCAACGGCATCCTGCCGCGGTCGACCGAGGAGACGGCGGCGCGTGCGTCCCGCCGCTGGCCCTGGTCGCGCGTGCGCGATGCCGGTGAGGCGATGGTGACCGGCCGCCGCGCCTGAACCTCCGCCTCCCTCCCCGGCGCGTCGGCTCCATCCCCCTGGAGTCGACGCGTCGGCTCGTTGAGGCGGGGGTTCCCGTGCGGGGGCGTTCACGCGATGGTCGCCCGGGCGTAACCCACCGCGCGGGGTCGAGCCCTCAGCATGGGACGACCGCACCCGCGGTCCTCGTCCCCGCTCGAAAGCGACCCTCCGATGACTCGACCGATCCGCGTGCTGTCGCTGTACGAAGGCTTCTTCGCCGGAGGCGCCCGGATCCTGCACTCCGACGTGGTCGCGGGTCTCTCGCGCGGCGGCGTGCAGCAGCATCACGTGCTCTCGTTGACCTCGTCCGCGCGGCGCGACGCGTCCCTGCAGCACGCCGCGGACGACACGCGCTTCCGTCGTCTCCGTGAGGCCGGGGTCACGATCGACACCTTCGATCGCGTCGCGGGAGATTCACCCGTGACGCCCGCGGATTTCACCCCTGCGGAGCTTCTCCGCGCCGCCGACCTCATCTCCGAGGCCGATGTGGTGCTGTCGCTGAAGGAGCAACCGCTCAGTCTGATCGTGGCGCTGCAGCGCAGCGGCCTGCTGGCCGATCGCCCCCTCGCCGCGTGCCTGCACCGGTCCGATCCCGCCCATTCCGGTCCCGCCCTGGGGTGGCTCGCCGAGTCGGCGGCATCCGGAGCGGTGTCCGCGACGATCGCGTGCGCCGAGTCGACCTCCGACGCCTACGCACGAGCGGGAGTGTCCGCCGGGACGGCGTGGGTCATCGACAACGGCATCGACACGCGCCGCTTCCGTCCGGGGACGCGCGCGGAACGCCGACGGATCCGCGCGGGTCTCGACATCCCGGAGTCGGCGCCGGTGGTGCTGCTGGCGGCCCGCTTCGACGCGATGAAGGACCCGGGGCTGTTCCTCCGGTCGGTCGCTCGTCACGCGCGGCGCTCCCCCGCGACGCACTACGTCGTGTGCGGTTCCGGTATGACGCGCGCCAACCCGGCCTTCACGGCGCTGCTGCGTGAGAGCGGGGTCGGCGACGACATCGCGCTGCACGCGCTGGGACTGCGCGAGGACATGCCGGAGCTCTACCGCGTCGCCGACGTCGTCGCTCTCACCAGCGCCTTCGGCGAGGCCTCGCCGCTGTGCCTCGTCGAGGGGGCGGCGTCCGGGGCCGTCCCGGTCACCACCGACGTGGGCGATGCGGCGCGCGTCGTCGAGGGCTTCGGACTGGTCACCGCACGCGACGCCGACGCGGTCGCCGAGGCGTGGGGCGATGCGCTGGCGCTGCGACCGGCCCTGCGGGCGGCGGCTCTGGCCGCGCGAGGACGACTGGACCGTCGACGCATGATCGACGAGTACCGCGATGCGATCATGGGGCTGCTGGTGGTCGAGCGGCTCGCGGCGTGAGCGGACCTGCGACGATCTTGCGCTGACCTTGCGGGCGCGCGGCGGGCGCGCGTGGCGGTTCTTGCGCCGGCGCGCGCACGATGGAGGCCATGACCTTCCTTCCCGCCACCCCGTCCGGGCTTCGCCTCGTCCACGGGGAGGTCGTCCCGCTCGGCGCGGACGACGCCGGTCTCGATCTCGACGTGGACGGCACCGGCGGTAGCCTCTTCGACCTCGATGTCGACCCCGCGCGCGCCCCTCTTCCGGAGCCGCTGTTCGACTGAGCCGTCGGGGCTGTCAACCCTCGTGCGCGATCCGCGGGCGAGCGGTGGGGTGGGGCTTCCCTATCGAAGGAGGCGCCATGTCACAGCCCGCCCAGCAGCAGCAGGTCCCCGGCAGCGACCAGGAGATGGACCCAAAGCCCGATTTCGGCGAGGACAGCTACCGCGGGTCCGGTCGGCTCGCCGGGAAGGTCGCGCTCATCACCGGCGGCGACAGCGGCATCGGCAAGGCCGTCGCGCTGGCGTTCGCCCGCGAGGGAGCCGACGTCGCGATCGCCTATCTCGACGAGCACGAGGATGCCGAGGAGGCCCGGCGCTTCGTCGAGGACGCCGGTCGTCGCGCGATCCTGCTTCCCGGTGACATCTCCGACCCCGCCCACTGCCGCGACCTCGTCGCGAAGACCGTGGACCAGCTCGGCGCTCTCGACGTGCTCGTGAGCAACGCCGCGTTCCAGATGAGCCACGACACCCTCGAGGAGATCGAGGACGCCGAGTGGGACTTCACGTGGGCGACGAACGTCAGCGCGTACTTCCACCTCGTCAAAGCGGCGCTGCCCCACCTGAAAGAGGGAGCCTCGATCATCGCGTCGAGCTCGGTGAACTCCGATATGCCCAGCCCGCAGCTGCTGCCCTACGCGGCGACGAAGGCCGCGATCGCCAACATGACGGCCTCGCTCGCGCAGTTGCTCGCCGACCGCGGCATCCGGGCGAACAGCGTCGCCCCCGGGCCGGTCTGGACGCCGCTGATCACCTCGACCATGCCGGAGGACAAGGTCGAGAGCTTCGGCGAGCAGGTGCCGCTGGGCCGACCCGGCCAGCCCGCCGAGCTCGCTCCCGTGTACGTTCTGCTGGCCTCCGACGAGGCCAGCTACGTCTCGGGTGCCCGAGTCGCCGTCACCGGCGGCAAGCCGATCCTCTGAACCCCGAGAAGAAGGAGAACCCCATGGCCGATCTGCCCAACGCCATCGAACTGCAGAAGTACCTCGGCGGTGTCGACTATCCCGTCGGCCGCCACGAACTGATCGGGATCGCCGAGGACAACGGCGCGCCCGAGGAGATTCTCGAGCGGCTGCGCGCCTCGAAGGTAGACGAGTTCGACAGCCCGACCGAGGTCAGCAGCGCGGTCTCGGGCTGACCCGATCCCACGCGGCGCCCCTCGGCCGCTCAGCCGAGGGGGGCCCAGGCCGCGATCGCGATGATGACGATCACGAGCAGGGCGACGGCCGCCTGCACGCACAGGAGCACCGCGAAGATGTACCCCTGGTACGGCGTGCGGCGTCCGCCGAGGCCGTTGACCAGCAGCGCCGCGAAGATCGCCACCTGGAACGCGATCCCGATCCACGCCCACGCCGCGACGATGGGGATCGAGAAGGCGAACAGCACGATCGCGATGACGGCGAGGAGGCCGGATGCCAGCAACCACGCCTTCGCGTTGGGCTCGCGGATGGCCTTCTGTTCGGTGACGCGCGTCGGGTCGGTGTGACGGGGGCCGGTCATGGGTGGTTCCTCTCCGTGGGGAACGGCCACGGTAGGGGCGTCTCGACGCCGGCTCGGAGAGGGTTGACAGGCGTCGCACCATAGACGGAGGCCGACACCCGCGCCATCCCCGCGGCCCCGGTCCCGGCGCGTGTCTACAGTGAGGCATGACCGCCCGCATCCTGTCGATCGGCACGGCCCTGCCCGACACCCGCGTCAGCCAGGCGACGCTGCGCGACCTGTTCGCCGCTCAGCCCGGCTTCGACCGCAAGAGCCAGCGCCTCGTGGGAGCGGCCTTCGACGCCGCCGCGATCGACACCCGCCACACCGTCCTTCCGCACCTGGCGGGAGGATCGGGCGACGGCCTGCCGGTGCGCGACGGCGACCGTCTGCTGATGCCCTCCACGGGCGACCGCAACGACGAGTACCGTCGCCGTGCGCCGGAGCTCTTCGCCGAGGCGGCCCGGTCCGCGCTGGCGGAATCGGGCCTTGACGCCCGGGCGGTCACGCACGTCGTGACCGTCTCGTGCACGGGCATGTTCGCCCCCGGACCCGACTACCACCTCGTGCGCGACCTCGATCTGTCCCCCACCGTCGAGCGCTACCACCTCGGCTTCATCGGGTGCGCGGCCGCGATCCCCGGTCTGCGGCTCGCGGCGCGCATCGTCGGCGACGATCCCGGCGCGGTCGTGCTCGTGGCGTGCGCCGAGCTCTGCTCCCTGCACTGGCAGACGTCGTCGCACCCGGATCAGATCGTCGCCGCCTCGGTGTTCGCCGACGGCGCGGCGGCCGCGGTCGTGGCATCCGGGAATCCCGCCCGGGAGGGCCTGGATCTCGACGGCTTCGCCACGCACGTGACCGACGAGGGCGAGAAGGACATGGCCTGGACCGTCGGGGACTCGGGGTTCGAGATGACCCTGACGCCCGAGGTGCCCCGCATCATCGGGCGCGAGATCTCCGCGATCGCCGACGACGTGCTGGGCGATCTCTCCCGCGTCGACGCGTGGGCCGTGCACCCCGGCGGTCGGAGCATCCTCGATCGGGTCGAGAACGCCCTCGACCTGGATGCCGCGGCCCTCGCCCCGTCGCGGGAGGTGCTGCGCCGACACGGCAACATGTCCAGCGCGACGCTGCTGTTCATCCTCCGCGACCTGCTCGCCGACACCGATCGGGTCGACGGCGACCGGGTCGCAGCCCTCGCCTTCGGTCCGGGGCTGACCGTCGAGGCGGCGCGTCTCACGCTGCGGCGCGCGTGAGTCCGCTCGCGCGGCGCGACACGGCGCTGACCGAGCTGATGGACGATCCGGCGTGCGACCCGCGCGCGCTGGCGGCCACCTATCGGCGCTTCGACCTGGTGAACCGGCTCGTCTCGGCCTGGGGTCACGTGTACCGCGCGCGCGTGCGACCCGAGCTTCGGGCTCTCGGCCATCCGGCGCGGGTGCTCGACCTCGGCTGCGGAGGCGGCGACGTGGTGGCGCGCCTCGCGGGTCTCGCCGCGCGCGACGGTCTCGACGTCGAGTGGGTGGGGGCGGACCCCGACCCGCGGGCGCTCGAGGCGGCACGCGAACGCGAGCGCGACGGCATCCGCTTCACCGCGCAGGGTTCGGGTGAATTGCTGGCCGCGGGTGAGCGGTTCGACCTCGTGCTGTCCAACCACGTCCTGCACCACCTCGACGCTGCGGCGCTCTCGTCCTTCGCCGACGACTCGCTCGCACTGTCGCGCGGGGCGGTGCTGCACGCCGACATCGCGCGCGGTCGTCTCGCCTACGGGCTGTACGCCGTGGGCATCGCGCCGCTGTCGGCGGGGACGTTCCTGCGCGTCGACGGATTGCGCTCGATCCGGCGCAGCTATCGGGCCCCCGAGCTGGCCGCCGCCCTCGGCACACCCTGGCGGGTCGAGACGCCCGCCCCCTTCCGCCTGCTCGCGGTCGCGCGAGGGGGTAGCGATGCCTGAGGTGCTCGTCGTCGGTGCGGGTCCCGTCGGACTCGCGCTCGGCGCCGACCTGCGCACGCGCGGGATCGACGTCGAGATCGTCGAGCGGCGCGTCGACCCCGGGGCGGGGACGCGGGCGATCGGCATCCACTCCCCCGCCCTGTCGCTGCTCGAGGGTTCCGGGGCGACCGACGGGATCCGGCAGCGGGCCGTGCGCATCGCGCGGGGCGAGGCGCGGGCCGACGGTCGGCTGCTCGCCGAGATCCGGTTCGACCGTCTGCGGGCGCGGCATCCCTATGTGGCGGCGTTGCCGCAGTCCGACACGATCGCGGTCCTCTCCTCCCTCGCCCCTCCGGTGCGACGGGGCGTGACCGTGACCGGGCTGCACGAGGACGCCTCGGGCGTGCGGGTGCGGCTCGACGACGGCGGGGAGATCCGCACGGGCGTCGTGGTCGTGGCATCCGGGTGGGCCGGACGGGACCTCGTGTATCGCCCTGGCGCGGTCCGCACGCGCCACTATCCCGACCGGTACGTCATGGCCGACGTGCTCGCTCCCGGTGGACCGATCGCCCGCGTGCACCTCGAGCGGGGCGGGGTCGTGGAGTCGTTCCCCCTCCCCGGGGGTCGGCGGCGGCTCGTCGCCTGGGCCGGGCACGACGAGATCCCGGATGCCGATGCCTTCCTGCGCGGCGCCGTCGCCGCGAGGGTGGGCATCACCGTCGACATCGCGGGGGCGAGCGCCTTCCGCGTCCGGCGCGCCGTGGCGCCCGCCCTGCGACGCGGGCGGGTGGTCGTCGTCGGCGACGCCGCGCACGAGGTGAGTCCGATCGGCGGTCAGGGCATGAACCTGGGACTGCTGGACGCGCTGACCCTCTCACCGCTGCTCGGAGCCTGGGTGCGGTCCGGGGAGGTGACGGGACTCGCACGCTGGGAACGCGATCGGCTCGCGTCCGCGCGGCACGCGGCGCGACTCGCGGCGCTCAACACGGTGCTCGGGCGAGCAGCCGGCGGAGCGACGCACGCGGTGCGCTGCGGAGCCCTGCGGGCCGGGCTGCGCGGCGCCGGCGGGGCGGCGTTCACGCGGGCGTACGCGATGCGGTTCGATCGGGCCGCGGCCCGGACCTGACCTCCGTCGCGCGAGCGGAGCTCAGGCCACCACCAGTTGCGCGGCCAGGAGAAGCGCCGCGAGCATCGTGAGCCGGAAGACCGCACGACCGGGCGGGCGGAGCAGCGCGAGGATCGCCGTCACCAGCGCCACGACCACCACCGCCGCGAAGAAGACGACGTCGAGCGCCCCCACTCCCCGGTCCGGTCCGAGCAGCACGGCGACGGCGCCCGCAACGGTGCCGGCGGCGGCGAGCAGGACCGACGCGCGGGCGCCGAGCCGGTGCGGGAGGCCCCGGATGCCGGTGCGTCGGTCGTCGTCGAGATCGCGGACGACGTTCGTCAGGTGCACAGCGGCTCCGAGGGCCGCCCCCGCCGTCGTCGCCCAGGGGGCTGCGAGCGCCGGTGCAGCGGTGGAGAGGGTCGCGAAGGACGGGAAGAGGCCGAAGCTCAGCAGGAACGGGACGATCGAGAACGGGGTCGCCTTCAGGCCGGCGTTGTAGGCCCACGCCGAGGCCAGGGCGATCGCGTGGGCGGCGAGAAGGCCCGGGCCGAGCGGTACCGACAACGCGAGCGCCGCGACCACGGCCCCCACCGCCGTGACGAGGGCCGTGTCGAGCGAGACCGCTCCCCCGGCGACGGGCTTGTCGGTGCGCCCCACGGCGGCGTCCCTCGCTCCGTCGATGACGTCGTTGGACAGTCCCACCGACACCTGTCCGGCGAACACGGACGTCACGAGCAGGGCGAGGCGCAGCGGCTCGACGCCCGCGGCGATACCCAGCGCGAGGGAGAGGACGGTGACGACCACGGTGGGACCCGGGTGGGTCGACGCCCACAGCGCCCCGACGGCGCTCACGCTTCCGCGAGGTGCACGGGCGAGAGGCGGCTCCGCCGCGGCATCCATCACCCGACGACGCTACCGCGCGCGGCCCACGGCCGGACCGCGAAGGGCCGCGACGTTCGACGTCGCGGCGACCTCACCGACGGAGCAGGCGACGGCCCACCGCGATGACGCCGACCGCGGCGAGGATCCACGGTCCCGCCACCAGCAGCGGGTCGATCCACTGGTGGCGGACATCGGCGCGCCCTCGGCGTCCGGCGAGGGGCGCCCAGCGGCGCTCGGCGACGATACCCGTCTCGGTGATCGGGTTGTCGGGTCGGCTCGTCGCCAACGATCGCAGGTGCGCTCCGGCGGCCTCGACGCGGTCGCCGGCGAGCAGCAGCAGCCAGTGCGCGGCTCGCGCCTCGCTGAAGCGGGAGTAGGCGTAGCGGCGGATGGCTCCCGAGACGCCGTGCAGGGGTTGAGCCGTGCCGAAGACGGGAGTCAGGCGGCCGTGCTCGATCGAGCGCTCCCGGCCGCCGTCGGGGACGGGCTGCTCCTCGGGGAACGTCCAGTGCGCGTTGAGGTCCTGCGGCTGCTCCTTCGGGACCGAGGGACGATCCGTCGGATCGAGGTCGGCACCCCAACCCGGGATGCGCGCGCGCAGTTCCTCCGCCGTCGGCGGCGGGGTGGGCTTGTCAGCGGTGTAGGCCATGATCGAGGTCCTCTCAGGCGGTCGGGGGAAGGATGACGGCCTTGATGCAGCCGTCGATCTTGGCGGAGACCATGTGGTACCCCTCGGCGATGTGCTCGAGGGGGATGCGGTGGGTGATCATCTCCCGCGGGGAGATGCGTCCGGCCTGAATGTGCTCCAGCAGTCGCGGCCACTGGCGGGCCACGGGCGCTTGATTCGTGTGGATCGTCAGTCCCTTGTTCATCGCGTCGCCGAACTTCACCGCGCTGAACAGCGGACCGTAGGCCCCCATCACCGAGACGGTCCCGCCTTTGCGCACGGCGTCGATCGCCCAGTTCAGCGCCACCGGGGAACCGGCTTGCAGTTTGAGCTTCGCGCCGGTGAGGTGCTGCAGGAAGTGCCCGTCGGCTTCGGCGCCGACCGCGTCGATGACGACGTCGGCGCCGATGTGGTCGGTCTGCCTCTTCAGTTCGACGACGACATCGCGATGCTCCCGGTAGTCCAGCGTCTCGGCGAAGGCGAAGGTGCTCGCCTTCTCGAGACGTTCCGGCAGCTGGTCGACGACGATGACGCGGCCGGCGCCCATCAGCCACGACGAGCGCGCGGCGGCGAGTCCCACCGGTCCCGCCCCGAACACCACGACGGTGTCGCCCTCGACGATGTCTCCGAGCTGCGCGCCGAAGTATCCCGTGGAGAACGCGTCGGTCAGCAGCAGGGCGTCCTCGTCGTGGAGCCACTCGGGGATGACGCGCGGACCGACGTCGGCGAAGGGAACGCGGACCATCTCGGCCTGACCGCCGTCGTACCCGCCCGCGGTGTGCGAGTAGCCGTAGATCCCTCCGAGCGCGGTGGCGTTGGCGTTGACGTTGTGGCAGTTGCTGAGCAGTCCCCGCGCGCAGAAGAAGCACGTGCCGCACGAGATGTTGAACGGCACCATCACCCGATCCCCGACCGTCAGGTTCTGCACCGAGGAGCCCACCTCGACCACACGACCGATGAATTCGTGGCCGAACGTGTGGCCGATCCGAGTGTCGGGGATCATGCCGTGATACAGGTGCAGGTCGGAGCCGCAGATCGCGGCCCGCTCGACGCGGACGATCGCGTCATTCGGGTGCTCGATGCGGGGGTCGGGCTTCTCCTCGACGCGGACCTTGTACGGTCCGCGGTACGTCATCGCTCTCATGCGTCGGTCCTCGTCTGTGTGTCGAAGGGTGGGTGTTCGGTCAGTGCGGGCCCGTCGCGACGGCCTCCGCGACGGCGCGATGGATGCCGTGGCCCCAGACGTCGCCGTGACCGGGGAGGACCGTGGTGGCCCGGGTGGCGGCGAGACCGGCCAGAGCGGTCATCGCCGCCCGGCTGTCGGCGGTGGCCGCACGAGCCACGATCTGCGGCCCCGGTCGTCCCGTGTAGGGTCGAAGGTCACGAGTGCGTCGCCGCTGAAGACGAGGTCGCGATCGGCCAGATGGAAGGCGAGGTGGCCGTAGGTGTGACCGGGGGTCGCCACCGGGAGCAGACCGCCCAGCGTCGGTTCACCGGCCCGCAGGTCGCCGTGCGCCTCCACGCCCCGCACGCCGAGCGCGCCGGCGAAGGTCATGCGCGCCAGGTTCGGGATGCCGCCCGGGTGCGCGAGCGGATACAGCCCCCGCGACGACTCCCGGTCGTAGCGATAGGGATGCCGTACCAGCGGCGCATCGGCCGGATGGACGTGGATGGGGACGTGATGCTCTCGCTGCAGGCGGTCGAGGGTGCCGACGTGGTCGAAGTGTCCGTGGGTGAGCAAGACCGACACCAGGTCGTCGGGGGTCGCCCGCAATGCGGTGAGCGCGTGGGTGAGCAGTGACCAGCTGCGGGGCAACCCGGCGTCGATGAGCAGGATGTCGTCGTCGGTGGTGACCAGGTAGCTGTTGGTGACGGCTCGCGTGATCATCATCACCCCGTCGGCGACTTCGCGGATGCCGTCGCGTGGGCGCCCGAGCTGTGGTCCTGTCATGGGCGCCACCCTCGGCGCGGTCGGTGGCGCTCGACCACGGGGTTGCGGACGGGCACGAGGCGCGGTACTGCCCGCGGGTGGGGAGGCGGCTCGGGAGGGAGCGGCTCGGCGGCGTCGGCACCGGAGGCGACGTCGGCGCGGGACGGGTCGGCGGCGGCAGCGAGGGACGCCGTCGGCGGCGCAGGGGGCGGCGGCTCGGGAGGCGGCGGCTCGGAGACGGCGGGCTCGGTAACTCCAAACCGGGGACGGGGCCGCGGGGCTCGCCCTCCGCCGACGGCGCGCCACGACCCTGCCGGCGGCGGGTGGGCCGCCCCTGGGCCCGACGGTCGGACGGCTCCCTCCGGATGGGGTGACCGGTGGAGGACGGGCGGCTTTCAGAAGGGTGCGGGTTGTCGTCCGGGGATCCCGGACGGAGGGGAATCGTCACCGACGAAGCGGACGGCGGGTGAGTACGGGAGGGGGTGGTCGGTGTAGATGCGTCCGGTGGGTGAGGTGAACTCGATGACCCCGCCGGCGAGTTGCCTGACCTGCCAGCGGGTGAATTGCTTCTGGGTGTGGTGTCGTTGGCAGAAGTGGCAGAGGTTGCACACGTGAGTTTTGCCGCCGAGGGCGTAGTCGAGGTTGTGGTCGACCTCGCAGCGCACCGCCGGGGCCGTGCAGCCGGGCCACCGGCAGTGTCGGTCGCGGGCGCGGAGGTATCGGTCGATCGCGGCGGTCCGTTGGTAGGTGTCGGTGCAGAGCACGGCGCCGGTGACGGGGTTCGTGAGTACCCGGTCCCAGGGCACCCTCGTCGCTTCGGCCAATTGCCGGGCTGTGTCGATATCGATGGGGCCGTGACCGACGAGTTCGGCGGGGTCGATGTTCTCCCGACCCGGATCCTGAACGGACAGCGCCGGGACGACGACCTGAACCCGGGCGCGGATGGCGCCGAGGGTGCCGGGGCCGTCGTCGGTGCGGGTGGGGTCTGCGTCGGGCGCGGCGGTGAGGAGCAGGTCGGCGAGGATGTCGGCGCGCACCTGATCGGTACTGCGACGATCGGCTGCCGCTGCCCCGGGGGCTGCGCCTGCGCCTGCTGCTGCGCCTGAGCCTGCGGCGGCGACAGCAACAGCGACAGCGGCTGCGCCTACGACGGTTGCGTCGTGCTTCAGCACGTCGGTGGCGCCAATCATTTCCCGTTCCGGCCGTTCGTCGGAATCGTCGCCGACCCCGTCGATCCCGAACGCGGCGCCGCTGACGATCGGCTGACCCAAACCTGATGACGATGTGCCATCGGCGCACGCCGAGACCGGCGAACCGGTCTCATTGCACGCATCGATCAGCGCCCGCGACTGCTGCGTCAACCGGTCGTAGATCCCTACGGCGAGAACTGTGGGCAGCGTCGCGATGAGATCCGACATGCCGTTCTCGCCCCGCACCACCCGAACGCATCGTTCCTCACGGCCCCGCTGATGCCGCTCCGTGATCGTCGTCGGCTGCAACCGCTCCGCCAGAGTCGCCAACCGTGCCCGCAGCCGCCCGGGACTCAACCCCTCCGCAGTGGTCACGGCGAGAACATCGAACTCCCCGCGCTTGTCGAGCGGCACCGGGGTGCCGGCATCCACGATCGCCTGCACATGCGCCCGCGACAACGCTCCCGCCTCCCAGGCGTCAACGGTCGCCGGGAAGTGATCGACGAGCGTCAGCGCCTTCCCGATCTGCGCCTGCACCGACCGATCCGACAAGCACCCCGCGGCCGCGATCTCCGACGCCACCTCCCGCAGCACCATCTCCGCCTCCCGAGACGAGGCCCGCTGCCCGGCCATGACGTCGAGCGCGAGACGTCCCGCGCGGGCCAGCGCTCGGGTTCTGCGTGCTTCGGCGACCGCGAGTGCGGCATCCGCGTCGAGCACCTCGCCCAGCACGACCGCAAGCGGGTCGGACCCGTCAGGTGGTGGAGGTGAAGGTATCGAGAAGCTCATGCAGGCATGCTAGCCCCCACCTCCGACATTGGACCGCTGACCGGGGCTTTCTGTGGACAGATCCCATGTTTCGACCCTTGGGGAGGAGCCGTCCCCGGTCGCCACCCAGAGCAGACACCGCACCGACAACGCCCCATCCACCGACGATCACCCATCTGCCGACCTCACCTTCGGAGGCCCCGTCACCGAACACCGCTCCGACGCCACTCACCTCACGCCGCCCCACCGCGAAGACGCCTGTCGGTCACCCTGATTGCCCGCGAAGCCCGGCGGCCCCGACGAACGAGCACCACCCCACCGACGAGACGCCACCCGCATCCACCGCCCTCGCACCACAACCGCAAACGCGGCCTGCATTCACACCCCGCCATCACACCCACCGCACCCGCACTGCCCACCGCCGCACGTCACGCGCAAACGCCTCACACGCACGCCCCCGCAGCGTCCGACCCGCACCCGCACCCCCACCCGCCGCGTCAACCCCCTGCGGAACGCACGCCGCGCCCGCTTAGCGTCCGACCAACCCGTCCCCACCCGAGAGGAACCGCATGCGCCAGGTCGTCGTCGTCACCGGAGGGTCGCGGGGCATCGGACGGGCGACTGCCCTGCGCTTCGCGAAGAAGGGGATGCGCCTGGTCCTGGTGGCCCGCGACGAGATCGCCCTCGCGTCCGCGGCGGACGAGTGCCGCGCGCGGGGCGCGGAGGTCCACACCCTCTCCATCGACCTCGCCCTCCCCGACGGCCCCGAGCGCGCAGCCGACGCCGCCGTCGCGCGATTCGGGCGGATCGACGTGTGGGTGGCGTCGGCATCCGTGTTCGCGTACGGCTCGGTCGAGGACACCCCGGATGCCGTTCGGGACCGCGTGATCGAGACGAACCTGCTCGGGCAGATGCGCGCGGCGCGGGCGGTCATCCCCCACTTCCGCGCTCGGGGCGGCGGCACCCTCGTGTTCGTCGGATCCCTCTTCTCGCAGGTGTCCGGCCCCTACGTCTCGTCGTACGTCGCCGCGAAGCACGGACTCCTGGGGTTCGCACGGTCGTTGCGGCAGGAGATGCTCGCGCAGCGCGGCATCCGGATCAAGATCGTGCTCCCCGCGAGCATCGACACCCCGATCTACCACCGCGCGGCGAACGTCACCGGCCGACGCCCGTTCCCGCTGCCCCCGGTGGTGTCCGCGGACCGCGTGGCGCGCGCGATCGTCCGGGTGACCCGTGGTCCGCGCCACGAGGTCGGCGTCGGGGCCGCGCAGTTCGTCACCCGCCCGCTGCAGTTTCTGCTGCCCCGCGTCTACGACCGCTTCATCCGCGTCCTCCAGCTCACACTGGGCCTTCGTCACCGACCCGCCGACCGCTCCATGGGCGCGGTGCTGCACCCCCGGCACGACCCGGGCGCGGTGAGCGGCGGCTGGTCGCGCTTCCCGCTACGGGCTCCGCGCTGAGCTCGCGAACGCCCCGCACCACCCGACCCGTCGACATCGCGCCCCGCCCGCCCGCACGCCCGCGGGCCATCCCGGGCCTCGCAACCCGCGAACCCCGGAACCCGGATGCCACCGCACCCGGGATCCGTGGACTCACGCGGCCGCTTCGAATCCCTCGCGCTGCGTGTTCTCGTCGGCGACGCGGACGCCCCAGCGGTAGGCGAGCTTGCCGCCCAGCCATCCCGAGATGCTGAGTCCCGCGGCGGCGACGGCGCTGAGCCCGAAGGCCACGATCGGCACGCGGCCCAGATCGAGCATCCGCACGATGAGACCGACCGAGAATAGCCCCATCGCGGTGACGTTCAGCACGAGGTGCGCCAGGGCCGTGCGCCGGGCGGGCGTGCCCCGCGGGATGCGCGAGTAGTCGAGCAGACCCAGCACGGCCGCGCCGACGGCCCCGCCGAGGCCGATCCCGATGAGCCAGCGCGATCCCGTGGCGAACGCGCGCGGGTCGTCTGCGGCGAGGCCGAGCAGGTCGAAGACGAGGCTCGACGACCACGCGCCGATCGGGATGGTCACTGCAACCGGGTGGAACGGGTGGCCGTAGGGCCCCGCGACGATCGAGCGGGGCACCTTCGCCGCTCGCATCGCGGGGAAGCTCGCCCCGCTCCGCGGTGCCGACGTCCGCGAGGGCCCCGGCACCGCGGCATCCACCCCGCTCATTCCTTGTGCAGCGCGTCCTGCGCGCGACCGGCGAGCTTCTCGACCGTGTTCGGCAGCTCGGTCGTGCCGTAGAACCGCGCGTCGGGGTGCGTGGGCGGGGGCATGGGGACGCCCGCGGGCGGCTCGGGCACGTACGTGAACTCGCCCTTGCCGTCGGGGGTCGGACCGGAGGCCCAGGTGCCGTCGCCGGCCTGCTTCCCGTCGCTGAAGTTGATGTACTGATACGACACGTCGCGGTCCTCCTTGTCGAGGGGGAAGTTGCTGGGCACGGGGAGCTTCTCCAGCCCCTCGGCCTGCAATTCGGCGGCTGCGGCCGCCCACTGGTTCTGGTGCATCGTGTCGCGGGCGAGCAGGAAGGCCAGAAGGTCCTTCACGCCGTGGTCGTCGGTCTGGTGGTAGAGCCGGGCGACCTGCACGCGGCCCTGCATCTCGGCGTTGGCGTTCGCGGTGAAGTCGGCGAGCAAGTTGCCGCTGGCGGTGATGCAACTGCCCTGCCAGGGGTTGCCCATCGAGTCGACGGGACGCGCGCCGGCGCCGGCGACGATGCCGTGCTGGATGTCGGTGCCGCCGATCACGGCCGCGACGGTGGGGTCGCTCTGCACCGCCTCCTCGGTGATCTCGAGCGGCGCCTTCTCGAGCAGCTGCGCGATCATGATGGCGAGCATCTCGACGTGCCCCATCTCCTCGGCGCCGATACCGAAGACGAGGTCGCGGTACTTGCCGGGGATGTGCATGTTCCAGGCCTGGAATTGGTACTGCAGGGCGACGGTGATCTCGCCGTACTGCCCGCCGAGCACCTCCTGGAGCTTGCGGGCGTAGACGGCATCCGGCTTCTCGGGGGTGGCGGAGTGCTGCAGCTCTTGACGATGGAAGTACATCTCTCTCCTCACCGCGCCGGGAAGAAGGTCAGGCAACCGAAGTGGCGCGTGCGCGCTACGAAACGTTCCGTCCGGGGGTTCGACACGGGGGTTGCGGCGGGTCGTCGGGGGCGCGACAATCACGCGCCCGAGTCTTGGCACTCGACACCCGCGAGTGCTAATCTGCTGCCGGTTGAGCGAAGTCGACTCAACTTCAGAACTCTCCGGATGCCACGTCCGGACCGATCGACAAGGAGAACGACCATGGCCACCTACGACCCCTTCCGCGACCTCGACCGCCTCGCCTCGACCCTCCTCGACGCCCGCCGCGGCGGCGGTCCGCGACGGATGCCGATGGACCTCTACCGCGACGGGGACCACTACGTCCTGGCCGCCGATCTTCCCGGCGTCGACCCCGGGTCGGTCGACATCGACGTCGACGGCCAGCTGCTCACCATCCGGGCCGAGCGCACCCTCGGCTCGGGCGAGGGCGTCAAGTGGATCACGCGCGAGCGCGAGACGGCATCCTTCGTCCGCCAGCTCAACCTCGGTCAGGGCATCGACACCGAGCGCATCAGCGCGTCGTACCGCAACGGTGTGCTGAGCGTGACGATCCCGGTGAGCGAGAAGGCGAAGCCGCGTCGCATCGCGGTCTCCACCGACGACGGCGACGGCGTGATCGAGGCGCACGAGAGCACGCCCCAGCCCATCGAGCAGTAACCCCCTCACCCGCACGGGAGCGTTCCGCACGGGACCGCTCCCGTGCGGAACGCCTCGCGGCTTGTCAAGGGTCTGGAGGGGACGCCCACCCCACCCTCACAGTGCTCTCGTGCCCCCGACCGTGTCCTCCCCCCTGCCCACCGCGGAGCGCCTCGACGTCGAGGACTTCCCGCCCTTCCACCCGCGCGGACCGGTCAGCGCGGCGGTGATGCAGCATCTCGTCGACGGCGTGGGCACGGGACACACCGCCCTCGCCGACGAAGCCGTCTCGGCATCCGTCGACGTCGAGCACGACGACGACCTCCAGCTCGCCCTCTTCTGCCTGTACGCCTCCTCGTACGGATCGGTCCCCGCCTTCCGCGCGGAGCTCGAATGGGACCCCGCCCTGATCGCCACCCGCCGCGTGATCGAGAACGCCTTCGAGGCGGCGCTGCGCCGGAGCGTTCCGGTCCCGCAGCTGCCGGCACCGACGATGGATGCCGTGGCCCGCGCCCTCTTCGCCCTCACCGGCGCCGACACGGGTCCGAGTCTGTCGCGCCATCTCGCCCGCCGCGCCTCACTCGAGCAGGCCCACGAGTTCCTCGTGCATCGCACGATCTACACGCTGCGCGAGGCGGACCCGCATTCCTGGGCGATCCCGCGCCTGAGCGGCCGGCCCAAGGCGGCGCTCGTCGACATCCAGTCCGACGAGTACGGCGGCGGTCGCCCCGAGCGGGTGCACGCCGAGATGTTCGCTCGCGCGGTGCGATCCGCCGGCCTGTCCGATGCCTACGGGGCGTACGTGGACGACGTGCCCGCGGTCACCCTCGCCTCCCACAACGCCATGTCGATGTTCGGCCTGAACCGGCGGCTCCTGGGGGCGATCGTCGGTCATCTCGCCGCTTTCGAGATGACCTCGTCGATCCCCAACCGCCTCTACGCCGAGGGGTTGCGCCGCCTCGGTCTCGGCGACGACGTCTGCGCCTACTTCGACGAACACGTCGAGGCCGACGCCGTCCACGAGCAGATCGCGGGTCGCGACCTGGCCGGCGCCCTCGCCGAGGACCGCCCCGAACTGCTCGCCGACATCGTATTCGGCGCAGCGGCATGCCTCGAGGTCGACGGCCGCGTCGGCCGGCACATCCTCGACGCCTGGGAGCGCGGCGCGTCCTCGCTGCGCGCAGAGGCCGGGCGATGAGCGAACGCGAGGTCACGATCACCGCCTACCCCGACGGCCCACTCCTCGTGCGCGGCGACGTCCGTCTCGAGACCAGTGACGGCCGCGAGCTCCCGCGCTCACGCCGCACCGTGGCGCTCTGCCGCTGCGGACTCTCGACGATCAAGCCGTTCTGCGACGGGACGCACAAGGCCTCCGGCTTCCGCGCCGAGGACTGATGCGCCTCGACGCCGAATACCTCCTCCCTCTCCGCTGGGACGACGACGCCGACCTCGACGATCTGGTCGCCTACCTCGAGGACCTCTCGAGCGTGGTCGACGTGACGGTGGTCGACGGGTCGCCCGCGGAGCGCTTCGCCGCGCACGCGCGGGCGTTCCCCGTCGGCGTGCGCCACCTCCCGCCGCGCGAGCCGGGCGGCGGCAACGGCAAGGCGCGAGGCGTCGTGACGGGTCTCGCCCTCAGCCGGCACGAACGCGTGATCGTCGCCGACGACGACGTGCGCCACGATCGCGGCACCCTCACCGCCCTCGCGGCGGAGATCGGGGATGCCGAGCTCGTCGCGCCGCAGAACGTGTTCGATCCGCGCCCCTGGCACGCGCGGTGGGACACCGCCCGCTCGCTCCTGAACCGCGCAGGAGGGTCGGACTACCCGGGCACGTACGGCATCCGCCGGAGCGCTCTGCCCTCCGGCTACGCCGTCGACGTGCTGTTCGAGAACCTCGAAATGGAGCGGACCGTGCGCGCCCGGGGCGGCCGGGTCCGGCACTGTCGCGACCTCTTCGTCCCACGACGCCCGCCCGACGCCCGGCGCTTCGCGACCCAGCGGGTCCGGCAGGCGTACGACAGCCTCGCCCAACCCGCACGGCTGTGCGTGGAGCTCGCGATCGCCCCGACGGTCCTGCTGGCGCGTCGACGACCCGGCATCCTGGTCCTGCTCGCGCTCGCGACGATCACCGCAGCGGAGGTCGGCCGACGCCGCGGACGCGGGGCGGCGGTGTTCCCCCGTACGGCGGCGCTGTGGGCGCCCCTCTGGGCCGCCGAACGAGCCGTCACGAGCTGGATCGCCCTCGTCCTCCGCGTCCGCGGCGGGGTCCGCTACGCCGGGACGAGACTCCCGCGCGCGGCGACACCGCTGCGGGTCCTGCGCCGCGACGCCCGCGATGCCGTCGCGGCGTCGAGCCGCGGAGCGCGCTCGTGACCCGCTCATGCGCCGACGCCCCGGGCACCGCGGAGGGTGTCCGGGGCGTCCGGAGTGCGTCAGAGGTCCTCGGAGGCGAGGTCGCCCTGTCCCTCTTCGCCGAGTTCCACGACACCGGGATCTTCGCCCTGGGAGTCGGTGCCGGTGCTCTCGGGGTGGATGTCCTCGAGCGGGATGTCGCTGTCGTCGGCCGGGATCTCGGCCGGGTCGGCGCCGGTCGCCGTGGCCGCGTTGATGTCCTCGGGGTCGGCGCCTTCGTCGAGGGCGGTCGTGGCATCCCACTCCGCCTGCGCGGGGTCGAGCGCCGGATCGGGCTCGATGGAGGTGTCGCCGTCGCGCAGCGGCTGCACGCCGGCCACGCCCACCTCGGTGGCGGGGCTCGTCTCGGCGGGGGTCGGGTCGATCGACGCGTCGCTCATGGGGGGTCCTTCCGTCGGGCGGGATACACCGCCGAGATCGACGGTCCCCCCATCCAACGCGGCGGCCAGCGGCTCGGCCCGCCCCTTGACACGTGGGTGCACGGGAACGTTCGAGACGGCCGCCGTGCCGCCAGGGGCGCGGACCGCGCACCACCGCTCGAGGTCCTCCTCGCCGACATTTCAAGAAAGCCGCACTCGCCGCGGCGAAAGGAACACCATGGGCCAGATCCTCACGACGCGCTCGCGCGGAATCGACGAGGTGGAGCGCGTCTGGTCGCGCTTCGTCCCCTCGGCGCGACTCGAGCGCGTCGACCCCCGCACGATCTCGTTCTCGTGGAGCTCGGTCGAGCTGCCGCGCTTCTCGGTGGTGTCGTACGAGCTCGCGGCGTCCGTGCACTCCTCGGTGCAGATGGACGATCAGATCATGGCGTGCCGCGTCCTCGGCGACGACGTGCGCCTCGACGCCGAAGGGCGCGCCATCGATCCGCGGCGCCCGTGGCTCGCCGCCGACGGCGGCACCGACGCCTGGTGGACCGGCACCGCCCGCGTGCGCGCGTTCGTCTTTGATCGCAGTGACGCCGAGCGGGTCGCCCGCGTCGCAGCCGGCGACGACCGGTTGGTGCTGCGCCGGATCAATCCGACGGCGCGCGACCGCGAAGCCGCGACGCAGTGGGAACGCACCTTCTCCCACGTCTCGGCCTCGCTGACAGCCGTGCACGACGACCCGCTGCTCTCCGCGGAGCTGCACCGGCACGCTCTGCTGACGACCCTCGCCACGTTCTCCACGTCCTATCTCGATGCCCTCAACCGCGCGCGTCAGCGCAGCGCCGCGCCGCGCACCGTGCGGCGGGCCATCATGCACATCGAGGCGCACGCGCAGGACCCTCTGACGCTCGACGACATCGCCGTGGCATCCGGGATCTCGTCCCGCGGACTCCAGCACGCCTTCCGCCGGGCCCTCGACACCACCCCGATGGAGTACCTCCGGCGGGTGCGGCTCAGCGGCGCCCACGAGGAACTGCGCACCGGCACAGCGGTGTCGGTCGCCGACGTCGCCCACCGCTGGGGCTTCTCGAGCGCGTCCCGCTTCGCGCGCTACCACCGAGAGCACTACGGGCAGAACCCGGCTCAGGTCGCGCGGATGTTCTGAGCGCCGACGCCTTCGGTCTCGGCGTTGCGCGCGGCGTCCCGGAAAGACGCCGTCAGCGCACAGCGAATGCACAGTGAACACGCGGGGAACGAACCCGCTGGAGGAAGACGTGGGCAAGTTCATCTACGAAGGCGGCATCCGCAACGAGTTCGAGGATCGTCTCCTCGCGCACCTGCAGGTGGTCGTCGGAAACAAGCTGCGGCGCGGCGAGCCGTTCTACTTCGTCTGGAAGGACGACATCAGCACGGGCGGCGGACGCACCTCGGTGTGGATGCACCCCCGGGCCAACCTCGTCTTCAAGTTCAACGGCGGACGTCCGCCGGCCCTGAATCGCGCATGGCTGGAGGCACTGATGTCGACGGCGAACTCCCCGACCGGCCTCTACGTCGTCCCCGAACCGGCCGAGGAAACGGTGTCGCCCGAGACCTTCGCCTGACACCCGCTGTCAAGGCGCTGGCGCCTGCGGCGTCCGGGCCGGAACGTGAGGGAGACGAGAGGATCTCCATGAACGATTCCCGCTCCCCCGGACCGCCGCGCATCGTGGTGATCGGCGGTGGCAACGCCGGCCTGTCGGTCGCCGGCCGGTTGCACCGCGCCCGCGCCGGTGACATCACCGTGATCGAGCCGCGCGAGACGCACGCGTACGCGCCCCTGCAGTCGCACATCGCGGGCGGTGCCGCCCGGGCCTCCGAAGCCGTCCGCCCGCAGGGCGACGTCACCCCTCCCGGGGTGCGGTGGCTGCGCGACGAGGCGTTCACCGTGGATGCCGAGGCCCGCCGCGTCCACCTCGTCTCGGGCGGCCGCATCGACTACGACCAGCTCGTCGTCTGCGCGGGCCTGCGCATGGCGTGGGAGCAGGTGCCGGGCCTCCCCGAGGCGATGGCCACGCCCGCGGGCATCTCGAACTACGACTTCGACCTCGCCGCCAAGGCCTCCCCGGTGCTGCGCGACCTGCGCTCCGGAACCGTCGTCTTCACGCAGCCGTCGGAGCCGGCCTCGTGCGGCGCGGCCGCGCAGAAGCCGATGTACCTCGCGTGCGACTGGTGGAGGGCGATCGGGGTGCGCGACGACATCCGCGTCGTGTTCGTCTGCCCCGACCCGGTGCCCTTCGGCATCCCGGCGATCGACGACGAGCTGCGCCGCAAGCTCGACGAGTACGGCATCGAGGTGCGCTACAGCCGCGAGCTCCGATCAGTGGATGCCGAGGCCCGCACCGTCGTCATCGGCCACGGCGACACCGAGGAGACGCTCGCCTACGACGTGCTGCACGCGGTTCCCCCGCAGCGGGCGCCGGAGTGGATCGCGGGCAGTGGCCTGGCGGCATCCGATGATCCGCACGGCTTCGTCGACGTCGACCCGGAGACGTTCCAGCACCTGCGGCATCCGGAGATCTGGGCCGTGGGCGACGCGGCGAGCGTGGCGACGAGGCGCTCGGGCGGGGCCATCCGCCGGCAGGCGAAGGCGCTGGTGAAGAACATGCGGGCGGTGCGCGAGGGCCGCGAACCCTCGGCGCGCTACGACGGCTACAGCGTGGTCCCGTTCGCCGTCTCGCGCGGGACCGTGGTGTTCGCGGAGTTCGACCGCCGGGGACGGATGCAACCCACGGTGCCGTTCTGGCGTTCGCTCTTCCGCGAGCGCCGCTCGACGTGGATCGCCGACCGGCGCGTCCTGCCCTGGGTCTACTGGAACCTGATCCTGCGCGGTCGCGCCTGACGGCGCTTCACCTCGCGCGTGGCGGGGTTCGCCCCCCCGGGTGCTGACCGGCAAACGCACCGCTTCCCGGCGGGCTGACTTTGCGATAAACGCCCTCGCGAGCGAAACACGCCGCGCGAGGGCGTTTCCCACTCGCCAGGGCGTTTATCGCGGCCACCGGACGGCCCCGACGAACCCGTAGCACAGGGAATGCCGCGTCGCGAGGCATGCGCCCAGCGCAAGACACCCGTCTACAGACGCAGCGGGCGGCGCCGCAGCAGCGGACGCTCCAACGGGCGCGGCACCCCTCACCGATAAACGCCCTCGCGAGCGAAACACGCCGCGCGAGGGCGTTTCCCACTCGCCAGGGCGTTTATCGCGGCCACCGGACGGACCCCGCGAGGCACCCGTCTACAGACGCAGCAGGCAGCGCCGCAGCAGCGGACGCTCCAACGGGCGCGGCGCCCCGCTGCGATAAACGCCCTCGCGAGCGAAACACGCCGCGCGGGGGCGTTTCCCACTCGCCAGGGCGTTTATCGCGGCCACCCGACGGACCCGACGAACCCGCAGCACACGGGATGCCGCGACGCCAGGCATGCGCGCGGCGCCGGGCACCCGCGCGTATAGGGCACGAACGCCGATCCCTCAACCCCGGGGGCACGTCGGCGCGATCGCGCGAAGACTGAGAACAGCCCCGGAAGCCACACGAAATGAGGACATCATGGCCCAGGTCATCGAAACCATCGACGTCAACGTCCCCGTGCGCACCGCGTACAACCAGTGGACGCAGTTCGAGGAGTTCCCGCACTTCATGAGCTACGTCGAGTCGATCACGCAGAAGAGCGAGACGCTCACGCACTGGAAGGTGAAGATCGCGGGCGCCGAGCGGGAGTTCGACGCCGAGATCACCGAGCAGCACCCCGACGAGCGCGTCGCGTGGAACAGCGTGGGCGGCGACGAGAACCACGCCGGCGTCGTGACCTTCCACCGCCTCTCCGACGACGAGACGCGCGTGACCGTGCAGATCGACTGGGAGCCCGCGGGTGCCCTCGAGAAGCTCGGCGCGGTCTTCGGCGCAGACGACCACTCGGTCAAGAAGGACCTCGAGCACTTCAAGGAGTACATCGAGTCGCGCGGTGCCGAGTCCGGCGCGTGGCGCGGCGACGTCAGCTGACGTCCCTCGATGCGGAAAGCCGGGCTCGTCCTTTCAGGACGGGCCCGGCTTTCGTCATGCCGAGGTCACCACTGCGGGTGGATCTCCGCCCGCAGACGGCGGTCGTACACCTCGCGCACGAGAGCGTCGAACGCGGTCAGATCGAATCCGCCGTCCAGCAGCTCGGCGGCCTGGGCGTTGGCGGTGGCCTGACCGACCGATCGAGCCCCCGGGATGACCGAGGTGACGCCCTCGCGGGAGGCGATCCACGCGAGGGTTGCGGCGGGAAGCGTCACGCCCTCGGGAAGGGATGCCTTGAGCTCGTCGGCGGCGGCCACGCCTTCATCGAAGGGAACACCCGAGAAGGTCTCGCCCTTGTCGAAGGCCTCGCCGTTGCGGTTGTAGGTGCGGTGGTCGTTCTCGTCGAAGGTCGTGGACTGCGTGTACTTGCCCGAGAGCAGACCGCTGGCCAGCGGCACACGCGCGAACACCGCGACGTTCTTCTGGGCCGCGAGCGGGAGCACCTCGTCGAGGGGCTTGAGGCGGAACGGGTTGAAGATGATCTGCAGGTTCGTCAGGTGGGGCCGCTGCAGCGCCGAGAGCGCCTGGTCCATCGTCTCGACCGACGCCCCGTATGCGGCGATGACTCCCTCCGATACGAGCTGGTCGAGGGCGTCCCACGTGGCGTCGTCGTCGATGACGGCCGAGGGCGGGCAGTGCAGCTGCACCAGGTCGAGCGTCTCTGTGTCGAGCAGGCGCCGCGAACGGTCGAGCCAGCCGCGGAAGTTCTCCATCACGTAGTTCTCGGGCACCTGGTCTTCGCGGCGGCCCATCTTGGTGGCCACGATGATGTCGTCGGCATCCCGGCTCTTCAAGAACGCGCCGATGATCTGCTCGGAACGGCCGTCGCCGTAGACGTCGGCGGTGTCGAAGAGGGTGACGCCGGCGTCGGCGGAGGCCGCCAGGACGGCGCGCGCGTCGTCCTCGCTGACATCACCCCAGTCGGCGCCGAGCTGCCAGGTGCCGAGGCCGATCGGCGAGACCTCGCGGCCGGTGCGGGAGAGAGGGCGCTGCTGCATTGCGGTTTCCTTTCGAAGCGTGTTCCGAGCCTAGCCAGCCGTTCCGACATCGCGGGCCGCGTCAACCCCGTCCGGCGGCCGATGCACCGCGCCTAGCGTGGCGGCACACCCACGGAAGGATCGCCATGAACACTCCCGCCGACCGCCTCCCCGGAGCCGACGAAGAGAACATCGTCCCCGAGTCCGACGGTCTCGCCGCCGACGTGCCCGCGGGCGCAGCCGGAGCCGACACCGGCGCCGTCGGCGCCGCCGCGATCGACCCCGACGACGAGGCCCGCATCCAGGGCATCTCCAGTCAGAACGACCTGCCCGGCGTCGGCACCCGCGCCGCGGACGGACTCACCGAGCGGGGCACCGACGACGCCCGCGGCGAGCAGGGTTCGACGTCGCGTCACACCGAGGACACCGGCACCGACACCACGGACGCGCACGACGCCGAGCGCGATCGCACCCCCGCTTCGCCGCCGCTGCCGGACGACGGCGGCGAACCGCACGTCGCGGACGACGACCCGATCGCCAAGTTCCAGCCCGGTGTCGGCCGCGACTCGGCGGCCTCGAGCCGCATCGCGCAGAACCTGCCCGACGACGCCTGAGTCACCCGACCGCGCCGCCGGGACGGGAGGAGATTACGCGGGGGGAGGATGTGGCCACCATGCCACGTCCTCCCCTCCACGCTTCCCCTCCCCAGCGGCATCCATGCATTCCCCCTGCAGCGCATCACCCCAACGCCCGTGCCCACCCCGGGCAGCGTCCCCCGCGCCGACGAGACGATGACAGGCTGGACCCGTGTCCGACCTTCGTCTCGAATCCCTGCCCCCGTCGCTCGACGATTACCTCGAGCTGCGCCGCGCCTCCGGCCTCACCCCGAAACGGGCGGACCAGGGTGCGCCGGCTCTGACGAACAGCTGGGCATGGCGCCGCGTCGTGGATGCCACGGGCCGGGCGGTCGCGATGGGACGGGTCGTGGGCGACGGCGGGTGGTACTTCCTCATCGCCGACATGGCGACCCTCCCCGACCACCAGCGACGAGGGCTCGGACGACGCATCCTCGAGAGCCTCCTCGCGGAGATCCGCGAGAAGGCCCCCGAAGGCGCGTACGTGACGCTGCTGGCCGACCCGCCGGGTCAGGCGCTGTACCGCAGCGTGGGCTTCACGGAGCCGACCAGCGGTTCCGTCACGATGCATCAGCTCCTGGTCTGACCCGCGCTCCGGCGTCCGAGCGCGCCCGCGCCCGCCACCCGAGCAGCACGTCGATCACCACGAAGGCCGCGAGGGTGTAGCCCACGAGCGGCAGGAACAGCCCGATCGCGATCGCGACGACGAGGACCGCCGCGATCCCCCACCACGGCGCGCGACCGAGCACCCCGCGCGCGGGGGCGGTCGCGAGGCCGCGGGTCGGCCGCCGCTTCCACCACATCGCGTATCCCAGCACGACCAGGGCCGCGATGCCGAGCGCGAGCGCGAGCAGCACGAGCTGGTTCGCGAGGCCGAACATCGTTCCCATGTGCAGGTCGATCCCCCAGCGCGAGAGCTTGGCCAGCAGCGGGAAGTCGGCGAAGTCGATCCGGTCGGTCACCTGCATGCTCGATCCGTCGATCGCGACGGCATCCACTTCGGTCGGGAAGCTGCGGTGGATCTCCTGCACCACCCACGCCTTCCCGGCGGCGGCCGGGGGTTTGATCTCGATGTCTCCGCTGTTGACGTTGACGCGCTGCGCGATCGCGAGGACGGCGTCGAAGGTCGCGGGGTTGGCCGCACCCGTCGGCGACGAGGCCGCGCCGCCGTGTCCGGCGTGTCCGGCGTGCTCACCGCCCGCGGTCGCCGCGCCGTCGAGCGAGGTCGTCAGCGCGGGAGTGCCCTCTCCGACGGCGGCGCGCAGGTCGGACACGTGCGCTCCCGCGAAGGTCGACCAGGTGATGCCGGTCGCCGAGAGGAACACGGCGCCGAGGACGACCCAGATCCCCACGGCCGAGTGCCATCCCGACAGCCGCCGGTACCCGGTGTGACGACGGTTGGGGCGCAGCAGGTCGCGGCGTCCCCGGCGCGAGCGCACGAAGCGTCCGATCCAGAGTCCGAGCCCCGCGAGGGCGACGATGCCGAGCCAGGATGCCGCGAGCTCGCTGTACCAGCGCCCCACATCGCCCAGGTGCAGCGAACGGTGCAGGTCGCTGATCCAGTGCCGCAGCGGCAGGGCGCCGCTCGTGCCGTAGGCGGGGAGGTCGCCGCGGATCTCGGTCGTGGCCGGGTCGACGAAGATCGCCCGTGTGGTGCTCTCGGGCAGCGTCTCGTCGGCGAACATGACGCGCGTGGTCGCCCCGGCCTCGGGGGCGGGGCGCACGGCGACGGGCGTCGATCCGTCGCCGAGGTACGCCTCGGCCGCTTCGATCTGCGCGGCCAGCGGCACCCCGGCGGCATCCGAGGCCGCGGTCAGCTCGTGCGCATAGACGGCCTTCTCGAGCGTCGGGGTGACGGCGTACAACGCGCCGCTCACCGCCGCGACCAGGATGAACGGCCCGACGAGCAGCCCCGCGAAGAAGTGCAGGCGTCGGAGCAGCGGGGTGAACCATCCGCCGCGGCCGGAGCGCGTAGCCGCACCGGGACGGGGAGCCGATGCATCCGCGGCGGGCTCGGCGGGTTCGATGGTCGCGGTCACGACAGGATCCCCTCTCCGATGAAGCCGCCCTCGCGGCATCCGGGTGGCACCGCGAATACCGCCGATCCGATGGGGGTCGTCCACTGGTTGAGGAGATCGAGCTCGTCGAGTCTGCGTTGGATGGGCACGAATTGCCTTTCGATGTCTGCTTGGAACGACACGAACAGCAGGCCCGCGTCGCTGACCGCGCCGGCGGGCGGCGTCTGGTCGTAGTTGTAGCCACGGCGGAAGATCCGCTGCGTGGTGTCGTCGGGGCGCGAGCGCCGCAGGTGAGAGAACTCGGCGATGACGGGGAAGCCGATGGCATCCGTCGCGTCGAAGTCGGGTTCGTCGAACTCGCCGGTGCCGGTGAGAGGGGCGCCCGAGGACTGGAACCTCCCGACGGCCTGATCGCGGCCGGGGCGATCGAGGTGGTCCCATTTGTCGAGGTCCATCGCGATACGCCGCACGACCATCCCGGTCCCCCCGGCGAGCCATCCCTCCCGCGCCCAGACGATCTCGTCGAACGCGGTCGTCCCGGGCACCGGGTTGGCGGTGCCGTCGACCTGGCCGAAGAGATTGCGCATCGTCGTCCCGGGGCGCTCGGTGCCGTGCGCGCGACGGAACCCCTGCTGCACCCACCGCACCGCGGTGAACGCCCGAGCGTCCTTGAGCAGCATGCGCGCCGCGTGCGCGACGGTCACGGGGTCGTCGGCCGCGACCTGCAGCAGCAGGTCGCCGTCGCCGTACTCCGGCCGGAGGCGGTCGATCCCGAACGCCGGGAGCGGCTGCAGCCACGCCGGGGCCGACGCTCCGGCGCGTGCGACGAAGGCCGGTCCGAACCCGAAGGTCACCGTCAGTCGCGCGGGGGCGACGGCCAGCTCGGGTTCGGTGTCGGCCAGGGCGCCGCGCCCCTGGGTCAGCCGGGCGGCGTCGTCGGTGAGGGTGCGCATGAACCGTCGCATCCCGTCGCGGTCGACCTCGGGCAGGAGGTCCACCGCGATGAGCGAGACGTGCGCCTGCGCGTCGGTGTCGACGCCGGCCTGATGGGTCCCGTAGAACGGCACGGTCGTCTCGCCGTTCAGCGGCGTCGACGCGCCAGGATCCTGCGCGCGGGCGGACACGGCCGCGTCGATCCCGATCGCGGCGACGGCGCCGACGCCCGCGACGGCCCCGCCGAACAGGAAGGTGCGTCTGGTCGCACCTCCGCTGTCGGCGGGGCTTCCGTCTCGGCGGGCCATCAGTGACCCATGTCCATGTCACCCATGTCGCCGCCCTCGTAGTTCTCGTTCGCGCCCGAGAACTCCTTCACGGGGGCGGTGATCTCGGCGGTGGAGTCGTCGGCGAAGGTGAGCGTGATGGTCGTCTCCGCGCCGGCGCGCAGTGGCGAGATCACGTCCATGAACATGAGGTGGTTGCCGCCGGGCGCGAGCTCGATCGATCCGCCCGCGGGGATGACGAAGCCGCCCTCGACCTCGCGCATCACCATCTGACCAGACTCGTTCGGCACGGTCTCGTGCAGTTCCATCGCGGAGGTCGCGTCATCGGTCGCCGAGACGACCGTGAGATCGGTGTCGCCGTCGTTGCGCAGCTGACCGAAGCCGGCGGTCATGCCGCTGTCGGCAGCCTTGACCCAGACGTCGGTCGAGGCGAACGCGTCGGCCTGCGACGAGGTGGGGGCGGTGGATGCCGGCGCGGAGCAGCCCGCGAGGGCGAGGACGGCGGCGGCGGCGAGGGCGGTGAAGCGCAGGGTACGGAAGCTCATGAGAAGCCTTTCAGGACTGTGCGTCGCGCGGGGCACGACGGCGGAGGAAGAAGAAGAACACGACGAAGATCACGAGGGCGACGGCCGCTCCCGCTGCGGCGACGACCACGACGCGGGGGATCCCGGACGCCTCGTCGGCCACCGGATCGGATGCCGCCTCGGCGGCGGGGACCGCGGCGGCGCGCTCGAGGGGAGCGCCGTCGCCGACGGTGAAGGGCACGACGCCCGAGATGGGATGACCGTCGCTCGAGACGACGCGCCACCGCACCTCGTAGCCCGCGGCGGGCAGCTCACCGCGCAACGGCACGGTGACCACCCCCGCGGACAGCAGGGGGTCGGCGCCCGCCCAGTCGACGCCGTCGGCGTCGGCCACGACGACCTCGGCGCCCACGTCGAGCACGTCGGCCGAGAAGCTCAGGGAGATCTCATCGGGGGCGGATGCCAGACGCTCACCCTCGGCGGGTGTACTGGACAGGAGTTGGTCGTGAGCGGATGCCGGGACGTTCGACGCCAGAAGGATGGCGACGGCCACGACGATCCCGCCCGCGAGGGCACGGAAACGAAACATGGGGCACTCTCCGGGTGCACGCGGCACCCGTACATCGGCGCCCGTGCGCAGGCACGGGGCCGCAGCCCCGCGAGCACGGCGGACGAGCGGCACGCGTGGCGATGCGGGGAGGCATCGGCGTGGCGTTCGTGGCCAGCGCACGAGGGCACGGGAACGAGAAGACGTCCTGAGGACGCCGAACGACCTCGCACGGGCGCACGAGGCCCGCGCGGATCGGCCACCCCTTACCGGCTCAAGCCGACGGGGCGGAACTCACGCGGTCCGTGCCGGTGGCCCGCGCCGCCGCGCGGATGCGACGATGATCGCCGAGACGGGCCGCACGATGGCCACCACCTCGGCCGAGACACGACGCAGCGGCGCCGGTCCGAAGGTCGCCGCGATGATCCGGACGCGCGCGCGGACCCAGGCGATCGAGCGCTGCGCGAGCTCGCGCAGGGCCGCGAGCGTGCGTTCCCCGCGGTGCAGGGCCGCGGTGGTGACGAGGGCCGCGACGGCGTGCCCCGCCCACATCCCGGCATCCGTCGTCATCGCGTGCGGCATGGCGGCGCCGGTGGCCGCGACGGGTGCGGCTCCGTGGACGTGCCCCTCGGCTCCCGGCCGATAGCTGCCCAGCACGAAGAGGGTGTGGAACAGCACCTGGCTGACCGCGACCGCCAGGCCGAGCCGCAGCGCCGAGGTGCGGCGGCCGGCCAGGACGGTGCACGCGACGAACGAGAGCGCGAGCGGCACGACGATCCCCAGGATGCCGGGAACCTGCCCTCCGCCCGAGACGTGCGACAGCAGCGCGACGAAGGTGGCGACGGCAGCAGCGGCGGCGCCGCGCGCGACGCGTGTTGCCCGTCCCTGTCGTCGCATGGCCTCCATTGTGTCAGTCGCGACGCGGTCCTCCGACCCGATCGTCGCGGTGTCGAGCGACCGCGTGCGCCCGGGGACGGCCTCTCGATACGATCGCCACCGACGACAGGAGCCCCCGTGATCGATTCCCCGCCCTCCGCTCCGCGGCCCCGCGCGGTCATCGCCGGCGCGAGCGGTTTCGTCGGGCGAGCGTTGGCACGCGCGTTCGAGGAAGACGGCTTCGAGGTCGTCACCGTCGGCCGCACCGGGGACGCTGTCTGGGGTGACACCGCCGCGATCACCCGGCTCGTCGACGGCGCCGATGCGCTGGTGAACCTCGCCGGCAAGATCGTCTCGTGCCGCTACACCGACGCGAACCGCGATGAGATCCTCCGCTCCCGAGTCGAGACCACACGCGAGCTGCACACGGCCGTCTCTGCGGCGGATCGCGCGCCTCGCGTGTGGATGAACGCCTCGACCGCCACCATCTACCGCCACGAGACCGAGCACGGCAACGACGAGACCGACGGCGTCGTCGGCGACGGATTCTCGGTCGATGTCGCCACGAGCTGGGAGCGCGCCCTGTTCGCCGGGGAGCTGCCCGGAACCCGCCGCGTGGCGCTGCGCATGGCGATCGTGCTCGGCGACGGACCCGCCACCCGTATGCTCTTCGCCCTCGCTCGCCTGGGTCTGGGCGGACCGCAGATCGACAGCTGGTGGTTCCCGCATCGGCGCTACCGCGGCATCGGCGCTCACCCGAGCGGTCCGGTGTGGTCGAGCTGGCACCGCACGTCCGGTCGTCAGCGCTTCAGCTGGATCCACATCGACGACGTCGTGGCATCCGTCCGCTTCCTTCGCGAGCGCGAGGACATCGCCGGACCCGTCAACCTCGCGGCGCCCGACGTCAGCGACAACCGCACGCTCATGCGCGAAGTGCGCCGCATCGCGGGCGCACCCGTCGGCCTTCCGGCCTTCCGGTGGATGCTCGATCCCGCGATGGCGATCCTGCGCAACGAACCCGAACTGGTGCTGAAGAGCCGGTGGGCGGTCCCGCGCGTGCTCACGGACGCCGGTTTCTCGTTCTCCCATCCCGAGCTGGGGCCGGCCCTCGAGGCCGTGGCGGCCGTCCACCTGCCCCGCGCCCGCGACCTCTTCTCGGCCTGAGACGCAGCGCGCGCCGCCCACCCGGAGGGCGGACGGCGTTCGGATGAGGGATGCCGGTGCCCCGGCGTCCGATCAGACCTTGCGGCGGATGGCGCGCAGCACCGCCACGACGACGCCGACGACGAGGATGATGACGCCGATCCAGAGCAGGAACTTCACGGCCTCGACGAAGACGCCGAGGAAAAGGAGCACGAGACCGACGATGACGAGGATGATGGCGAGAGCAGGCATGACTCCACCCTGTCCGCATCCTCCGGACGTCTCCTCACCCTTGACACGCCGCCTCCCCCGCGCCAGTGAGCGTGTCAAGACCGCTGCGGGCTCGGCATCCGGGGTCTAACGTCGAGCGCACCACGACCTCAGGAGGCGGCAATGGCCGAGCGCGACGTCAACGGACACGGGACCGGACCCGGCGAAGGCGAGTACACCGACGTGCAGCTCCCCGACGGCACCCCGGACCGCAGCAGCCCCGACGAGCCGGGCGAGTACGTCGACCGTCAGAACGCCGACGGGAGCGAGGACCGTCCTCGCACCGACGAGGCGGGGGCGTACACCGACGTCGAGCTGCCCGGCGGACACGAGTCGCGCGAGGACCTCGACGACCCCGGCGAGTACACCGATCGCGATCGCTGAGCACTCACCGTTCGAGCGTGCGCGCGGGGGCGACGCGGTAGGCGTCCCCGTACGCTCGGGCGAAGGCCTCGGCGTCGAGAAACCCCCAGCGCGACGCGACGGCGGCGACCGTGGTCGCGCCGGGATCGGAGTCGACGAGGTCGGCGTGCGCAGCGCTCAGGCGCGCAGCGGTGAGGTAGTCGTGGGGACTCGAGACCAGCTGTCCATTCGCCCGGAACGCCCGGCGCAAGCCCGCTGCAGACGTGCCCACTGCTCGGGCGGCGTCATCTACCGTGATCGGGAGCGAGACGTGGTCGTCGATCCACGCCGTCGCCGCGGAGTACACCGAGGCCTGTTCGATGGCCGAGGCGCGCCGCTCCCGCGGGTCGCCGACGAGGGGGAAGGCTTCGAGGGTCGCGGACGCGAGGCTGCGACGAACGTGCGCGCGTGCGAGGGGTTCGGCCATCACCGGTACCTGGGTCAGCGACCACCGGACTGTCTGCAGCCAGTAATCGCGCAGGCGCCTCGACACCGGTCCGTCGCCGTCGAAACGCACCTCGAGGGTGTCGTCGCCGTAGATCGTGCGGGCGGCGTCGGTCAGCCATGCGGCGTCGAACGCCAGCAGTTGGACCTCGGTGTCGTCGGGGCGGCCGATCAGCTCGTGACCGGGCTCGACGATCCCCGGTTCCACGCTGTAATCACCCTGACGCGAGCCGATGCTCCAGCGGTACCCGGCGGTCGACGTGGCGAAGAAGAAGCGGTCCGCCTCGTACACGACCTCGGCGCGACACTCCCACGTGAGGCGCCGCAGCGCGAACGCCTCGTCGCCCACCGCGTGCTCGGCGATCGACACGCGGTCGGCGAGCACATCGACCCGCCCGTACTGCGCCCGCAACCACGCGACCGTGTCGGGCACGTCGACGGTTCGGATGTGCGATTCGAAGAAGTCGTTCATAGCCGCTCGCGCCGAACCGCGGGAAAGCGGGGCGCTCGACCCCATGATAGTTAACCCGCAGCCTCACCTGGAAAGGACTCCGATGGCCGACTCGCCCACCGTCCGCCCCATCGCCGCCGACGACGCCGGAGAGGTGCTGACCATTCAGCGCGCCGCCTTCGCGAGCGAGGCCCTCATCTACGGCGACCCCGACATGCCGCCGCTGACACAGACCCTCGAAGAGCTGCACGCCGAGCTCGTCGAGAACCTCGGCTGCGTCGCCGTGACCGACGACCGCATCGTCGGTGCCGTGCGCGCCCGTCTCGACGGCGACCTGCTGCTCATCGGTCGTCTCGCGATCGCCCCCGACCAGCAGGGCGAGGGCCTGGGCACGCTCCTGCTCGCCGCCGTCGAGGATCGCGGTCGCGAGGCCGGCGCCACCGAGGCGGAGCTGTTCACCGGCGGGCTGAGCGAGGCCAACCAGCGCCTCTACGAACGCGAGGGCTACCACCGCTCCGAAGAGACCGCCGACGGCGAGATCTTCTACCGCAAGCCCCTCACCTGACTCGCCGCCGCCCCAGCTCCCCGCCCCGCACCGCACCGCACCGCCCCGAGTTCCCTGCGCCGCCCCCAGCTCCCCGAGCCGCACCGAGGTCCCTGATCCGCACCGAGGTCCCTGAGCCCGTCGAAGGGACCGATACCCACGGATACCGAAGGGCCCGGAGGCTTCGACAAGCTCAGCCACCTCTCCTCCATCCCCAACACGCTCCCGCGTCCCTGCGCCACACCCAGCTCCCCAAGCCGCACCGAGGTCCCTGAGCCTGTCGAAGGGACCGGGACCCACGGATGCCGAAGGGCCGCCGCCCGATCCCGGACGACGGCCCTTCGGCGAGTGACGCTTACGGCGTCGGCATACCGCCGTTGACGTTCAGCGTCTCGCCGATGACGTAGCTCGACTCCGCCGACGCGAGGTACACGTACGCCGGGGCGAGTTCGGCGGGCTGACCCATGCGCCCGAGGGGCGTCTCTTCGCCGAACTCGTCGACCTTCTCGTCGGGCTGGCCGTCGGTGACCTGCAGCGGCGTCCAGATCGGGCCGGGCGCGACCGCGTTCACGCGGATGCCCTTCGGCGCGAGCTGCTGCCCCAGCGCCTTGGTGAAGGTGTTGATCGTCGCCTTCGTCGAGGCGTAGTCGACGAGGATCGGCGCCGGCGAGTACGCCTGGATCGACGTGGTGTTGATGATGGTCGAGCCGGGCTGCAGGTGCGGCACCGCCTCTTTGCAGATCCAGAACATCGCGTAGACGTTGGTCTTGAACGTGTCGTCGAACTGCTCATCGGTCAGGGTCGTGACGTCTTCGTTGAAGATCTGCTTGCCGCCGTTGTTGACGACGATGTCGAGGCCGCCGAGACCCTCGACTGCTTCCTTGACGAGCGTGCGGGCGTACTCGCGCTCGCGCAGGTCGCCGGGGATCTGCACGACGGTCGCTCCGGCCTCGCGGAGGATCCCGGCGATGCGGTCGGCATCCTCCTTCTCCTGCGGAAGGTACGACATCGCGACCGAGGCGCCCTCGCGGGCGAAGGCGATCGCGGTGGCCGCGCCGATGCCCGAGTCGGCGCCGGTGATGAGGGCCTTGCGCCCCTTCAGTCGCTCGCTGCCGACGTAGGTGTCCTCCCCCAGCGCGGCCTTCGGCGTGAGTTCGGCGTCGAGGCCGGGCTCCTTCTGGTCCTGCGACTGCGGATCGATATCGGCGTACAGCTTCGAGGGATCGGTGAACGTGTACTGCGAAGTCATGGCGAGTCCTTTCAGGGGGATGGATGCCGGGACCAGGCGCCCCGGCCGAGGGTCAGCGTGAGCCGAGCTCGTCGGCATCCACGACGTCGCGGATGACGAGAGCGGCGTTGATGAGGGCGAGGTGGCTGAGCGCTTGCGGGAGGTTGCCCCAGAACGCGCCGTCGGCTTCGGCGATCATCTCGGAGTAGATGCCGACGTCGTTGCCCTGGGCGACGAGGGCATCCATCGCCTCGATGGCTTCGTCGTGACGCCCGACGCAGGCGAGGGCGGTGGCGCGCCAGAACGCGCAGGCGACGAACGTCTGCTCCTCTTGGTCCATCCCCGTGTAGCGGTAGACGAGGTGGTCCTCGGTGGTGAGGCGTTCGGTGATGGCATCCAGGGTCTTCGACATGCGCTCGCCCCGATCGAACCCGGTGGGTGCGTGCAGCAGCACCGACGCGTCGAGGTCTTCACTGCCCGGGGCGATCGTGTAGGCCTCGAGCTCGTCCGACCAGCAGCGCTCGTCGACCCAGGCGTGGATGCGGTCGCGCTCGGCGCGCCAGCGGTCGGCGTTGTCGGGGATGTGTCCGCCGTCGGCGAGCCACTGCGCGTCGTCGAGCGCCTTCCAGCACCCCATCTTCGACGAGGTGTAGTGCCGCAGTTCAGGCAACTCCCACATGCCGGAATCCTCACGGCGCCACAGGTCGCACGTGCGGTCGGCGACGTCGGCGAGCAGGCGCCCGGTCGGGATGTCGAGGCGGTTCCCCGCCTCGACATACGTGCGGCACAGGGCGATGAGGTCGCCGTACACACCGAGCTGCAGCTGCCCCTGCGCGGGGTTGCCGGTGACCACGGGCTGACTGCCGTTCCAGCCGGGCACCTCGTGCTTCTCGAGGCCGATCTCGGCGTCGCCGTCGAGCGTGTACATGACCTGCACCTCGGGACCGTTCCTGCGGATGGTCCGCAGCAGCCACGAGATCGCGGCGTGCGTCTCCTCACGAAGACCGAAACCGACCCACGCGTGCGCGGTGTAGGCGAGGTCGCGCACCCAGGCGTAGCGGTAGTCCCAGTTCTTGCCGCCGCGGGGGTTCTCCGGAAGCGAGGTCGTCGCCGCGGCAGCGATCGCGCCGGTCGGGCTGAAGAGCAGCAGCTTCAACGCGAGGGCGCTGCGCTGCACGTCGTCGGCCCACGGGCCGTCGTACGAGAACTCGTCCGACCACATCTGCCACCCGCCGACGGTGCGGTCGATCCCGCGGTCGACGTTCTGGGCGTCGGGGATGCGCAGGGGCTCCCCCTCGGTCGCGGCGATCACGAGCAGGTGGCGTGAGCCTTTCGCGGTGGTGAAGCCTCCGTCGATGCTCTCGTTGCCGGCATCCGGGTCTCCGTGCAGGCCGTGCTCGTGTCCCACGACGGCGAGCGAGACATGGCCGATCCGCATGATCGAGAAGCCGTCGATGCGCTCGGTCCAGGGTGCCGCGGAGCGCAACATCGTGCCCGGCTGCACGCACCAGGCGAACTCGACCTCGCCTTTCACGCCGTCGACGCGTCGGGCGAGCTCCGCCCAGGGCAGGCGTCCGGCGATGCCGGTCACCATCGCGTCGGTGACGGTCGCCACCCCCGTGGCCGTGGTGAACGTGGTCTCGAGGACGTTCGTCCGCTCGATGTAGCGGCGCGTCACCTCGTACTCGCCCACGGGAGCGAGCTCGATGCAGCCCCCGGCCGACTCGTCGACGAGACGCGCGAAGACCGGGCGGGAGTGGATGTTCGGCAGCGGCAGCCAGTCGACCGAGCCGTCGAGCCCGATCAGCGCGACCGTGCGACCGTCGCCGATCGCGGCGTAGTCGCGGAGCGGCCGGGAGGGCGATGGCGGAGACTCGGGCACGTCCTCACGCTAAGAACGGCGCGCCGCCCGGCGGCCGGGGTTGTGAAGCGGATGCCGAGCGGCTACGGGCGCGCGGGTTGCAGCGCCCCCGCGCCGGTCGTGTGCACCGTGGCCGTCGCCCTGTCCGCCGGCCCCACTCTCTCGAACACCAGGGGTTCGATCCCGTCCGCCTCGTCGGCGGGACCGTTGAGGAAGACCACGAGGCGCGAGTCTCCGGATGCCGGCTCCCCCTCGACCGAGATCTCCTGCCAGGTGTGGCATCCCTGCGGCAGGGGGTCCAGCAGCACCTCGACCACCGACACGCGCTCGTCGGTCGCCGCGACGCCCGATACGGTCGTCGTCCACGACCAGTCGAGGTCTGCCGCATCACGGAATGTCTGGCCGGCGACGGGACAGAGGAGGTCGACCGGCCAGTCCTCGAGCGTGACGAACCCGTCCGCGTCGATGTGGACGGACATGTCGGCGGTGGCCGGGTCGAGGACCCACTCGCCCGCAAGGCTCGTGGGCGGTGAGCTCTCGGAAGGAACCTCCGTGTAGTTCGAGATGATGACGATTCCCAGGACGGCGAAACAGAGCAGGCTCGCCATCAGGATGACCAGCTGCACGAGCACCGCCCCGAGGACCAGACACCCTCCCACGCTGATCGCGATCCAGGCCCCGACCCCCAGCGGTCTCGGGCCACCCGGGATCGTCGCTTCGCACGTATCTCTTCCACCCACGTGCGCTTCCATCGTGGCCTCCACCGCTCGCACCGTCGTTACGACGATGAAGACGAGCGCGGGGGCGGTTCATGACGCGGGCGCGGGGTTCTGCCGGTTTTGCGCAACTGCGCGCCGGCCGTAGTTCCTCCTTCCTCGCTGCCATCGGTTGCCTCACCCTGCGGCGAGGCATTCTGTGTCGGGCCACGTGAGCGGAGCATCTCCGACGTACCACGCCTGCTCCAGGCAAACCACGTACCCGCCTCTGACCCACACGATTATCTCGCCGGTCTGTTCTCCCGATTCACTCACGACGAAAGTTCGAAGGTTTAGTCGCCCGTCCGGGGAATCGAACGGAGGGGCCGAATCTGGAACGCGCAGGTCTAGCATGGTCACATGCTCCGGCACCCAGGACGGCAAAGAGTGCATCCCCGGGAACGCCGAGTCAGAAGCCAAAACACCACGGTCGCTACCGCGCTCACAAGGAAAACGAACGCGGCGCACGCCGAACCAGTCGTCAATCCCGCGACCGCCAGGCTGGGGGCGAGAACGATTGCGGGCCCGCTGGCCGACGCTGCAAATCTGGCCTTTTGTGTGGCGCCTCGTCTCCCCTGACGGCGCACGAAGAAGTCAGAAAGAAGCGCAGCGGCGAGGCCAACCACCAGCAGTCCGGTGAGTATGTTCCAGGCGGCCCCGAATTCGTAAGCTAGCGAGGGCCTCGGGTAGCAGAGCCAAATGAACACCGGCGTCCCGAAAAGAGCGATAGTCGAAGCCGCAAGCAAGAGCTGTGCAGTCAGCTTCCAGGGTGTCTGGTTCAACCTGCACCTTCTTCCAAGAGCTGAGCCAATGCGGCACTTTGAGAATGGCGACGAGACCCCATGGAGGCGAACAACGCACCTGGTCGCGGGAACCTTCGAACTACCAAGGCTTGGCATCCTGACGAGGTGCAGGACTCGCAAGCCAAGAAGAAGCCTTGCCTGCATCCAGATTCCTTGTGCGCGCGCCGTTCGACAATGTCCTTCAATCGTCGGTGGCGACGACGAGGTGTGATGTCTCGCGGGTCGGCGAGAGTGCGACGAATTCTATGAACCCGTCGACCCCAACCGCCTGCCCCCATTCGTGTTCCGCCGTGGCGCGGATATCCGGAAGCTCCCAGCAGTCGAAATTCTCTGGCAGCGCAGTCTTGATGAATCTGTCGAGTTCCACGCTGGTCGACGCAGGCAGCTGCCCACCGAGATGGGCCCACTCTATCAACGCAGTGACTGCCCGCCCTCTGGCAACCGATAGGAAGCTCGACGACCGAATAGCTTCAAGTCGGTAAGGGCCGTGGACTCGCCTTCCGGGATCCGGAATCGGTGACGTCGGGGAATCGTACCCATGGTCATACCAAGGGCTCGAAATAAGACACGCCAACGCGTCGAGCTGGGTCATACGTTCGTTCAGCTCGAACCGGCGCACGTCCATCCAGCGGTAATCTCCGCTTGGGAAGGAGAAATTTAGATCTTCGATATGGATAATTCGATCATTTTCGAACCTGATCATTTGTCCCTCACTATTCGCCTGCCGGTCCTTGCCACGTTCATCGACTGACTGCCGTCTCATCCTGGCTCGAGGGAGTCGACTACGAGGTCCGCTCGAAAATGAGAACCTCCCCCAGGTAGGGCTCATCCGGGCTTGCAACGTAGAGCTTCAGTCGGGGTGCGCCGGTCAACACATTGAATTCGAACTGGAAGGGAATCCACACGTCGCATTCGGCATCGGAGGAGGCACGAACGTGCAGTTCCACCCGCTGCTGCGACTCACTGAGAGCCCACCCTCCGGCAAGATCGACAGCCGGCGCCCACCTCATCCGTTCCACTTTCCGACTGGTCATTTGCAGGGGCTCGGTGCACCCCAGAGACATAGGCCAGTCAGCTACCGCTGCGTGACCTGGCTCGTCGAGAGTCACAGAGATCAGCTCGTCGTCGACATATACGAGGCTCCACGTTCCAACCACGTCTTTCGTCGCGGGTGCCCGCCCAGCCCACGGCACGACAAGGGTCCACGTGATGAGAACGATGAGCCCCAGGATGATCAACCATGCCACCACCCGAATCGCACCCGCAGTCCTGCTCAGCGGCATCATCGCGACGCTCCCATATCCTCGACGTGCGACACGGCTCGAGCTGAACAAGTCTCGGATGCCACCGTCCCGTCGGGCCGGATCCAGGAGCCTTCCATGATCTGTGTCGGGTCTTGCACATCGAAGACCACGGAGGGCCCGTAGACGGAAGGCTCACGCGAGCGCATGTCCACGAAAACCATCGTTCTCCGTTGCTCAATGGATATCTCAGCCTGTTCCTGATACTGCAATCCCCGAGGGGGTTGAAGGTTGGAAAATTCCGTTCCTTTGGAAATACTGAAATTCCCTCGCCCCTTCGCAGCCAGATGGTCCTCGATGTCTGGCGTGAACAAGGCGTAACTGATTTCCATCTGGTCAAGGTTGTCGAGTGAACTCCCACACCATAGGAATAACAGCCCATCTCCCTCTACGGACATGTATAGCGGGAACTCGTTGAAGCTCGTCGGCACACAACCACCGAGAAGGTTTCCCAGCAGAAACAGCGGCAGGGATGCGGCACCTCTGGCTCGCGACCGTCCAGCGTTTTTCATTCGTAACTTCACTCCCTCACCCCTCACACCAGCGCGAATCAAAAGCCAGAGTTCAGCGGGTTCTTCTGAAGACGAGGGGCATCACGCCCGTGTCCGAATCTGTCGGTCCATTGAGGTAGTAAATGAGACGCAACTCCCCCGAGGCGGTCTGCTCCTCAAGAAAAAGTGTGAGGCCCGAGGAGCAGCCACGCGTGTTCGGAGTGAGTCTGACGCCAACTTGCGGCCCCCGAGTCGATGGCTCGGCTCGCCCAGTTGCTCCCACCGTTCTAGACCAATCAATCTCGCTCCACCCCCGAATTTGCTTTCGCACTTCGGGACAAAGAACATCCGCCGGCCAGTCGGTCAACACCACCTCCCCCTGCTCAGTGAATGCGATGGAGATATTGTGCGACTCCGAATCGAGTTGCCACTCTCCGGTCAGACTCACATTGGAGGATTCAGGAAGCGGGACCCACGCTGGCCCGCCAGGGAAGAATGCGAAAGCTCCGTTCAACACAATAACGGCCACGACAAGGCCTATCAGAAATTGGATTGCTCCGACGAGAATGGCGACGAGAGCGACCCCGAGGAGGCGCATCCACTCACCGAGTCGCGGGCGCCTTGAAGCTACCACGTGGATATCTTTGAGACCCCATCCAGGCCGAGGCCGGCATCACCGGGCTGGCCGCCGTAGTCGACGGCGGCAGTCCAGCGCCGGCGATCGCGCGAAATGACCGTCAAGTTCCTACGGGACACTTGGGGGCTCCTCCCGCCCCAGCGGGTGCTATCCATTCTCCGGACAGGTTCAGCAGGGGGTCATGTATTTCGTATATGACCGTTGGCATGGAAGTTGCGGGGTCCGCGAGAGAAATGTACACAAAGACAAGCATCTGGCCAACATCGTCGGGGATATCTCGAATGCTCTTGTATTCGGCACCTTTCGGAGGTTGTAGAGCGGAGAGCTTAACATCGGGGGACAGTGAGAAGTTGCCAACCCACTCCCCGGCTATGCGATCCTCCCGCTGCGGGGTCAAAGTTGCATAGGTGACCTCGATCCGCGTGACGTTATTTATCCTCTCTCCGCACCAGCGGAATGTGATTCCTTCCCTACCGGATGACATGTAAAGGGGCAAGTCATTCGGCCGGGTCGGCACGCATCCAGATAGGAGAATTAGAAGGAGCAGAAAAAGCGTTCCGGCTCGGACTCCTCTAATTGACATTAGGCGTCTTTCGGCATGTACGATCATATTTTCCTTCGTGTAGCCCGGCATCAATCTCGAAGTAGTTGAGGCATGCATAACTACCGGAAAAGACGCTAGACCACAGTGCAGAGAGGCCATAAGCACTAGCGAATCCAACATGACCCCATCCTGCCCACTGCTCAGAGTGTCGCATCTCGTGTGATAACAAATCATCGTCAGGCATTACCTTCGCAAAGCTTTCTGTCGTCACGAAAACATCACCAATGGTGGTTCCACCCCCTCCAGGGTTACTTAGGGCTTGGCAAACAATTAGTCCGTTTTTCGCTATCCGACACTCCCGACTGCCGTTGAACCATGCAATCCCCAGACCGACCGCCGTAGCTGGGAGGTTCACGAACTTCCTCAGTTCCGGCATCCGATGCATCATGTTGGTCAGATTCAAGGAGTTGGCGACGTAGAGGTTCCCCGTCAAGGTACTCACAACCCGCGTCCACGCAGATAAAGATGGCGCGCGCTCGCCCGTGGTGCCGGAGAACCCACGGCACCCCCAATCCATCGGCAAGCACCCGCGCACCGTCCGAAGGTGACGAACGGCCTGCAACCCGGCGGAGAACCCGCGCGGTGCCCGCACCGTGGACTTCGGCCCGGGGCCACGCAAGCGGCCGTTCGACCCACCCGCTCGGGGCGAGCCGGCCGAGACGTATTGCTGCGAGTTCACGCCGTTCAGGTGGCGGAGGTTGCGGGTGTAGCTGCGACCGGTGATGGGCGCCCGTCGTGCTGACCGGCCTCCGTCGATCAGGCGCATGTGGACGAACCCGAATGCGTCGGCGTACGACACCGGCGAGTTCTTCACGTACGCGTACCGGTTCAGAGACTGCGGGTCGCTGCGCTGTCCGCGCCACGAGTCGGCCTCCAACCACGACCCGACCCCGGCGTCGTAGGACCGCGCGTAGTACTCGTCGAGACCGAGGGTCGCGTCTCCGGGTTGCCCGTCGTACCCGACGGTGGCGTCCCAGCCGGTCGTGGCGTAGTCCGCGCCGCCGAAATCACCCCAGCCCACGAGATCGTCGAGCACTCCCCCGCTGGTCGCGGTCGCGGTGACGTCCCGGGCGTCCCCGAGCAGCCACGAGACCCCCGACGGGCCCGACTGAACGAGTGCCTCTCCGCCGGCATCCCTGAGAAGGCTGGATGCCCCATGTCGAGAGCTCGTCCCTGCCGTGGGGAGCAGCCCGTCCCATGCCCCTGCCGACGCATCGCTGCCATAGGCCGCGGAGTCATCGACACGCACCCGGCGGTCCAGGCCGTCGTAGGCGTAGGCGGTCGAGCGATTCGGCGTCGACGTGCCCATCAGCCGCCCCGCGGGATCGTGCTCGAAGGTGGTCGGTCTCCCGTCGGTCGTAGCCGATGATCGAGAACCTGCGGCGTCGTACGTGTAGGTCGATCCGTCGGACGTCGACGTCACACGGCCCGCGGAGTCGAGTGTCGCGCTGACGGTGTGGTCGCCCGTGGTCCAGCTGGTGCGGTTTCCGGCTGCGTCGTAGCCGTACCGCGAGGTCTCGCCGCCGCCCGTCGCCGACTCGATGAGCCGCGTCAGGTCGTCGTAGTCGTAGGACTGCGACACGGTGTCGGCTGCGCCCTCCGGTCCGGTGATGGTGCGCGCCTTCGACGCCGCCGAGCCGTCAGCGTTCCAGGTGTAGTCGTATGCCAGCGAAGCGCCCGCGGGCGCCGCCGGCTCCGGGGCCGGCAGGGAGCGCCGCTCGAGGTAGGGCGCGGTCTTCACGCAGGTCTTGCCCGAGCCCGCCCCGGGGATCGTCCGTTCGCCGAGGTAGCCCCCGACGTCGCGGCACTGGTCCGTCTGGGTCTGCAACGCAGCCACCCTGTGGGGCAGCGGGGCAGCCGCGTCGGCGGACGCCGCGGGGGTCGCGTGCGCGACGCGCGTGACTTGCCCGATCGCGTCGTAGGCGATCGACGTCGACACCCCGTTGGGACGCTTGATTCCTGTCCGCCGGCCCGCCGCGTCGTACGCGTAGTCGACGTCGCCGAACGGAGTCGTCTGGCTCGTGGCCCGACCGGCCGCGTCGAAGGTGAAGCGCGTGACCGTCCCATCCGGCAGGGTGGTCGCCGCGGTGAGACCCGTGGGCGTGTACTCGTGCGAAAGCTTCTGACCGTTCGAGTCGATCTGCTCGCGCATCCGGCCGACCGGGTCGTACACCCATCCGGTGACGCCGGTGGGATCCGTCATCGCGATGGGCCGCTGCTCGGCGTCGTACTCGAACGCGACCTCGCCGTCCGACCGGGTCAGCCCCGCGATGTCACTGCGCGCGTCGTAGCGGTACGCCGCCACCAGACCGAGCCCGTTGGACTCCCGCAGGACGCGACCGGCCCCGTCGTACAGCGTCTCGGTCCGTTCACGCGCCGGCCCGGTCTCGACGAGGGGGCGTCCCGCCGCGTCGTACTCCCACATGGTGCTCGCACCGGTCGGACCGGTGATCGCGATGAGCAGACCCGTTGCGCCGTAGGCGTACGTCGTCGTGACGTTGGTGTCACTGTCGGAGGGGGCCGCGGCATCCGCCCCCTCGACGACGGTCGTCAGGTTGCCGAGCGCGTCGTAGGCGTACGCCGTTGTGACGCCGTTCGCCCCGGTGACACTCGTGCGGCGGCCGGTGCGGTCGTACCCGAAACGCTGCTCGGCACCGAGCGCGTCGACGGTGCGCGCGACACGACCGGCACTGTCGTACTCCATCCGGGTCTCGGCCCCGGTGGGGTCGGTTTCGCTGATGAGGCGTCCGACCGCGTCGTACGTGAACACGGTGACGGCGCCGAGCGGATCGGTGATCCCGGTCGTTCGGCCGGCAGCGTCATAGGCGAAAGAGGTCCGGCCACCCTCGGCGTCGATGACGGCCGTGATCTGCCCGCCGGCGTCGTACTCGTACCGCTCCACGGCGCCCGCGGCATCCGTGGTCGAGACGACCTGACCCGCGGCGTCGACCTCGACGAGCGTCGGATTACCGAGCCGATCGACCACGCCGACGAGGTTGCCGTCGACGTCGTACGCGTACTCGGTAGCGAAGCCGGCCGGATCGGTGACTTCGGTGACGCGGTCCAGCGCATCGTAGGCGTACGTCGTCACGCCACCGGCCGCATCGGTCTCGGATGCCACCCGACCGACCTCGTCGTAGGAGAGGGACGCGCTCACCCCGGTGGGGTCGGCCGTGCGTACCGTCCGGCCGAGTTCGTCCAGCGTCAGCGTCGTACGCGCCCCGGCGGCATCGGTGAAGGCCGTGGCCACCCCGGTGGCATCCACCTCTTCGCGCCACTGACCGCCGTTCGGGTCGACCGCTCCGGTCGCCCGATATGCCTCGTCGAGCAGCAGCTGCGTCGTCGCTCCCTCGGGGTCGGTCGTCGACGTGAGGTGGTCCTCGCGGTCGTACGTGTACCGTGTCTCGGCTCCGTCGGGGCCGACGGTCTTCACCATGCGCAACAGGGCGTCCCACTCGTATCGCGTGACCGCGCCGGTGGCATCCGTCGCCGAGAGGAGGTTGTCGGTGGCGTCGTACGTGAAGACGGTGCGCGCGCCCATCGGATCGACGGTGGCGATGATGCGGTCGGCGGCGTCCCACTCCCACGTCGAGACGGCACCGAGAGGGTCGGTCACGGTCGTCAGTCGGTTGCTCAGGTCGTAGCCGTAGGTCGTTCGCCGTTCGAGGGGATCGACGAGCGCGACGAGGTTGCCGCGATCGTCGTACTCGTAACGAGTGGTGGCGCCGGACGGTGCGATGACCGCGGCGAGATCACCGGCCGCGGTGTACTCGTACCGCTCCGTCGTCCCGTCGGGCCGGTCCTCGGCGGTGACGAGCCCCCGCTCGTCGTACGAGTACACCCAGGTGCGCCCGAGTGCGTCGGTCCGAGAGGCCACCTGCCCCGAGGGCGTCGAGGTATAGCGGGTCTCGTGCCCCGCGGCGTCGGTTTCGGTCTCCAGATTGCCCTTGCTGTCATAGGTGTAGCGCGTGACGCGTCCCGCCTCGTCGGTGTGCGAGATGACGTCACCGCGCGCATCGAACTCCCACCGCGCGATGTGGCCGTCGGGATTCTCGACGCTGGTGATGCGGTAGCCGGCGTCGTAGCCGAAGATGCTCTGCCGCCCCTCGTTGTCGGTGTAGAGCGTGCGTCCCGATTCGTAGACGAAGCGACGCTCGGTGCCCTCGGCGTCACGCTGCGACACGACGCGACCCTGCTCGTCGAACACGTTGACGAGATAGGTCGAGCCGGCCGGGTCGGTGGCGGTGAGCATGCGGTGCTGCGCGTCATAGGTGAACGACCGCACACCCCCGGCGGCGTCGGTGATCGTGACGAGATCGCCCGCGGCGTCGTACGCGAGCCGCCAGGTGCGTCCGTCGGGGAGCCGGAACGCCGAAACCCGACCGAGGTCGTCGCTCTCGACTGCGAGCGTCTGTCCCGCGGCGTCGGTCACCGACGTCAGGGGCACGAACTGGTGCGTGTTCGGGTCCGCGGCGCCGTAGGTGAGCGTCGTGACGGCGCCGGAGGCGTCGGTGTGGCTCACGAGTTCGCCGATCCCCTCGACATCCGCGGCGTCGAAGACCCACGAGGCACCGTCGCGGTCGGCGAGTCGAAGGCGACCGGATCCCGCTTCGGCGAGCGTGAGATCGGGGTCGTCCGCCGACGTGTAGCCGCCCGCACCGTCGGCGGTGAAGACGTACGACGCGCCGTCACCCCGCACCGTCAGCACGGATCCGTCGTCGAAACGTTGAGCACGCGCACCGAGACTGAACGACCACCCTGCTCCCACACGGGAAAGGCGTCCGTCTTGAGCGTTGTAGACGAGCGTCGCCTCGATCGCCTGCGCACCCGGGCCGCTCAACGAGAACAGCGGGAACGACTCCACGAGGTTTCCGGTCGAGAACGACACCGGGTCGGCGCCGTAGATCTGGTGGTTCTGATATCCGAGGTGGCGCCAGCGCGCGAGCTCCGCTTGCGAGGGCGGTGACGGCCATCCTCCCGTGATCGGGTCGGAACAGGTGAAACCCTGCGACTCGAGGTACCCGCCGAGCGAACGGAACGCGCCGTCCACGACGCTGCCGAACCCATGGTCGATGACCGGACGGTCGAAGTTGTGGTCGAGATACAGCGTCTCGACGTGCGCGTAAGCACCGGGCAGGCCGGCGTACTCGGCGAACGGGAAGTTCGAGGTGGATGCCGCCCGCTCGGCCGGTCGCCCGGTGTAGGCGGGCATGTGATCGACGAACGACTGCGCGAGGGCGTCGTCGCCCCCGCGTCCGCGGGAGAAGCCGAGCGTCCCGCCCTCGCGTTCCGTTCCCCACGCGAAGCCGCGGTAGGTGTTGAATCCGAAGCCGACCGTGGCGACCGGATCGGCGGCTGCGGCGACACGGGCGCGAGTCTCGCGCGAGACGAAGCGCACGCCCGCAGGGCGCGTCACGGTGACCTGCGCCAGGCATCGCTCCTCCAGCATCCCGCGGAGGCGATCGACGAGGTCCCAGTTGTAGGGGAACTCCGTCGCGGGCGCGGGCGTCCGCGCCTGCCCTTCGTCGTTGTCGGGATCGAGGACGACACGCGGCCCCGGATCGGGGACGAACGGGATGCCGATGACGACGAACTGGGAGAGGTGATCCGATTCCCCGCGTACGACCCCGGCGCCAGAGTCGAAGTACGACGGCAGCAGCGACCACGGCTGCCCGGGGTCGGCGCGCGTATAGATCTGCAGGGACGCGGGATCCACCCCGGCATCCGCGATCCGCTGGGCGTCGACGTCCAGTGACAGCGCGATACCGGGGATCACGTCATAGACGGGCGGGCCGTCGTCGTTCTCGTCCGGCACGTCGATGAGCTCCGCCGGGAAAGACGTGAGCCGGTCGCCACCGGAGTCGGTCGCGGTGATCTCGACGACATCGGACAGCACGACGCCCGCTGTCTCCGACGCCGCGGTCCGCTCGGCGAGAGCCTCCCCGACGGGCTCGCCCGCCGCCAGGGTGACGCTGCCGGGGATGTCGTGCCCGGAGAACACCGCCTGCAGGCCGAGCTCGTCCGCACGCAGGACGGACTCGGCATCCGGATCCAGACGCACCTCCGCCGCGGGTGCCGGCGCGTCGAGCGGCAGCGGCTCGACGGAGGGGGCCGTCGGCATCGCGGCCCGCCGAACGCGCTCCAGGACATCGGCGCGTGCGGCCGCGGCGACCTCCGCCGCGGTGGCCGGAGGCTCGGCGACCGCACCTCCTCCGAAGACGACCACGGCGGTGACGACCGCCGCGAGGGCGCGGCGGGTCATGCTTCTGCCCCCGCACGCGCGCGACGGCGGGCTCGCACAGCGATTCCGACCGCGAGGGCGATCGCGCCGACGAGGGCCAGCCAGAGCGCGACCGTGCCGCCGGTCACGGCGAGGTCGTCGACGCTCTTGACGCATGCCGCCAGCTCCGCGGCGTCGGAGACACCGTTGCCGTCGTAGTCCTCGGTCCCGTCCGCGCAGGTGCGGGTGCCGCAGATGACGAACTCGACCCAGTCCCCGATGCCGTCCGCGTCGGCGTCCTCCCTGGCGTTCGAGCACGTGTCGGAGCCGCAGACGAGCCGCTCCGCATAGTCGGGGATGCCGTCGTCGTCTCTGTCGGCGGTGGGTGACGCGCACGTCGTGTCGCCGCACGCCTGCACCTCCGTGGCATCCGGGATGCCGTCGCCGTCACGGTCCTCGACTCCCGTCGCGCACGTGGCCGAGCCGCACACGGCTCGTTCGACGTCGTCGGGGAGGGAGTCGCGGTCGGCGTCAGCCACGGCCGAGGCGTACGCGGGCAGGGGCGACGCCATCGCGCCGCCGACGCCGATCAGCGCCGCCACCGCCACGGCGACGGCCGGGATCAGGGTTCGAATCACAGGACGAAAGCGCATCGGTTCCTCTCCGCGGGCGATCGCGGACATCGCCCTACCGATGCAGATGACCGAGGGGCCCGATCGTGACGCGGGAGTCGAGAATCCGACGGGTTACCTCGCCTCCGTCGCCCCCGCAACCCCCGCCGCGCTCCTGCCCTGCCCGCCTAGCGTCGCTATCGACCGCGAGTGAAAGGAACGCGCATGTCCACCACCACGAAGGACGCCCCCACCAAGAACCGTCGTCGCCCGGCACGCGGCGGCAGCGGTCCCGAGACCACCGACGAGCAGAACGCCGAGAAGGGCTTCCAGGCGTCGGAGAAGCTGACCGACAGCCTTCAGGCCGTGCTGGTCGACCTGATCGAGCTGTCGATCCAGGGCAAGCAGGCCCACTGGAACGTCGTCGGCAAGAACTTCCGCGACACGCACCTGCAGCTCGATGAGATCATCGACGCCGCGCGTGAGTTCAGCGACGAGATCGCGGAGCGCATGCGCGCGCTGCACGCGCTGCCCGACGGCCGCAGCGACACGATCGCCGAGACGACCACCCTCCCGGAGTTCCCCCAGGGTGAGGTCGACACCGCCGAGGTCATCGATCTCATCACCGAGCGTCTCGACGCGACCGTCGGCACCGTCCGCGACGTGCACGACGACGTCGATGAGGAAGACCCCACCAGCGCCGACATCCTGCACGGGGTGCTCGAGCGCCTCGAGCAGCTGTCGTGGATGGTCAGCGCCGAGAACCGCGTCGCGCGCAAGTCGTAATCGCGTCAGAACACACCGGATGCCGGGGCCTCAGGGCCTCGGCATCCGTCGTCTGCGCAGCACTCTCGTGCGGCGTGCTCACCGGGAGGGCAGAAGCAGAGGCGGACGGGGACCCTCCATGCGGGCGATCGAGGCCTTGATCTCAGCGATGTTGCCGTCCATGGTGAGCAGGCGCTCGTCGATCCGACGCTCCCGTGCATCGATCAGCGCCATGCGCTCATCGAAGCGTGCTTCGGCGCGGTCCATGCGGGCGTCGGCGCGATCCATTCGTGCCTCGATGCGCTCGAATCGCTTGTCGACCTGCTCGAATCGCTTGTCGACCTGCTCGAAACGCTTATCGACCTGCTCGAATCCCTGTTGGGTCCGCCGTTCGACACGGTCGAGCATCCACTTCATCCCGCTCAGGATCGCCGCGGTGAAGGTGACGAAGAAGGCGGCGAGCGCGGTGAGCGCTTGTATGACATCGACGTTCACGTGCGGATCCTTCCGAGGTGCGGGGTGTCGTCGACTCTACGCTCGTGGAGGGCATGCTCGCATGTGTTTCGGCGTACCCGTGCAGAACTTCACCCGTCTCCCCGATGGGGAGGAGCCGTCAGAGCCGGAGCACCTCTGTCACGCGGACCACGGCCGTCCCCTCCTCCTCGGAAGCGGCCAGGTCGACCTCGGCGCGGATGCGCCAGTCGTGGTCGCCGGCGGGATCGTCGATCGTCTGCTCGACTCGCCACATCCCCTCGGCGGCGGCGGACTCGTCGATGTCGACCAGCGCCGAGGAGCGTGCCGCTCCCCCGGTACCGATCTCGTCGTGCTCGTCGAAATAGCTGTCGAGCACACCGGGCCAGTCGACATCGGGGTCGAGCTCGACGAGCTCGTCGTCCTTCTGCAGCGCGGCGAGCTGAACCCGGCGGAACATCTCGTTGCGCACGAGAACGACGAACGCGCGCCGGTTGGTGAGGATCGACGGCGGCGCCGGCGGCACCACCGGGGCGTCGGGGTCGTCCGCCGGGTTGATGAGCTGCTCCCACTCGTCGACGAGGCTCGAGTCGACCTGCCGCACCAGCTCGCCGAGCCAGGCGATCAGGTCGAGCAGGTCGGGCGTCTGCGCGTCCACCGGCACGGTCTGACGGATGGCGCGGTACGCGTCGCTGAGGTATCGCAGCACCAGGCCTTCGCTGCGGGCGAGCTGGTACAGCGACACGTATTCGCCGAACGAGCAGGCCCGCTCGAACATGTCCCGCACGACCGACTTCGGCGACAGCTCGAAGTCGCGGATCCACGGCTGGCTCGACGCGAACACCTCGTACGCCTGCGCGAGCAGCTCGTCGAGGGGCTTCGGCCAGGTGATCTCCTCGAGCAGTTCCATGCGCTCGTCGTACTCGATCCCCTCGCGCTTCATCGCCGCGACCGCCTCACCGCGCGCGCGGAACTGCTGCTGCGACAGGATCGGCCGCGGGTCGTCGAGGGTCGCCTCGATGACGCTGACGACGTCGAGCGCGTAGTGCCCCGTGCCGACCGACGACGCCGGGGGCGCGGCATCCGGGCCCCTGCCGAGTTCGACCTCGGGGTCGAGCATCTCGATCGCGGCGAGCGCGAACGGCGACAGCGGCTGGTTGAGCGCGAAGTTCGGCTGCAGGTCGACGGTGAGCCGAATGCGCGAGGAGTCAGAATCTGTCGCTTGGCCACCCTCCGAAGCGACACTTTGTGACCCCTCACGCGGAGGGGGGACGACCTCGACCACGCCGGCCTGCACCAGCGTGCGGAAGATCGCGATGGCCCGGCGGGCGAGCTCGTATCGGCGGGCGCGGGGCTCGTGGTTGTCGAAGACGAGGGAGCGGACGTTGCCGAAGACGTCGCCGCCGCGGGCGATGACGTTGATGAGCATCGCGGCGCTGAGCTTCATCTGCGGCGTCAGCGGCTCGGGCTCGGCGGCGACGAGGCGGTCGTAGCTCTGCTCGGTCCAGTTGACGAAGCCCTGCGGCGCCTTCTTGCGCACGATCTTCTTCTGCTTCTTGAGGTCGTCGCCGGCCTTGAGGATCTGCGCGGCGTTCTCGATCTCGTGATCGGGCGCCATGACGACGACCGTGCCCGCGGTGTCGTAACCGGCGCGGCCCGCACGTCCGGCGATCTGATGGAATTCGCGCGCCGAGAGCTGCCGCATGCGCGTGCCGTCGTACTTCGTCAGCGCCGTCATGAGCACGGTGCGGATGGGCACGTTGATCCCCACACCGAGGGTGTCGGTGCCGCAGATGACGCGCAGGAGTCCCCGCTGCGCGAGGGTCTCGACGAGCCGGCGGTAGCGGGGCAGCATGCCCGCGTGGTGCACGCCGATCCCCGCGCGCACGTATCGCGACAGGGTCTTGCCGAACCCGGTGGTGAAGCGGAAGCCGCCGATCGCCTCGGCGATCTCGTCGCGCTGCTCGCGCCCGATGATGCGGATCGACGACAGCGCCTGTGCGCGCTCCATCGCGGCGGCCTGCGAGAAGTGCACGACGTAGATGGGCGCCTGCTTGGTGTCGAGCAGCTCCTGCACCGTCTCGTGCACGGGCGTGCGGGCGTACTCGAAGTGAAGCGGAACCGGGCGCTCGACGCCGGTCACGCGCGCGGTCGGCCGGCCCGTCCGACGGGAGAGGTCGTCGGCGATGTCGGTGACGTCTCCGAGCGTCGCGGACATGAGGATGAACTGCGCGCGCGTCAGCAGCAGCAGCGGCACCTGCCACGCCCAGCCGCGGTCGGCCTCGCCGTAGTAGTGGAACTCATCCATCACGACCTGGTCCACCTGAGCGTCGGCGCCCTGCCGCAGGGCCAGGTTCGCGAGGATCTCGGCCGTGCAGCACACGATCGGGGCGTCGGCGTTGACCGAGGAATCCCCCGTGACCATGCCGACGTTCTCGGCGCCGAAGATGTCGACGAGGGCGAAGAACTTCTCGCTCACGAGCGCCTTGATCGGCGCCGTGTAGTAGGTGCGTCCACCCCGGGAGAGGGATGCCGCGTGCGCGGCCACCGCGACGAGCGACTTGCCCGTACCGGTCGGGGTCGACAGGATCACGTTCGCGCCGGAGACGATCTCGATGACCGCCTCGTCCTGCGCCGGGTAGAGCGTCAGCCCCCGCGACGCCGCCCACTCCACGAAGCCCAGGTACACGGCATCCGGATCGGCGCCGACGGGCACGTGTTCGAGGAGGGGGGTCACTGCTCCACCTTCTCATCTACGCCGGGCGGTGCCGCGCCCGGCGCTCACCGCCGGTCGCTGAAGACCCCGACGTTCTCGCCGTCGAAGACGAATTGCACGCTCGTTCCGATCGGGAAGCGTTCGACGAACTGCGGCGGCATCCCGTCCGCCACGACGAACTCGACGGTGGCGGGGAAGACACCCGCGCCGCACCCGCCGTAGACGAAGTTCCCTCGCAAACCGCGTACGTCGTCGTCGGCGACTTCGTCGGTGTCGAGCAGATAGATGCAGGGGCTGCGGTTCTCGGTCGCGTCGACCTGCGCGTAGCCGACGAAGGCGGTCACGCCGTAGTAGTCGCGGAACGCCCGTTCCGCCCCGGTGCGCTCGCCGAACACGGGGGGCGTGTCGGCTCCGGGGTCGGGCTCGAGGGTGTCGACCTGGGTCGCGTCCGCCGAGCCGGTCACGGGCACGAGGGCCAGGCCGAGAGCGGTGGCGGCGCTCGCGAGCGCCGTCACGACCGCGAGCGAGACGGCCCACGCCCACACGCCCCGCTTCGAGCGGACGAGCGGCCGGCGCTCCGGAGGATCCTCCTCGTCCTCCTCCTCGGAATCGACGGATGCCGCGACCTCATCTCGTCCTCCGGTGGGCGCCGTGTCGACGAGAGCGGGGCCGACGCGTTCGCGCTCCTCGAGTTCGCGCAGACGCGCCCACGCCTCGGGGTCGGCGTCGATGTCGGCGTCCGGGCCGTAGGCCCGCGCGCGCAACCGCGCGAGCTCCTCCCGCGCGCCCTCGTCCATCTTCTGAATGGTTCCACACCTGCGGGCGGGGCGGGCCGTTCGCGGTGCATGCGCGGGAATAGATCAGCACGCAAGGCGTTCTCCCTGTCATGCGCTCCTTCGGCACCCTCTCCTTCGGCCACTACGGCCCCCTCGGCGGCGGTCGTCAGCTCACCGCCGGCGACTCGATGCTCCAGGCGATCGACCTCGCCCAGGGCATGGACGATCTCGGGGTCAACGGCGTCTCGTTCCGCGTGCACCATTTCGCCCGTCAGCAGGCGGCCCCGATGCCGCTGCTCGCCGCCATCGCCGCGCGCACCTCGCGCATCGAGGTCGGCACCGGCGTCATCGACATGCGCTATGAGAACCCGCTGATGCTCGCCGAGGAAGCGGCATCCGTCGACCTCATCAGCGGCAACCGGCTCGCGCTGGGCGTGAGCCGCGGCTCACCCGAGACGGTCGTGCGCGGCTACGAGGCCTTCGGGTACACCGGCTCGCAGGACCCCCGCGGCGGCGACATCGCGCGCGAGCACTTCGACCTCTTCCTGCGCGCGATCGACGGTGAGGGCCTCGCCGAGCGCGACCCCATGAGCCCCTTCGGTGGCGGCACGGGCCTGCAGCGCATCGAGCCGCACTCCCCGGGCCTCCGCACGCGCATCTGGTGGGGCGCGGGCACCACCGCGACGGCCGAGTGGGCGGGTCGCGTGGGCGTCAATCTCATGTCGTCGACGCTGCTCACCGAGGCCGACGGCACGCCCTTCGACCTCCTGCAGGCGCAGCAGCTCGACGCCTTCCGGGCCGCGTGGCGCGAGGCAGGCCACGCGGGAGAGCCGCGCACGTCGGTCAGCCGCAGCATCTTCCCGATCGTCACGGCCGAAGACGAGATGTACTTCGGCGGCTCCGCCGGGTCCGATCAGATCGGCGTGATCGACGGCATGCGCTCGACCTTCGGCAAGACGTATGCCGCGACGCCCGACCGCCTCGTCGAGCAGCTGCAGAACGATGCCGCGGTGATGAGTGCCGACACCCTCATGCTCACGATCCCCTCGCAGATGGGCGTGGAGTTCAACCTGCGCCTCGTCGAGAACTTCGCGACGCACGTCGCGCCCGCCCTCGGCTGGCAGTCGACGCTCGCGACGGTCTGAGCGAAACGCCGAACGGACCCGGATGCCGATCACCTCGGCATCCGGGTCCGTTCCGCGCGTCTCCGGTGAGACGGTGAGCACCGCCGTCTCCCGGCGCGACGCCGAGACCGTCGGCGCCTGCACTCCGGGGCTCGTGCGTCTCGAGCCGACATCGGAGACGCCCTCGACTCAGCGGTAACCCGTCAGCCCCCGCGAGCGGGCGATGGTCTGCGACACGAGATACTCGCCCCACGCCACCGCGTACGCTCCGAGAGCCGCCCAGACCCATGCGGAGGGCAGGATGCCGGCGAGCCCGAGCAGCGACGCGACGGTCAGCGCCACCACGACCACCAGCACCGGGACGGTCGCCCCCGCGGCGGCGGTCGCACCGTCGCTGCGCCAGACGACTAGGAGCGCACCCGCCGTCGCGACGAGCAGGATCACCGGGGTGAACCACGGACCGAGAGCGCCCATCGTGATGGCGGCGCCGATGCCGGCGATCGACAGCGACGCGGTGCGCAGCGCGCGGATGACGTGGGCAGAGATGAGGTGCTCCTTCGGCGACGGCGGGCTCGGGGTCTCCAGCGTAACCGGGCCACCTTCGACTCCCCCGGGCTACGCGTCTACGGTGGGCGGGTGGGCATCTCACTGACCGGCGCCGATCGTTTCGAATCCGAAGATCACCGCAACGTCCGGCCGCGCGACGGCGAGGTCACGCTCACCGGGGAGTTGCGCTGCGCCGACGCCGGTGAGGCGGAGCGCGTGCGCGCGCACCTCGACGAGCACATTGCGCTGACCCGCGCCGAAACCGGGTGCCTCGCCTTCGACGTCACGCCCGCGGCGACCGACGGAGTGTGGAGGGTGAGCGAGAGATTCGTCGACGAGACGGCGTTCGACGCCCACCAGCGCCGCGTCGCGCAGAGCACCTGGGGGCGCGAGACCGCCGGGATCGAACGCGCCTACGTCGTCACCGGACGGGCTCAGGATGCCGCTGCCCTGATCGCCGCAGCCTGGGCGGCGGAGGAGCGGCTCCTGGATCCGGCCGTCCGCGCCGACCCGGGAGAAATGGAACGTCTGCTCGCCCCCTCTTTCGTCGAGGTCGGCCAATCCGGTCGCCGCTGGACTCGAGAAGCGATCGTCGCTGCGCTCCGGGAAGAGCCCGGGAGCGACCCCTCGCCCCTCATCGACGAGCGGGAGAGTCGGCCCGTCGGACCCGATACCGTCCTGCTGACCTACCTGCTGCGCTTCGAGGATCGCGTCAGCCGTCGGTCGTCCCTCTGGCGGTGCGATCCCGCACCGCGGTGCCTGTTCCACCAGGGGACACCCGTCGTCTGATCAGGTCTTCGTCACCCTGCCCCTCGGGCGTGAGGGACCTGGCGACGAGTGAGCGGTTTCAGGGACGGTCGACCGGCCGCTGCCGCCCGGCATCCGTGCCGTTCTCCGCCTCGAACGCGCGGATATCGCGCACCGCCTTCACCACCGCGGCGACCCCGAGAGCCGTGAGCACGGCGAAGGCGACGACGCCGATCCACAGCCACGGAGATCCTCCATCCGCCTCGACGAGCCGGACGATCTGCGCCGACAATTGGAAGGTCATCACGGCCGTGAGAAAGAGCGCGAAGGTTCGCGTCCGCGAGAGTGTCATTCGCCGCTGGATGAGAGACGGGCGCGGTGCGGGGTCGGTCACAGCCTCTTCTTACCGGATGCGGACCCGCGAAAGAATCCTCCGCCCAGCGCGAACCCCCTCGTCGCCCACCTGCCGAGGATGATTGGCTGGCCCGCATGCGGCGACGGCGGTCTGAGGCCGGCTCCGGTGGACATCAGGATGCAGGGAAACGCGGGAACTCGTTCGACGTGACCGGCTCGGGGTGGCTCAGCCGGAACGCCGCGAGATCTCGCACGTTCTTCTGCACGGCCACGACGGCGAAGAGGCTCATCGCGAAGCCGATGCCGTAGAAGCCCTTCTCCGAGGGCAGCAGATCGGCGTTCCACAGGCCCACGGCCATCAGCGTGAGCGCGGCGAGGAGCATGCCCCACGCGACACCGAGGTAGGCGCCCGTGACGGGGACGTCCTCGGCGCGGTCCCGGACCGCCTTCTGCACCGAGATGGCCGCGAACAGGCCGAGCAGGAACACCGCGAGGTAGAACCCCTTCTCCGCGAGCGTCATATGCGCGTTGTACAGGCCGACGAAGTACACCGAGGCGCCCATGCCGAGGGCGACCCAGGAGGCCCCCACGAACGCGCCGGTCGGTCGGCCGAGCATCTGCACTTTCTGCGTATCGGTCATGGTCGTGCCCTTTCGTCAGCCCCGATGCGGGGACATATGCCGTGGCGGAGAAGCTAGCGGAGGTCGGATGCCGCCACGGCGATATGTCCCGCTACTCACTTCCCCGCGACGTAGTGGCTGCGCACCTGATCGGCCGAGAGCACGACGCCGTAGACGGCGGCGGCGCGCATCGAGCCCGTGAAGAAGAAATTCGAGGACGCGTCGGGCCAAGCTGTCAGCTTGTCGTAGCCGATGCGCCAGTAGCCGCTGTACGGCTCGGGATTCGTCGCCGCGGGGTTGGACGCGACGAGGCTCCCGTCGACGTAGAGGCGGATCCCGGTCGAGGGTGAGAGCGTGGCGGTCGCGAGATGCCACGCTCCGTCGGCATACGACTTCGGAGACGTGATCGTGGGATCAGGGGTGCCCGGGCTGTAGATGCCGAAGATGAGCTGGCCGCTCGGCGTCATGTACAGCTTGCGGTCGTGCTGTCCGGACAGACCGGTGCGCTTGTCGCCGAAGCCCATGAGCATGCCGCCGGCGGTGGTGGTCTTGAACCACACCTCGAGAGTGAAGGTCCGCGGGTTGTTGTAGACGTTCGGCGTCGCGACGTAGCTCGACGAGCCGTCCAAGACGTAGGCTCCCCCCGCGTCGCGCGGACAGGCGATCGGCCGGACGCCCTGCGACGTCATCTTGCCCTGGTACGCGCCGTTCGCCCCGTTCCCCGAGATGTCCACGGCGGTGGTGGCGCCCGAGGCTTCGTTGAGCGGGTACGCGAAGAGGGCGGTCTTGTCGGTGGTCGCGGCGGCTCCGCACGTGAAGTACGTCGCCGTGCCGGCGGAGTTGCCGCTGTTGACCACGGTCGCTGCGAAGACCGAGAAGGTCGGGTTCACCCCCACGAGGGCGGCGAGCACCGCGAGCACGAGCACGAGCGCGGAGGCGACGGCTCTTCCTCTGCGCAGACCGTCGCCGCTCACGATCGCTCCTCCGTTCGACGACCGATCCTCAGACACCAGACGAGGGGGACGAGACAGATAACGCCCACCAGCACCCACCCCCACCAGGACAGATCGGTCGTGGCCGTCAGACGGTAGATGCCGTCACCGGCCACCTGGGGAATGTGGAGCTCGCCGACCTGCCCGTCGAGCAGTCGCACGCTGTCGCCGCCCTGTGCGTGGACGCGGGTCGGCAGGATGCCGGTGGACACGACCGTGGCGTGCACCGAGCCCCCATCGACCGCGTTGCCGATCATCACGACGTCGACCAGTGCTCTGAGCACGAACGCGGCGTACGAGACGACGAGGCACGAGCCGGCGATACGAAGACTGCGCCGGGTGACGGGATCGCGGAACCTGTCGGTGAGCAGCCACACGAGCAGGCCGCCCACGAGGAGGATCGGTGCGGCTTTGCAGATCCACCCGAGCACGGGGATCAGGGCGACCGGCGCACCGATGACGTCGTCCGGCCGGAGGGGCCAGGGGTCGATCGCGCCGTTGATGTCGCCGCGAGTACGGAACGACCCGTCGGGTTCGAAACGCACGACGCGGTGCGTATACACGACCGCGGGGTTCGTCGGCTCGCGGAACGTGACGACGTCGCCCACACGCAGGGTGCCGATGTCGACGGGCCGCACGACCACGAGCGTGCCGACGGAGGCCGCCTGCCCCATCGAGGGGGTCTCGACGACGAAGAAGCGCCCCCCGGTGAGCAGGATACCGAGGGCGACGACGAGAGCGAGGGCGCTGCCGACGGCGACGCACCACGCGGCGACGGCCTCCAGGGGCGAGTGGTCGCGGCCGTCGGCAGGCGTCGCGAAATCGGTGGGGTGGAAGGGTGGGGCCGTGAAGGGGGCCATGTGTTCCCGTTCGATGACAGGGCGGCCGGGGGGACCGGACGGAGGAAGAGGAGGGTGCCCCGCCGTCGCACGCGGCGGGACACCCTCGGCGATCAGGACGTGAACGTCCAGGTCATCGGAACGGAGGCGGCCAGACCCTGGTACGCGTTGCCCGCGGACGAGTCGAGCGTCACCGCGAAGGTGAACGGCACGGTCACCCCGGCGGCCGGGGCAGCCGGCATGGTGAAGGCCGAGGCCGAGGCGCCCGCGAAGCTCGCGAGGGTGCCGCTGAACACCGTGGTGGAGCCCGAGGTGATGACGAGGTTCATCTTGGCGCACAGGTCGGTGGCGGTGCCGTTCTGCGAGCCGTTCTTCGACTGCGTGCAGGTCGAGCCCGGGCTGAGCGTGAAGGTGCTCGCGTTCGCCGTACCCGTGTTCTTGATCGAGATGGACGTGGTGACCGTGCTGCCCGGCGTCATGGTGGTGCTGCCGCCGAACTTGTTGATCGACGAACAGGTCGCCGAGTTCGTCGACACGGAACCACCGTCGGTGCTTGAGCAGGTGACGGTGCCGCCCGCGTTCTGCTCCTGCATGGTCAAGGTGCCGGAGGCCGCCGTGTTGATGTCGTTCGTGATGCTCGCCGCGAACCCGGACAGGGTGCCGGTGAGGGAGAGCGCGAGGAAGACGGATGCCGAGACGCCCGCGATGACGGCGACGGGGGCGAAGCGGAGCCGCTTGAGCGGCGATCGGTGAGAAGGGGTGGACATGATGACCTCAATCGGGTGTTCGTGGACACGCAGCGGGCCGGACTGCGGGTGGAACACCCGTGGTCGTGCATGCGCTCACCACAGAGATGAGGTCAGCCGTCATTCATGACGCGGGGGCCGGAAATTTCCGGAGATTTTTTTTCGGACGGGTCAGCGCCCGTTGCGATCGGCCGCCGAACGGGGCGGAGCCGAGGCGACCTCGAGCTTGTCGAGGCCGCGGAGCGAGGTCCAGATGAGCTCCTCGCCCTTCGCCGCGTGCTGCGATGCGCGCACGGCGCGCTCGTCGGCCCACGAGTTGAGCACGTGTCCGGAGTGCCCGCGCACGTGCTCGAGCTCGACGTCGGGGAGCCCCGCCGCGCGACGCGCATCGCGCGCGGCGATGAGCGCCTCGAGGATGCCCCGGTTGGCGACCGGCTTCTTCGCGCTGGTGACCCAGCCGCGCCGGCGGTGGCCGTCCATCCACCTCGAGTACGTGTCGATCGCGTACTTCGAGTCCGCCTGCACCACGAGCTCGCGCACATCGGCGTGGTCGGTGATGGCGTAGAGGAGCCCGAGCAGCTCGCCGATGTTGTTCGTCCCGGAGGGGATCGATCCCGCGGCCCAGTGCCCGTCCTCGCCGACCCACGCCCACCCGGCGGGCCCGGGATTGCCCTTGCAGGCGCCGTCGGTGGCGACGACGTAGCGGTCGGAGGACGAAGGCGTACCGGTACTGCTCATCCCCCTAGTCTCTCGTGCTCGGCATCGCGGAACGACGTCGCCCCCGCCGGCGAGGACGACTCGACGGCGGGGGCGATGCGACGCGGGTTACTCGCGACCGCTCTCGGCCTTCTTCTGACCGGCCTCGAGGACGTCGCCCGCGGGCAGCTCCTGGTGCCCGCCGAATTGCAGGCGCATCGCCGAGAGCACCTGGTTGGCGAAGTGGTCCTCGCCGCGCGAGGCGAAGCGCTCGAACAGCGAGGCGGCCAGCACGGGCACCGGGACGCCGGTGTCGACGGCCGCCTTGACGGTCCAACGGCCCTCGCCCGAGTCCGACACCCGACCGGCGAGACCGTCGAGGGTGGGGTTCTGCGCGAGAGCGGCGGCGGTCAGGTCGAGCAGCCACGACGAGATGACCGATCCCCGGCGCCAGAGCTCGGTGACGCGGGCGGTGTCGATGTCGAACTGGTAGAACTCCGGTTCTTCCAACGGCGCCACCTCCGCGGAGTGCTCCCCCTGGTGAAGGCCGGCGTCGGCGTTGTTGAGCACGTTCAATCCCTCGGCGAGCGCGGCCATGATGCCGTACTCGATGCCGTTGTGGACCATCTTCACGAAGTGGCCGGAGCCCGACGGGCCGCAGTGCAGGTAGCCGCGCTCCTCGGTCGAGTAGTCGCCGGTGCGGCCGGGCGTGCGCTCGACCTCTCCGGGTCCGGGGGCGATGGTGCGCAGGACGGGTTCGAGGTGGGAGACGGCTTCGTCGTGCCCGCCGACCATGAGGCAGTAGCCGCGCTCGAGACCGAACACGCCGCCGCTGGTGCCGACGTCGACGTAGTGGATGCCGGTCTCGTCCAGCTTCTTCGCGCGGCGCACGTCGTCGCGGTAGTTCGAGTTGCCGCCGTCGATGATGATGTCGCCGGGCTCGAGGACCTCCGCCACCTCGTCGACGACCTTCCCGGTGAGACCGGCCGGGATCATCAGCCAGACCGCGCGGGGCTTCAGCAGCTTCGAGGCCAGGTCGGCGATGCTGGTCGCGCCGGTGGCGCCTTCCGCAACGAGGGTGGCGACGGCATCCTGATTCACGTCGAAGACGACGCAGTCGTGCCCGTCCTTCATGAGCCTGCGGACGATGTTGGCGCCCATCCGTCCGAGTCCGACCATGGCGAGTTGCATCCGTACCCCGTTCGTCGTGGATCACGGGCCGCGCCGCGCGACCCCTCCGCGAGTCTAGGAGCGCCGCGCGCGCCGGGGGGCCGCTCAGCCCTGGAAGTCCTCGGGATCGACGTCGTCGAGGAAACGGCGGAACTCCTCCACCCGCTCCTCGTCGGCGGAGGGTTCGAGCTCGACGGCCTCGTCGGGGACGCCCGCTTCGTCGAAGACCGCCTCGGCCACCCAGATGGGCGCGTCCGCGCGGGCGGCCAGCGCGATGGCGTCCGACGGCCGCGCATCGAAGGTGCGCGGCCCGCCGGGGGTGACGAGCACCACGCGGGCGAAGAAGGTGCCCTCCGCGAGATGCGTCACTTCGACGCGGTCGACGGATGCCGAGAGCTCGCCGAGGATCGCGGTCATTAGGTCGTGGGCCAGGGGGCGGGGGCTCCCGGTCCCCTCGATCGCGACGAGGATCGACATCGCCTCCTGCGGTCCGATCCAGACGGGGAGCACACGCTCGCCGTCGACCGCGACATCGAGCGGCTTGAGGAGGATGACGTGCTGCTGGGCCGGGTCGAGAGCGACACCGACCACCTGCACCCGGATCATCCACCCATCGTACGCGGGGGTCAGCGCAGGATGCCGAGACCCCTCGCCTTCGAGACCGCGGCGGTGCGCGACGTGACGCCGAGTTTGCTGAACACGTGCGCGAGGTGGGACTTCACCGTCGCGTCGGTGATGTGCAGGCGCTGCGCGACGTCGGCGTTGGACGCGCCGCGCGCGACGAGTCGCAGCACCTCGATCTCGCGGACCGAGAGCGTCACCCGCGGTTCGCGCAGCCGTGCGAGCAGCCGTCCCGCGATCGCGGGGGCCAGAGCGCTCTGTCCGGCTGCGGCCGCGCGCACCCCGGCGAGCAACTCGTGCGGAGGGGCGTCCTTGAGCAGATACCCGCTCGCTCCGGCTTCGACGGCGCCCAGGATGTCGCCGTCGGTGTCGTAGTTGGTCAGCACGAGCACGTACGGCGGAGCGGCGAGAGCCCGCACTCGACGGGTGGCGTCGGCACCGGCGGCGCGGTCGCCGAACTGCAGATCCATCAGCACGAGCTCAGGCGCCCGCTCCGCCGCGAGCGCGACGGCGGCGTCGGGGGTCGCGGCCTCGCCGACCACCTCGATGTCGGGCTCGGCATCCAGCAACGCTCGAACGCCCGCGCGTACGACGGGGTGGTCGTCGGCGATGACGACGCGGATCATGTGGCACCCGCCGGAAGGGTCACGATGATCGATGCGCCCCGCCCCGGAGCGCTGTCGACGCATAACCGGCCGTCGAGCTGTTCCACGCGTTCGCGCATGGCCCGCAGGCCGAACGAGTCGGTTCCGGATGCCGCGTCCCCGGCGCTGTCCGGATCGAACCCGACGCCGTCGTCGGTCACCGTGAGCCGTGCTCCCCCCTCGACCGCGACCAGGGCGACACGCGCTCGAGATGCGCGCGCGTGCTGCGCGGTATTGGCGAGAGCTCCCTGCGCGATACGCAGGAGCGCCGTCTGCGCGTCCATGGGCAGCCCTCGCGCGTCGGAGACGTCGAGGTCGACCGCGACGCCCTCCCGTTCGCCCCAGGCGGTGGCCAGACGCTCCAGCGCCGGCCCGAGACCCTGATCGAGGCTCGGCGGGGCGAGCTCGCGGATGAAGCGGCGCGCCTCGGCGAGACCGTCGGCCGCCGTCTGCCGCGCGAGCCGCACGTGCGCGACGCCGGGGCTCTCGGCATCCGCCCGCTCCGCCGCGTACAGCAGCATCTGGATGCTCGAGAGGCCCTGGGCGACGGTGTCGTGGATCTCACGGGCGAGTCGGGCCCGCTCGGCGAGCACGCCCTGCTCCCGTTCGGCGGCGGCCAACCGGTCGCGAGTGGCGAGCAGTTCGCTCACGAGCGCCTCGCGTTCGGCCGCGCGACGCTCGAGGGCGGCGTACCCGAGACCGATGAGGAGCGCGACCCCCGCACCGACGACCGGTCCCACGACGCCGCCGACGGTGAGCCCGCCGTGGACGGCGAAAGCGGCGATCGTCACCCCGGTGGTCCCGACGACGGCGAGGGGTCCCGCCACGCGGGGCAACACGTGCAGGTACAGGAAGAACAGCGGGAACACGAGGTAGGCGGCCTCGGGCACCAGCCAGACCAGCGCCGCCCACACCGCGGTGAGGGCGGCCACCCACATCCAGCCGAGGAGTGGCCTGCGCGCGCGGGCGACACCCGCCCCGGCGAGGTAGACCACCCCCAGGGCGCCGACGAGCGCCAGGGCGACGGCCGAGCCGTTCGTGAGCAGAATCCGCACGACGACGAGCACCAGCAGACCCGCGAAGAGGGCGTGCAGTCCGAGGCGGAGTCCGGCGAAGACCGGAGCGAGGGGGCGATGCGGCATGTCGGGTCCAGGCTACGGACCCCGCGGGCCGGGCGGATCATCCGAAAGGTGGAGAGAAGGTTCGCCCGTTGCCCCGATGTCCGCACGGGCGCCCGTCGCGAGGCTGGGTGCGGACCGGTGAGATCCACCGGCGGAAGGAGGCGACGTGTACGTCGCATGGCGCGATCTGCGGTTCGCCCGCGGGCGGTTCGCCCTCATCGGGGCGGTCGTCGCCCTCATCACCCTGCTCGTCGGATTCCTCACGGGCCTCACCGGCGGTCTCGCCGCCCAGAACGTCTCGGGCGTCCTCGCGCTCCCCGGGGACCGTCTGGTGCTGAAACCGGTCGCCGACGCCGGCGCGACGTTCGCGGACTCGTCGATCGCGTCCGACACCACGGCCGCCTGGCGCGCGGCGCCGGGGGTCGACACGGTCACCCCCGTGGGGATCACCCAGACGCGGGCCGAGGGTCCCGGCGGATCGACCGCCGTGGCCCTGTTCGGTCTCGACGCGGGCACGAGCTTCGCGGCCCCGCGCCACGACGACGAGGTCGACCTGTCGGCGGGGGCCGCGAAGAGCCTCGGAGCCGCGGTCGGAGACGAGATCAGCATCGCGGGCTCGTCCTACCGCGTGGCCGAGATCGGCGGAGACGACTGGTACAGCCACACCCCGGTGCTGACGCTCAGCGCGACCGCCTGGACGAGCCTCGATCAGCGCCTCGGCGGCACGGGGCAGCCGACGGTGCTCGCCGTCACCGGCTCCCCGGCCTGGGACTCCGTGGCCGCCGACACCGGGACCACGGCATCCACGCCCCTGGCGAGTCTCACGGCCCTGTCGACGTTCCGCTCCGAGATCGGCTCCCTCGCGCTGATGATCGCGATGCTCTTCGGCGTCTCGGCCCTCGTGGTCGGCGCGTTCTTCACGGTGTGGACCATGCAGCGCTCGGCCGACATCGCCGTACTCAAGGCCCTCGGGGCGAGCACGCCCGCCCTGGTGCGCGACGCCCTCGGTCAGGCGCTGGTGGTGCTCGGGGCGGGGGTGGGGGTCGGCATCGGCCTGACCGCCCTGCTCGGTGCCGTCGCCGGCGGCGCTCTGCCCTTCGTCCTGAGCCCGCTCACGACGCTCGCCCCCGCCGCGGCGATGATCGCGCTCGGTCTGCTCGGCGCGGCCGTCTCGCTGCGCACCGTCACCTCGTCCGACCCCCTCACCGCCCTCGGGAGCACCCGATGATCCTTCTCGACGACGTCACCCTCACCTACCCCGACGGCGACGCGCGCGTCACCGCCGTCGACCACGTCACCCTGGAGGGGCGCCCGGGCCTCGTCACCGGGATCACCGGCCCCTCCGGCTCGGGCAAATCCAGCCTGTTGGCCGTGGCCGCCACCCTGATCCGTCCCGACTCCGGGCGGGTCCTGGTCGCCGGTACGGATGCCACCCGACTCAGCGCCTCGGAAGCGACAGCGCTGCGACGAGACCGCATCGGGATCGTGTTCCAGCAGCCCCAGCTGCTTCCCGCCCTCACCGCCCGAGAGCAGCTGCGGGTGATGGCGGAGCTCGGGGGCTCCGGCCGGCGCGAGCGACGCGCCGTCGTGCGCTCGCGGGTCGACGAGCTGCTGGAGGCCGTCGGGCTCGGATCCGTCGCCGACCGTCGTCCCGCCCAGCTCTCGGGTGGTCAGCGGCAGCGCGTAGCGATCGCCCGCGCCCTCGTGCACGAGCCGCGGGTGCTGCTGGTCGACGAGCCGACGAGCGCCCTCGACACCGCCCGGGGCGCCGAGATCATGACGTTGCTGTCGCGGTTGACGCGCGAGCGGGAGACGTCGACGCTGCTCGTCACGCACGATCTCGTGCACCGGGCGACCCTCGACGAGACGATCGAGGTCGTGGACGGGCGGGCGGCTCTGCTCACCAGCCGTACGCGTTGAACCACTCACGACGGCGGTCGGCCTCGGAACGCGATTCGTCACCGCGCCAGGAGTCATGAGGCTCCAAGAGGCCGGCGCCGTCGCGGGTCACGAACGCCCAGCAGAGCGGGCACAATGCCCGACCGCCGGGGAATCCGTCGTCGAGCGTCGGAGCGGGCTCGGCAGGCGTCCCCGCCGCGGCGCACTCCGGCGCGTCGGCCTGCAGGTCGCTCCACAGCAGCCGTCCACCGGTGCGGTGGTGCAGCCCGCGGTGGCCGTCCTCACGGGTGCAGATCTCGCCGTTTCTTCGACTCAGGCAGAGCCTCCGAGCGGCGCCCGGAAGCGCTGCGAGTGTTCGCGTCATCCCTCGATTCTCGCCGCTGCGAGCGCAGCGGGGGCAGGTGCGGGATGCGCACGGGGCGGTGGGGTCCGGTGGGGAAGGGATCGGCGGTCATCGCTGACCACCGCCGGTCTGACGAGAGAGCATGTCGACCTCCTGTCCCTCGACCATCCGTCCCGGGGTCACGGAAACCGAGGGGGTTGACAGGGTGGAGGAGCGTGCTACATATACCCCATAGGGGTATCCTCGAGGGATGCACGGATACGAGGGGCACAAGGACGACCTCCTCAAGCGACTGCGTCGCGCCGAGGGGCAGGTGCGCGGTATCGCGCGCATGGTCGATGACGATCAGTACTGCATCGACATCCTCACCCAGGTCTCCGCGGTGACGAAGGCGCTCGAGAACGTCGCCCTCTCGCTGCTCGACGACCACCTCTCCCACTGCGTGGCCGAAGCGGCCGCCCAGGGCGGCCCCGTCGCCGAAGAGAAGCTCAGAGAAGCCAACCAGGCGATCGCCCGCCTGGTCCGCTCGTGAAGGGAACACGCATGACCGAACAGCGCATCGACCTCGGCCTCACCTCGAACCCCGCCGCCGGTGGCGGCTGCGGCGACGGATGCCGTTGCGGCCACGGGTCGGCGGCATCCACTCCCACCGTCCCGGCGGACGCGGCGTCCACCGCCGTGCTCCGCGTCGAGGGGATGACGTGCGAGCACTGCGTGCGCGCGGTCACCGAGGAGCTCGACGCGATCGAGGGCGTCACGGTCATCGGTGTCGACCTGCGGGTCGGCGACGCGTCCCTGGTGCGCATCACCGGCGCGGCGGAGGACGACGCTCTGACGGCGGCCATCGACGAGGCCGGCTACACGCGCGTCGGCTGACCGCGAGCGGGCGAGGACGTCGCGACCGCCGCCGGTCGGTCAGGACGCGCGACGGATGAGCGCGTCGACGGCCGCGTGGAACGTGTGGTGCTGCGACATCTCGACCGCACGGTCGTAACGCGGACCACCGAGTGCGACGAAGACCGCTCCGACGACCTCGACGTAGCCGACGATGTATCCCTCGCGAGCGACCTCGTAGAGGTCGAGGTCGATGCGCGTCCACGGGATCTCGGTGAGGGCGGACGGGGCCACGACGGGCGCTGCGGTTGCCTTCGCGGCGGCCTTCGACGATCCCGGGCGACTGAGGGGTGCTTCCATGACCATGAGAACTCCTTGGGTCTACCGGGGTGTTCTCAGCGTGCGCTGCGCGCCTCTCGATCGCGCCACCCTTGACGGGATCGCGAAACGGCGGTACGCGGGAGCTCAGACGGCGGTGCGGGCGGGGCGACCGCGCCGCGGGCGCTGCTCCGACAGACCGAACGGCTCCACCCCCGCGGTCAACGCCTCGACCTCGTCGAGCCAGCGCAGCTCGGCCTCGAGCCGTTCACGACGAGCCGCGCGCACGATGGCGGCGACGACGGCATCCGTCGACTCGTCCGACACCTCGGCGAGCGCCGCGCAGATCGCCTGGCGCTGAATCGACAGGATGCCGGGCACATCGACTCCCGGGAGCGTCACCGCGAGCGCGATCTTGAGGGCGACCTCGTCGCGCCCCTCGACCACGGAGGCCCCCGCGAGCCAGTCACGGGCCTCGGCTCGGCCGGCGGCGGTCGGCTCCCACAGCACGCGCGCCTCGTCGTCGAGCCCGGCACCCTGCACGAGTCCGTCGCGTTCGAGACGCTCGAGCGTCGTGTAGACCTGACCGACGTTCACGCGGGCGCCGGTGCGCCGCTCGTATTCGGCCCGCAGCTGGGAGCCGTAGCAGGTGCCGCGGTCGAGGATCGCGAGCAGGCTCAGACGGACGGACACGGCGCCTCCAGGCGGGTCAGAAATGACTTGCCGAGTATATCGTTCGATGCCGAGCGATCCCCCGACGCGCCGGAGAGGCCCGGCGTAGCATGTGGTCTGACCACACATTCCGGTTCGATCGGAGGCTCCCGATGGAGTGGCTCGACCCCCTCGCCCTCGCCCGCTGGCAGTTCGGGTTGACGACGCTCTACCACTTCCTCTTCGTCCCCCTGACGCTCGGGATGTCGCTGATCGTGGCGGTGTTCCAGACCGCCTGGTACCGCACCGGCGACGTGCGCTGGCTGCACATCACGCGCTTCTTCGGGAAGATCTTCCTCATCAACTTCGCGATGGGCGTCGTGACCGGGATCGTGCAGGAGTTCCAGTTCGGCATGAACTGGTCGGCCTACTCCCGCTTCGTCGGCGACGTCTTCGGCGCGCCGCTCGCCTTCGAGGGGCTGCTGGCCTTCTTCCTCGAAGCGACCTTCATCGGCCTGTGGATCTTCGGCTGGGACAAGCTCCCCCGTCTCGCCCACCTCGCGAGCATCTGGATGGCCTCGATCGGCGCGACTCTGTCGGCCTACTTCATCATCGCCGCGAACGCCTTCATGCAGAACCCCGTCGGCTACCAGATGTCCGCCGACGGCCACCGCGCCGAGCTCGTCGACTTCTGGGCGATGCTCACCAACCCCGTCGCCCTCGCCGCCTTCCCGCACACCATCTTCGCCGGCTGGATGTTCGCCGCCATGGTCGTCGTCGCCGTCTCGGCCTGGCACATGGCACGCGGGCGCAACACCGAAATGATGCGCAAGACGCTGCGCTTCGGCCTGTGGGGAACGCTCGTGTCCTTCGTCCTCGTCGCGATCGTGGGCGATCAGCTGAGCCTGGTCATGGTCGCCACCCAGCCGATGAAGATGGCGGCCGCCGAGGCGACCTTCCACACCGTCTGCGGACAGGACGCCTCATTCTCGATCTTCACGCTCGGCACCCCCGACGGCACGAGCGAGCTGTTCAGCATCCGGGTGCCGTTCCTGCTCAGCATCCTGTCGACGCACTCGCTCGACGGGTGCGTCGAGGGCATCAACGACCTGAACACCCTGTACTCGCAGCAGATGTTCCCGCAGTTCGCCGACCAGGTCGACGGCAACTTCGCGCCCGTCCTGTGGGTCACTTACTGGGCGTTCCGCTGGATGATCGCCCTCGGCGGCATCGCGGCGCTCGTGAGCGTCGTGGGCCTCTGGGTCACGCGCAAGAAGGCGACCCGCCCGGTCGCCCCCTGGATGTGGCGCGTCGCGATCTGGGCCGCTCCCCTGCCGATGCTCGCGAGCCTCGTCGGCTGGGTCTTCACCGAGATGGGACGCCAGCCCTGGATCGTCTTCGGGCTCATGCTCACGCAGGACGGGGTCTCGCCGAGCGTGCCCGGCTGGAGCGTGCTGATCTCGCTGATCGCCTTCACCCTCGTCTACGCCAGCCTCGCGGTCGTGGAGTTCGGTCTCATCGTGAAGCTCGCGCAGAAGGGTCCCGAGCCGCTGCCCGATACCGACGCCGAGCACGACGACTCCATCGAGAACACCCCCACCACGGTCTACTAGGAGCCCCTCATGGACCTCGCACACCTCTGGTTCTGGATCGTCGCCTTCCTCTTCGTGGGCTACTTCGTGCTCGACGGCTTCGACTTCGGCGTCGGCATGTCGCTGCCCTTCCTCGGCAAGGACGACATCGCCCGCCGCCAGATCATCAACACGATCGGACCCGTCTGGGACCTCAACGAGACCTGGGTGATCGTCGCCGGTGCCGCCCTGTTCGCCTCCTTCCCGGAGTGGTACGCCACCTTGTTCAGCGGCTTCTACCTGCCGCTGCTGGCGATCCTCCTCGCCCTCATCGCCCGGGGTGTCTCGTTCGAATACCGACACCAGCGCGACTCCCTGCCGTGGAAGCGCGCGTTCGACCGCATGATCGTCGCGGGATCCGCGATGCCGGCGTTCCTGTGGGGCGTCGCCTTCGCGAACATCGTGCAGGGCGTTCCCCTGGACACCGACCACGAGTACGTCGGCACCGTGCTGACCCTGCTGAACCCCTACGGCATCCTCGGCGGGCTGACGACGCTGAGCCTGTTCTTCCTACACGGGGTGTACTTCGTCGCGCTGAAGACCGACGGCCAGGTGCGCGCCGACGCCCGACGGCTCGCGGGCCGCGCGGGTCTCGTCACGATCGTGCTGGCGGCGCTCTTCCTCGTCTGGACGATCGCGAACGCCGCCGACGCCCCGCTGTTCCTCGGCGTGGTCGCCCTCTCCGGGATCGCGGCCCTGACGCTCATCGGTTCGTGGCTCGCGAACGCCCGGGACCGCGAGGGCACCGCCTTCACCCTCGGCGCGGTGACCATCGTCGCCTCCGTCGCGGCGCTGTTCTTCGCCCTCTTCCCGAACGTCATGCCCTCGACACTCGCGGCAGGTTCGAGCCTGACGATCGACAATGCCTCGAGCACCGACTACACGCTCACGATCATGAGCTGGGCGGCGCTGATCTTCCTGCCACTCATCCTCGCCTACCAGGGCTGGACCTACTGGGTGTTCCGCAAGCGCGTCACCCGCGCCCGCATCGAGAAGGCCGCGCTCGTCGCCCACTGATCCATGAAACCCGTCGACCCGCGACTGCTGCGCTACGCCTCCGCCTCCCGCGGCTTCTTCGCCGTGACCGCGGCGATCGTGCTCGCCCAGACCGGCGTGATCGTCGGGTTCGCCTGGGCGCTCACGAGCGCGCTGGTGGGCGTGATCCAGGGCCGGTCGGTCGCCGAGCTGTGGGGGTACGTGGAGGCCGCGGCATCCCTCGTGCTCCTTCGGGGTCTGCTGATCGCGGCTTCGGAGCGCGCGTCGGCGCGAGGTGCGGCGGCGGCGTCGCTGCAGCTGCGCACGGCCGTGATCGGCGCGGTCGGGCGTCTGGGTCCGGGCTGGCTCTCCCGGCGCAACGCCGCATCGCTGTCGCTCACCGCGGGGCACGGTCTCGAGGCGCTCGACGCGTACTTCGGCCGCTACCTTCCGCAGCTGGTGGCCACCGCGATCACCATGCCGATCCTCATCGGCGCGATCACGCTCGCGGATCCCCTGTCGGGACTCATCGTGGCGCTGACGATCCCCCTCATCCCGCTGTTCATGGTGCTGATCGGCCTGGCCACCCGCGGGGTGCAGCAGAAGCAGTACCGCACGCTCGGCCGCCTCGCGGCGCGCTTCGCCGACACTGTCGAGGGCCTGGGCACCCTCAAGGCCTTCGGCCGGCAGCATCGCGCGGCTGACTCGATCGAGACGATCACGCGCGACTACAAGCGCGAGACGATGACGGTGCTGCGCGTGTCGTTCCTCTCGGGCTTCGCGCTGGAGTTCCTGGCATCCATCTCGGTCGCGATCGTGGCCGTCACGATCGGTTTCCGCCTGCTCGCCGGCGACCTCTCGCTGCTCGTCGGGCTCTTCGTGCTCCTGCTCGCCCCCGAGGCGTACCTGCCGCTGCGCCAGGTGGGCGTGCAGTTCCACGCCGCCTCCGAGGGCGTGGCGGCCACCGACGAGATCTTCGACACCCTCGACGCCGCCCGCTCCGCCCCGGTCCCGGATGCCGGGGCCCCCCACGCCGGCGCGACGGTCTCGCTGCACGAGGTGCGGGTACGCCGCGTGGAGCACCGGATGCCGAGGGTGTCACTCTCGGTCGGGCCGGGCGAGGTCGTGCTCGTGGCGGGCCCCAGCGGCGTGGGCAAGTCGTCGCTGATCGCCGCCCTGCTCGGGTACGCCGAGCACGACGGCGAGGTGCGCATCGACGGCGTCGCCGTCCCGCACGCCCGCGACGCCGTCGCCTGGGCGGGCCAGCGACCGGGGCTGGTGTCGGGCACGGTCGCCGAGAACGTGGCGCTCGGGTCCCCCCTCGACTCCGGCCGCATCGCCGCCGCCCTGGCCGACGCCGGCGCATCCGACATCGACCCTGGGATCGTGCTCGGTGCGGGAGGAGCGGGCCTCTCCGGCGGCCAGGCGCAACGCGTCGCCGTCGCGCGGGCCCTGTACCGCGCGCGAATCGTCGCGGTGCCGGTGCTCGTGCTCGACGAGCCCTCGAGCGCCCTGGATGCCGACACCGAGGCCCACCTGTGGAGGACCCTCCGCCGCGAGGCCGACGCCGGCCGCGGCGTGCTCCTCGTCTCGCACCGCCGCTCCGCCCGCGCGATCGCCGACGAGGTGGTCGAGCTCACGCCCCCACCCCTCTCGCGCGAGGGGTCGGAATCTGTCGCTTCAACGGGGGTCCAGGCGACGGATTCTGATCCCTCGCGCGCACGCGGACCGGAGGTGCGCGCGTGAACGCCCGGGTGCGCGGCATCCTGAAGTCGGCGATGCCCTCGCGGCGACGCTTCGCGCCCGCGGTGCTCTCGGGCTTCGGCGCGGCGGCGAGCTCGGTCGCGCTGCTCGCGGCGAGCGCGTGGCTCATCGCGCGGGCCGCCGAGCAACCGCTCGTGATGTACCTGTCGGTCGCGGTCGTGGGCGTGCGCGCGTTCGCGCTGTCGCGCGGCGTCTTCCGGTACCTCGAGCGCCTCGCCGGCCACGATGCCGCCCTGCATCAGCTCGCCGGGGTGCGCGCCGACCTCGTGCGCGACATCGTGCCCCTCGCCCCCGACGGCCTCGGGCGCGCGCGCCGCGGCGGCCTGCTGTCGAGCGTCGTCGACGACGTCGAGGAACTGCAGAACCTCCCGCTGCGGGTCGTTCTGCCCCTGACGGTCGCCGCCCTCACCGCGCTCGGCGCGGTCGTGTTCACCGCGTTCCTCTCATGGCGAGCCGCCCTCGTTCTGCTCGGCTGCCTGGGGGTGGCGTTCGCCGTCGCGGTAGCCGTGGGGTGGGCGGCGGGCGCTCGTGCGGAACGGTCGATCGCACCGCGTCGCGCCGCCGTCGCCGATGCCCTGCACGACCTGCTGACGAATCTCGACGTGCTGACCGCGTACGGGGCGGTGGATGCCGCGGCCGAGCGCATCCGTGAGGCCGATCGGGCGCTGCGTCGGGCCGTCGTCCGCCGGGGCGGGGCGCAGGGCCTGACGTCGGGGGCGGTGTCGGTGCTCGCCGGGGCCGCGTCGCTGGGGGCGCTGTTCGTCGCCGCGTCGGCGGTCACGGGAGGAGCGCTGTCGGGTCCCGGGCTTGCCGTCGTCGTGCTGCTGCCGATGGCCGTGTTCGAGGTGTTCGGCCCGGTGCCGCTGGCGCTGGCATCGTGGCGCCAGGTGCGTGCGGCGGCGGAGCGCATCGCCGAGGCGGTCCCCGAGACCATCCCCGACGGCCTGCCCCGGGACGAGCCCGCGCCCACCGGGAATGCACCGGCGCTCGGCTCGGGCCTCGAGCTGCGCCGTGTCGGCGCGCACTGGCCCGCACGCGGTGACGACGCCCCCGACGCGGGACGCCTCGACGACATCGCGTTGCGCGTCGCGCCCGGGGAGCGTGTTCTCGTGACCGGACCCAGCGGCGCCGGCAAGACGACCCTCGCGCACGCTCTCGTGCGCTTCCTCGACTACGAGGGGTCGTACACGATCGGGGGCGTCGAGGCCCGCGAGCTCTCGGGCGACGACCTGCGCCTGACCGTCGGCCTCGTCGAGCAGTCGGCGTACCTCTTCGACGAATCGGTGCGACAGAACCTGCTTTTCGCCCGCGACACGGCCACCGACACCGATCTGTGGGACGTGCTCGCTCGCGTGGGACTCGGCGGCTGGGTCGCCGAACGCGGCGGCCTCGACACTCCCGTCGGCGACCGCGGTGCCCTCGTCTCGGGCGGCCAGGCGCAGCGCCTCGCCCTCGCGCGGGCCCTGCTGCGGGGTTTCCCCGTGCTCGTGCTCGACGAGCCGACCGCGGGCGTCGACCCCGCGGCATCCGACGCCCTGCTCACCGACCTGCTCGGCGCCGTCGCGCGCGATCAAGCCGTGGTGCTGGTGTCGCACGCCGAGGTGCCGGACGGGCTCGTGGATCGAGAAGTGCGGCTGGAGGAGGGGCGGGTCATCGGTTCGGGGTCGAGGCCGCTGTGACCGCCGTCCGAGCCGCCTCAGGCGGCGACCGTGCGCTGCCACACCCCAAAGCGGTTGCCGGCCGGATCGGCGAGGTGGGCGAAGAGGATGACGCCGTTGTCGACGAGCGGGCGCACGGTGGCCGCACCGGCAGCGGTCGCGTGTGCGAGCGTGGCCTGGATGTCGGCGACCTCTACGTAGAACACCGCCCACGACCCGCCGCCGATGTCGGAGCTATCCCACAACCCGCCCGCGTTCTCGTTGACCGTGGCGTAGCCGCCGGGGTTCGCGGCGCCGAACGTCCAACCGAACACCTCCCCATAGAAAGCACGAGCCGCCTCGGGGTCGGTGGTGCCGATCTCGAAGTAGTTCACCGTGTTCGTGTCGCTCATGAGCCTGGCCTCTCGTATCCCGGGCGGTCCGTCCGCCCTCTGTTTCGAGAGTGGGACCTGCCACAGTGAGAGGGTCAAGCGATCGGCACGTTGACCTCGGTGATCCACTTCGCCGGGTCTTTCTCGCGCCCGGGTCCGACGACGTAGACGTTGAAGGGGGCTCCCGCCCGGGTGAAACCCCGCTCGGCGATCCAGGCCCCGAGCGTCTCGGTCGCGTTCGAGATCGTGTCGAAGTCACCACGGTGGGTGGTCCACGCGACGCGCTGCTCGGGCAGCTCCACGATGTCGAACCCGTCACGAGCGGCGAACGGGCCGTCGTAGTCGCGCCAGATCGCCATCTCGACGTCGTCGTCGCGGAACTCCTCGTCGAAGTACGTGGCGCCGATGAGATCGCCGAATCGGGCGGGGTCGACGCCGTCAGGGCGGGCCATGAGTTCTCGGAGATCGGCCCACATCTCCCCCTCCGCCGGGTAGCACGCGACCGTGCGACGCAACCACAGCGTCCGAACGGCCGGGAAGACCCGTTCACCGACCTGCGCCGACGGGGTGTCGAGCGCATCGGCGAGAGAAAGCGTCAGACGCTTCTGAGCCTGCAGCTCGGCGGCCGCCGTCTCTAGGGAGGCCGCGTGCTGGGCGAGCCGCGCACGCAAGGCATCGGGCGCAGCGAAGAGCGGGAGCAGCTCCTCGATGAGGGGAATACCGCAACCGGCATCGCGCAGGGTGCGGATCCGGCCCGCGATGCGGAGCTGCTCGGGTGCGTATCGCCGGTACGACGTGAAAGCGTCGACGGACGCGGGCGTGAGCAGACCGCGTTCGTCGTAGTGGCGCAGCATTCGCACGCTGATGCCCGCATAGCGAGAGAACTCACCGATGCTCAGCAGGCGCGAGACTGCCGCGCCGGTGACGCTCGAGTCGCTCATACGCCGATTGTGGCGTAGCCCTCCGACATCGCGGCAGACCGGGCGAGCAGCGGATTGCTGACCATGCCCGGACCGAGCGGAGCCAGATTCGAGGCGTCGGCCGAAGGAGCGATCACTCTGTTCACGAGGCCGCGACGAACCTCACGCTCTCCGGCGCAACGTCGACCAGCACGCCGTCTCCCGGCGCGAGACCCGCGGCGACCGCGGGCGGGACCTCGACCACGCCCGCGTCCGTGATCACGCGCACGCCGGTCGGCGTCGGCTCGAGGTGCGACACGATCGCCGGAGAACCGCCCCCGAGGCGGGCGTCGGTCGCGCGGTAGACGGCGGCCAGCAGAACCCCGTCGACGTCGGCGAGGGCGCGGGAGCCGGCATCCCTCGTCTCGAGCCTCAGCCCACCCCGGACGAATGCGCCGCCGCGCGCCTCGCCGGTCAGCCACTCAAGACCCGCGATCCGCGCCGCCACCTCCGTGGCCGGGGCCGCGAGCACCTCGCGCACCGCCCCCTCCTGCGTCACCCTGCCCCACTCGACGATCAGCAACCGATCGGCGAGCGCCGCGGCATCGACCGCGTCGTGGGTCACCGCGATGGTCGTCACCCCCACCAGGCGCTCGCGCAGCATGGCCCGGATCTCCGACGCCGTGACCGCGTCCAGCGCGACGAGCGGCTCGTCGAGCAGCACCACCCGCGGGGCGGCCGCGAGCGCCCGAGCGACGGCCACGCGCTGCTGCTCGCCGCCCGACAACTGCCCTGGCCGGCGGTCCCCCGCCCCCGGAAGCCCGACGCGCGCCAGCCAGTCGTCCGCAGAAGAACGGGCGACGGATGCCGTGACCCCGGCCGCGCGCGGACCGAACGCGACGTTCTCGCGCGCGGAGAGGTGCGGGAACAGCCGGGCGTTCTGTCCGAGCAGCACGATCCCCCGGTGCATCGGGTCGGTGCGCGTCCGCGGAGCCTGATCGAGAACACGTCCGTCGACGCTGATCTCGCCCCCGTCGAGCGGTGTGAGCCCCGCGAGCGCACCGAGCAGCGTCGACTTGCCCGCGCCGCTGCGCCCCATGACGGCGACGGTCTCGCCCGGGGCCACGCTCAGCGCGATGTCGACGTCGAAGTCACGACGGCGCACGCGCACCCGGGCGGTGAGCGAAGCGGCATCCTGACTCTCTTCGCGGCGCGCCGCACTCTCGCCGGTCACCGCCCCACCCCCGGTCGCCAGCCACGCACGAGCAGCAGGACCGCCACCGCCGTCACGAGCAGCAGCAGCGACAGCGCCACCGCGGTGCCCTGCGAGACCCCGGCACCGTTGAACGCCGTGTAGATGGCCAGGGGCATCGTCTGCGTGACGCCGGGGCGGTTGCCCGCGAACAGCGCGGTGGCGCCGAACTCGCCGATCGCGCGGGCGAAGCACAGCACCACCCCGGCGACGATGCCGGGGGCCGCGAGAGGAAGCGTGATGCGCCGCAGGATTGTCGAGCGCGAGGCCCCGAGCGAGGCGGCCGCGCGCTCGAACGCGACGCCCGTGCTGCGCAGGGCCCCCTCGACGGAGAGCACGAGGAACGGCAGCGCCACGAACACCTGGGCGAGAACGACCGCGGGAGTGGTGAACGGCAGGCCGAGGGCACCGAACCAGCCGTTGCGCCCGAAGAGGTACAGCAGGGCGACACCGCCGACCATCGGCGGGAGCACCAGGGGCACCGTGACCAGCGCCCGCAGCACGGCAGCGACGCGGGCAGGGCTGCGCGCGATGAGCAGGGCAAGGGGGATGCCGATGACCGCGCAGACCGCGGTGGCCACGGCCCCGGTGCCGAGCGACAGGGCCAGAGCCGAAAGCGCCGCCTCGGAGGTCACGTCGACCCACACACGCGTCCACTCCACCCGGGCGATCAGGGCGGTCAGCGGCACCAGCAGGAAGAGCAGACCGGCCACCGCCGGCACGATCAGCCAGCGGGGGACGTATCCCGCCTCCCTCACGGGGCGCGGAACCCGGCGCCCGCGAGCACCCGCTGCCCGTCCTCGCCGAGCACGAACGCGACGAAGGCGGCGGCGGCGTCGGGGTTGGGAGCATCGGTCAGCGCGGCGATCGGGTAATGGTTGACGACCGCGTCGGCACCGGCGGGGACGAGGCTCTCGACGTCGTCGCGACCGGCGACGTCGGTGGCGTAGACGAGCCCGGCGTCGGCTTCTCCCGCGGCGACCTTGGTGAGTACCGCGGTGACGTTCTGCTCCGAGCTCGCGGGGGTGACGGCGACCCCGGCCTTCGACAGGAGGGTCTGCGACGCGGCGCCGCACGGCACCTCGGGAGCGCACAGCACGGTCGTCACCTTCGCGAGATCGGCGAGCGTCGCGACCGCGCCGGGGTTCCCCTTCGGCACGGCGATCACGAGCGTGTTGCCGGCGAAGAGCCGGGGGTCGGGGGCCTGCGCCGCCACCTTCGCCATGTTCTTCTCGTCGGCCGAGGCGAACACGTCCGCCGGGGCTCCCTCGCCGATCTGCGTCGCGAGCGTGCTCGACCCGTCATAGACCGCGCTCACCGTGACCTCGGGGTGGGCCGCCTCGAACGCCGTGGCGATCTCGTCGAACGAGCGCTGCAGTGAGGCTGCGGCGTACACCTCGACGGTTCCCGAGAGGGAGTCCCCGGATGCCGCCGGGGCGGGCGCCGCGCTCGCGCACCCGGCGAGCAGGGCGGCGGTTCCGACGACGGTGAGCAGACGGAGGGGGCGGCGCATGGTGGTCCTTTCGGCGCGGCCGGCGGCACGCTGCGGTCCCAGTATTCCGCATCTGCGGGATCTTTCGGGTCTTCTCATCCGCTCGAGCGTTTAATCGAGGGTCAGAAGCGCGGCGTCTCCACGGTCACGACCGTCGCCTTCACCGACGCCACCGCCAGCGCACCGGGTTCGAGCGCGAGCTCCTCGGCCGCTTCCGCCGACATGAGCGAGACCACCCGGTGCGGTCCGCACTGCAGGTCGACCTGGGCCATGACCCCGTCGATCCGCACGCGGGTGACGATCCCGACGAACCGGTTCCGCGCGCTCGAGGCGATGCCGGTCGGATCGGCGGGCTCCTCGGCGAGCGCCACGGCCCGCTCGGCGAGCGCCGCCCCGGGGATCTCGGCCGGCGAGGTGCCGGTCGTCGGCAGCAGCCCCTGATCGATCCACCGACGGACGGTGTCGTCGCTGACTCCGAGAAGACGCGCCGCCTGCGCGATACGGAAGGTATTCGGCATCCCCCGACCGTACCCGCGCCGGCGCCCGAGACGACGGAGCCCCCGCCCGGGAGGCGGAGCCCGGGCTCGGGAGGCGGGTCTGGGGTGGGAGGAGGGGCCTGGGAGGCGGGGCCCGGGTGGCGGGCGGGGCCTGGGTGGCGGGGCCCGGGTGGCGGGCGGGGCCTGGGTGGGAGGCGGGGTCTGGGAGACGGGGCCTGGGTGGGAGGCGGGGCCTGGGTGGCGGGCCTCCGGTCGGGAGGCGGGGCCTGGGGCGCAGGCCTCCGCTCGGGAGGTGGGCCCAGGGAGGCGGGCCCCCGTTCGGGAGGAGAATCGCCCGCGGGAGGGCCCGCGAGGCCCATACCCTCCTCCCGTCCCCGACTCCCCTCCGCCCGCGCACACCCCACATCGCCCTCCCCCGCCCCGCGGCACCTGCACCGCACCCGCCCCGCCCGCGAGGCAGGCCCCGCCCGGAGGAGCCCCCGCTCGGGAGGAGAATCGCCGAGGGGAGAGTATCCGAGCGCGGAACCGCCCTCCCGTCCCCGACTCCCCTCCGCCCACGCACCAGAACCCCGCTCTCCCGGTCCCGCGACACCCGCGCCGCACCCACACCGCCCGCGAGGCAGGCCCCGCCCGGAGGAGCCCCCGCTCGGGAGGAGAATCGCCCGCGGGAGGGCCCGCGAGGCCCATCCCCTCCTCCCGTCCCCGACACCCCACCGCCCACGCACCAAAACCCCGCACTCCCGGTCCCGCGACACCCGCACCGCACCCACACCGCCCGCGAGGTAGCCCCCGCCCGGAGGAGCCCCCGCACCGGAGGAGAACCGCACGGGAGGAGATTCGCCCAAGGAAGGGTGCCGAGCGCGGAGCCGCCCTCCCGTCCCCGACTCCCCTCCGCCCTCGCACCAGAACCCCGCCCTCCCCCGCCCGCGCCGCACCCGCGCCGGCCGCGAAACAGGCCCCGCCCGGAGGAGCCCCCGCACGGGAGGAGAACCGCCCAAGGGAGGGTGTCCGAGCGCGGAACCGCCCTCCCGTCCCCGACTCCCCTCCGCCCACGCACCAAAACCCCGCCCCCGCCCGCCCCGCGGCACCCGCGCCTCCCGCACCGCACCCGCGAGACCTCCGCAAGGGAGGAAACCCACCCGCGGGAGGACCCCCGCGCCCCAAACCCTCCTCCCGTCCCCGATTCCCCTCCGCCCATACACCCCAACACCGCCCTCCCCCGCCCCGCACTGACCTAGGCTCGACCCATGGATGCCGAGCACGCGAGCGCGAGACCGGTGCCGGTGACTCTCGGCGCCACCGTGACCCGCGCCCCGGGCGCCACCGCCCTCCCCGCCACGGGCGCTCCGGCCCACCCATCCGCCGGCAGCGCCCCGCGCACCGGGACGGGCGCTCCCCGCGAGGGCGGCCTCCTCGACCGCTTCGGCCGTGTCGCGACCGACCTGCGCGTCTCGGTGATCGACAAGTGCAATCTGCGCTGTACCTACTGCATGCCCGCCGAGGGGATGCCGTGGCTCCCGCAGTCGCAGCTCATGTCGACCGACGAGATCCGGCGCATCGTGCGCGTGGCGGTGCAGTCGCTCGGCGCGGAGGAGCTGCGCATCACGGGCGGCGAGCCCCTCGTCCGCAAGGATCTCGAGGTCATCATCGCCGGCATCCGCGAGGACAACCCCGACCTGCCGATCGCCCTCACGACCAACGCCGTCGGCCTCGACCGTCGCGCTCAGGCGCTCAAGGATGCCGGACTGACCCGCCTCAACGTCTCTCTCGACACCCTCCACCCCGAAACCTTCGCCGAACTCACCCGCCGCCCGCACCTCGACAAGGTGCTCGCCGGGCTCCAGGCCGCCCGTGCCGCGGGCCTCGGCCCCATCAAGATCAACGCGGTGCTGCTGCGCGGGGTCAACGACACCGAGGTCGTTCCCCTGGTCGACTGGGCCGTGACGAACGGCTTCGAGATGCGCTTCATCGAGGACATGCCCCTCGACGGCGACCGCTCGTGGTCGGCGACGAACGTCATCCCCGCCCGCGACATCCGCGCCGCGATCGAAGAAGGATTCACCCTCACCGCCGACCCTCGCGGCCGGGGTGCCGCCCCCGCCGAGCGCTGGGAGGTCCGCCGCCCCGGCGAGACCGCCCTCGCCGGACATGTCGGCATCATCTCGTCGGTCACCGAACCCTTCTGCGCCGCGTGCACGCGCACCCGCGTGACCGCCGACGGCAAGGTGCGCTCGTGCCTGTTCTCGCACGAGGAGACCGACCTGCTGTCGACCATGCGCGCGGGCACCGACGACGAGGGCATTGCACAGGTCTGGCGGGATGCCATGTGGGCCAAGCCCCGAGCGCACGGCTCCGACCGCGTCGGGCTGGCGCGTCCCGACTTCGTGCAGCCCGAGCGCACGATGAGCGCGATCGGCGGATGAGGCCGCTCGTCGAGCCGGTGGCATCCCTCGCCCCGGAGGAGCTCATCCGCACGGCCCGGCACGCGGTGCTGGCCGCGATCGGCGAAGAGGGGCAGCGGCGGCTCGCGGCCGCGCGGATCGCCGTGGTGGGGGCCGGGGGCCTCGGGTCGCCCGTCTTGCTCTCCCTGGCGGCCGCCGGCGTGGGCGAGCTGATCGTGATCGACGACGACGTGGTCGAACGCACCAACCTGCAGCGCCAGCTGCTGCACCGCGTCGACGACATCGGCACCGCCAAGACGGCCTCGGCCGCCCGAGCCGTGCACGATCTCTCGCCCCTCACCGTCGTGCATGAACGCACGCTACGCCTGACCTCCGACAACGCCCGCGAGCTGTTCGCCGAGGCGGATCTCGTCATCGACGGCAGTGACACCTTCGACACTCGCGAGGCCGTCGCCGCGGCGACGGAGGCCCTCGGCATCCCGCTCGTCTGGGGAGCGGTCCAGGAGTGGGCGGGGCAGGTCACCGTGTTCTGGTCGGACCCGCCCGAGGGGCACTCCCCGGTCGTCCTCGGCGATCTCTTCCCGCCCGGTTCGGCGGGAGAGCCGCCCACGTGCGCCCAGGTCGGCGTGCTCGGCTCGCTGTGCGTGCAGGTCGGCGGACTCCTCTCCACCGAGGCGATCAAGCTCGTCACGGGCGCGGGCGACCCCCTGCTCGGGCGTCTCGTCGTGATCGACGCCCTGCGCGCCCGACAGGACGTGATCCCCCTGTCCCCCGCGGCGCGTCCCGCCATCCCCATGTCCGCGCGTGACCGTGCCACTGCCGCACCGCCGCTCGACCCCGCCGTCGCACCCTGACCCCGGAGGCCCCGATGACCCCGATGCTCACCGTGGAGGAGCACCGCGCCCGCGTGCTCGCCGCCGTCGCGATCCTGCCCGTCGAGACCGTCCGTCTGGACGACGCCGCCGGTCGTACGCTCGCCGAGCCCGTGCTCGCCGCGCACGACCTGCCCGGTGTCGACAACTCCTCGATGGACGGTTTCGCGGTGCGCTCCGCCGATGTCGAGGGGGCGGATGCCGAGAACCCGGCGATCCTGCGCGTGGTCGCCGACCTGCCGGCCGGTTCGTCGGCCGACCCGGCCGTCGGCGCAGGAGAGGCGGTGCGCATCATGACGGGCGCCCCCGTCCCGACCGACGCCGACGCGATCGTCCCCTTCGAGGACACCGCGGGCGGACTGGCCGACTCCCTGGGAACGGTCGAGGTGCGGCGGGCGCCCGCCGCCGCGGGAGCGTTCATCCGCCGACGCGGCGGCGACACCCGCACGGGCGACGTCGTCCTCTCCCCCGGCGAGCGGCTCGGCCCCTTCGCTCTCGCGGCGGCTGCCGCGGCCGGCGTCGCCGAGATCAGCGTCCGCCGCCGCCCCCGCGTAGCCGTCGTCTCCACCGGCAGCGAGCTCGTCGCCCCCGGCACCGCGCCCGCACGCGGTCAGACCCCCGACTCCAACGCCGTGCTCCTGGCCTCTCTCGTGAGCGATGCGGACGCCGAGCTCCTGCTCGTCGACCGTGTCGGCGACGACCCCGCCGGGATCGACGCGGTCCTCGCCCGCGCGAGCCGTGCCGACGTGGTCGTCTTCACCGGTGGGGTGAGCGCCGGTGCCTACGAGCCCGTCCGTCTGGCGCTCAGCGATCGCATCGCGTTCGAGAAGGTCGCGATGCAGCCGGGCAAGCCGCAGGCCTTCGGCGTCCTCGACGACGGTCGCCTCGTCTTCGGCCTCCCCGGCAACCCGGTGAGCGTCGCGGTGTCGTTCGAGGTGTTCGTGCGTCCCGCGCTGCTCGCCCTGCAGGGCCGCGCGGTGCTCGATCGGCGTATCGCCCGACTCACGGCATCCGAGACCTGGACGACGCCGCCCGGTCGCCGCCAATACCTCCCGGCGGCGATCGACCTCGTCGAGGGCACCGTGCGCCCGGCCACCGCCGGCGGGTCGGGGTCGCACCTGGCCGCGTCGCTCGCCCGGGCCGAGGCCTTCGCGATCGTGCCCGCCGAGGTGTCCACCGTGTCGGTGGGCGACCCGCTCGATGTCATGCTGATCCCATGAGCTTCACCCACCTGGATGCCGCGGGCCACGCCCGCATGGTCGACGTCACGCTCAAGCAGCCCACCGTCCGCACCGCGACGGCCCGCGGCTTCGTGCGCTGCGCGCCGGAGGTGGTCGCCGCTCTCCGCGACGGCTCGGCCCCCAAGGGCGACGTGCTCGCGGTGGCGCGGATCTCCGGCATCCAGGCCGCGAAGTCCACCCCCGCACTGCTCCCCCTGGCCCACGTCATCGGCGTGCACCGCGCCTCGGTCGACCTCGAGATCACCGATACGGGCGTCGAGATCGAGGCGACCGTCGGCACGGCCGACCGGACGGGTGTCGAGATGGAGGCGCTGACGAGCGTCTCGGTCGCCGCGCTGGCGGTCGTCGACATGGTGAAGGGCATGGACAAGGGCACCTCCATCGAGAACGTGCGGATCGTGTCGAAGACCGGGGGAAAGTCCGGCGACTGGATGCGCCCCGGGGAGGAGTCATGAGCGTGCGCGTGCGCTACTTCGCCGCGGCGGCCGAGGCCGCGGGAACGGATGCCGAGGACCGCACCGAACCCACCCTCGCGGCTCTGCGCGCGGCCGTCGTCGCGGATCACCCGGCGCTCGGCGGCATCCTGGACCGCTGCGCCGTGCTCGTCGACGGCACGCGTCGCGACGACGACGCCCCGCTCGACGGGGTCGTCCACGTCGACGTGCTCCCGCCCTTTGCCGGCGGCTGACCCGCTCGCTGCCGCGGCGCCCCGCCACCGCACCAGAATCGGAGATCCGCGCCAGAATCGGATGCCGGTGGCCGGGGCATCCGACATCGGTGCGGTGATCCGATTCCGCTGCGCCAGCCCGATGCCGATCCCGGCGACGTCGTCGACCCGCCGCCGACCACCCTGCGGACCGCGCCAGAATCGGAGATCCGCACCGAATTCGGACGTGTGCCCGAACGGCATCCGATTCCGCTGCGCTCCTCCGATCTGCCGAGCCGCCGCTCGGAGCCTCCGGCGCCCCGTCTAGCCCCCGAGGCCCTTCCACTCCGTGGTGCCGTCGGCCTCGACCTGCCGTTTCCAGACGGGCAGGTCGGTCTTGATCGTCTCGATCACGGTTCGGCAGACCTCGAACGCCTCGGCCCGATGACCGGATGCCACGGCGATCACGACCGCGGCCTCCCCCACGCCCAGCCGGCCGACGCGGTGGCTGACGGCGACGATGGCGTCGGTGCCGGCGGCCGCGGTCTCGGCGATGCGCTGCAGGGTCTGCTCGGCGTCGGGGTGCGCGCTGTACTCGAGGGCCACGACGGCGCCCGAGGCGTCGGGGTCGATGTCGCGGACACGACCGACGAAGGTCGTCACGGCCCCCGACGAGGACTCCTCGACGGCGTCGAGGTGCGCGTCGAGGTCGAGCGGGGTCTCGGACAGGCGGGCGATGCGCACGGCGCTCATGTGTGGTCTCCTCCGGAGAGCTGGTCGAGCACGTGGGGGGCGAGCTCGGAGAGGACGGCGATCCCGGATGCCACGGCCCTGGTGGATCCGGGGAGGTTCACGACGAGGGTCCCGGGGTCGACGATGCCCGCGAGGCCCCGCGACAGGACCGCCATCGGAGTGTCGGCGAGGCCCCGGCGGCGCAGCTCCTCGGCGATCCCGGGGAGCTCGCGGTCGAGGACTCGGGCGGTGCCCTCGGGCGTGCGGTCGGTGGGGGCGATGCCGGTGCCGCCCGTGGTGACGACGAGACCGGCGCCGTGGGCCACGAGCTCGCGCAGCGCGCGCTCGACGCTGTCGGCGCCGTCGGGCACGACCATCGCGTCGGCGCAGTCGAAGCCGGCCTCGCGCAGCAGCGAGACGGCGAGCGGACCACCGCGATCCTCGCGCAGACCCGCGGCGGAGCGGTCGGAGACGGTCAGGACGCGGGCGACATGGGGCACGTCGCTCAGCCTAGGTGCTCGAGCCATGCCAGCCGCGGTCTACGACGAAGACGAGGCGGTCGTCTCGACCTCGGCGATCTCGGGGGCGATGCGGCCCGCTTCCGCCTTCGGCTCGAGGTCCGCGCGCTGCACGTGCTCGGCCGCGGCGGTGATGCGCCGGGCCATGCCGCTGAAGATCAGTCCGTGGAAGGGCAGGACGGCGAGCCAATAGAGCCGGCCCGCGAGCCCGGTGGGGAAGAACAGCGCGCGCTGGTCGAAGCGCGCCCCCTCTCCCTCGGGCGTCGCGCGCAGCTCGAGCCAGGCACCGCCCGGCACCTTCATCTCAGCGCGCAGCCGGAGCAGGTGCCCCGGCTCGATCGTCTCCACGCGCCAGAAGTCGAGCGCGTCGCCCACCGTCACCACCGATCGACTGCGGCGGCCGCGGGCCAGCCCGACACCCCCGACGAGTCGGTCCATCCACCCGCGGATCGCCCACAGCAGCGGCGAGGAGTACCAGCCGTTCTCACCCCCGATGCCCTCGATCACCGACCACAGCTGCGCGGCGCTCGCCGTGGTGGTCATCGTGCGCACGTCGGTGTAGACCAGGCGGCCCGCCCACTCGGGGTCGCTCGGCAGAGGGTCGCTGGGGGCGCCCGAGACCTCGGCGTCTTGCCAGCTCGTCTCGATCGCGTCGTCGTTCACGCGCCCGAGCGCGCGTCGCACGGCCTCTCGGTACGGCAGCAGCCCGCCCTCGGGCCGCGGCACGAGGTCGTCGATCGCGCGGTCCTTGACCACGCAGTCGTTCTGCAACGACTCCACGAGAGGCCGGGCGATGGACTTGGGGATGGGGGTGACGAGGTTGACCCAGTGCGAGGCGAGGCGCGGGGTGAGCACCGGCAGCGAGGCGATCGCGCGCTGCGGCAGCCCGGCCTCGATGGCATAGCCGTTCATCATCTGCCCGTAGCGCAGCACGTCGGGACCGCCGATGTCGACGGCCCGGTTGACGTTGGGTGCCACCCGCGCAGCGCCCAGCAGGTAGTGCAGGACGTCGCGCACCGCGATCGGCTGGATGCGGTTGCGCACCCACTTGGGCGCCGGCATGTAGGGCAGCACGTCGGTGAGGTGACGCACCATCTCGAACGACGCCGAGCCCGAGCCGATGACGACGCCCGCCTGCAGGACGAGGGTGGGCACGCCGCTGCGCAGCAGGATGTCGCCCACCTCAACGCGCGAGCGCAGGTGGGCCGAGAGCGTCGCGTCGTCGGGATGCAGTCCGCCGAGGTACACGATGCGCTTGACGGATGCCGCGGAGGCGGCGTCGGCGACCGTCCGGGCGGCGACGCGGTCGGTGGCCTCGAAATCGCGGCCGCTGCCCATCGAGTGGATGAGGTAGTAGAGCACGTCGACCTGGGCCACAGCGGCCCGCACGGCGTCGGGATCGGTGGCGTCGCCGCCGACGACGTCGACGTCGTCTCCCCACGGGAAGGCGCCGATGCGTCGCGGGTCGCGCGCGAGCACGCGCACGCGGTAGCCGGCGGCGAGCAGTCGCGGCACGAGCCGCCCGCCGAGGTAGCCGGTGGCGCCCAGGACGAGGGCGCGTGGTGCCGACCCGTCGGGTCGAGGCTGCGCGACGAGAGCGGGTTCGCGGCCGGTGGGGGCGGAGAGCTCGGTCATGCCCGACACGGTACGCCTGCCCTCCGACATCCCCGAGGGCTTGACGAGCTAGCACGGCCCGTCGCGGAACGGCCCGACTGGAAATGCCGCACCGATGGGAGTAACGCTAGAACGATGAACGAGACATCCCCCTCGGCATCCGGTGCACCCCGCCTCGACGTCGACGACGTCGTCGTCGTCGACACGAAGCGCGTGCGCACCGCCATCGGCGGCACCGTCGTCGGCAACTTCATGGAGTGGTTCGACTTCGGTATCTACGGGTACCTCGCCGTGACCCTCACCGCCGTGTTCGCCTCCGACCTGCCCGACCCGTGGGGCCTGCTCGTCACGCTCCTCGGCTTCGCGATCTCCTTCCTCGTCCGCCCCTTCGGCGGCTTCGTGCTGGGTCCGCTCGGCGACCGGATCGGTCGGCAGAAGGTGCTGTTCCTCACGATGGCGATGATGGCCACGGCGACCGCGCTCATCGGCATCCTGCCCACCTCCGCGCAGATCGGCCTCTGGGCGATCGTGCCGCTGTACCTGCTGAAGATGGTCCAGGGCTTCTCGACCGGCGGGGAGTACGCCGGGGCGACCACCTACGTCTCGGAGTTCTCCCCCGACCGGCGACGCGGATTCTGGTCCTCGTGGCTCGACGTGGGCTCCTACGTGGGCTTCGCCGCGGGCGCCTCCGCGGTGGCGATCACCACCGCCGTCACGACCTCGATCTCGGGCGAGAACGCGATGGTCGACTACGGCTGGCGCATCCCGTTCCTGCTCGCGGTGCCGCTGGGCATCGTCGCGATCTACTTCCGTCTGCGCATCCCGGAGACCCCGGCGTTCGAGCAGTCCGGGTCCGCCGACATCGACGCCGACGACCCCATGGCCCGCCAGAACCTCCTCGGCATCGTCCGCCACCACTGGAAGCCCCTGCTGATCGGGATCGCCCTGGTCGCGGCCACCAACACCGCGGGCTACGCGCTGACAAGCTACATGCCGACGTACCTCGAGAAGGAGGTCGGGGTCTCGAACATCACCGCGGCGGTGGCCACGGTCCCCGTGCTGCTGGTCATGTCGGCGGCACTGCCGCTCATCGGCCGCCTGAGCGATCGGATCGGCCGCAGGCCCGTGTACGCGATCGCGGCGGGCTCCGCGCTGGTGCTGCTGGTGCCGGCGTTCCTCATCATGCAGATCGGCGAGCTGTGGGCCGTGATGGTCGCCCTGTGCATGGCGGCGGTGCCGGTGGCGTTCTACGTCGCGATCTCGGCATCCGCTCTTCCCGCCCTCTTCCCGACCGCGTCTCGCTTCGGCGCGATGGCGGTGGCGTACAACGTCGCGGTGTCGTTGTTCGGCGGCACGACGCCGCTGTTCAGCCAGGCGCTGATCGATGCGACGGGCAACACGCTCATGCCGGCGTTCTACATCATGTTCTTCGCCGCGCTCGGGCTCGTCGCCCTGCTGGCGATGCGCGAGACCGCCCGACGGCCCCTGCTCGGCTCGATGCCCACCGTCGAGACGCCCGCCGAGGCCGAGGCGCTCGTCGAACGACAGGACCGCGATCCGCTCATCGACACCTCGACGATGCCGCTCGCGATCCGCCGCCCCTGAGAGCGACGGAAAGGGGGCGGATGCCGGTCGGTGCGGCATCCGCCCCCGTCGCGTCGTCGCGAGTCGATGCGCACGCTGTGCCCGACCTCAGCGATCCGCACGACCTCAGCCCGAAACCCCCGCACCCCGCTGAGGACACGCAAATCACCGAGACCGCGCCGCCGCGCCCTCCCGGGCGACTCACCGCCGCCGCCCGTTGCCGAACAGGCCGCGGATCACCCCGTTCACGATGCTCTTGGTGGCGCCGCGGCCGAGGAGGCCGTCGAGGCCCGCGGGGGGTGTACTCGAGCGGCCGCGCGGAGCGGCCGTGCTCTTGAGGATGCGCTCGTACTCGCGCTGCGCCTTCTTCTGCGCCTCGGCGTTCGCCTTGTCGATCGCGGCCTTCTGCTTGGCGTACTCGGCGGCGTCCGCGGCATCCTTCTTCGCCCGCTCCGCCGCGTTCTTCGCCTCGGTCGCCGCCTGCATGCGCGCGCCGAGCACCTCCCGCGCCGACTCGCGGTCGATGGGCGTGCCGTAGGTCGCGAACAGGGGGGATGCCGACACCGCGGCCGCCATGGCATCGGCGGGGATGGGGGACATCGAGGCGCGGGGTGCGAAGATGCGCGTCCAGGCGACCGGGGTGGGGGCCCCGCGCTCGCTCATCACCGTGATGACGGCTTCGCCCGTGCCGAGCTCCTGGAGGACGCGTTCGAGGTCGTAGCCGGAGTTCGGGTAGGTGCGCACCGAGGCTCTCAGAGCCGTGGCGTCGTCGGGCGTGAACGCGCGCAGGGCGTGCTGCACCCGTGAGCCGAGCTGGGCGAGCACATCGCCGGGCACGTCCTTCGGCGTCTGCGTGACGAAGAAGACGCCGACGCCCTTCGACCGGATCAATCGCACGGTCTGCGTGATCGCCTCGAGGAACGCCTTCGACGCGTCGCGGAACAGCAGATGGGCCTCGTCGAAGAAGAACACGAGCTTGGGCTTGTCGAGGTCGCCCACCTCCGGCAGCACCTCGTAGAGCTCGGCGAGCAGGTACATGAGGAACGTCGAGTACAACTCCGGCCGCGCCGCCACGTTCGGGACCTCGAGCAGGCTCACGATGCCTGCTCCGGCGGCATCCGTGCGGAGGAACACCGACACGTCGAGCTCGGGCTCGCCGAAGAAGGTGTCGGCGCCGACGGCGGCGAACGCCACCAGCTCGCGCAGGATCACGCCCGCCGTGGCCGCGGAGAGCCCGCCGATGCCCTTGAGCTCCGCCTTGCCCTCGTCGCTCGTGAGGTGGGTCAGCACCGCGCGCAGGTCGGACAGGTCGACGAGCGCGAGACCCTTCTCGTCGGCGTAGTGGAACACCAGGCCCAGGCTGGACTCCTGCGTCGGGTTGAGCCCGAGCACCCGGCTCAGCAGGAGGGGCCCGAACCCCGAGACCGTGGCTCGCACCGGGATGCCCGACCCCACGTCGTCGCCGAGGGCGAAGAACTCGGTCGGGAACGACCGGGCCGACCAGTCCTGGCCGAGGGCGGCGGTGCGGGCGAGGAGCTTGTCGCTCGAGGCGCCCTCCGCCGCCAGACCCGAGAGGTCGCCCTTGATGTCGGCCGCGAACACGGGCACGCCGTTCTCCGACAGCTGCTCGGCCAGCACCTGCAGCGTGCGCGTCTTGCCGGTCCCCGTCGCTCCGGCCACGAGGCCGTGACGGTTGGTCATCGGCAGCGGGATGCGAATCGGGACGGATGCCACGGGCCCGCCGTTCACGAGCACGCCCAGGTCGAGCGCGGCTCCGGTGGCGGCGTATCCCGCGGCGATCGTCGCGACCTGTTCGTCGGTGAGCGGCCCGCCGGGACCGGATGCCGCGGGCACGGGCGCGGGAGCGGACGCAGGCGCCGCGGGAGCGGCCGCACCGGGCTCGCGGGTGTCTCCCGCGCCGGAGGTCGGGACCACCGAGGCGCCGGCGGCGGCCCCCTCGCCCGGCGCAGCCGCTCGGGCGCGCGCGGAGGCCGCGGCCGCCTCTGCGGCGGCGAGATCGGCGCGGGCACGGGCGAGACGCAGCTCCGCCTCGGCGGCCTCCGCCTCGGCCCGCAACCGGGCCACCTCGGCATCGGCCGCAGAAGCAGCGGTGGGCAGGTCGTCGCCGGGGAGCGTCATGCGCGTCAGCCTACGACGACGGGGGCTGCTCGGCATCCGTCGACCGCGAATCGACCGCGACCGCTCTGCGCGCACGCCGCAGGGCGAGACGGTCCTCGTCGCGCTCGCGCAGACGCGCGAACACCGCGGCCAGGACGAGGGCTGCACCGGCGCCCACGAGCGCGCCGCCGACGGTGTCCGACAGCCAGTGCGCGTGCAGATAGGTGCGGCTGAAGGCCATCAGGAGGACCCACGCCATCCCCACAACGCGCACCCAGGCGCGGGGGAAGAGCATCGCGGCGACGACCGCGATCGTCGCGGCGTTCGCGGTGTGCCCCGAGGGGAAGGAACCGTAGTCGCTGACGATGAGGATGTCCTCCGGGCGCGCGCGACCGAAGGTGTGCTTGAGAACCTGGACGAGCAGGGCGCTCCCTGCCGAGGCCGCGAGGAAGTACAGCGCAGACCATCGTCGCCGGAGGAGGAAGAGGGCGGCCGCCCCCGCCAAGGGCACGATCAGAACCGCCGTGAGATGGCCGCCGACCTCGTCCAGGACGCGAGCGAAGATGTACACCGGCTGCGACGGCGCCGCCGCGAAGAGCTGGTTCCACCACACGTCGATCGCGAAGGGACTCGGCCCGCGGAAGAACACCCAGGCACCCAGCCCGCACGCGAGGGCGATGAGCACGACCCCCACGACGGCTCGGAACCGCTGCGGGCGCGGGTCGAGCACGAGAAGCGCCGGGGAGTCGTCCATCACCTCATCATTCCGCCTCCGGCCCGCCAGCGGAACGACCGCCGCCGCACGAACGGTCGCGGCGGCGGCTCTGCTAGTGTTCGCCGGCGTCTCAGGGCGCGAGACGCTCCACCGTGCGCGGACGCACCAGCGTCCACAGCGCGATGACGCCGATCACGGCACAGCCGACCATGACGCTCGCCATGGTCGTCGCCGTGATGCCCGAGCCGGTGGCGAGCAGGCCCACGAGCGGCGAGATGATGCCGGCGACGCCGAAGTTCGCCGCGCCGATGATCGACTGCGCCGTACCCGCGGCCTTTCCGTGCCGGTCGAGAGCCAGCACCTGGGCGCAGGGGAAGGTGAAGCCGCACGCCGTCATGAAGAAGAACAGCGGCACGACGGTGCCCCACAGCCCCAGACCCAGCTGATCGGTCAGCACGATCGTGCCGCCGGCGAGTACGAGCACCGCGGTCGACACCGCGAGCACCCACTGCGGGCCGAAGCGGGCCGCCAGGCGCGAGGCGACCTGCACGCCGACGACCACGCCGATCGAGTTCACCGCGAACAGCACGCCGTACTGCTGCGGGTTGAAGCCGTAGGTCACCTGGAACAGGAACGAGGATGCCGAGAGGTACGAGAACAGTCCGCTGAAGGCCATCGCGCCGATCACGAGCACACCGATGAAGACGCGATCGCGGAACACGCTGCCGTAGCGCTGCCACACCGTGGTCGCGCCGGGGCCGCCGCGTCGTGCCGGGGGAAGCGTCTCGGGGACGAAGGCGATCGCCGAGACGAGCATGACGGCGCCGTAGACGGCGAGCACGACGAAGATGCCGCGCCAGTTCATCACCAGCAGCAGCGCCGAACCCGCCAGCGGCGCGAGCACGGGCGCGACGCCCGAGACCATCGCCATGCGCGAGAGCATGACCACCAGTCGTCGACCGCCGAACAGGTCGCGGATGATCGCCGCCGCGACGACACCGCCGGCCGCGGCCCCGGCACCCATGAGAACACGGGCGATCGACAGGGTCTCGAGCGTGGGCGCGAGGGCCGCGAACACACTCGAGGCCACGTGCAGCGCCGTCACCGACAGCAGCGGGATGCGCCGACCGACCTTGTCGCTGAGCGGACCCACGATCAGCTGGCCGAGCGCGAAGCCGATCATCGTGCCGGTGAGGGTGAGCTGGATGGCGGCCGCGGTCGTCTGGAAGTCGGCCTCGAGCGTCGGGAATGCCGGGAGGTACAGGTCGATCGTGAACGGGCCGAGGGCCGTCAGCGCGCCGAGCAGCACGATGTACAGAAGACGACGCGACGCGGGGATGGCGTCACCCGGGTGCAGGACGATCGGCGCCGTCGCGGGGTTCTTGCCGAGCGCGCGGATGGCGCCGGTGTTCGGCTGCGCGGTGCGGCCGGAGGACGGGATCACGGGGTGGGAGGCAGTATCGAGCACGCGTCTGGTTTCGTTTCGCAACACGGACAGCCCGACGATGTCGGGCTGGGAAAGTGGGGGGATCATCGAACCTCGAATCGATTCGACCTCGTCATACTATCGCGACTTCCCCGCGCCTCACCATCCCGGCTCGGGGTTTCCTCCCAGGTCACCCACTCATTCACCCGAATAGGCTGGACGCGTCGGCCATCGCCGATGTGTCCCCCGCGAAGAGAGACAGAACACAGCGCATGACCTCCCCCTCCGACAAGCGAGCCAGCGGCAACCCCGCCACACAGGCCGAGATCGAGCTCACCCTCAAGCAGCAGCGCGAGCAGAAGCGCCAGGAGAAGCTGGCCGCCTACCAGAAGCAGATCGCCCGCCGGCGGCGGAGCAAAGCCGTCTGGTGGGTCGTCGGCTCCGTGGCATCCCTCGCCGTCATCGGCCTCGTCGTGGCCTCCTTCGCCTTCGCCCCCGCTCCCGCCCCCAGCTATGAGGCGGGCAGCTCCACCGGCGACGCCCCCGACGGCGTGCAGACGTTCGAGAACCGCTCCGACCACGTGCAGGGCGCCGTCACTTACGAGCAGAACCCCCCGGCAGGCGGACCGCACAACCCCTACTGGCTCAACTGCGGCGTCTACACCGAGCCCCAGCAGAACGAGAACGCGGTGCACTCGCTCGAGCACGGCGCGATCTGGATCACCTACGACCCGGCGCGCGTCGACGAGGCCGGTGTCGACGCCCTGAAGGCGGTCATGCCCTCCAGCTACGCGATCCTGTCGCCGTACCCCGACATGGACACCCCCGTCGCCGTCAGCGGATGGAACCACCAGCTCAAGGTCGACGACCCGACCGACCCCCGCATCGCGGACTTCTTCACCGAGTTCTGGCGCAGCCAGAACGTGCCCGAGCCGAACGCGTCGTGCTCCGGCGCCGTAGACGGTCCGGGCAAGGCCTGACGTGAGCGACGACGCTCCCACCGCGCGACCCGCGGTCCGCTGGGTCGTCGTCGCGCTCGTCACCGTCGCCGTCGTGGCCGTCGCCTTCGCGATCGGACGCTTCACGGCGTTCGGTGCGACGGCCGCGCCGGCGCGCCCCTCCGACACGTCGGCGGATGCCGGCTTCGCCCGCGACATGCAGGTGCACCACACCCAGGCGGTGCTGATGGCGATGGAGATCTACCGCAAGACCGCCGACGACGAACTTCGCACGCTGTCGTACGACATCGCGACGACGCAAGCGGGCCAACGCGGCGAGATGTATGGCTGGCTGGTCGAGTGGGGCCTGCCCCAGGCCTCGTCGCAGCCGTTGATGACGTGGATGGAGAAGTCCGGCGCGCACAGCCACGGCGACACCGCGACGCTGTCGCAGGAGCAGCTGCTGTCGGAGATGGGCATGGCCACCGACGCCCAGCTCGACCAGCTGCGCGCGCTCGACGGGCAGCCCGCCGACTGCCTCTTCCTCGATCTCATGATCCGTCACCACGAGGGCGCGATCCCCATGGCCCAGGCCGTCATCGAGCTCGGCGACGACGCGCGGGTGAAAGAGGTCGCCGGAACGATCGTGAGCGGTCAGACCGCCGAACTCGACGCGATGCGCGACATCCAGTCGCGCCTGGGCTGCAGCGCCTGACGCGGGCGCATCTCCGAAGCCTCTGCCCCTCCGCGCTCGCGACCGCGCGATGAAGCCGCCCCGCGCGAGACCCGCGGCCGTCCGCGGTGTCTCGCCACGGATGCCGTCTCTCACCGCAGTCGCCCGCCTGCCCCGTCCCACTTCCCGCGATAAACGCCCTCTCGCTCGAGACACGCGGCCACACGCCGTGTCTCGCCACGGATGGCGTTTCTCGCAGCCCCGCGTCGCCGTCACGTTGCGCCCCCGGCATCCGCCCGTCCCCGCACGCAGAAGGGGCGCGACATCCTTCACGGATGCCGCGCCCCTCGGGTCGTGACGGGCTCAGCCCTTCGTGGCACCCGCCAGCAGGCCGCGCACGAAGAAGCGCTGCAGGAGGAAGAACACGATCAGCGGAACCAGGATCGAGATGAACGTTCCCGCGGACTGGAGGAACCACTGGTCACCCCAGGTGCCCGACAGCGAGTTGAGCGATTGGGTCAGGGGCAACGATGACGAGGGTGCGAAGATCGTCGCCACCAGCAGGTCGTTCCACACCCAGATGAACTCCAGCACCGCGAACGACGCCAGCGCGGGAGCCGCGAGCGGCAGGATCAGGCGGAAGAAGATCTGCCCGTGACCTGCTCCGTCGACACGAGCGGCCTCGATGACCTCGGCCGGGATCTCGGCGATGAAGTTGTGCAGCAGGAAGATGGCCAGCGGCATCGCGAAGATCACGTGCGCGATCCACACGGTCGCGAAGCTGTGCTCCACGCCGCGCAGATCGAAGCCCGGGAAGATCGTGACCTCGTTGATCGTCAGTCCGCGCGAGAAGAGGCTCAGCAGGGGCACGAGGGCCATCTGCAGCGGCACGATCTGCAGCGCGAAGATGAAGATGAAGAAGAAGTTGCGCCCCTTGAAGTCGATCCAGGCGAACGCGTACGCGATGAGCGACGCGACCGCGAGGGCGAACAGCACCACCGGGATCGTGATCGCCAGCGAGTTCAGGAACGACTGCGCGAGCGTGAGCGCCGTCCCTCCCGAGGTCAGCGCGAGCCGGTAGTTCTCCAGGGTGAACGACGGATCGGTGAAGACCGTCCACCAGCCCGACGACTGCGTGTCCGAACCCGGGCGGAACGAGGTGATGAAGAGGCCGAAGGTCGGGATCGTCCAGAAGAAGGCGATCACGATGGCCGCGATCGTCGCGCCCTTCGAGGTGAGGCGCTTGCGCGCCATCGCCTCGTGCTTGCGAGTGTCGCGAGCGACCTGGCGGGCGGAGCGGGTATCGGTGCTGGGTTCGAGCACCACGGTGGAGGTGGTCATCGCACTTCCCTCTGCTTCCGGATCTGGCGCACGTTGAAGATGATCAGCGGCAGCACGAAGATGAACAGCACCACGGCCAGAGCGGCGGAGTGCCCGTAGCTCTGGAAACGCTGCTGCTGGTTGACCATCTCGAAGGCGAGAACGGTCGAGTCGTTGCGACCACCGGTCATGACGGCGACGATGTCGTAGATCTTCAGGGCACCGATGGCGATCGTGGTGAGGACCACGATGAGCGAGGAACGGATGCCGGGCACGGTGACGTTGATGAAACGCTCCCAGGCGCTCGCGCCGTCGAGCTCGGCCGCCTCGTTCTGCTCCGGCGGCACGGCCTTGATGGCCGCCGACAGGATGACCATCGCCAGACCCGTCTGGCTCCAGATGAAGACGACGACCAGCAGCAGCGTGTTGACCAGGGGCGACGCCGCCAGCCACGAGACCGGCTGTCCGCCGAAGGCCGTGACGATCGCGTTCAGCACACCGATCTGGTCGCCCTGCCGGAAGTCGTAGACGAACTTCCAGATGATGCCGGCGCCGACGAACGAGATCGCGAACGGCATGAAGATGAGCACCTTGAGGTACTTCTCCCCCGCCGCACGGTCGATGAACACGGCGTACGCCAGGCCGACCGCCGTGGCGATCGTGGGGGCCAGGAGAACCCAGATGAGGGTGTTGATGATCGACCAGAACCCCTCGGGGTTCGTGAAGGTCCAGATGTAGTTCTCGAAACCGACGAAGTTATCACCGGTCTTGTCGAAGAACGACTGGAAGAAGGTGGTGATGGCCGGGTAGACCAGGCCGATCAGCAGGAGGATCGCTGCGGGGGCCGCGAACAGGATCAGCTGGAAGAGGTATCCCGCCCCCTGGCGCGAGCGGTAGTCGGCGTAGAAGAGGACGGCGCCGAGCAGGATCGCGATGCCCAGGACGTAGACGACGGCGTTCTGGTACGGACGCAGCAGCATGAACGCCAGCACCGGGATGGCGAAGCACGCGACGAGCCGCAACCAGAAGTACCCCTTGCCGGACCGCGGGGCGTACTCGATGAGGAGCAGGAGCAGACCCACGACGGCGCCGAAGGCGACGAGGACGAGAGGGATCTGGACGAGGGGGTTGAGCCCGCCGAGCCAGATGAAGAAGCTGTTCAGGCTGAAGCCCAGGGTCGTGGGCTTGGTCTCGGCGGGGGCCCGCGTGACCATGAAGAGGAAGAGGGCCACCGCCAGGATGAGCCCCACGAGGACCACGAGCAGCGTGGTCCGATTGCGCGCACCGGAGCCGCGCACGTGACGCTCGGCTCGCCCGCTCGGCGGAGATGACGCCGCCGGCGCCTTCTCCGCGTTCTTGATATCGGTCATGACGTCCCTCCCGAACACGCCTTCGTGCTCATCGTTGAGTGCCCGTGTGGTGCGTGCGGGCGGATTAGAAGTATGGACCCGGATGGGCCGCCCGCGTGGCGGGCGGCCCATCGGTGGTGCAGCGGTCGGTCAGTTGTTGTAACCGGCCTGGATGTCGCTCAGCACCTGGTCGGTCGGCGTACCGTCGATCCAGCTGACCATGCCCTTCCAGAACGAGCCCGAGCCGACGGTCGCCGGCATCAGGTCCGACGCGTCGAAACGCAGCGTGGTGCTCGGGTCCTGGACGACCTTCATGGCCTCCTGGAGGAACTCGCTCGAGGCGAGCGAGGGGTCGGCGCCCTTGTTGGCCGAGATCACGCCGCCGAGCTTGACGCGGGCGTTGGCGAAGTCGGGCGTCGACATGAACTCGGCGACCTTCTGGACGTTCGCGTCGTCGGAGAACGTGGTGACGAACTCGCCGCCACCCTCGACCGCCAGCTTGCCCTCGGTCACGCCGGGGAGCAGGAAGGCGTAGACGTCACCGTCGGGTGCGACCTTGACGTCACCGCCCGAGGCGTTCTTGACCGTGAGGAAGTTGGACGACAGGAACGATGCCTGGTGGGTCATCGGGCAGCTGCCGTCGGCGACCTTGGCGGCCACGTCGGCGAAGGCGACCGAGTTGATGCTCTTGACGTCGCCGAAGCCGGCGTTCACGTAGGACGGGTTCAGGAGGATCTTGCCGGTGGCCTCGAAGGCCTCCTTGATCGGAGCGTCGGTGAATTTGACCTCGTTGGCGACCCACTGGTCGTAGACGTCGGGGCCGGACTGACGCAGGACCATGTCCTCGATCCAGTCGGTGCCGGGCCAGCCCGAGGCATCGCCCGAGGCGAAACCGGCACACCAGGGAGCGGCGCCGGTCTTCTGCTGGATCGTCGCCGTGAGGGTCATCAGCTGGTCGAGCGTCTTGGGAACCTCGACGCCCCACTCCTTGAACTTCGCCGGCGAGTACCAGACATAGCCCTTGAGGTTGGCGAGCATGGGTGCGGCGTAGAACGTTCCGTCTTCGCTGCCGTAGGACTTCCAGTCCTCGCCCCAGTACTGGTCGACGTTCGACGACACGGTGTCGGACGCCTTCTTCACATCGCCCGTGCCGATGAGGGTCTTCAGCAGGCCCGGCTGGGGGACGATCGCGATGTCGGGGGCGTCTCCACCGGTCACCTTGGTGACGATGTTGCCCTCGAAGCTCTTGTCGCCGGTGTAGACGACCTTGATGCCGGTGTCCTTGGTGAACTGGTCGAACGACTGGTTCAGCAGGTCGGCCTCGCTCCCGGTGATGCCGCCGGAGATGCGGACGGTCGTCTCGCCTCCGGAACCGCTCGTGCCGCCGCTGTCGCCTTCGGCGCAGCCCGCGAGAGCGATCGCACCGACCGCCAACAGCCCGACGGGCGCCAGCAGGCGAGTCCGCTGTGACATACCCATGTGGTCTCTCCTCTTTGAGTTCTGTGGTGCACCGGGTCCTTCGGGAACCGATTCCAGGTAACCGTAGAGGCAAACAGGAAACCGCGCAACCGGTGTCATGTTACGGACCGATAACGGGCGGAAAAGCGCGCGATGTCCACGCAAACAGGGGCCGGGACCGGTTCCAGTTTTGTCGGATGTCGGATAATCTTCATCGATGTCGACGCGGAGGTCGACGCTTCACGAGGAAGATGCACGCATGAGCGGAATCGCCGATGTGGCACGCCTGGCCGGCGTGTCCAAGTCGACGGCGAGCCGCGCTCTCACGGGCGGCGGCTACGTCTCCGACGGCACACGTCAACGCGTCGCCGACGCGGCGGCATCCCTGGGATACGTCCCGTCCACGAGCGCGGTGAGCCTGGCGACGGGGCGCACCCGCACGATCGCCCTCATCGTGCCCAAGGTCAACCGGTGGTACTTCGGATCGATCGTCGAGGGCGTGGAACGCACCCTCATCCCCCTCGCCTACGACGTGACCCTCTACGTCGCCGAACCCGGATCGAACGACCGCGAGAGCCTTTACTCGACGTACCTCGCCCGCAAGCGCTTCGACGGCATCATCGCCGTCGCCCTCGAACCCGACGATGCCGATCTCGAGCGTCTCGCCAACATCGGCAAACCGGTGGTCAGCATCGGCAACGCCCTCTCGGGCGTCCCCACGCTGGGTCTGGATAACATCGCGATCACCCGCATCATCACGCAGCACCTCATCGCGCTCGGTCACACCGACATCGCTTTCGTGGGCAGCACACCGCGCACCGACGCGCCCGCGAAAGACGTCGACGAGCGCTCGATCGGCTACCGCAACGCGATGAACGACCACGGCCTGGCCGTGCGGATCCGCAGCGTCCCCTCGACCCTCACCATCACCGACGCGTACGCCGCGGCCGCCTCGTTCCTGGCCGACGCGGCATCCCGCCCCACCGGTGTGGTCGCCGCGTGCGACGAGGTCGCGATCGGCGTCATCATCGCCGCCCGCCGCATGGGCATCTCGGTGCCCACCGAGCTGAGCGTCGTGGGGATCGACGGACATGACTACGCCGAGATGTTCTCCCTCACCACCATCGAGCAGTTCCCGCAGGCGCAGGGTGAAGAAGCCACGCGGATCCTCGTGTCGATGATCGAGGGAACGGGGGAGCCGGCCTGGCGCACCGAGGCCGACACGCGTCTGGTGGTGCGTACGTCGACCGCTCCCCCACGCTCGTCGAGCTGAACGCGGCCCCGAAGGCGGAAGACCCCGGATGCCGTGGCATCCGGGGTCTTCCGCTCTTCAGCGATCAGTCGAGCTGACGCGTCGTCCGACGACGAACCACCAGCCCGAGTCCGAGCAGGGCGAGGGCCGCGAGCACGCCCGCCCCCATCCACGCGGTGTCGGAACCGGTCACCGGCAGCGCTCCGGCCGTGGAGCCCGCTCCACCGGTGCCGCCCTGGCCCGCACCGCTCTGGCCCGCGCCGGCGCCGGGCGTACCCGCGCCCTCACCGGCGGCGGCGACCTGCACCGGAACCGTCACGGCCGTTCCCGTCGGCTGGGCCGTCAGGCGCAGCTGCAGGGTCCCGGTCGCGTCCGCGGGCACGCCCACCGTCACAGTCGCCGAGCCGCCCACGACCGCGACGCTCGTGGCCGCCGGAGCGGCCAGGGCCGAGGCGCTGGCTCCGGGGGCGACGAGGTCGGCGACGCGGGTCGAGGCCGCCGCCGCGCCGAACGAGGCGTCGAGGGTGGTGTTGGCCGGCGCCCCGAGCGAGGTGAGGTCGAGGTTCGAGACGGTGACGCTGACGTCCGAGCCCGCCGCGACGGGCTGCGCGAGGGCCGAGACCTGCACACCCCGCGCTGTGAAGTCGGGGGTCAGGCCCGGGTCCTTGTTCTCGTCGAGATAGTCGATCCACGCGTCGCGGTCGATCAGCCCCGAGTCGCGGGTGTCGGTCCCCTGCGCGAAGACGGAGAAGCTGTCTCCGCCGCCCAGCAGGAAGTTGAACGAACCGACACGGTATCCCTTCGCCGGGTCGACGGCGGCGCCGTCGATCCAGATGCCGGTGACGCGCTGGCCCGCCGGGCGCGAGGCGTCGTAGGTGTAGCGGACATTCTCCGACACACCGAGCGACAGGTTCGCCGCGTCCTTGCGCTGGGCGAAGTCGCCCCACTGCTGCTCGAGCACGCGGCGCAGCTGATCACCCGTCAGCGTGGTCGTCCACAGGTTGTTCAGGAACGGCAGCACCGCATTCGCCTCCGCAAGGGTGATGACGCCGTCGGTGCCGTACAGCAGCTCCTCCCGCAGACCGCCCGCGTTGACGAAAGACACCTCCGCTCCACCGCGATCCGCGTCCGAGAGCGAGTCCAGCAGCGCGTCCGCCACGAGGCCGCCGAGGGCGGACTGCTTGGTGCGGTCGCCGCGTGTACCACCGGTGTAGACACCGTCGACGTAGGCGCCGCCGCTGAACGCGGTGGTGATGTCGGCGGTGACCTTTCCCACGGGCTGCTGGCCCACCACGTCGGCGCGCTCGCGAGCGTCGGCGACGATCTCGGACACCTCCTTCACGCGGGGGTAGGTGTCGATCAGCTGCGTGTCGAGCTGCGCGGCCGTCTGCTTCTCGGCCGGGACGACACGCGCGACGTTGCGGGCGGTGTAGTCCACCACATCGCCGTCGCGGTCGACGTCCAGGACGATCTGACCGACGTTCTCGCCGTAGCTGCCGGTCTGCACGATCGGTCGGGTGCCCTCGCGGCCGGGGATCGGTGCGTCCCACGCGTAGAGCTGGTGCGTGTGGCCGGTGAAGATGGCATCCACGTCGGGAGAGGTCTCGTTCACGATGTCGGCGAAGGGACCGCCGGCGGCGACGGCCTGTTCGATCGTCGTGGTCTTCTGCCCGGTGCCGGAGCCCTCATGGTACTGCGCGACGATGACGTCGACCTGGTCGTCGATCTCGGCGACGACGCGGTTGACCTCGGCGACCGGCTCGCGGAACTCGATTCCCTGGATGCCGGAGGGCGTCACCAGCGTCGGGGTCGACTCCGTGATGGCTCCGATGACGCCGACGCGTACGCCGTCGACCTCGAAGATCGCGTACTCGGGCAGCAGGGGCTTGCCGTCCTTGAACACGTTCGCGGCGAGGTAGGGGAAGTCCGCGCGATCCGAGACGCGGCCCGTGAGATCGGCCGCGCCCTTGTCGAACTCGTGGTTGCCCGTGGCCGAAGCCGCCAGCTCCAGCGCGTTCAGCACGTCGATGGTCGGCTCGTCGCCGAAGTACGACGAGGCGAACACCGAAGCGCCGATGTTGTCCCCGTTGGAGACGAAGAGCGAGTTGGCGTCGCCGTACTCGGCGCGCAGCTGCTCGACCGTCCCGGCGAATTTCACCGTGTTGGCGTCGATACGACCGTGGAAGTCGTTGATGCCGATGAGGTTGATCGGGGTGACCGTGTCGCCCAGGTTGAGACCCACGACCACCGGGTCGTGGTCGCTGGAGCGGTAGGGCGAGGCGTCGTAGAAGTTCGTGGCGTTGTAGTTGTAACGGCTGTACTCGAGGGCGAGCGCCTCGACGGCGTTGATGTTCCAGATGTCGGTGCCCGTGACCAGCTCGCGCGCCGAGGCGGAACCGAGGACGTGGTCGAGCGAACCGGACTGCCCGCTGAACGAGTACGAATACTTGCCCGTGCCCGCCTCCAGCGTCTCGAAGCCGTACTCGCGCAGCGTCATGATCGGGTCCTCCTGCGCGTAGGAGTTGAAGTCGCCCAGCAGGAAGACGTCCTCGGTACCCACGGCCGCGGAGCGGGCCTTCGCGAACTTCCCGAGAGCGTCGGCCTGACGCACGCGGTCGCCATTGAAGGCGCCCTGGATGCCGTTGGCGTTGTCACCGGTGGCCTTCGGGTTGCTGTCGCCCTTGGACTTGAAGTGGTTGACGATCGCGAGGATCTTGGCATCCGGCGATCCGATCGGGGCGAAGGCCTGCGCGAGCGGCTGGCGCGCGTTGCGGAACGCCGCGTCATCCAGGATGACGCTGTCGCCGACGGGCGCGACCACGTCCTTCTTGTAGATGAAGGCGGTGCGGATGACGTCCTCGGTGGCCGGCAGCGCGGCGGGCGAGGGCACGAAGGCCCACCGCTCCGAGCCGGCCGCGGCGTTGAGGGCGGCGACCAACGTCGACAGGGCGGCGTCGCGGTTCTTGCCGAACTTCGCCGAGTTCTCGATCTCTTCGAGCGAGACGACGTCGGCTCCCAGGCCGTTGACCGCGGCGACGATCTTGTCCTGCTGACGCTTCAGGTTCGCGGCGTCCGCGGCACCGCGCGGGCCCGGGGCGGGGCACGTGTCGGCGGTGACGGGGTTGCCCTCGCGGTCCTTGTACGTCGAGGTGCAGCCGACGCTCTCGGCCGTGGTGGTGAAGTAGTTCAGCACGTTGAAGCTCGAGATCTTGACGGTGCCGCCCACCTCGGCGGGCGCCGCAGTGCGGGTGTTCGCGAAGGTCGCGGGCTGGACCGTCGCGGCATTGTCGACCGTGAGCTGCTGGGTCGGCTGCAACTTCCACGCGTTGTTGCGGTAGTCGAGGATCACCGGCTGCGTGAACGTGACGGGCGCGCCGACGCGAACCGGGTCGGTCAGCGAGAGATACGGCAGGGGGATGCCCTGGTTCGCCTTGCTCAAGAAGTTGATCGAGGCACCGTCGTCGAGAACGACGGCCCGCGCGTTGTTGTCCGCCACCGCGGCGACGTACTCCGGGGAGTCCGGGCGCGCGACGTCGGTGGGCGTGCGCAGCGGGGTCGTGCCGGCGGCGAGCCCCACCTCGGCGTACTGGTTGGTCGAGTAGCTGTTGGTGACGGTGAAGTCCCCCTGCGGCGCGAGGAGCATGCCCTCGAAGCGCTCGCGCTCCTCGTCGGTCTTGGGCCACGAGACCTTCGCCGGGGTCACGGCCTCGGCCTTCTCGGTGAGCACGCTCACCCCCGCTGCCTCGGCGGAGATCTGCGTCTGACCCGAGAACTCGTTAGCGGTTCCCGTCACCTCGACGTGCTCGCCGATCGCCACCTTCGCGGTCGCGGCGGATCCGTAGACGAAGACGGCGTCCGAGGCGCGGTGCGTGGCGGGGTCGAGGACTCCCCCGGTGCCCGGGGTCTGGATGAAGAAGCCGTTGTACCCGCCCGTGGGGTAAGCCGCCGTCACGATGCCACGCGTCGTGACGGTCTGTCCCGCCAGGGGCGTGGTGGCGCCGGTGCCCTGGATGTCGCGGATCGCCGTGACGACCCCGGGGGTGGGGGCGGTCGTGGGCGAGGGGCTGGCGCTCTGCGTCGGCGACGGCGAAGCGCTGGGGCTCTGGGTCGGGGCGGGGGTCGAGCCGGCCGAGCCCTGGGGGGTCACCGTCGTGGTGTTGGTGAAGTCGGCGGAGTTGTCGTTGGTGTCGGCGAAGCCGGTGCGCACGAGGGCGTTCGGGGTGCTGTTGCCACCGGTGACCGTGGCGGCCGCCGTCTCGTAGGTGGTGGCGGTGCCGTACCCGAGGAAGTCGACCACGCGGCTGTCCGAGACGTTGCCCGCCGGGAGGGCGAGCGACTCCGCGACATTGGCGAGGACCAGCTGTCCGCGCTCGCCCCCGGGGTTCAGACCGGTGCTCGTGATGTCGGCCGTCGGCAGGGGGGCGCCGTTCTCACCATTGCTCGTCAGCCCGATGAGGTAGTAGCCGCCGGCCGCGATCGATCCGGTCAGCTTCAGGGTGTTGGCGGTGTTGGGCGCCGCCGTCGACGTCGCGGCACGGTACTGCAGCGACCAGCCACTGAGGTCCTGGGCGGTGTCACCGGCGTTGTAGAGCTCGACGAACTTGTTCGTGTAGAACGCGTTCGCGCTCCCGCCCTTCAGATAGGCCTCGTTGATCACCACTTTCGAACCGACGGCGGCCGAAGCCGGAAGGGGGACGAGAGCGGAACCGAGCAGGGCGACGCCGAGGGCGGCGCTCAGTGCGGTCGTGAAACGGCGTGCGGACACGCGCGAAGCATCGGAAGGCATGGGTCTCCAGAAACCGGCGTGCGCAGGGCGACGTCGGAGGTGGGGGGATCGACGGGGGGTCTCAACGACCGTAAACGATCCGCATACCGTTCTCCCAGACTTCTTTATTTCGATCTGGTGAACATCAATTCCTCTTTCGGTGAAACCGGGTGCCAGACGCTCCCCCGCTCCCCCGGGAACGACGAAGGCCCGGATGCCAATGGCATCCGGGCCTTCGTGTATCGCGGTGAAGCGACGGTGTGAAGCGTGATTACTTCAGGGTCACCGTGGCGCCGGCCTCCTCGAGGGCAGCCTTCGCCTTGTCGGCGGTCTCCTTGTTCGCGCCCTCGAGCACGGCCTTGGGAGCGCCATCGACGACGGCCTTGGCCTCGCCGAGGCCGAGCGAGGTGAGCTCGCGGACGACCTTGATGACCTGGATCTTCTTGTCGCCGGCGGCCTCGAGGACGACGTCGAACGAGTCCTTCTCCTCGACCTCTTCGGCGGGGGCACCACCGGCAGCGCCGGCAGCGGCCACGGCCACGGGGGCGGCGGCGGTGACGTCGAAGGTCTCCTCGAACGCCTTGACGAACTCGGACAGCTCGATGAGCGTGAGCTCCTTGAACGCGTCGAGCAGCTCTTCGGTGCTGAGCTTAGCCATGTTGTATCTCCTTGATCGGGTTAATCAGCCGGGCCGGGTCAGGCCGCGGTGTCCTGCTTCTCGCGCAGCGCGTCGACCGTGCGAACGGCCTTCGACGGAAGCGCCTGGAAGACGTATGCCGCCTTGGTCATCGTCGCCTTCATCGCACCGGCGAGCTTCGCCAGCAGGACTTCACGGCTCTCGAGATCGGCGAGCTTGTTGACCTCATCCGCGGACAGAGCGGCGCCATCGAAGTAGCCGCCCTTCACCACGAGCTGAGGGTTAGCCTTGGCGAAGGCACGCAGGCTCTTCGCGACGGCGACGGGGTCGCCGTGCACGAACGCGATGGCAGACGGGCCCTTGAGCTCGTCGTCCAGTCCCGTGACCCCCGCGTTAGCCGCGGCGATCTTGGTCAGCGTGTTCTTCACCACGGCGTAATCCGCGTCCTGACGGATGTCGTTGCGCAGCTGCTTGAGCTGGGCAACCGTCAGACCGCGGTACTCGGTCAGCAGAACGGCGGTCGAGCTCTCGAAGTTCTTCGTGAGCTCGGCGACCGATGCATCCTTCTGCGCCATGGCCACTCCTTGTGTGAACGAGGCGCTCCGCGATGGCGGGGCGCCGGCCGAAGACACCGGGGTCCGGACAAAAAAGAAGAGCTCCGGCGCAGGCGCACGGAGCTCGGAAGAGTTTCGTTTACCTGCGTAGGTCCCCTGCTTTTCAGCAGACGCTTCGATCGACGTGCACGCACGACGATGACCGACGGTCTTTGGCTTGGGCTCCACTGTACCCGACGCCCGCGCGCTTGGCGAATCCGGCCCACCCGCTGGCCGACCCCGCCTTGCGAAATCACACGCTCGGTCGCCTCCCCAACGGGTGCGCTCGACCCGGTCGCGATCCCGCGCAGAAGCAGGTGCGGCCACCCCGCGTCAGGAGACCCGCGCCTCCGGCAGCAGGGCCCGCGTCATACGGACGATGCGTGCGGGGGTGCGGGCACCGAGCCACACCGTGCACACGGGCGCCTCACCACACGCCCACTCGGCGCACCACGCGTGGATCGCCTGGGCCAGTCGCTCTCCGCGCGGGCGCAGCTCGCCGTCGAGCGTGCGGTCGAGCCAGGTCACACGTGCGGCGTCCGCCTCGATCGTTCCGACCTCGCGGACGTCGTTCACCTCGACCAGCACGGTGACGTGCGCGGCGGGCGACAGCGCCGCGGCGATGCGCTGCATCTCGACGACGTTGCGCACGTCGCCACCCAGCAGCACGGCGCCCTCGAGGTCGCACCACCGACCTCCGTCGGGGCGCCGAGGCGAGGTGGCATCCGTGGTCATGCGAACAACTTAGGTCACCCTTAGTTCCTCCACAAGACCCCGGATGCCGACGCGCCGCCCCTCCGATGCGTTCCCCGGCCGGACGGGGTTAGGGTCGAACGCATGTCCCCCGAGCTCGTCGCCTCCCGCAGCGCCGACCTCGACGCCCGGATCGTCGCCGACTCGCGCGACCGCGTCGCGTGGATCCGCGCGCGCTCGCGCGGCATCACCGCCACCGACGTGGCCACCCTGACGAGCGCGAACGCGATCTCGAGAGCGGCGGATGCCAAGCTCATGGGCTCGAACTTCTCGGGCAACGCCTTCACGGCTCACGGTCGTCGGCGCGAGCCCGAGATCGCCGCATGGGTCGCGGCGACCCACGGCATCCGTCCATCCTCGGCGCTGTATCACGCGGTCGTCGAGAAGCGTCACCTCGCGACCCCCGACGGCGTCGTGGTCGACGGCGAGGGGCGCATCGTTCTCGCCGAAATCAAGACCACCAACAAGGCGTGGCGCTCGATCCCCAAGACCTACATGCGCCAGATCTGGTGGCAGCAGCATGTGCTGGGCGCCGAGCGCACCCTCGTCGCCTGGGAGCAGCACGACGGCTTCGTGCCGATGCACGACGAGCCGCGTTGCCAGTGGATCGATCGCGACGAGCGGGAGATCGCGAAGCTCGTGGGCCTGGCGACCTCCCTCATCGACGAGCTCTACCGCCGCACCATGGAGGCGCGGCGACCGGCCCCGGTGCGACCGGAGCCCACGGACGCGTACCGCGCCCTCGCCCTCCTCGATTAATAGTTGACGCAAGTCAAGCAACAGGTGTATCGTTGACACCAGTCAACTAATCGCGCCATCGTCGTCGCGGCATCCGTCCCCCTTCCCGTGGAGCTCCGCATGACAGCCACTTCCTCCGACGCGCCCGCCCAGCGGCGCGTCCTGCCGGCCCTGATCGGCCTGCTGCTCGGCACCTTCGTGTCGATGCTCGCCTCGACCGTCGTCTCGACCTCGCTGCCCGTCATCGTGCACGACCTGTCCGGCGACCAGAACGCCTACACCTGGGTCATCACCGCGACCCTGCTCACCACCGCGATCTCGACCCCCATCTGGGGCAAGCTCGCCGACCTGTTCAACCGCAAGGTGCTCATCCAGATCGCCATCGCGGTCTTCGTGCTCGCCACCGCCGCCGCGGGGTTCTCGCAGGACACGAACATGCTGATCGCCTTCCGCGCGATCCAGGGCCTCGGCGCCGGTGGTCTCGCGGCTCTCAGCCAGGTCATCATGGCCGACATCATCAGCCCCCGCGAGCGCGGCCGGTACATGGGCCTGTTCGGCGCGGTCATGGCGGTCGCCACGGTCGGCGGCCCCCTGCTCGGCGGCGTCATCACCGACGCGTTCGGCTGGCGCTGGAACTTCTTCGTCGCCCTGCCCTTCGCCGTCGCGGCCCTGCTCATCCAGCAGCGCACCCTGCACCTCCCGGCGCGGCCCACGCGCACGGTCAAGATCGACTACGTCGGCATCGTCCTGCTGTCGGCGGCGGTGTCGCTGCTGCTCATCTGGGTGACCAACGCCGGCAGCAGCTTCGAATGGGCCAGCACCGAGACCCTGCTCATGGTCGGTGGCGCGGTCATCGCCGCGGCCCTCTTCGTCGTGGTCGAACTGCGCTCCTCGGAGCCCCTCGTCCCGCTGACGCTGTTCCGGGATGCCACCTTCACCCTCGCCACGATCGCGTCGATCGCGACGGGTCTGGCGATGTTCGGCACCTCGGTCTTCCTCAGCCAGTACATGCAGATGGCCCGCGGTGCCACACCCACCGAGGCGGGCATCATGACGATCCCCATGATCGGCGGTCTGCTGGTCTCCTCGATCGTCGTCGGTGCGCTCATCTCCCGCTTCGGCCGCTGGAAGCCGTTCCTCATCGCCGGTGGCGTCCTGCTGATCGCCGGGTCGTTCCTGCTGTCGACCATCCACTACGACACGAACTTCGCCCTCGTCTCGCTCTACATGGCCCTCCTCGGCGCGGGCGTCGGCATGACGATGCAGAACCTCGTCCTCGTCGTGCAGAACACCGCCAATCCCACGCAGATGGGCGCGGCAAGCTCCGGCGTCACCTTCTTCCGCAGCCTCGGGGGCACCATCGGTGTCTCGGTCATGGGCGCGGCCCTGGCGAGCATGGCGACGAGCCTGTTCACCGACCGCGCCGCCGACCTCAAGGCCGCCATCGTGGGCCTCGGCGCCGACGGCGCGGCGGTCGCGCAGAGCCTGCAGTCGGGCGCCATCCCCCAGGTCTCGACGCTGCCCGAGAGCGTCCGCGTCATCGTCGAGGACATCTACGCCCAGTCGATCGCGCACTCGTTCCTCATCGCGGTGCCCGTCGCCGTCGTGAGCCTCATCGCGATCCTCTTCCTGCCGAACCGTCCGCTCACCCGCATGACGACGACCGAACGCGTCGCGGCGAGCGAGGCCGACCTGGCCACCGTGTCGGTCCCGGAGGCGATGGCGACCCTGTCGGCGACCGGAACGGTCCCGACCCAGGATGCCGCCGGCTCCCGCCGTTCGCACCGCGAGGCCGGGATGGGAGAAAATGGCTGACGTGAAGAGCGAACAGAGCGAAGAACGCCATGAGGCCCTTCAGGCCCTGGAGTCGTCGTTCTCGGAGCTCATGACCGTGTTCCGCCGCTTCGTCTCCGAGGCGGCGGAACGGGTGAGCCCGGGGATGCTCCCGGCCACGTTCAAGGCGCTGTCGGTGGTGAGCCGCTTCGGCCCCCTCACCCTGTCGGCCCTCGCCGAGCGCCTCACGGCCGACAAGGGGTTCCTCAGCCGCGCGATCAGCGAGCTGGAAGACCTGGGCCTGGTCACCCGCACCCCCGACCCGAACGACGGACGCTCGCGTCTGATCACGGTCACCGAGCTCGGGCACGCGCGTCTCGCCGACGCGCGCGCCCCGCACGAGAGCCGGCTCTACGACGCGATGGCCGACTGGTCGATCGACGACATCCGGCACCTCTCGACGCTCCTGCATGCTCTCGCGGTCGGCGAGGTCCCCGTCCGCGGCTGATCCGGGCGTCGCGACACGGTGACGGGGGTGTAACACCGTCGAGACAATGTCGCGATTGACTGAGGGGGTCGCGGCGGAGCCGCCGCCGATGTCGACGCACCGGAGAGAGAGCGCCCGATGAGATTCCGATCGACGCGTCCCGAGACCGCCCTCGCGCCCGCCCCGGCGGTGCCCGACACCATGACGGCGGTCGTGCTCGACGCCCCGGGCGGCGCCGACCTGCTCCGGGTCTCGGACGTGCCCGTGCCGAGCCCCGTGCTCAGCGAGGTCCTCGTCCGCGTCGTCGCGGCCGGCGTCAACCCGATCGATGCGAAGACCCGTGCGGGGCGCGGGATGTCGGCGGCGATCGGGACCTGGCCCGCCGTGCTCGGATTCGACGTGAGCGGTGTCGTGGTGCGCGCGCCCTTCGACGCGCACCCCTTCCCCGTCGGTACGGAGGTGTACGGCATGGTGGCGGTGCCGCGGACGCCGGGCTCGTACGCCGAATACACGGTCGTCCCGACCCTCTCGCTCGCCCGTAAGCCCGCCTCGCTGTCGCACGCCGAGGCCGCGGGCGTTCCGCTCGCCGCGCTCACCGCGTGGGGGCTGGTCGTCGAGACGGCTCTCGCCCACCAGGGCCAGCGCATCCTCATCCATGCCGGGAGCGGCGGGGTCGGTCACTTCGCCGTGCAGTTCGCGGCCTACTTCGGCGCTCATGTGATCGCCACCGGCTCCGCACGCAACTCCGACTGGCTGCGCGATCTGGGCGCCGCCGAGGTGGTGGATTACACCGCCACCCGCTTCGAGGACGTCGTCGACGACGTCGACGTGGTGATCGATCTCATCGGCAACGTCTCCGACGACACCGGCACGCGCTCGCTCGAGGTCCTGCGCCCCGGGGGCCTGCTCATCGAGGTGCCCACCGGCGCGTGGCCCGGTTTCCGCGAGGCGGCGGCGGCACGCGGCATCCGGAGCACCGACTACAAGACGATCCCCGACGGCGGCGCGCTCACGACGATCTCCCGCCTGCTGGACTCCGGCGCGGTGCGCGTCTACGTGGATCGCGTCTTCGACCTCGCCGAGGCCGGCGCCGCCCACGCCGAGCTGGAGCGCGGACACACGCGGGGCAAGATCGTCCTGCGCGTCAGCGAGGACTGACCCCCGTCAGGCTGCGGCGAGGCGTCGGCGTCCCTCGTCGACGACGTCGTCGGCGACCTCGTCGAGCAGCGGAGAGGTGAGATTCCACTGCTGCCAGAACAGCGGAACGTCGACCGCATCCGTCCCGATGCGCACGAGGTCGCCCGAGGCGAGGCCCTCGGCGGATTGGAATCCGGGGAGCAGCCCCCACCCGAGGCCGAGGCCGATGGCCGTGGCGAAATCCTGGGATGCCGGGACGCGGTGGCGGGGCGGAAGCGCCGGTGAGACGCCACGCCGCGCGAGCCACTGCGTCTGCAGGTCGTCGCGACGGTCGAAGTCGACGAGCGGCGCCGCCGCGAGCGCCTCCGCGTCGACGCCGCGCGGGAACCAGCGCGCCGCGAACGCCGTCGACGCCACCGGTTCGTAGCGCAGGATGCCGAGCCGACGGACGCGGCAGCCCGCCACCGGCGTCTCCCGCGAGGTGACCGCTGCCATCACGGTGCCCGACTCGAGCAGGCCCGCGGTGAAGTCCTGGTCGTCGCGGTGCAGGTCGAACACCACCGCGCGGCGTGCGGCGACCCGCGCCAACGGCGGCAGGAACCACGTCGCGAGGGAGTCCGCGTTCACGGCGAGCGGGACGGATGCCATGGCCCCGCCCTCCGCGCCGATCGCGGCGAGAGCGTCGTGCTCGAGCAGCGCGAGCTGACGCGCGAGGCGCACGACCGCGCCGCCCGCTTCCGTCGCGGTCACGGGCTTGCTGCGCACGAGCACCACCCGCCCGAGTTGGTCCTCGAGCGCCCGGATGCGCTGGCTCACCGCGGACGGGGTGATGTGCAGGCGGCGGGCCGCGGCATCCAGGGTGCCTTCCTCGACCACGACGGCGAGGGTGCGGGCGAGGTCGAAGGGGATCGGCATGAAGAAATGCTAATGGCGCTGCAGAATCCTGAGCTGGTCTACATGTTTTCGGCACCCTACTCTCGACCTCGTGCTTCCCTCCCTGCTCGCCGGCCTCGGCCTCGGCTTCTCGCTCATCGTCGCCATCGGCGCGCAGAACCTCTTCGTCCTGCGGCAGGGCATCCGCCGGGAGCACCTGCTCGCCGTCGTCGCGGTGTGCGCCCTCTCTGACGCTGTCCTCATCGTGCTCGGGGTCTCGGGCATCGGCCTCGTCCTCCAGGCGGTGCCGTGGCTCATCGTCGTCGTCCGGTGGGCCGGGGCCGCCTTCCTCGCGGGCTACGGGCTGCTCGCCGCACGGCGCGCGCTGCGTGCGAGCGGAGCGACGCTGCATCTCGACGCCCCGGCGTCCGCGCCCGCCGCGCCCGCCGGGGGCGTCACGGTGCTGACGCGTCCCGCGCGCACCACCCTCACCGCCACCGTGCTGACCTGCCTCGCCCTCACGTGGCTCAACCCGCACGTCTACCTCGACACCGTGTTCCTGCTCGGCTCGGTCGCCTCGACGCACGGGGACGGCCGGTGGGCGTTCGCGATCGGGGCATGCGCGGCGAGTCTGGTGTGGTTCTCGGCCCTCGGCTACGGCGCCCGGTACCTCGGTCGCTGGCTCGACACCCCGCGAGCCTGGCGCGTCCTCGACGCGATCATCGCCGTGGTGATGTTCGCGCTCGCCCTCTCGCTCGTCCTCCCCCACTGACCCGCGAAGCCGAGACCGCCGTCCTGCACCAGAATGGCCCGATGCGAACGGTGACGATGACGGTGACAGGACGCGTCCAGGGCGTCGGCTTCCGGTACGCCCTTCGAGCCGAAGCGGAGCGTCTCGGCGTACGCGGCTGGGTGCGCAACCGCCGGGACGGCTCGGTCGAGGCGTTGCTCACGGGCGACCCCGATGCCGTCGAAGCGGTGATCGCGTGGGCGCACGACGGGCCGAGCGGAGCCCGGGTCGACGACGTCGACGTGATCGAGGGCGCCGGGGAGGCGGCATCCGGATTCGAGATCCGCGACACGGCCTGACTCAGCCCCCGAGGCCCGCCTTGAGCTCGGCGAGGACGTCGGCGGCGTCGTCGAAGCGCGACAGCGCCGCCGCCTGCCCCGCCCACAGCGACACCAGCTCGCCGTCGCCGCGCGCGGTCGCCGCCGCGCGGAACACCCCGGTCAACCAGTTCTGCGCCGGGAACGGGGCGATCATCCCCGAGGCCTCGAGCTCCCGCATCGCCCGGTTCGGGATGCCGCGCGCCAGCCGCCCGCTCATTGCCCGGGTCAGGACGGTCTCGGTATCGGCCGACCCCTCGATCGCCTCGCGGTGCGCCGCGGTGGCCGCCGACTGCCGGGTGCGCAGGAACGCGGTACCCACCTGCACGCCCTCGGCACCGAGGGCGAGAGCGGCGGCGACGCCCCGCCGGTCGGCGATGGCGCCCGCCGCGATGACGGGGACGTCGACCGCGTCGACCACCTGCGGGACGAGCGCGAACGTGCCGACGAGCGAGGCGGACGCCTCGCGCAGGAACGACACCCGGTGCCCTCCCGCCTCCGAACCGGTGGCGACCACGGCGTCGACCCCCGCCGTCTCGAGGGCGACGGCCTCGGCGACCGAGGTGGCGGTGCCGATCACCCGGATGCCGCGGTCCTTCGCGGCCGCGAGGGTATCGGCATCCGGGACGCCGAACACGACGCTCACGACGTCGGGACGCGCCTCGAGCACGGCCTCGAGCTGCTCGCCGATCGGCGGGAGGAACGAGGTCGGCGGAGCCGGCACCTCGACGCCGGCCGCCGCGAACAGCGGAGCCGCCGCGTCGAGGAACGGCTGCACGTCGAGGTCGGAGGGGCGCACCTCGTCACCGCGCGGGAGCCACAGGTTCACCGCGACGGGGCGGTCCGTGGCGGACCGCAGCTGCGCCACCGTGTCGCGGATCCGCTCCGGGGCGTAGCCGTACAGCCCGAACGAGCCGAGTCCTCCCCCGTCGCTGACGGCGGCGACCAGAGCGACCGACGACAGGCCGCCGAAGGGACCGAGGACGATGGGGACGTCGATGCCGAGCAGGGTCTCGAGGCGGCTCATGCCTCGACGCTACTCCGCGGTGCGGAGGCGTTACGCGGCGTCGGGGCCGTCGAGCGGACGCAGCAGACGGTTGAGGAAGCGCTGCGTGCGCTCCTTCTTCGGCTGGCGGAGCAGCTCGGACGGCGCGCCGCGTTCGACGATCACTCCCTCGTCGAAGAACAGCACCTCGTCGGCGACCTCTCGCGCGAAGCCGAGCTCGTGCGTGACGATGACCATCGTCCAGCCCTCGTTCGCCAGTTCGCGCAGCACCGTCAAGACTTCGCCCACGAGTTCGGGATCGAGAGCGCTCGTCGGCTCGTCGAAGAGGAGGAGGGAGGGCTGCAGAGCCAGGGCGCGAACGATGCCGACACGCTGCTGCTGGCCTCCCGAGAGCTCCGAGGGGTACGCGTCGCGCTTCTCCGAGAGGCCGACGCGGGCCAGGAGCTGCTCCGCACGGGCGACGGCCTCGGCCTTGGGCACGCCGTGCGCCTGGACGGGCCCCTCGATCACGTTCTGGATCACCGTGAGATGCGGGAAGAGGTTGTGGTGCTGGAACACCATCGCGGAACGGTCCCGGAGGGCCGTGCGGTCGGCCTTCGACACCTTCGCGCCGAAGTCCACGACCGGACCGCTCTCGAACGCCACCACACCGGCATCCGGGGTCTCCAGCCCGTTGAGGCAGCGCAGCACCGTCGTCTTGCCGGAGCCGGAGGGGCCGATGAGCACGAGCACGTCACCGCGGTTCACCTCGAGATCGACGCCGTCGAGGACGCGATTGGTGCCGAAGCTCTTCTCGAGCCCGGCGACCTTCAGCAGCGGGGAGTCAGTGCGCGACATGGCGGTCCAGCCTCTTTTCCAGGGCGTTCTGGCCGAACGACAGCACGAGGCAGAACAACCAGTAGATCAGCGCGGCCTCCAGGTACACCGCCATGAACTCGTACGAGAAGGCCGCGATCGCCTGCGCCTGGCGGAACAGCTCGGTGACGAGGATGAGGGATGCCAGCGAGCTGTCCTTCACGAGCGAGATGAACGTGTTCGACAGCGGCGGCACCGAGACGCGCGCGGCCTGCGGAAGAACGATACGCGTGAGCGTCTTGCGGGAAGACAGACCCACCGTGTGCGCCGCCTCCCACTGGCCGCGCGGGACCGACAGGATCGCCGCGCGGATCACCTCGGCCGCGTACCCGCCCACGTTCAACGAGAACGCGATCACCGCGGCCGGGAAGGGGTCGATCGTGAGCCCCAGCGAGGGCAGACCGTAGAAGATCACGAACAGCTGCACCAGCAGGGGCGTACCGCGGATGACGGAGATGTAGAACCGGGCGATCCCCGACAGCAGCACGTTCGGCGACAGGCGCAGCAGCGCCATGAAGAGGGCGATGACGAGGCCGATCGCGAAGGAGGCCAGCGACAACGGGATGGTGCCCGTCAGTCCGGCCAGCAGCATGGGCCAGAACGAGTCGAGCAGCAGCGTCCACAGGTCGTTCATGGGCCTCCTTTCTCACGCGGGCGTGGATCGTCCGCATCCCACGCTAGGGGCGGGAAGCGGACGATCCGCGGGGGTTTACAGTTCGCTCTTACTGCGTGACGTCGGCGCCGAAGTACTTCTGGCTGATCTCGGCGAGGGTGCCGTCGGCGCGGAGCTCCTCGAGGGCGCCGTCGACGGCCTCGGCGAGCTGGTCCTTGCCCTTCTTGAAGGCGAAGGCGCTCTCGGAGGTGTCCTCGGTCTCGGCCGCGATCTTCAGGCCCGTCGGGCTGTTCGTCTTCTCGTAGTCGAGGTAGGTGAGCTGGTCGTTGACCGTGGCATCCACGCGGCCCTGCTTGAGCAGGGCGACGGCCTGGGCCCAGCCCTCGACGGCCTCGACCTGGGCGCCGCTGGAGGTGGCCAGCTCGTACCAGTTGCTCGTGAGCGACTGGGCGGTGGTCTTGCCCGACAGGTCGGCAAAGCTCGAGATGGAGTCGTCGTCCTCGGTGGTCACGACGACCCCGCGCGAGACGGTGTACGGCGAGCTGAAGGTGTACTTCTCCTGGCGCTCGGGGTTGATCGACACCTGGTTGGCGATCACATCGAAGCGACCGGCATCCAGGCCCGCGAAGATCGCGTCCCACTGGGTCTCCTGGAACGTGACCTGCAGGCCCAGCTTGTCGGCGACGGCCTTCGCGATCTCGACGTCGAAGCCGGTCAGCTCCCCCGCACCCTCGTGGTACGAGAAGGGACGGTAGGTGCCCTCGGTGGCCACGGTGAGGGTGCCGCCCGTGACGAGCCCGTACTCCGCTCCGGCGTCGGAGTTCGTCGAGGTGGAGCCGCCGCTGCAGGCGGTCAGCGCGAGGGCGCTCAGGCCCAGGGTGGCGGCGAGGACGGTCAGGCGACGGGGCATAGCTGTTCCAGACATGTGGTGAGGGCGGTGAGGGGGGATACGCGGTGCAGGCGTACCCTCCAGCAGAACACGGGCGGGCGCCCGACTCTTCCCGGATGACGCCGTGTTGCACGATCGTGCAGCCGCGGCGGATCCCCGGGAACGCGGAAACCCCGCCGGCGCGAGGCGCGGCGGGGCTTCCGGTGACGAACGTCAGACGATGGCGTTGACGTCCAGGGGGATGCCGGGACCGAAGGTGGTCGAGACGGCGCCCTTCTGGATGTAACGGCCCTTCGAGCTGGACGGCTTGAGGCGGACGATCTCCTCGAGAGCGGCCTTGAGGTTCTCGTCGAGCTGCTCGGCCGAGAACGACGCCTTGCCGACCACGAAGTGGACGTTGGCGTGCTTGTCGACGCGGAACTCGATCTTTCCGCCCTTGATCTCCTCGACGGCCTTGGCCGGGTTGGGGGTCACGGTGCCGGTCTTGGGGTTCGGCATGAGGCCGCGGGGTCCGAGGACCTTACCGAGGCGACCGACCTGGCCCATGAGCTCGGGCGTGGCGACGGCCGCGTCGAACGCGGTGTAGCCGGCGGCGACCTTCTCGATGAGGTCGGTGCCACCGACCTCGTCGGCGCCGGCGGCGAGGGCCGCCTCGGCCGCGGGGCCGTTGGCGAAGACGATGACGCGCGCGGTCTTACCCGTGCCGTGGGGCAGGATGACCGTGCCGCGGACCATCTGGTCGGCCTTACGGGGGTCGACCGAGAGCTTCAGCGCGACCTCGACGGTCGAGTCGAACTTCTTCGAGCCGGTCTCCTTCGC
>CAJYJO010000012.1 GCA_913774845.1 uncultured Microbacterium sp. | reverse complement strand
CCGGTCGCGCCCGGCGTCGGCTGGGCCGAGGCGGTGGGCTGTCCGGTGGGCTGCCCGGTCGGAGCGACCGTCGGCTCGGGCGTCGCGGTGGGCGTCGCCGTCGGCTCCGGCGTCGCGGTCGGCGTCGCGCTAGGCGTCGCGGTCGGCTCCGGCGTCGCGGTCGGCTCGGGCGTCGCGGTCGGCTCCGCGGTCGCCGTCGGCGTGGGCGTCGGGGTCGAACCGCCGGCGATCGTGATGCGCGCGGTCACGGTGCGGAACTGCGGCGCGACCTCCTGCTCCTTCGTCAGCGTCAGGTCGAGTCGGCCGTCGGCGCGCACGTTCACCGACTGGAACCACGTGTTGCGGTCGGGGTCGAACAGACCGCCGGCGCCGTTCGGGTCGGTGCGGGTGTGCGGGTCGGGGTAGGGACGCGCGTGGTACGCCAGCAGGAGGTTGCCGTCCGCATCTTCGATGAAGGAGTTGTGGCCGGTTCCCGCGGTCTGCGTGGTGGCCGTCTTCTCGTCGGCGCCGAGCCGGCCCTGATAGGTGTCGTTGGTGTCGAGCACCGGGAAGGCGGTCTGCGTCCAACTCGCGGGGTCGGTCAGGTCGGCATCGGCGTCGGCCGTCAGCAGACCCAGGTCGTAGTACTTGTCGACGGTGCCGCCGGAGTAGGTGATGTAGATGCGCCCGTCGTGCGAGATCATGTACGGCGCCTCCACGACGGCCTGGTCCTGGCCCTCGTTCGTGTCGCTCGGCGTCGGCGCCTGCTTGCCGCGCTCCCAGACCTGGCTGGTCTGGTAGATGGTCGACAGCGGTCCGTCCAGCAGCGGCACGACGCCGTCGCCCCCGCGCGCCTTGCCCACGAGCAGGCGTCCGCCGTTCGGCATGATCCAGTACCCCTGGGAGACGCCGTTCTCCTCCCGCTCGAAGTACGACACGTCGAAGGCCGCCCCGTCCAGGACCACGGGCTCGCCCCAGTTCTTCTCGTCGAAGAAGCCGCCGGCGGCGATGGATGCCGAGTCCCCGGTGTAGGGGATCAGCACGGTGTTGTCGCACCAGCCACCGGTCTGGGCGAAGCCGCGGTTCATGCCCGCGACGATCCACCAGCGGCCGTTGATCTTGTGGAACTCCTGGGCCCAGATGAACCCGCCCCACCCGAAGAAGGTGTTCGGGTACTGGCCCTCGCGTCCGACGGTGCCGTCATCGGGGTCGATGGCGATCTGCTCGGGGGCCGCGGCGAGACCGTCGAGGGTCGTCGCGCGCTTCAGGCCGATCTTGCGGTAGCTGCTCGCCTCGTCGATGCGCCCGTTGCTGGGCTCGCCGTAGTGCGATCCGGTCAGGTAGTAGTAGCCGTCGTCCTCGTTGTAGAACACGTGCGGATCGGCCCGCGCGTCCGAGACCATCTGCTGCGCGTGCTGCTGCACGACGCCCTGGATCTCGTACGTCCCCGGACCGGCCGCGGCGGCCGCGGCCGCCTGCTGGGAGTCCCACCGGACGGGGAGGTCCTTCGCACTGCCGTCGTTGTAGCGCAGCGTCGCGGTGCGGGGGAGGGCCCCGCGCACGGCTGCGGCGTCGGCGCCCGCCGCGACGTCGGCGGCGATGGCATCCACTCCCGTGTTCTGCAGATCGACGTAGGTGTCGACGAACGCGCCGAACTGGGCGGGGGTCACCGCGGTGGCGGTCGCGTCGCTCGCCCAGGCGGGCAGGCCGTCTCCGGCGAGGTCGGCGGTGCGGGCGTCGGCGCGGGTCGGGGTGGTGACCGTCGCCGAGGAGTCGAGCGCGGAGAGCGCAGCCGCGCGTCCCTCGCCGCTGGACAGGTCGGTCCACAGCGCCTGGTAGCCACCGCCGGGGAGGGCGATGATCCGGGGCGCCGAGACGATGCCCGAGCCGAGGTCGATCACCTGCTGGTCGGTGAAGGTGCGGTCGTCGGTGGACCGCCAGACGTAGATGCGGCTCGTGGAGTCGTTCTGCGAGGCGACGACGCCCAGGTGCCCGTCGGCATCGCGGAAGAGACTCGGCGAGCCCATCTGCGCCCACGGCTTCGCGGCCTGCGTGTCGTCCCAGAGCACCGAGAGGATGGCCTGGCCGCGGTTGAGCGGTTGCCACTGCTGTTCGCCCGCGGCCCGCGAGGCGACGTACAGCGAGTCGGCGCGGCGGTCGTCGTCGTAGGCGAGCGGGTCGTCCTTCACCCCGCCGACGGTGGTGACGGTCTTGACGTAGGTCGCGATCTCGCCGCCGGGAGCCTGGAGGACGACGTCCCACGTGAGGGGCTCCGCGTCGCCGGCCACCTGGGCCGAGAGGCGCACCGCGACGCCGTCGGCGCCGAGGCCGCGGGTGTCGACCGCGCCGTCCGCGGAGATGCGTGCGGCACCGGGACCGGTGGCCGACCACGAAACCGCCTGCCCGCGCACCTGCGTGGGCAGGTCGCCGAGCACGACGGAGGGGATGCCGAGAGCGGCGCGATCGTCGGATGCGGCACCGGCGACGCCGAGCTGGTCGGGGGTGAGCGCGCGATCGTAGATCTTGAGGTCGTCGATCAGGCCGGAGAAGTATTCGCCCCCGCCCCAGTTGGCCTTACCGACCTGCAGCACTCCGCCGTTCGCGCCGAGGATCTCCGCGAGCGTGGGGCCGTCGAGCGCGGCGCTGACGAGCTTCTGGTCGACGTACAGGCGAGCGGTGTCCCCCGACAGCACGAGGTCGATGTGCTTCCAGTCGGTCGTGCCGCCGGTGGTGAGGTTGCCCGAGGTGTTGCGTCCGCCGGCGTTCCGGTAGCGCTCGACGGTGAGACCGGTCGTGCGATCCAGGATGCCGAGATACCGCTCGTTCCCATAGGTCGGAGCTCCCGCGTCGGCGGCGGCGAACACCGTCCACCCGACGTTGCCCTGAGCTGCGGGTCGGCTGTCGTAGGAGATCGTGACCTCGTCGTCGCCCGCGAGCAGGCCGCCGCCGTCGGCGGTGCGCACATCGAGCCAGAACGCCGACGACAGACGCGCCGCGGTGCCTCGGCCCTCGCGCCCGGCGACCAGGTCGGCCGTGCCGCGCACGGCGGCGCGGGCGTCGCCTGAGGAGAAGGCGCCGTCGACGGGGGCCGTGTCGAAGTCGAAGGATGCCACGGGCTGAGGCGCCTCGGGTATCACGGCCGCCGAGCGGGCGGGCGCGGCCACCGCCGGGGTCCCGGCCGCGGTGGCGGCGAGGACCCCGACGACGCCGAGGGCGATGAGGGTACGGGTGCGGGTCATCGATTCGTTCCTTGTCGGCGGGGCGTCAGAGGCCGGCGCGGCGGCGGCGGTGGAAGAGGACGGTCGCTCCGGCGACCAGGGCGCCGAATCCGAAGACGGCCGCCGCGAAGGGGATTCCGGCCCCGGTGGTCGCGAGACCGTTAGGGGACACCACCTCGAGGGTGAGGGGGGTGAGGGTGGTGCCGTCGGCGCGGGTGATGGTGAGGGTGTGGGCTCCGGTGGCGAAGTCGGCGGGGACGGTGACGCGGAAGGTCACTTTTCCGGCGGCGTCGGCGGCGGGGATGCCGGTGATGGTGAGCGGGGTGCTGCGCAGGATCGCCGAGATCTGTTCGCCGGGGGTGAGTCCGGTGACGGTGACGGTGTAGGAGCCGCCCTGGGCGACGC
>CAJYJO010000011.1 GCA_913774845.1 uncultured Microbacterium sp. | reverse complement strand
AAGCAGGCCATCGCCGCCCTCAAGGGCGAATCCACCGAGGCCAAGATCCAGACCGGCTTCACCATCCTCACCAAGGACAACATCAACGGCGACGGCAAGGACGCGGTCTACAAGTCCTCCTGCTGACGTCTGATCCCGGATGCCGGGACCCGGAACGACTGCCCGGGTCCCGGCATCCATCCCCTCCCGCAACGCCAGGTCCCTGAGCCCGTCGGAGGGACCGGGACCACCCGCCTGGAGGCTCCGGCCGGCTCCGCCACCGGGCTCGCGCAATGCCAGGTCCCTGAGCCTGTCGACGGGATCGGGGCCATCCGTCCGGAGGCTCCGGCCGGCTCCGCCACCGGGCTCGCGCAATGCCAGGTCCCTGAGCCTGTCGACGGGACCGGGACCATCCGTCCGGAGGCTCCGACAGGCTCCGCCACCGGTCTCGCCGATCAGCCGCCGGGCCCGCGAACCGTTCCACCCCGACAAGAGAGACACCGCCGTGCCGTTGGCCGACATGCCCGATCTGCTCGCCGCGCACCGCGCGGTCGGAGCCTTCAACTTCATCACCCTCGAGGTCGCCGAGGCGATCGTCGCCGGCGCCGAGGCCGCCGAGACGGGCGTGATCCTGCAGCTGTCGCAGAACGCCATCGCCTTCCACGGCGGAGTCGCCCCGGCCGCCACCGCGGCCCTGCGCTTGGCGGACGCGGCCCGGGTCGACGTCGTCGTGCACCTCGATCACGCCACCGACGAGTCCCTCGTCGACGAGGCGTTGGCCGTCGGCGTCCGTTCCGTGATGTTCGACGCCGCCCATCTGACGGATGCCGAGAACCTCGAGCGCACCGCTGCTGTCGCCGCCCGCGTGCACGCCGGGGGAGCCTGGATCGAGGCGGAGCTCGGCGAGATCGGCGGCAAGGGCGCCCACGCCCCGGGCGTGCGGACCGACGTCGCCGAGGCCGTCCGCTTCGTCGCGGCCACCGGGGTGGACGCCCTGGCCGTGGCCGTCGGCAGCGAGCACGCCATGCGCGAGCGCAGCGCGACCCTCGACGAGGACCTCATCGCCCGGCTCGCCGCGGAACTCCCCGTGCCCCTCGTGCTGCACGGCTCCAGCGGCGTCGCCGACGCCGGGATCGACGGCGCCGTGCGCGCGGGCATGCGCAAGATCAACATCGGCACGCACCTGAACACCGTGCTGACCGCGGCCGTCCGCGACGAGCTGGACCGGGACCCGGATGCCATCGACCCGCGCCGCTGGCTCGCCCCGGGCCGTACGGCCGTCGCTGCGGAGGTGCACCGCTTGCTCGACGTCATCACCGGCCGCGTCGTGACCGGCGTCGGCGGCGCGGGGGCGGGCGCATGAGCGGCTTCGTCACGCTCACCGCCGCCGGGGCGATCGATGCGACCTACCGCGTCGGCGCCCTGCGCCGCGGCGCCTTCACCCGCGCCGACAGCTACACGCGCGAGGTCAGCGGCAAGGGAGTGAACGTCTCGGCAGCCCTCGCCGCAGGCGGCGCGGACACCGCCGCGGTCGTCGTGCTCGGTGCCGACGACGTGCGCTTCGCCCGCTGCGGACTCACCGCCCCGCTGCTGCGCATCGTCGAGGTGCGCGGGGCGACGCGCGTGAACACCTCGATCATCGACGCCGAGGGCGCCACCACCAAGGTCAACGCCCCGACCCCGCCGCTGTCGCCGGAGGCGTGGGATGCCACGATCGCGGCGCTGCGCGAGGAGCTCGGGGCCCGCACGACTCCCTGGCTCGTGATCTCGGGAAGCCTTCCGGAGCTGTCCGGGACCGGGACCCTCGTCGACCTCACGGCGGTGCGGGCCGTGGCGCGCGAACATGGGGCGCGTCTCGCGGTCGACACGAGCGGGGCAGCGCTGGACGCGCTGCTTGCCGAGCCGACCGGGATCGACCTGCTCACCCCGAACGCCGATGAGCTGTCAGCCGCGGTGGGGCGTCCGCTGGCGACCCTCGGCGAGGTCATCGCCGCCGCCCGCGAGATCGTCGGACGCGGCGTCGGCACGGTGCTCGCGAGCCTCGGCGCCGACGGGCTCGTCGCCGTGACGGCGGATCACGCCGTCTTCGCGCGCGCCGACGCCCCCTACGTCGCCAATACCGCGGGGGCGGGGGATGCCGCTCTCGCCGGGTTCCTCCTCGGCCTCACGCGCGAAGCCTCCGCCGCGGCGGCGGGCGCCGATCCCCTCGCCGTCGCCGCCGCCTCGGCCGCCGAGTGGGGAGCCCATGCCGTCGCGCACGCCTCGACGCTCGTCGCGGGGCCGCCGCACGGCATCCGGGCCCTCGTCGAGACCGCCCCCGATCTCGCGCGGGCACTGACCCCCGAGGGAGAAGCGTGATGCCGCTCCCGCACCGTTCGAAGGACGACGCATGACCCTCGCAGCGCCCGACATCGCCCCCGAGATCACCGCGGCCGTCGGCGATGCCGCGCGCATCCGCACCCGGGCGATCGACCGCGTCGCGTACGCCAACGACGCCTCGCACTATCTGCTCACACCCGAGGCCGTCGTCGTCGCCGCGGACGCGGCCGAGGTGGGAGCGATCCTGCGCGGGGCCACGGCATCCGGAACGCCCGTGACCTTCCGCTCGGGCGGCACGAGCCTGTCGGGGCAGTCGTCGGGAGACGGCCTCCTCGTCGACGTGCGCCAGGGCTTCGGGCGCATCGACGTGCTCGACGGCGGCCGCCGGGTGCGCTCGCAGCCCGGGGCCACGGTGCGCCAGGTCAACGCGCGACTCACTCGGCACGGTCATCGCCTCGGCCCCGATCCGGCGAGCGAGGCCGCCTGCACGATCGGCGGCGTCGTCGCGAACAACTCCAGCGGCATGGCGTGCGGGACGGTGGAGAACTCGTACCGCACCCTCGAGGGACTCGTGCTGGTGCTGGCATCCGGGACCGTCGTCGACACGGCGGCGCCTGACGCCGACGCGCTGCTGCGCGAACGCGAGCCGGCGCTGGTGGAGGGACTGATGCGGCTGCGCGAGAGGGTCGTGCGAAACGCCGCGAGCGTCGCCCTCATCGAGCGCCAGTTCGCGATGAAGAACACGATGGGCTACGCCCTCAACGCCTTCCTCGACTTCGACACCCCCGCGACGCTGCTCGCGCACCTCGTCGTCGGTTCGGAGGGGACCCTCGCTTTCGTGGCCGAGGCGACGTTCCGCACGGTGCCGATCCGCCCCGCGATCGCCACCACTCTCGCGGTCTTCCCCACGCTCGACGCGGCCACGCGATCGCTCCCGTCGCTGGTGGCGACGGGCGCGGCGACGCTGGAGCTGATGGATGCCACCTCCCTCCGCGTCGGCCAGCGTCTGGCCGGCACGCCCGCCGCGATCCACGGCTTCGAGGCGACGACGCAGGCTGCCCTGCTGGTGGAGTACCACGCGGACGACCTCGACTCCCTGCGCGCGCTCGCGGAGAGCGGCTCGAGGGTGCTCGCGGAGCAGGAGCTGCGGGCCCCGGCGCTGTTCTCGAGCGACGCAGCCGACCGTGCCGCCGCGTGGACCTTCCGCAAGGGTCTGTACGCCTCGGTCGCCGGCGCCCGGCCCTCGGGCACCACGGCGCTGCTCGAAGACGTCGTCGTACCGGTCGAGCGTCTCGCCGACACGTGCGAAGGGCTGCAGGAGCTGTTCGCGCGTTTCGGCTACGACGACAGCGTGATCTTCGGTCACGCCAAGGACGGCAACATCCACTTCATGCTCACCGACCGCTTCGAGGGCGCGACGGCTCTCGGCCGGTTCGAGGGCTTCACCGACGCGATGGTCGACCTCGTGCTCGACGCCGGCGGCAACCTCAAGGCCGAGCACGGCACCGGGCGCGCGATGGCCCCGTACGTGCGCCGGCAGTACGGCGACGAACTGTACGACGTGATGGTCGAGCTGAAGCGACTGCTCGATCCGAGCGGCATCCTGAACCCCGGCGTCATCATCGACGACGACCCGAGCGCGCACATGCGCCACCTCAAGACGCCCGTCTCGATCGAGCCCGAGGCCGACCGCTGCGTCGAGTGCGGGTACTGCGAGCCGGTGTGCCCGAGCCGGTCGCTCACGCTCACCCCGCGCCAGCGCATCGTCGTGCGGCGCGCCTCGACCGCCGCCCGCGAGCGCGGCGACGGAGCCCTGGCCGCGGAGCTCGAGAAGGACTACGACTACGACGGCGTGCAGACCTGCGCCGTCGACGGCATGTGCCAGACCGCGTGCCCCGTACTCATCAACACGGGCTCGCTGATGAAGCGCTTCCGCCGCGAGGACGCCAATCCGGTGCTCGCCGCCAGCTGGGCCGCGGCTGCCACCGGGTGGGGCGCGGTGACGCGGGCGGGGGCCGCGGCACTGTCCGTGGCCGCGGCCGTGCCGCTGCCGCTCGTGCGCACGGCGACGGATGCCGCCCGCGCGGTGCTCGGCACCGACACGGTGCCGCGGTACTCGGCGGAGCTGCCGGGCGGAGGCGCGTCGCGGCGGTCGCTGGGGTCGGTGGTCGGTTCTTCCGGCGTCGAGCCCTCTGCGGTGTTCCTGCCGGCCTGCGTGGGCAGCATGTTCGGTCCCGCCGACGGCATCGGGGCGACCGCCGCGTTTACGCGCCTGCTCGAGCGCGCGGGCGTCGCGGCGGTGGTGCCCGACGGCGTCGACGCGCTCTGCTGCGGAACCCCGTGGTCGTCGAAGGGCTACGCGAAGGGGCACGCGACGATGTCGGCGCGCGTGCGCGCGGCCGTGCGCGCCGCCTCCCGCGACGGCGCGCTCCCCGTGGTGTGCGACGCGTCGAGCTGCACCGAGGGGTTCGCCGCGACGCTGCGCGACGAGGGCGTGGAGGTTCTGGATGCCGTGGCCTTCACGGCATCCGTTCTTCTTCCCCGTCTCGCGCCGACGCCGGTGGCCGAGCTGCTGGCGCTGCATCCCACTTGCTCGTCGACGCAGCTGGGGATCGACCCGGCGCTGCGCGCGGTGGGGGAGGCCGTGGCGGCCGAGGTGCGGGTGCCCGACGCGTGGGGCTGCTGCGCGTACGCGGGCGATCGCGGCATGCTACACCCCGAGCTGACCGAGGCCGCGACGGCTCCCGAGGCGGCGGAGGTCGCCGGGTGGGGAGCCGACGCGCACGCGTCGTGCAACCGCACGTGCGAGCTCGGCATGACGAAGGCGACGGGGGAGTCATACGTGCACGTGCTCGAGCTGTTGGAGCGCGCGACGCGGTAGCGCTCGCCCACGCTCTGGCGCGGGGTGTCGCTCAGCGAGGGACCGGGGCGGGGCTGCGCGGGGCGGCGCGGGGCGGGGCGCTGATAAACGCCCCGGCGAGGGACAAACGCTTTAGCGGGGCGTGTCTGACTCGGCGGGGCGTTTGTCGCGCGGGGGCGGGGCTGCGCTGGCGCGGGGCGGGGCTGCGCTCGGGCGGGGCGGCGCGGGGCGGGGGCGGCTCGGCGCCGCGATCCGCGGTGCGCGCGCGGAGGGGAAACGGCGAGCGGAGGACCATCCCGGCCGGGCGATCCTCCGCTCGCCGGGATGTCCTCCGCTCCGGGTCAGGCGCGCTCGCGGCGGCGGCGGCGGACCACCAGCATCACGGCTCCGGCCAGCACCGCACCCGCCCCGGCGAGGAGCGCGGCGAACGAGACCGCGCCTCCTGTCGTGGCCAGGGAGCTCGCCGCGACCACCTCGAGGGTGAGGGGGGTGAGGGTGGTGCCGTCGGCGCGGGTGATGGTGAGGGTGTGGGCTCCGGTGGCGAAGTCGGCGGGGACGGTGACGCGGAAGGTCACCTTTCCGGCGGCGTCGGCGGCGGGGATGCCGGTGATGGTGAGCGGGGTGCTGCGCAGGATCGCCGAGATCTGTTCGCCGGGGGTGAGTCCGGTGACGGTGACGGTGTAGGAGCCGCCCTGGGCGACGC
>CAJYJO010000010.1 GCA_913774845.1 uncultured Microbacterium sp. | reverse complement strand
CCCCCCCCCCCCCCCCGCCGAGCCACGAACTCCCCCGAGCCCCGGACCCCACGCTGCCGGGCCCCGGACTCCCCGCTCTCGCCGAACTCCGGAGAATTCCGGATGCCACGCCCCGACCACCCCATTTGCTGCGGCGACCATGCCTCATCACCGGAGAAACTCCGGAGTTCGGAGCCGGGCTGCTGTCGCACGGCGTTACACGTGAATCAGCCCGCCCGCGACGCCGATAATCTGGGGCGTGTGCGTGAACTGACCCCGACCGAGGCCATCGACCTCGTGGGCCGCTTCGAAGCCGGCCAGGAGTTGCCCGAACAGATGCGTGCCGACGTGCGCCTGCTGGGCTCTCTCCTGGGACGTGTGCTTCAGGAGAGCGGCTCCCCCGGACTGTACGACGACGTCGAGCGGCTGCGCTCGGCGACGATCCAGGCCTACACCGACGAGACGCCCGAGGCGTTCGAGCGGGCCGCGGCCATCGCCGACGGTTTCTCGATCGAGCGCGCCGACGAGGTGGCGCGGGCCTTCACGGCCTACTTCCACCTCGTCAACCTCGTCGAGGAGCACCAGCGCGTGCGCGTGCTGCGCGAGCGCGGCGATCAGCCGTCGCGCAGCGGCATCCCCGACACGATCGCCAGCGCGTTCGAGCGCCTGTCGAGCGAGGTCGGCGAAGAGACCGCTCTCGCCCGCCTACAGGCGCTCCGCTTCCACCCGGTCTTCACCGCCCACCCCACCGAGGCCCGCCGCCGCGCCATCTCGACGAGCATCCGCCGCCTGTCGGAGCTGCTCTCGGAGCACGACGACGCGACCGAGGGCGGCGCCGAGAGCCGTCGTGCCGAGCGACGCATGCTCGAAGAGATCGACACGCTGTGGCGCACCGCACCCCTGCGCCGCGAGAAGCCCTCTCCCGTCGACGAGGTCCGCTCGGTCATGTCGGTCTTCGACGAGACGCTCTACACCGCCGTCCCGCGCGTCTACCGCCGCATCGACGACATCCTCCAGGGAGAGAACGCGGGATCCCGCGCTCCGATCGTCCGGCCGTTCGTGCGCGTCGGATCCTGGGTCGGCGGCGACCGCGACGGCAACCCTTTCGTCACGGCATCCGTCACCCGCAAGGCCGCCGCGATCGCGAGCGAGCACGTGCTCCTGGGCCTCGAGCGCACGACCCAGCGCGTCGGGCGCGGCCTGACCCTGGATGCCGAGACCACCCCGCCGAGCGACGCACTCGTCGCGCTGTGGCACCGCCTGCGGGCCGCCGACGAAGACGCCGCAGCCGAGATCGCCGAGCGCTCGCCCGACGAGCCGCACCGTCGTATCCTGCTGCTGCTCGCACGCAAGATCGCCGCGACCCGCACGCGCAACGCCGATCTCGCGTATCGCGATCCCGAGCATCTGCTGACCGACCTGCGGACGGTGCAGGATTCGCTGGTCGCCGCGGGCGCCGCACGCCAGGCGTACGGCGCCCTGCAGCGCCTCGTGTGGCAGGTCGAGACCTACGGCTTCCACCTCACCGAACTCGAGGTGCGCCAGCACTCGGCCGTTCACCGCAAGGTGCTCGACGAGCTGCGCGCCGGAGGCGAACGAAGCGAGCAGACCGACGAGGTGCTCGAGGTCTTCCGCTCCATCGCGCATGTCCAGGAGCGTTTCGGCCCCCGCGCGGCCGGGCGCTACATCGTGTCGTTCACGCAGTCGGCCGAAGACCTCGCGAACGTCCACGAGCTGGCCTCCTACGCGATGGGCCCGGGCGAAGCGCTCCCGATCCTCGACGTCATCCCGCTGTTCGAGACGTTCGCCGACCTGCAGGCGGCGCCCGGCATCCTCGCCGAGATCGTGACGCACCCCTCCTTCGTCAGCCGACTGGATGCCACGGGCCGACGCCTCGAGGTCATGCTCGGCTACTCCGACTCGTCGAAGGACGTCGGTCCTGTCGCCGCCAACCTCGCGCTCTACGAGGCGCAGGCGAAGATCTCGACCTGGGCCGAGGCCGAGGGCATCGAGCTCACGCTCTTCCACGGTCGCGGCGGGGCGCTCGGCCGCGGCGGTGGTCCGGCCAACTCCGCGATCCTCGCCCAGCCGCCGCATTCGGTCGACGGCCGGTTCAAGCTCACCGAGCAGGGTGAGGTCATCTTCGCCCGCTACGGCGACGCCGACATCGCGATGCGCCACATCGACCAGGTCGCAGCCGCCGTGCTCACGGCATCCTCCCCCTCGATCGAGCGCCGCAACCGCAGTGCCGCGGAGGCTTTCGCCGACGTCGCCGAGACGATGGACGTCGCCTCGCGCGAGCGCTTCTTCGCCCTCGTGAAGGCGCCGGGCTTCGCGCCCTGGTTCGCCACGGTCACGCCGATGGAAGAGCTGGGTCACCTCGCTCTCGGCTCGCGTCCGGCACGCCGCGGGCTGTCGGTGGAGTCGCTCGAAGACCTGCGCGCCATCCCCTGGGTCTTCTCGTGGACACAGGCCCGCATCAACCTCGCCGGCTGGTTCGGCCTGGGCACCGCCCTCGACGCCGTCGGCGACGAGCAGCGCCTGCGCGATGCGTACGAGCAGTGGCCGCTGTTCCGCACGATGATCGACAACGTCGCGATGAGCCTCGCGAAGGCCGACGAGCGCATCGCCCGCCGCTACCTCGCGCTCGGCGACCGCGACGACCTCGCGCAGCTCGTGATGGACGAGATGCTGCTCACCCGCTCGTGGGTCGAGCGCATCACCGGAGGGGACCTGCTCGGCAACAAGCCGATCCTGCAGCGCGCCGTGAAGATGCGCAGCCCCTACGTCGACGCCCTGTCGCTGCTGCAGCTGCGGGCCCTGCGCGCGCTCCGCGACGCGGATGCCGAGAACCCGACTCCGGATGCCGAGCACCAGCGCCTGCTGCTGCTCTCGGTGAGCGGCGTCGCCGCCGGTCTGCAGAACACCGGCTGAGCGAAGAATCTCCGACGCAACGCGCCGGCTCCCTCCGTGGGGGTCGGCGCGTTCTCGTAGGCGTCCTACGGGCGGACGCGATCGGCATCCTGACGCCTCTGCGGCGCCGTGCGTCGCTCCCGCTGGGGGGGCATCGCCCCACGGGGGCTCCGGGTATGACGAAGCGCCGGTACACACGCGTTTCGCCTGG